>NZ_LJIC01000014.1 GCF_001295845.1 Rhodopseudomonas sp. AAP120 | reverse complement strand
CCGTGCTCGGCGTCTCTGGATTGCTTCGCTTCGCTCGCAATGACGGAAAACGCAGCTGATTTCGCTGCGGCCAGGCTCTCAGGACGAGGTCGGTGGCTGTGGACCGGCGCAGCGGCGGCGGAAGCCCCTATGGCTCGTTCGCGAACGTCAGCCGGCCGGCCGGCTTCATGGTTTTGGCGTCGAAGGTGCGGATTTCGGTGGCGCCGGCGATGTCGAGAGTGACGACGATGTGGTCGCCGGCGATGGCGGTGGAGAGGACGCGGGCGCCCTTGGGCAGCCGCAGCGTGGTCTCGGCCGCCACCGGGGCGCTTCCCTCGGCGCGGAAAAGCTTATAGCCGATGGCGATGAGGACCGCCGCCACGGCCAATGTCGTGGTCAGGCCCGCGATCAGCATCATCCGCCGCACCCGCGCAAACAGCGCGGCCTGTTCGGGGGAGGGGTCGGGCAGGGCGGTGTCGGTCATGCAAAGCTCTGGTTTGTCAGTCGGTTGAAGAAAGCGCGCTCGTGAATTGGTCGTCCGAACATCTGCTGGAAGTGGTCGTGGCCGGTGACGAAGGCTCGCCGCGGCTCGACCGGGTGCTGGCCACGCGCTGCCCGGCGCTGTCGCGGTCGCGGCTGAAAGCCCTGATTCTCGACGGCCGGGTCGCGATCGCCGGCAACGCCGTCCGCGACCCCGCTTATCACGCAAGCCCGGGCGAGACGATCACAATCGACGTGCCGCCGCCGGTGGCGCCGGAGCCGCAGGGCGAGGAGATCGCGCTTCACATCGTCTACGAGGACGACGATCTGATCGTGATCGACAAGCCGCGCGGCCTGGTGGTGCACCCGGCGGCCGGCCACGAGACCGGAACCCTGGTCAACGCCCTGATCGCGCATTGCGGCGCCTCGCTGTCCGGGATCGGCGGCGTCCGCCGGCCCGGCATCGTGCACCGGCTCGACAAGGACACCACGGGCCTGATGGTGGTGGCCAAGAACGACAAGGCGCATCAGTCGCTCAGCGCCCAGTTCGCCGACCACGGCCGCACCGGGGAGCTGCGCCGCGGCTATTACGCCTTCGTCTGGGGCGTGCCGAACCGTGCCCGGGGCACCATCGAGGCGCCGATCGACCGGCATCCTTATTCCCGCGAGAAGATGGCGGTGCGCGACGGCGGCCGCGAGGCGATCACCCATTGGGAGGTGCTGCAGACCTTCACGGGCCGCAGCGGCGGCGAGGTGGTGTCGCTGATCGCCTGCCAGCTCGAGACCGGCCGCACCCACCAGATCCGCGTCCACCTGGCGCATCTCGGCCACCCGCTGCTCGGCGACGAGACCTACGGGCCGCATTTCAAGACCAAGGCCAGCCAGCTCAGCTTGGCCGCCCGCGGCGTCCTGACCGAGCTTGGGCGGCAGGCGCTGCATGCCTATCTGCTGGTCCTGGAGCACCCTTCCACCGGCGAGGTCATGGAGTGGCAATCTGCCCTCCCGCCCGACCTGAGCCGTCTCAAGGCGGCACTTTCGGCGACGGAATGACGCAGTCGGGTCAGAAAACGGTAAGCATTTCAGCGCGTTGTTTATACGTCACAGTCAAGTGACAAGACCGTAACTAAACTCGCACGACTAATCTCGTGTATATTGCAGGTGCGTTGGGATGGCTCAACGCGGAACATCGCAGGCCGGTCGGCTTTAGCAGAGCGACCCGTCTGCCAGGCCGCCCGCGGATCGGGGGCCTGAAACCACTGGAGGGCGCTGATGGCCCGTGCAGCTACGTTACCCGTTCTCAACGGTGAATCCGGCCTCGCTCGGTATCTGGCGGAAATCCGCAAGTTCCCGATGCTTGAGCCCGAGCAGGAATATATGTTCGCCAAGCGCTGGCGCGAACACGATGATCGCGACGCCGCGCATCAGCTCGTGACCAGCCACCTTCGGCTCGTGGCGAAGATCGCCATGGGCTACCGCGGCTACGGCCTGCCGATCTCCGAAGTCGTCTCGGAAGGCAATGTCGGCTTGATGCAGGCGGTGAAGCGGTTCGAGCCCGACAAGGGCTTCCGCCTCGCCACCTACGCGATGTGGTGGATCAAGGCGTCGATTCAAGAGTACATTCTGCGTTCGTGGTCGCTCGTGAAGATGGGCACCACCGCGAACCAGAAGAAGCTGTTCTTCAATCTGCGCAAGGCGAAGAGCAAGATCTCGGCGCTGGACGAGGGTGATATGCACCCCGACCAGGTCAAGCTGATCGCCACCCGCCTCGGCGTCGCCGAGCAGGACGTGATCGACATGAACCGCCGCCTCGGCGGCGACGCGTCGCTCAACGCCCCGATCCGCGACGACGGCGAGCCCGGCGAATGGCAGGACTGGCTGGTCGATCAGTCGCCCAACCAGGAAGCCGTGATGGCCGAGCACGAGGAGCTCGATCATCGCCGCCGCGCGCTGACCGGCGCGATCGGCGTGCTCAACCCGCGCGAACGGCGGATCTTCGAGGCCCGCCGCCTCGCCGACGAGCCGATGACGCTGGAAGACCTCGCCGCCGAGTTCGGCGTGTCGCGCGAGCGCGTCCGCCAGATCGAGGTGCGGGCGTTCGAGAAGGTGCAGAGCGCCGTCAAGGGCACCATCGCCCGGCAAGAACAGGCCGCGCTCGAAGCCGCGCACTGACATCCAGGCACGTCCTCGCGCCGATCAAAGACCACGAACCCCGCCCTCACCGGCGGGGTTTTTGTTTTGTCGTTCGAGCTGCTGATCAATCTGACGTTCTTCAAGCGCTCAAAACCAGCGCAACCTCATGGTGAGGAGCATCGCGCAGCGATGCGTCTCGAACCATGGGCCACCAGCACCCGTGGTCTCATCCTTCGAGACGCGCGGCTTCGCCGGGCTCAGGATGAGGATTCAGTGCGTTTGGAAGACGCCACAACGCCGCGATGTATTAAGCGGCTCGAAGATAGGCCGCCCCTCAGCTGCGCTTGGCGTTGCCGGTGACGAGCTGGGTCTGGCCGGTGGCCGGGTCGGTGACGACGTTGCGGATCGAGGCGTTGTCGCCCTTGCCGAGCGTGAACTTGGTGTCGCCGACGCGGAACGAGCCGTCCTTGATCAGCACGCTCTGATACTTCACCGTGCCTTCGCTCTGGTACTTCACCTGCGCGCGAAAGCCCTGCACGTCGTTGACGGTGATCGAGAACTTCTTGGTGTTCGAATAGGTGCCGGTCCAGGTGCCCTGATAGAGCGTGGGATCGACATTGACGTATTTGGTGTTCGACGGCGTCTGCAGCGCCGCGGAAGTGTAGCCGGACGCGAGCACGCTCATGATATCAGCCATCGCCTGCCTCCAGTCTCCCGAGCTACAGCTGGGCGTACTCGACACCCGCGGCAGTTAAGATGGCGTTAAGGTTTGGTTGTTGGCCGTCATTGCCGGGCTTGACCCGGCAATCCATCACTTCGGAAAAGCGCAGCCCCCTTTGGCCCGCTTGCGCGGACGATGGATGCCCGGGTCAAGCCCGGGCATGACGACCTTGTGAGATGAGTCCAACCGAAAAGGGCGGCCCCGCGGGACCGCCCTTCCGGTATCCATCACTCGGCTGCAGCGCTTACTCGGCCGCCAGCTTGACGTCCGGCGCGGCGGCGCGGACTTCGGCGTCGACCTGCGCTTCGAACTTGGCGAAGTTCTTCTGGAACATGCCGACCAGCTTGCGGGCGGTGGTGTCGAACGCCGCCTTGTCGGCCCAGGTCTTCACCGGGTCGAGGATCTCGCTCGGCACGCCCGGCAGCGCGGTCGGGACCGCGAAGCCGAAATACGGATCGGTGCGGAATTCGACATTGCGCAGCGAGCCGTCCAGCGCCGCAGTGAGCAGCGCGCGGGTGACCTTGATCGGCATGCGGTGGCCGGTGCCGTAGATGCCGCCGGTCCAGCCGGTGTTGACCAGCCAGCAGTCGACATTGTGCTTGGCGATCAGCTCGCGCAGCATGTTGCCGTACACCGACGGATCGCGCGGCAGGAACGGCGAGCCGAAGCAGGTCGAGAATTCCGGAGTCGGCTCGGTGACGCCGCGCTCGGTGCCGGCCACCTTGGCGGTGTAGCCCGACAGGAAGTGATACATCGCCTGCGCCGGGGTCAGCTTGGCGATCGGCGGCATCACGCCGAACGCGTCGGCGGCGAGCATCACCACGTTCTTCGGCTGGCCGGCGCGGCCGGTGCGCGAGGCGTTCGGGATCGACTCGAGCGGATAGGCCGAGCGGGTGTTCTCGGTCTTGGAGCCGTCGTCGAAGTCCGGCTTGCGGGTGACTTCGTCGAGCACGACGTTCTCGAGCACGGCGCCGAACATGTTGGAGGCCGCGAAGATCTCCGGCTCGGCTTCCGGCGACAGCTTGATGCACTTGGCGTAGCAGCCGCCTTCGAAGTTGAAGACGCCGTCCTTGCCCCAGCCGTGCTCGTCGTCGCCGATCAGCGTGCGGTTCGGATCGGCCGACAGCGTGGTCTTGCCGGTGCCGGACAGGCCGAAGAAGATCGCGGTGTCGCCGTTCGGGCCGACATTCGCCGAGCAGTGCATCGGCATCACGCCCTTCTCGGGCAGGTAGTAGTTCAGCGTGGTGAACACGCTCTTCTTCATCTCGCCAGCGTACTGCGTACCACCGATCAGCACGATCTTGCGGGCGAAGTCGATCGCGACGACGTTTTCGGAGCGGCAGCCGTGGCGCGCCGGGTCGGCGCGGAAGCTCGGCAGGTCGATGATGGTGAGTTCGGGAACGAAGGAGGCGAGGTCAGCGCGCTCGGGACGGCGCAGCAGCGTGCGGATGAACAGCGAGTGCCAGGCGAGTTCGGTGAAGACGCGGGTCTTGATCTGGAACGACGGATCGGCGCCGCCGTAGAGATCCTGCGCGAACAGCTGCATGCCCTCGGCGTGCTTCAGGAAATCCTGATACAACGTCTCGAACTGATCGGCGGTGATCGACTGATTACCACCCCACCACATGGTGTTTTCGGTGGTGGCGTCGCGGACGGTGAACTTGTCCTTCGGGCTGCGGCCGGTGAACACGCCGGTGTCGGCGCACAGCGCGCCATCGGCGGACAGCACGGCCTCGCCGTTCCTCAGCGCATGCTCGTAGAGCTGCGGCGCGCCGAAATTCCAGTACACGCCTTTGAGATTTTTAAGCCCGAATTTATCGGCGCCATGAGCACCGTTATGCACGCCCGTCTCTTGCACGAATAGATCCTCCTCGAAGTCCGCGTTGTCCCGGTCGCGCGATTGCCGCCAATGCGCTTCAGCCCGCGGTGACGCCAATATATACCGGCTGTGTCCAGTGGCGCGACTCAATAGTGGCGAACGATGGCGTTGCCAAGCCGGGCGGCAGTATTTCGTTTACCGCCGGAGGACATTGAGGTGGCTCAAGTCACGGCGCGGCGCGCGCCATGTCTGCCATGCGTTTGAGCATGTCGCGAAGCTGCGCGGCCGAGGTGACCCGTTGCGGGAAATCGAGTCGCAACATCTGAGCATCTGCCTGCAGATCGAGCCCTTCGGGATCGAGCCCTGTGCAGCGCCAATCTGCCGCGGCGGCGCCGAGCAGCCGGGTCGCATACAAATTCAGCGCGATCAAATGATCTGCATTCAGGTGCTCGACCGCCGATGCTTCGGCATCGAGCAGATCGTCGGCGCCGCCGAGATCGGTGAGGTAGTCCGACGCCGCCAGATCGACGATGCGGCCGAAGCCGGCGACCAGATGCGCGCCGCTGGTAATAATCCGGAACAAGGAAAAATCCTTGAAGTCGATATAGGCCTCGGCGCCCGGATGGGCCGCCAGATACCGCCTGCGCAGCGTCGGCAGCTCCGCCGGATCGGCCGCGACGGCTTCGCCCATCAGCATGATGCGGGCGCCCTGCAGCGGGTCGCCCGCGGCGCGCTCGTCCAGCATCAGCGACACCCGGGGATCGGCCAGCAGGTTGCGGGTGTGGACCGCCAGACGGGAAATCAGCAGCACCGGCGAGCCGTCCGGCGCGCTCGCCAGGTTCACCAGTGAGCAATACGGGGCGCCGCCGTCCCGCATCAGCGTCGCCAGCGCGCCCTCGCGCCGGCGCCGCAGCAGCGATTTGGCGACCCGGGCGGGATCAAAATCGTCAGTCGGCTGCATCGGGTTTATTCCGCCAATCGTGACCGGAGGGGTGTTGATGCCCAGAAAACCGGCCTATATCAATGCCCGCACGCCTCCCGCTCGCGGGTTTTGGGAACCGGCCACATTTCAGCCCAGCTTGCATTGCTCGTTGACTGTGCTTTTTGGGCAACCGCCAACCCGAGATCGCCGAATCGCTTCGCGGTCTAGCCACGCCTTTCGGAAAGAGCTTCATGCCGACAATCGCTTTGGTCGACGACGACCGCAACATTCTCACATCCGTTTCGATCGCTCTGGAAGCCGAGGGCTACCGGATCATGACCTATACGGATGGCGCGTCGGCCCTCGATGGCTTCCGCACCTCACCGCCTGATCTGGCCATCCTGGATATCAAGATGCCGCGGATGGACGGCATGGAGACGCTCCGGCGGCTGCGGCAGAAGTCCGACCTGCCAGTGATCTTCCTCACCTCCAAGGACGAGGAGATCGACGAGCTGTTCGGCCTCAAGATGGGCGCCGACGATTTCATCCGCAAACCGTTCTCGCAGCGCCTCTTGGTCGAGCGCGTCAAGGCGGTGCTGCGGCGCTCGGCGCCGAAGGACCCCGCCGCGGTGCCAAAGGAGAACGACGCCAAGGCGCTCGACCGCGGCCTGCTGCGCATGGACCCGGAGCGCCATACCTGCACCTGGAAGAACGAGCCGGTGACGCTGACAGTCACCGAATTCCTGATCCTGCAGGCGCTCGCGACCCGGCCCGGCGTGGTGAAGAGCCGCAATGCGCTGATGGACGCCGCCTATGACGATCAGGTCTATGTCGACGACCGCACCATCGACAGCCACATCAAGCGGCTGCGCAAGAAGTTCAAGATGGTCGACGACGACTTCGAAATGATCGAGACGCTGTACGGCGTCGGCTACCGCTTCAAGGAAACCTGATCGCGCCGCGGCGGCGATCGGGGCATCGAGCCTGACGCCGCCGTGCCGCTGCGATATGCTGGCGCATGATGCCGAAACGTGGAGACCGCTTTTCGGACAGGATCATGCGGCAACGACAATCGCTGATCGCCAACATCCGGGCAGGCTTGGCCATTGCTGGATCGCACCGCGCCTGATCAAGACCCCCGCGCCGGGGACGAGGCTGCCGCGCCCGACGATGTCGAGGCGACGGCGCCGCAATGGCCGCGGCCGCTCGCCTGGCTGCGCCGCGCCGGGCAGTTCTTCTTCACGCTGAGCTTCTCCAGCCTGACGCGGCGTATCCTGTCGCTCAATCTCGCCGGCCTGCTCGCGCTCTCCACCAGCATCCTCTACCTCTCGCAATTCCGCGCCGGCCTGATCGACGCCCGCGCCCAGAGCCTGCTGGTGCAGGCCGAAATCATCGCCGGCGCGATCGCCGCCTCGGCGACGGTCGAAACCAACACCATCACGATCGATCCGGACCGCCTGCTCGACCTCAAGCCCGGCGAGACCTACGGGCCGCCGGACGAATACGCGGTGCTGGATTTTCCGATCAATCCGGAGCGCGTTGCGCCGGTGCTGCGGCGGCTGATCTCGCCGACCAAGACGCGCGCCCGCATCTACGACCGCGATGGCGTGCTGATCCTCGACAGCCGCAGCCTGTATGGCCGCGGCGACGTGATGCGGTTCGAGCTGCCGCCGCCCGCGACCGAGAAGCCCGGCATCGTCGAGCGGGCGATGATCGCGATCCGCACCTGGCTCAATCGCGGCGACCTGCCGCTGTATCGCGAGCTCGGGCCGGAGAACGGCAACGGCTATCAGGAAGTCGCCGACTCGCTGAAAGGCCAGAAGAACTCGATGGTCCGCATCAACGACCGCGGCGAGGTGATCGTCTCGGTCGCGGTGCCGGTGCAGCGCTTCCGCGCCATCCACGGCGCGCTGATGCTGTCCACCCAGGGCGACGACATCGACCAGATGGTCACCGCCGAGCGGCTCGCCATCCTCAAAGTCTTCGGCCTCGCCGCCGTGGTGATGTTCGTGCTGTCGGTGCTGCTGGCCTCGACCATCGCCGGCCCGGTGCGGCGACTCGCCGACGCCGCCGAGCGGGTCCGCCGCCGCATCCGCGCCCGCGTCGAGATCCCCGACTTCACCACGCGGCGCGACGAGATCGGCCATCTGTCCGGCGCGCTGCGCGACATGACCGATTCGCTCTACAACCGCATCGAGGCGATCGAGGCGTTCGCCGCCGACGTCTCGCACGAGCTGAAGAACCCGCTGACCTCGCTGCGCTCCGCGGTCGAGACGCTGCCGCTGGCCAAGAACGAAAAGAGCCGCGCCCGGCTGCTGGCGGTGATCGAGCACGACGTCAAACGGCTCGACCGGCTGATCTCCGACATTTCCGACGCCAGCCGGCTCGACGCCGAACTGCAGCGCCAGGACGCCGCCCCGGTCGATCTGCGCCGGCTGCTGACGACGCTGACGCTGGTCGCCAACGAGACCCGGCTCGGCACCCATGCGGCCGTCGAGGTCCGGTTCGAGGGCCCGCCGACCGACACCTTCTCGGTGCCGGGTCATGATTCCCGGCTCGGCCAGGTGATCTCCAACCTGCTGTCGAACGCGCAATCGTTCTCCTGCGAGGGCGGCAAGGTGCAGATCGTCTGCCGCCGCCGCAAGACCGAGATCGAGATCGTGGTCGACGACGAAGGCCCGGGCATCCGCGACGACGCCTTCGACAAGATCTTCGAGCGCTTTTACACCGACCGGCCGCATCAGGGGTTTGGCCAGAATTCCGGCCTCGGCCTATCGATCTCCAAGCAGATCGTCGAGGCCCATGGCGGCAAGATCCGCGCCGAAAACCGCCCCGGCCCGCGCGGGCCGGACGGCGAGCCGACCGTCGCGGGTGCGCGCTTCGTGGTCCGGCTGCCGTCGACATGAGCGCGGCAACATGAGCGCGGCGCCGAGCGTCCACGCCACTGCCGTCAGGGTCGGCGGCCGCGCGGTGCTGATCCGCGGGCCCAGCGGCTCCGGCAAATCCCGCCTCGCCTTTGCGCTGATCGTCGCAGGGGGCTGCGGCCAGATCCCGCCGGCGGAACTGATCGGCGACGACCGTGTCTTGCTGCAGCGGCAGGGCGGCGAGCTGTGGGTGCGTCCGGTGCCGGAGCTCGCCGGGCTGATCGAAATCCGCGGCCTCGGCATCCGGCGCTGTCCGGTCGCGGCCGAAGCGGTGGTCGGCCTGGTCGTCGACCTCGCGGCGGACGATGCGGACCGCCTGCCGGCCGCGGCCGCGCTGGCGGTCGGACTGCAGGGCGTCCAATTGCCGCGGGTTCCGGTGGGTGCGGGCTACGATCCGCTACCCCTGGTCGTGGCGGCGCTGACGACGACCGACGCGCTGGCGCCTGCGACACAGTAGGACGATTGTTGGAAGGATTTTGGTAACCATATGAGCCACACTATCGTCACTGATTAGACCCGCCCTGGTTCCCGGTTTGTCCCTTTCTGGCAGGGAGAATCGCGAAGACCCCCTTGCGTAGGGGCTCTGGATGGTCAAAGTGACCCGTTCGCGCGGTGCACCCAAGAAGCGCCCGCGAGGAGTTTCCGATGATTGGTCTGGTACTTGTGACCCACGGGCGCCTTGCCGACGAGTTCAAGGCAGCGCTGGAACACGTGATGGGGCCGCAGAAACAAATCGAAGCCGTCACGATCGGCGCCGAGGATGACGCCGACTTGTGTCGCAGCGACATCATCGAGGCGGTGAATCGCGTCGACAGCGGCGACGGTGTGGCAATTCTGACCGACATGTTCGGCGGCACGCCCTCGAACCTGGCGATCTCCTGCATGAGCCGGCCGAAGGTCGAGGTGCTGGCGGGGATCAATCTTCCCATGCTGGTGAAGCTCGCCAAGGTCCGCGAGGAACGCACCCTGCCCGATGCGATCGCGCTGGCCCAGGAGGCCGGCCGCAAATACGTCACCATCGCCAGCCGGGTGTTGGCCGGCAAATGACCGCAGACGTGCCCCAGACCGCGCCGGACGCACAGGCGGGCACGCCCGCCGGAAAAATCTCCCGCGAAATCCCCGTCACCAACAAGCGCGGCCTGCACGCCCGGGCCTCGGCCAAATTCGTGCAGATGGCCGAGAAGTTCGACGCCGACATCACGGTGACCCGCAACGGCGAGACCGTCGGCGGAACCTCGATCATGGGCCTGATGATGCTGGCGGCCGGCATCGGCACCAGCGTCATCGTCGCGGCGACCGGCCCGCAGGCGAAGGAAGCCGTCGACGCGCTGGCCGAACTGATGGCCGGCAAATTCGGCGAAGAAGAGTAAGCCTCAGAGCCCCTCATCGGTGGATCGAGGCATGATTCCCTGTACACATTGCACTGAGTCCTCATCCTGAGGAACCCGGCGAAGCCGGGTGTCTCGAAGGATGGGGCCACGCGGGATGAGCAGCCCGTGGTTCGAGACGGCGCTTCGCGCCTCCTCACCATGAGGTCGTGTTTGAGGCTCGCCGGTGAGGTCGTCGCTTACTTCGCCGGGCCTTCCGGCAGCACCAGGAAGAACACGTCCTGCACGGTGCCGCCGGCGAGGCCGAACAGCGGGCGGCTGAGCCAGACCTTGCTGCGCAGGATCTGCTTCTGCCCCGCCACGATCTGCTCGGCCTTTGCCAGGCACGGCTGATCCGCCGCGGAACACACCAGCGCGCCGCCGCGCGCCGTGATCTCCGCTTTCAGCGCCGCGATGTCCGAGGTCTCGAACGCCCGCGTATCGGTGCGCAGGTAGTAGGCCGTGGTCTCGGCCAGCACGGTTTCGCCCGCCACCAGGCCGATCCGCTGGCTGCTATGGCGCTGCCACTCCTTGGCGATATCGTCGGCGAGCAGCGAGGCGTATTCGTACGGTTCTGGAGCGTTGGTGGTGTGGATCACCACCGCGACGCCCGGCGCCGCCGCCAGGATCGCCAGCGCCAACGCGGCGGCGCCGATCAGCACCTTGCGAAGCGCCGCGCGGCTGACCTCGATCAGGGGTGACGACAGCAGCACGATCGGCAGCAACGTATAGGCCGGCATCGCCCACAGCGGCACGATGCGCACGCCGGTCAGCAGCGCCACCGGCGCCGGCGCCACCAGCATCAACAGCTGCACCGTGAAGATCAGCCGGCGCTGCGGATCGGCCGGCCAGGCGCTCTCGGCCAGCGCCGCCCGCGACGGCCGCAGCAGCACCGCCCAGACGATCAGCGCCAGCGCCGCGTAGCCGACACAGCCGGCCAGATAGCTCAGCGTGTCGCGCGCGTTATGCAGCAAGCCGTCGGATTCATGCGCGGCCGCATAGGCGAACGACGGAAACCGGTGCTCGACCAGCCACGCCAGATGCGGCGCCAGCACCAGGCCGCCGACCACGATCATCAGCCACGGCGCCGGCGAGGCAAAGAACCGCCCCCGTCGCGCATCCAGCAGCGCGCCGAGCCCGAGCGCGCCGACCAGCACGATCGACCAGTATTTGCCCAGCATCGCGGCGCCGGCGAACAGCCCCGCCAGCGCCGGCCACAGCCAGCCCCGCGCCTCGAACGCCCGTAGAAAGCAATAGATCGTCAACGCCCAGAGCGGCAGCAGCACCGCATTGGCGTTGTATTTCAGCGCGATGAAATTGAAGAACGGGATGAAGGTCAGCAGCGCCAGCCCGAACAGCGCCTTCTCGGGCGCGAGATAGCGCCGCATCGTCCGCCAGGCGATGTAGAGCGTCAGCGCGATATTCACCGTCGCCAGCAGATGGAACGTGACGTCCGACACCGGCACCACGCTGAACCAGGCGCGGGTGACCAGCGCCGAGAACGGCGGATGCTTGTCATAGCCGAACGCCAGATGCCGCGACCAGGCATACAACTCCGAGACGTCGGCGTGGACGTCGCGCGGCCAGGTGGCGATCGTCCGGTAGGCCGTCCAGATCGCCGCATAGACCGCCAGCGACAGCACCACGGTGCGCTCCTGCCGCTGCGGATCGAGCAGCGCGGCGATCCAGCGATCGATCAAGGGCAGGCGGGTGCGGGAGGTGGCGAGCGAGGTCATCCGGACCCTGGGCTGGAGGCATCGGCGGCGGACATGATCCGCTTCCGCCGGCCCCGTCAAGCACGCCAAAAGCGGCGGTTTTTCGGGCGGTTGCGCCGTCCGTTCGCCTTGCCGGGCCGGAGTCCGGGTGCTATCTCGCGGCCATGACCACCGTCCCGATCGACAACATCCGCAACTTCTCCATCGTCGCCCATATCGACCATGGAAAGTCGACGCTCGCCGACCGCCTGATCCAGATCACCGGCGGCATGTCCGACCGTGAAATGGCCGGCAAGGAGCAGGTGCTCGATTCGATGGACATCGAGCGCGAGCGCGGCATCACCATCAAGGCGCAGACCGTGCGGCTGCATTACCGCGCCAAGGACGGCAAGGACTACATCTTCAACCTGATGGACACGCCCGGCCACGTCGACTTCGCTTACGAGGTGTCGCGGTCGCTGGCGGCCTGCGAGGGCTCGCTGCTGGTGGTCGACGCCTCGCAGGGCGTCGAGGCGCAGACCCTCGCCAACGTCTATCACGCGCTCGACGCCAATCACGAAATCGTCCCGGTGCTCAACAAGGTCGACCTGCCGGCCGCCGAGCCCGACAAGGTCAAGCAGCAGATCGAGGACGTCATTGGCCTCGACGCCTCCGACGCGGTGATGATCTCCGCCAAGACCGGCGTCGGCGTGCCCGACGTGCTGGAGGCGATCGTCACCCGCCTGCCGCCGCCGAAGGGCGACCGCGATGCGACGCTCAAGGCGCTGCTGGTCGATAGCTGGTACGACGTCTATCTCGGCGTCGTCGTGCTGGTGCGCGTCGTCGACGGCGTGCTGAAGAAGGGCCAGCGCATCCGCATGATGGGCACCGGCGCCGCCTACGATGTCGAGCGCGTCGGCTTCTTCACCCCCAAGATGGTCAATGTCGACGAGCTCGGCCCGGGCGAAGTCGGCTTCATCACCGCCGCCATCAAGGAAGTCGCCGACACCCGCGTCGGCGACACCATCACGGACGACAAGAAGCCGATCACCGAGATGCTGCCGGGCTTCAAGCCGGCGATCCCAGTGGTGTTCTGCGGCCTGTTCCCGGTCGACGCCGACGATTTCGAAACGCTGCGTGCCGCGATGGGCAAACTACGTCTCAACGACGCCAGCTTCTCGTTCGAGATGGAGACCAGCGCAGCGCTCGGCTTCGGCTTCCGCTGCGGCTTCCTCGGCCTGTTGCATCTGGAGATCATCCAGGAGCGGCTGTCCAGAGAGTTCGATCTCAACCTGATCGCGACCGCGCCGAGCGTGATCTATCACATGAAGCTCACCGACGGCACCGAGATGGAGATCCACAATCCGGTCGACATGCCGGACGTGGTCAAGATCGCCGAGATCCAGGAGCCGTGGATCGAAGCCACCATCCTGACGCCGGACGAGTATCTGGGCAGCGTGCTGAAGCTGTGCCAGGACCGCCGCGGCAATCAGAAGGAGCTGACTTACGTCGGCGCCCGCGCCATGGTGAAGTACGAACTGCCGCTCAACGAAGTGGTGTTCGACTTCTACGACCGGCTGAAGAGCGTGTCCAAGGGCTACGCCTCGTTCGACTATCACCTCACCGACTACAAGCCGGCGGATCTCGTCAAGATGCAGATCCTGGTCAACGCCGAGCCGGTGGATGCCCTCTCGATGCTGGTGCACCGGACCCGCGCCGAAGGCCGCGGCCGCGCCATGGTCGAGAAGATGAAAGAACTGATCCCGCCGCACATGTTCCAGATCCCGATCCAGGCGGCGATCGGCGGCAAGGTCATCGCCCGCGAAACCGTCCGCGCCCTGCGCAAAGACGTCACCGCCAAATGCTACGGCGGCGACATCACCCGAAAGCGCAAACTTCTGGAAAAGCAGAAGGAGGGCAAGAAAAAGATGCGGCAGTTCGGCAAGGTGGACATTCCGCAGGAGGCGTTCATTGCGGCGTTGAAGGTGGATGGGTGAGGCAATTACTTAAACTCCCGGTACCGTCGCGATATCGAGATTTGATCGTCTCTTCTCCGAGAGTTACCTTTCCAACATAGCGCGACTGTGCCGACCGCTGTGAGCAGGGACATTGCAATGAATGTTCCCGAGTACGGCGGATTCAGAAGGTCTTGTTTGACTAAAGTGCGCATTATCAAGATCAGCCACGCGATCGTCACCCCCAGCGCCAGAATATTGTTTATTCTGGAGGGCGAGTAGGGATAAGGCTCCGCCAAGTTGCACCACTTGTATGTCCGCCGATTTATTAGAGTCTTGTACAGCGGTCCCATGATCTCATCTTCCAACAAATCAACATGGCCCTCCCAATTCCGCTGCCAAGTTCCACTACCCCGATTTACAAGATACCAAGCCAACGAAAATAGAAATCCCAAACAACTAACGATGTAAGTATTGGCCAAGTCTGCAGCATCTTTCTGCAGCACAAAATAGCCTGCGAAAGACGCAGCAATAAATGCCCAGAAGTAGGTTGCTCTTTTCCAATACAGCTCAATCTCGAACTTTCGAATATCCAGCGCTTGCTTCAAAGCCTCTTCTCGCACCCTCCCTTTTGGGAATTCAGCAAGATACTTCTCCTGTTCATTTTGTTCGACCATTGTCCGGACTTCCTTGCTTCCAACTCTCTAACAATTGAAATGAGCATGATCTCCCGCACGCGCGCCGATCGTAATGCGTGCCGCTCGTCCTACACACCCTTACATTAGTACGTCGAGCTACACCATTCAGTGAGAAGCGTAGCAAAATCCTGGGGTATTCGTTGCGCCACGCATCTGGCGGGTGCATCTTGAGATTTTCCTGTGCCGGGACAAATTCGAGTACCCCAACTGTAAGCGTATTGTTCGATCGGAACGCGAGGCGAAAGCCATGACCGATATCACTTACGATCCAGAAGCCGACGCGGTTTATATTTCCGTGGCAAAGGGCAAGATCGAAGGTACCGAGGAAGCTGGCCCGTTCATCTACGATGTGGATAGTGAGGGGCGCGTGCTTGGGATCGAGATCCTGACCGCAACCAAAACGCTTGCGCCGGGCGATTGGCAAAATGCGCGCTTGCCCGGTAAGGCGGGCAACGCTGCGGAGTAGCGATCCGCCTGCTACTCCGCCGCATCCCCGACCGGTCGCAACTCGCCGGCGGCTTTCATTTCATCGTGCAGGGCAATCGGGTCCCAGTCATAGCCGTTCGGCCAGGTCGGCACGCCGTTCTCGACAAAAACGCGTTTGAAGTAGGTGGGGTCCTTGAGCGGCTCCAGCATCGGGCCGTGCTCGCTGAGAATATAGCCGAGATCGTGCTCTCCGACGGTGTCATCGGAGAACTCGAGTTTCAGCCGGTGACCATCAAGCGCTGTCGCGCGTCGCACCTTAATCAGCATCATCGTCCGGACCCGCAATTCGCTCGAGCATTTCGTGCCGTCGCGCCCGCTCCCAATTCGCCAGCAGTGCCGCCCGCCGCAACGTTACCCATCGTCGCACGATCAGCATCGCGGTCGGTGGCAGTTTGCCCCGCAACAGACTGGCGTCCTCGATCACCACCAACGCCTCATAACCTTGATAAATCACGTGGACATGAGGTGGGTTATGATCGCGATAATACATCGCGATGGCAATTCCGAGAAAGTACGCGATCGTCGGCACGCCCGCCTCCGCTTCGGTAGCCTCACAATAACACGCAATCGACTGGAAATGACAACCGGCAGTTGAGAACGACGTCCAATCGGTTACGTTGCCGTGATGCCAATTGATCCCGATGAGCTCGGCTCCCAAACGGCGGCCGACCCTGCGGCGACCCTCAAAGAGCGGCTGCGGGCGCAGGGCTTGCGACTGTTAGTGCGCAGTGTCCCTGACTTGCGTAACCCCGACGTTCTGGCCGATCTCCGTCGCGAAGCGGCAATGATGGCGCTTCATCCCGAGGATGATGCGCTTGATGATTGGATCGAGCAGGTCACCTATTGGGAGGCGTGGAGGCACTCGTAGCCCGGATGAGCGTAGCGGCATCCGGGTCTTTGACGATGCGCTGCGCTCCCCGGATGTCGCTTCGCTCATCCGGGCTACGGGACTCCCTCACCCAAACAACATCCGATCCACCGCATGCAGATCCTTCGGGTCGAAGTACTTCGCGACCCATGCGTCCGTGGTGCCGAGGAACCAGCCGGCGTCGACGGCGGCTTGGGCTTTGGAGGCTTTGGGCGGCGTCTTCCTGGTCTTTGACTTCGGCTTGCTCTTGTCGTTGCGGGCGACGCTGTCGAGGAAGTTGAAGTGGTCGACCAGCGCCAGCGCTTCGATGGCGAACACGGTGGCGACGTCGCCGTCGCGGATCGCCAGCAAATTGTCGCCGTTTTTCATCTCGCCGCCGGTGGCGAGGTTGGACGAGCCGCAGAACACCACGGGATCGTCGCCGTTGAAGCCGCAGACCACGAATTTGTGGTGAATCTGGTGTTTGACGCCGCCGATGTTCGGCACCTGGTTGAACGGCGGCGGCAGCTGAGTATTGGCCGGCTTGCCGGTCACCAGCACGCCACTGGTCTTGCCGAGCGGATACAGATAGATGCCGTCCGGATTGTCCGAGATGCCGAAGCTGAAAATGTTGGTGTTCTTGTGCAGCGTCTTCAGCGCCTCGTAGACCGGGCTGTTGCCATTGGCCATCTCCATCACGGCGAACAGCACGCTGCCCTTGCCCTTGCGCACCTTGGCTTCCTTGGCGATGCGATCGACGATCGGATCGAGCGCGCGGGCGGCGCCGTCTTCGTCGTGCGGCGCGAAGGTGAAGTTGGTGGCGGGCGTCGTCTTCGACGTCGTCGAGAAGGTCTGCTGCGACCAGTCGGACTTGATGAACGCCGCTTTCTTGACGTCGGTGTCCCACGCCTCGGCGAACACGCCCGCATAGAGGCCGGCGACCTGTGCGTCATTATAGATCACGATGTGGTTGGAATTGACGTAGAGGCCGGTCACCGAAAAATTGGTCGAGCCGGTCATCACCTTGACGGGGCTGGTCTTGCGGGCGCCGACGCGGGAGACGATGAACACCTTGTCGTGTGCGTAGCGGCCGAAATGGCCGCGCTTGATCAGCTCGCGTCGGCCCGCGGCCTTCTCGAACAGCTCGGTGAATTCGTCCTCCGGCTTGGGCTTGTCTTTGTCGTGATGCAGGTCCGCGTTGTCCAGGATGATGCGGATGCGGCCCTGCCTGGCGAGCTTCAAGAGACGCTGGATCAGGTCGGGCTCGTTGAGGTCGTAGGCGAACACGTCCAGCGTCAGCGCCTTGTCGGCCAGCACCTCGTCGAGAATCGCGAACATCTTCTCGCGCGCGGTGAAGCCGAGCCATTGATATTCGTCCGCGTAGGTGAAGGTCTCGCCGCGCGCATTGGTGCCGGAGACTTCCGACGTGTCGAACAGCAATTCGTGGTCGGACGGCTGGATCTTGGCCTTGAGGCCGAAGTGATTCACGAAGGCCTGCGACTGGGTGTAGCCGCGGGTGAAGCCGAGTTCGAGCCCGGCCTTGGCGAAGTGATTGACCTCGACCTTCACCGCGGCGCTGAGCGACGGATCGAGCGGCAGCAGCGCGCCGTTGTCGAAATAGCGCGGCGTCACCGTGTAGGTGTAGGGGCCGAGAAACGGCGTCAGCCCCTGGTGATTGACGCCCGGCACATGCAACCAGCGGAATTTGTGGATCGGCGCGTTGATGCTGGAGCGCGCCGGCTCCTTCGGATCCTGCGCGTGGTCGGCCGGCGTCTTGAACTGCAGCTCGTTGTAGATGTAGTACGCATCGCGCCCCTGCGGCTGGGCCTGGATGGTGAAGCCGGCGAGGTTCTTGGCGTCCGCCTTGCTGGCGAGGTTGAAGGCCAGCAGCGTCTTGGCATCGCCGCGATACGCAACCAGCGTGAGACTGCCCTTCGTCGCAACGACCTTGGCCATCTCGGCCTCCCTGAAAATGATCTGAAACTATCAAGCTGCTAATCGGCGCATTATCGCACGACGCCGCGCGCCCGCGATCGGCGCGGGAGGTGGCATGGTAGCAAAACGCGGTGACGGTTCTGCTGCGCCGCGGTAGCGCGACTGACCAAATCCGCACAGCCACAGCCGCGCGCCGCCCCAGCCGCGCCGAATTGACGCGCATGGCAAGGCCGATGTTTGCGGCAGATCACATTGCGCCGGAGCGGTTCGCCGCATGCTGGGCAGATCATCCACGACGCCCGCCACACGCTCGATCGCGCGGGCCCGGACAACGCCTATGACCACCCTGCCACTCGCGCCCGACCTCGACTCCGCCATCCGCATCGCCGAGCCGGATCCGGACCTGCTCGACGCGCTGGTGCGCAGCGACGATCCGGACGATCAGGCGCGCATTCTGGCGCGGGTGGTGCTGGCGGCGTTCGATCAGTACTACGCGGTGTCGCGGCGGATTCCGGCGCTCGCCAAGGCGGCGTTCGAGGCGCGCGACTGGCCGCTGACGGTGCGGCTGTCGAAGGCGCGGATCGGGCTCTACACCACCTGCATCGATCAGCTGGTACCGCCGCTGAAGGCCGGCCTGCCGGAGCTGGTCAAGCACGAGCAGCTCTGGCAGCGCGCCGAGGCCGAGCTGCTGGCCGCGATCGCCGGCCGCTACGAGGCCGATTTCGCGTTCGCGTTCTGGCACTCGCTGCGCCGCAAGCTGGTGGACGACGAATGGCGCCCGGTGTCCTACGATTCCGGCCCGGCGGCGCGGCCGCCGGCCTCATCCGCGCCGATCCTCGACGCCACCGTGACGACGCTGCCGATCCGCCCGGCGGTGATCCGCGACATTCTCGCGAGTGCCGGCCTCAACGCGCCGTGGAAGGATCTCGACGGCGACGCCGCGCTCGCCGCCACCGCGATCGAGGCGGCGCTGGAGCCGCTCGGCCCGCGCGACGGCGAACCGGCGCGGATCGAAATCGCGCAGTCCGGCTTCTTCCGCAATCGCGGCGCCTGCCTGATCGGCCGCGTCAAGCTGCGTGATCGTGGCGATATGCCGATCCGCAGCATTCCGCTGCTGATCGCGCTGCTCAACGAGGACGACGGCCTGGTGGTCGACGCCGTGCTGACCGACTCGGACGAGCTGCAATTCGCGTTCTCGTCGACGCTCGCCAATTATCACGCCACCAACCCGCATTATCACGAGCTCGCGCGCCTGCTCTACGAGCTGATGCCGAAGCGGCCGCTCGGCACGCAATATTCCTGCATCGGCTTCCATCACCTCGGCAAGGTCGCGGTGATGACCGAGATCCTGGCCGAGCATCAGCGCAGCAAGGAACGGCTCGCCACGGCGCCGGGCTTCAAGGGCACCGTGGCGATCGCCTTCACCATGCCGTCCTCGGCCTATGTGCTGAAGATCATCCGCGACCATCCGACCGACGACTACAAATTCGATTACTTCGACGGCCTCGACGCGGTGCTGCGCAAATACAATCTGGTGCACGAGATCGACCGCGCCGGCTCGATGCTCGACAACATCATCTATTCCAACGTCAAGCTCGACCGCACGATGTTCGCGCCCGATCTGCTCGACGAGCTGCTCGAGGCCGGCATCGGCACGGTGACGATGGAGCGCGGCGCGCTGGTGTTCCGGCATCTGATCGTGCAGATCAAGCTGACGCCGCTGCCGCTGTATCTGTCGACCGCCAAGCAGGTCGACGCCCGCGCCGCGGTGATCAATCTCGGCGACTGCATCAAGAACAACGCCGCCGCCGACATCTTCAACAAGGACCTCGACGGCCGCAATTACGGCGTCAGCCGCATCCGCAAGGTGTATCTGTTCGACTACGACGCGGTCGAGCCGCTCACCGACGTCAAGGTGCGCACCGCCGACGCGCCGCGCGGCACGTTCGAGGACGGCGTGCTGTTCCGCCCTTCCGACATGCTCGAAGGCCTGCGCATCGACGATCCCGCCCTGCGCCGCGTCTTCCGCGACGCGCATCCGGAACTGCTGCAGGCCGAGTATTGGCAGAGCATGCAGCAGGCGTTGCGTGCCGGACAGGTGCCGCGGGTGATGAACTACCCGGCAAAGCGGCGGCTGCGGGCGTAAAGGTCAAGCTCCCGGTCTTGTTTCCTGGCTCCTGCGTCTGCGCTCCATGGAGCGGGACCCGGCCAAACCAACCAGCCCTCATCCTGAGGAGCCCGGCGACGCCGGGCGTCTCGAAGGATGAGCTGCAGGGCAACGCGCGCACCGAGAGCGTGCGCGGCCCATCCTTCGAGACGCCGCGCTGCGCGCGGCTCCTCAGGATGAGGCGGAGTGTGTGGCGGCCGCTGTGAGCTCCAGCGGAACGCGACCTGCCATCGCGCCCACGACCCCATCCGCCCTTGCCGAACCCCGCCGCCGGCTCTACCTGTTCGAGGCTCTGTTTCGGACGAGGAAGGCCGCCCATGCTCGACGCCGCCATCAAGGCGCTGACTCAGATTCTGTCGCCGCCGATGCGCTCGATTCTGTGGCGTTCGATCGGCTTCGCGCTGGCGCTGATCGCGGTGGCGGCGATCGGGCTGCAGCGGCTGCTGAGCTGGGGCGCGTCCGCCAGCGAGCTGTGGGCCGAGACCGCGCTGGGCGGCTTTCAGACGCCGCTGCATATCCTGTCCTGGGTGATCTCGATCGCGGCCGGGCTCGGCATCGTGGTCGGCGCGGTGTTCCTGATGCCGGCGGTGACCTCGCTGGTGGCCGGCATCTTCGTCGACGAGGCCGCCGAGCATGTCGAGCGCGAATACTATCCGAACGAGCAGCCCGGCGTGGCGCTGCCGGTCGGCATCGCGACGATCGAGACCATCAAGACCGCGCTGCTGACCATTCTGGTGTATCTGATCGCGCTGCCGTTTCTGCTGGTCGGCGGCGTCGGCGTGATCGTGTTCTTCGTCGCCACCGCCTGGCTGCTCGGCCGTGAGTATTTCGAACTGGCGGCGATGCGCTTTCGGCCGGCCACCGAAGCCAAGGCGATGCGGCGCGACAACGCCACCACGGTGTTCATCGGCGGCCTGATCATCGCCGCCTTCGTGTCGATCCCGATCGTCAATCTGGCGACGCCGCTGTTCGGCATGGCCTTCATGGTGCATCTGCACAAGCGCCTGTCCGGCTCCCGCCCGGAAATCATCGCGCCGGACCGGCGGCGGGTGACGATGAGCTGAGCGGCGGTAGGCGCAGATATGAGCTGCGAGCGCGTCCTCACACTCTTCCGTCATTGCCGGGCTTGACCCGGCAATCCATCCCCTTCGCAACACGCTTTTCAGCAGCGCGCTTTCGCGCGCGATGGATGCGCGGGTCAAGCCCGCGCATGACGGCTAGTGGAAACGCAGCGACCGCGCTTACTTCTCGCGCGTCTCGCCGCCGAGGCGGCGCTTCACCGCATGGGCGACTTCCTGCGCGGCGCCGCCGACGATCATCAGCACGAAGCTGGCAAAATGAGACATCTTCATCGCTTGGCTCTCCGTTCGAGCCGAGCGCGCGGCAAATCGCGCCGGTTACCACCATGGCCGATGATAAGCGTGTTCACCGAAAGCGCTCGTTGCGATTGATATTGGACCGCATCTGCCGGCTTCAAACGGGAAATCGCACGTTTCACGGACGATTTCACGCCTGTCACGACGCGCGGACAGTTTTCGTCAGCCGCGCGCGTCATCGATGTGGTGCGGTGTGTGGCGAGTGTCCGGACGAGCTGACGCCTGGTGTCAACCGGGAGCATGAGACCGCAGGCCGCTCGTCCCCATCGGGCGAATCGCCCCCCGACGACGCGCGCCACGAACCCTAACTAATTACCAGCAGCAGATATCCTGTCGCACGCTCGGAACCCTGCGAGTGCTACGCATTTGACAGCCTGCCCCGGCGATGGTGCCATGGGTGCAACAACGAGAACACTGGCATGCCGCGCGCCCTCAACGACAACCATCCGCAGTCCTTCGCGGCGTCGCTCGCCAAGCCGAACTGGATCGACCACGGCCGTGACTGGCCGCATCGCCAGACCAGTAGCTTCGTGCACGCCGCCGGCCTGCGCTGGCACGTGCAGCAGATGGGACGCGGCCCGGTGGTGCTGCTGATCCACGGCACCGGCGCGGCGACGCATTCGTGGCGCACGCTGGCGCCGCTGCTGGCCGAGCATTTCACCGTGGTGGCGCCGGACCTGCCGGGCCACGGCTTCACCGCCACGCCGCAGGCTTCGCGAATGTCGATGGCCGCGATGGCGCAGGATCTGACGGCGCTGCTGCGCGGGCTCGGCCATCGCCCGGTGATGGTAGCGGGCCATTCGGCCGGCGCCGCAGTGGCGGCGCGGATGTGCCTCGACGGCAGCATCGCGCCGGCCGCGCTGGTCGGCCTCAACGCCGCGCTGCTGCCGATCGGCGGCGCCGCCAGCCGCTACATGCTGCCGCTGGCGCGGATGCTGGCAACCAGCGCGCTGGTGCCGCGGCTGGTGGCGCGCTTCGCCCGCAACCCCGGCATGGTGGAGCGCATGATCGCCGACACCGGCTCGACGCTCGATGACGCCGGCGTCGACTATTATCGCCGCCTGGTCGGCAGCCCCGGCCATGTCGCCGCGGCGATCCGGATGATGGCGAGCTGGCGGCTCCACGAACTCGCGGCGCAGCTGCCGCAGCTCGCGCCGCGCCTGCTGCTGATCGCCGGCAGCAACGACAAGACCATCGCCAGCAAGGACGCGACCCGCGTCCAGGCGATGGTCCCCGGCGCCCGCGTCGAAGTGATGCAGGGCCTCGGCCACCTCGCCCACGAAGAACGCCCGCACGACGTCGCCGGCCTGATGACCGAACTGGCGCGCGAAGCCGGGCTGCTGCGTCCGATGGCGGTGGCGGCGGAGTAATCGCCGCTCCGATCACCCCACATCGTCGCCCCGGCTGATCGAAGCACTCTCCCCAACTCCGACGGTCGTCGCCCGGCTTGACCGGGCGACCCAGTATTCCCAGGCATCCATGGCGACACACCGTGGCTATCAACGAACGCTCTGGGATACTGGGCCCTCCGCTTTCGCGGAGGGTGACGGGCGGTGTATGGGGCGCGACCGTGCTTCCCCCGTCATTGCCGGGCTTGACCCGGCAATCCATCCTCTTCGCCAAGGCTCTCGCAGCGCGCTGACGCGCGCGATAGATGCGCGTGTCGAGCCCGCGCATGACGGCCTGTGAGATGGCGCACGTTCTCGTCGCTAAACCGACGTAGTTCGGCGGCATCTATCTTTGGCAATATTTGCCTCGTTGCGTCCAAGCCAACGGGGCCTGCTCAAGGAGACATCATGGTCAGGTCGCTCGGGTTCTGTCGTGCCGCATTGCTGGCGATGCTGGTCGCCACACCGTCGATGGCGCCGTTGCATGCGCAGGACGCCGCGCCGGCAGCCGCGCACAACAAATCCGGCAGCGCATCGGCCGGCAAGGCCGCGGCCGCCGAGACGGACTCCAATCGGCTGCCGCCGGACTCGATCACCAAGCACACGCTGGCGCTGCCGGGGCGCAGCCTCGCCTTCACCGCCACCGCCGGCACCATCCGGCTGTTCAACGACAAGAGCGAGCCGCAGGCCGACATCGCGTATACGGCCTATCAGCTCGACGCTGCGGACGCGCGGACGCGGCCGGTGACGTTTCTGTTCAACGGCGGGCCGGGCGCCTCCTCGGCGTGGCTGCAGCTCGGCGCCGCCGGGCCATGGCGGCTGCCGCTGGCGGGCGACGCGGCATCGGCTTCGGCGACACCGGCGCTGCTGCCGAACGCCGAGACCTGGCTCGACTTCACCGATCTGGTGTTCATCGATCCGGTCAGCACCGGCTACAGCCGCTTCGTCGCCGAGGGCGAGGATGTGCGCAAACGGTTCTATTCGGTCGATGGCGACGTCGCGGCGCTGTCGCTGGTGATCCGCCGCTGGCTGGAGCAGCACGACCGGCTGCTGTCGCCGAAGTACGTGGCCGGCGAAAGCTATGGCGGCATCCGCGGCCCGCGCGTGGTGCGCGACCTGCAGACCAAGCAGGGCGTCGGCATCAAGGGCCTGATCCTGGTATCGCCGGTGCTCGACTTCCGCGAACTCTCCGGCTCGAGCCTGCTGCAATACGTCACGCGGCTGCCCAGCATGGCGGCGGTGGCGCGACAGCAGAAGGGGCCCGAGAAAGGGACGATGACCCGCGCCGCGATGGCCGATGTCGAGAGCTACGCGCGCGGCGAGTATCTGGCGGATCTCGTCAAGGGCGAGGCCGATCAGGACGCGACCAAGCGCCTGTCCGATCGCGTCGCCGCACTGACCGGCATCGATCCGGTCGTCAGCCGCCGATTAGCAGGACGGCTCGACACCTCCGAATTCCAGCGCGAATTCGCCCGCGCCAGCGGCAAGGTCACCGGCCGGTTCGACGGCTCGGTGCAGGGCCTCGATCCTTTCCCGGATTCCAGCGAGGGCCAGTTCGGCGATCCCTCCGCCGACGCGCTGATCGCGCCGCTGACCAGCGCCGCGGTCGACCTTACCCGCAACAAACTGAACTGGCGGCCGAGCGGCTCGTATCAGCTGCTCAACGGCGCGGTCTCCGGCCAGTGGGATTTCGGCCGCGGACGGCATCCCGTGGAGTCGGTGACGCAGCTGCGCGAAATCCTCGCGGTCGATCCGAAGCTGCGCGTGCTGGTCACCGGCGGCCTGTACGATCTCGCCGCGCCGTATTTCGGCAACCAGATCGTACTCGATCAGCTGCCGCCGACGCTGGCGCAGAACCGCGTCAACCTGATCGTCTATCCCGGCGGCCACATGTTCTACGCCGACGACCCGGCGCGTCAGTCGCTCCGCGACGACGTCAAGGCGATGATGAAGTAGTTACTTCGGCAAAGCCCATCCCCGTCATTGCGAGCGAAGCGAAGCAATCCAGCTCAGTGCACGGCGCTGGATTGCTTCGTCGCTGCGCTCCTCGCAATGACGAGAGGGCGGCGAACTAACTACACGGTCTTCTCCGGCCAGCGGCACAGGTCGTTGATCAGGCACACCTCGCAGCGCGGCTTGCGGGCCAGGCACGTGTAGCGTCCGTGCAGGATCAGCCAGTGGTGGGCGTGCTGCATGAACTCCGCCGGGATCACCTTCTCGAGTGCGAGCTCGACCGCCAGCGGCGTATCGCCCGGCGCCAGCCCGGTGCGATTGCCGACGCGAAAAACATGCGTATCGACCGCCATGGTCGGCTGACCGAACGCCATGTTGAGCACGACGTTAGCGGTCTTGCGGCCGGCGCCCGGCAGCGTTTCCAATTCTTCGCGCGTGCGCGGCACCACGCCACCAAAGTCGGTGATCAGCTTTTGCGACAGCGCAATCACGTTCTTCGCCTTGGTGCGAAAAAGGCCGATGGTCTTGATCGCCTCCCGCACCCGCTCCTCGCCGAGCGCCAGCATTTTGGCCGGCGTATCGGCGATCGCGAACAGCGACCTCGTCGCCTTGTTGACGCCGGCGTCGGTCGCCTGCGCCGACAGCACCACCGCGACGAGGAGCGTGAACGGGTTGACGTGCTCGAGCTCGCCCTTCGGCTCCGGGTTGGCCTTGGCGAAACGGGTGAAGGCTTCGCGAACCTCGGCGGCGGTCCAGCGGCGCGGGGCTTTGCTGCGCTTCGGCGGCTGCCCCGAGTTTGCCACAAGCTTTTTCGGCTGCTTCGGCTTCGCAACTGGGGCGGCCGCGGCCGTCTTGGCGGATTTCGGGGCGACGGGAACGGAGAGTCGGCGCGTGGATTTCGGCATGGAGGAGGTATAATATTCCGCAATGATCACAGACAGCGATCTTGATCCGGATCGGCCGCAACCGAAACTGTTTTCGGCATTGCTCAAGCCGCATCGCGCCTTGAGTCACAAGGCTTTTCTGGTGCTGATGGGGTGCCTCGGCACGATCAGCTTCGCGGCCGGGATCGGGTTCTGGATGATGGGCGCCTGGCCGGTGTTCGGCTTCTTCGGCCTCGACCTGCTGGCTGTCACCATCGCTTTCCGGGTGGTCTTCGCGCGCGGCCGCGCCAGTGAGGAAATCTCCATCACGCCCAATGAGTTACGCATCCGCCGCACGTCGCATCGCGGCGACGTCGCCGAATGGGTGCTGAACCCGCTCTGGGTCCGGCTGGAAAAGATCGTGCATGCCGAATTCGGCATCGAGCGGCTATATCTGGTCTCGTCCGGCCGCCGCGTCAGCATCGCCAGCTTCCTCGGCGCCGACGAAAAGGCGAGTTTCGCCAATGCGTTGAGTGCCGCGCTCGACGCCGCCCGGCGCGGCCCGGTGTACAACTGAGGCCGGAAACCGGGTGGCGACGGCCGTCCCGCCGGCTATCATCGGCCGCATGATGAACCTCGCCGTCTCCGACCACATCCTCGCGAAACCCGGCCCGCGCGATGCCGCGCTCGCCGACTACGACTGCGTCCGCCGCGCCATCGCGTTCATCTCGCAGAAGTGGAAAACCCAACCCGCCGTTGAAGATATCGCCGACGCCGCCGGCCTGACGCCCGACGAACTGCACCATCTGTTCCGCCGCTGGGCCGGGCTGACGCCGAAGGCGTTCATGCAGGCGCTGACGCTCGACCATGCCAAGAGCCTGCTGCGCGATTCCGCCAGCGTGCTCGATGCCGCGCTGGAATCGGGACTATCAGGCCCCGGCCGGCTGCACGATCTGTTCGTGACGCATGAAGCCATGTCGCCGGGCGAATGGAAGAGCGGCGGCGCCGGGTTGACGCTGCGCTACGGCTTTCATCCCTCGCCGTTCGGCACCGCGGTGGTGATCGCCTCGGAGCGCGGCCTCGCCGGGCTCGCCTTCGCCGACCCGGGCGAGGAGCAGGCAGCGTTCGTCGATCTGCAGCAGCGCTGGCCCCGCGCGACCTGCTTGGCCGATCAGGACTTCACCGCGCCGTTCGCCAGCCGCGTGTTCGACCCGGCGCAATGGCGCGCCGAGCAGCCACTGCGCGTGGTGCTGATCGGCACCGATTTCGAAGTGCGGGTGTGGCAGACGCTGCTGAAGATCCCGATGGGCAAGGCGCTGTGCTACTCGGACATCGCCAACCGCATCGCGTCCCCGAAGGCCTCGCGCGCGGTCGGCGCCGCGATCGGCAAAAACCCGATCTCCTTCGTGGTCCCTTGCCACCGAGCGCTCGGCAAGAGCGGCGCACTCACCGGCTATCACTGGGGTCTGACCCGCAAGCAGGCGATGATCGGCTGGGAAGCGGGACGGATCGGGGCCGGCAGTTAGTTCCTCCTCCCGGGCAAGGCCGGAAGGACACAGATCAACGTTGTTGCGAGCCGACGGGTCGGCGCAAAGCGCCGCCCGATGACAGGCTCCGCGAAACAATCTAGCTTCGTGCACTGAGCTATGGATTGCTTCGTCGCTGCGCTCCTCGCAATGACGAGGAGAGAGTTCGCGAAATGATCAGGCGAGATCGACCACCGACGCGACGGTCGAGTCCGCGTTGAGGCGGTACACCACCGGCGCGCCGGTGCCGAGTTCGCGCTTGAGGATCTGCTCGGGCGTCAGCTTTTCCAGCACCATGATCAGCGCGCGCAGCGAATTGCCGTGCGCCGCCACGATGGTGCGCTCGCCGCGCAGCACGCCGGGCAGGATTTCCTGCACGTAGTAGGGCAGGGTTCGCGCCAGCGTGTCCTTGAGGCTCTCGCCGCCGGGCGGCGGCACATCGTACGAGCGGCGCCAGATGTGGACCTGCTCCTCGCCCCATTTGGCGCGCGCGTCGTCCTTGTTGAGACCCGACAGATCACCGTAGTCGCGCTCATTCAGCGCCAGGTTCTTGGTGGTCTTCAGCCCGGTCTGGCCGAGCTCGGCGAGCATCAGTTCGAGCGTGGTCTGGGCGCGGGTCAGCACCGAGGTGAAGGCGACGTCGAACGACAGACCTTCGGCCTTCAGCTTCTGGCCGGCGGCCTTCGCTTCGGCGATGCCCTTTTCGGTCAGGCCCGGATCCTTCCAGCCGGTGAACAGGTTCTTGAGGTTCCATTCGCTCTGGCCGTGGCGGACCAGGACGAGAAGACGATCGCTCATTGTCGGAATTCCGTTTCTTGCTGCGATACCTGATTAGAAGTCGGCGAGCCCGAGCACGTCGGCCATCGAGTACAGACCCGGCTTCTTGCCGTGCGCCCACATCGCCGCCTTGAGCGCGCCATGGGCAAAGATCATGCGGTCTTCGGCCTTGTGGCTGAGTTCGATACGCTCGTAGGGGCCGGCAAAGATCACGCTGTGATCGCCGGTGACCGTACCGCCGCGCAGGGACGCGAAACCGATGTCGCCGGTCTCGCGCGCGCCGGTGATGCCGTCGCGGCCGCGGGCCGAATGGGTTTCCAGATCGACCTTGCGGCCGGCCGCCGCGGCTTCGCCGAGCAGCAGCGCGGTGCCGGAGGGCGCGTCGATCTTGGCACGGTGATGCATCTCGACGATTTCGATGTCGAAGCTGTCGTCGAGCGACTGCGCGACGCGCTTGGCCAGCGCCGCCAGCAGATTGACGCCGAGGCTCATATTGCCGGACTTCACCACGATCGCCTGCTTGGTGACGCTTTGGATCACCGCATTGTCGGACGACGACAGCCCAGTGGTGCCGATGACGTGGACGATGCCGCGCTGCGCCGCGATCGCCACATTGGCCAGGGTGGCGGCCG
Organism: Rhodopseudomonas sp. AAP120; assembly: GCF_001295845.1. Classification (GTDB taxonomy): domain Bacteria; phylum Pseudomonadota; class Alphaproteobacteria; order Rhizobiales; family Xanthobacteraceae; genus Rhodopseudomonas. The sequence continues at coordinate 22,758 of NZ_LJIC01000014.1, read as the reverse complement.
GCACGGTGAAATCGAGGATGCCGTCGGCATCGGCCGAGAGCTTCCACAAATCGCCGGACAGCTGAACGCCATTGGCCGGCAGACCAGCCAGCACGCCGGCATCCTGGCCGAGCAGTTCCGATCCGGGCGCTTCCAGCGCGCCGGTCAGCACCACGCCTTTGGTCTCGCTGATCGCCCGCGTCAGGGCGCGGCCCATGCGGCCGCCGGCTCCGGCAACGATCAGGCGCATCTCGGACATCGGCTCACGATCCTCTTTCTAGGCGCGGTATAGCGGCGCGATGACAACGCGGCAACTCACCGGACGGCGAAGCCGCACCGCGACCGGCGCTCAGCCAGGCTGCGGGCCGTCATAGCCCTCGATGATGATCAGGTCGCTCTCCGCGTAGGGAGCGCGAGCTTTGACCAACGCCTGATATTCCGGGGAATGAAAGCAGGCGAGGGCCGTGGCGTAGTCCTTGAACTCGATCACCACGTTGCGGCTGCGCGACGAGCCTTCGGCGGTCTCGAAGGATCCGCCGCGGACCAGGAACCGGGCGCCGAATTTGGCGAATACCGCGCCATTGTGAGCGACGTAGTCACGCTTGTAGGCGTCGAGGTCGTGCACATCGACCCGCGCCACCCAGTAGCCTTTGGCCATCGTTCTCTCCCGTCGTTATTTCGCAGCCGCGATCTCGGCGACGATCGCATCGGCCGCCTGCTTCGGATCGGCCGCTTCCATCACCGGGCGGCCGACCACCAGATAGTTGGCGCCGGCGGCAATTGCCCTGCCGGGCGTCATGATGCGCTTTTGATCACCGGCAGCCGTGCCGGCCGGCCGGATGCCCGGTGTCACCAGCGCCATGTCAGGGCCGATCAGGCCGCGCAGGTGGCCGGCCTCCTCGGGGGAGCACACCAGGCCGTCGACGCCGATCGCCTGCGCCTGCCGGGCGCGCGCTTCGACGAGGTCGCGGACGCCGAGCGCGTAGCCGGCGTCGGTGAGATCGCGGTCGTCATAGGAGGTCAGCACGGTGACGGCGAGGATCTTCGGGCCCGACGTGCCGCGGGCCTCGACGGCGGCCCGCATGGTCTGCGGATAGGCGTGCACGGTGAGAAAGGTCGCCCCCAATGAGCTCAGACTCTCGACGCCGCGCGCAACCGTGTTGCCGATGTCGTGCAGCTTGAGGTCGACGAACACCTTCTTACCGGCCCTGGCGAGCTTCTCGACCAGCGGCAGGCCGCCCGCATAAGCGAGCTGATAGCCGATCTTGTAGAAGCCGACGCTGTCGCCGAGCCGGGCGATCATCGCTTCGGCGGCCTCGACGCTCGGCACGTCGAGCGCGACGATCAGCCGGTCACGATCTGCGGGGTCGGCCTGCGCCATGTTCAATTACCTCATCATCTGCTGGGCGAAGTCGATCAATTGCCGGACCATCGCGTCCATCGCGGCAATGTCGGCGGCAAGCTTCAAGCGGTCGCTCTCGTCATAGGCTTGGTGGGCGAACGACAGGGTGAGCTGGTTGGGGATCACCGGCGCGCGGCAGCCCGACAGGATCAGCCGCAGCGCCGCGAGACAGCGCGCGCCGCCGAGCTTGCCTTCGGAAGCCGCGGCGAGCGCGAAGACGCGCTCGCGAAACACCTGACCCTGGGTCTCGTGCGGATCCTCGACCCGCGACACCCAGTCGATTGCATTCTTCAGCAGCGCCGGCGGCGCGGAATTGTACTCCGGGCTGACGATCAGCACGCCGTGATGCGCGCCGATCATCCGCTTCAGCTTGACGGCATTGGCCGGCACGCCAGACTTTGCCTCGAGGTCGCCGTCGTAAATCGGCAGCGGGTAGTCGGCGAGAGAGATCCGGGTGACGTCGACATCGGCGCGGGCGAATTCATGCGTTGCGGCCGCCGCCAGCCGCACATTGTGCGAGCCGGTGCGCAGCGAACCGGGAATGACGAGGATCTTGACCGCGGACATGATGCCGATCTCCTGCCGGCCAGCGCGAGCATGGCCGCGCTTTGTTTAGCGAAGTTGGGCGGCAGGGAAACCGAAATTCTCAGGAGGGATCAGGGAGCGCGGGGCGGCGGCGAGCGGCGGCTCAGCCCTTGCGATAGACCCAGACGCGGGCGGGCGGAATATTCATCCAGATCCGCTCGGAGGCCTCGGTGGCGACGCCGGGCAGGGATTTGGGGATCGGCGGGGCGACCGAATAGGTGAACTGCACGAAGGGCGCGCCGGGTTCGAGCAGGTTGAAGGAGTCCCGGATCAGCTTCATCCGCGTCAGCATCGGCTTGGTGACCAGCGGCAGGCCGGAGACCACCGCGGTCGCGGGATCCGGCAGGATCTGCCACAGCGTGTCGCGCAACCTGTAGGCATCGCCTTGCACGATGGTGGCTTGCGGATAGCGTTCGCGCAGCAGCGCGCAAAAACTCGGGTTGTACTCGACCAGCACCAGTCGCTTCTGATCGACGCCATGCTCGACCAGCGCGTTGGTGATCGCGCCGGTCCCCGGCCCAAGTTCGATGACGGGCCCCGTCGAGTCGATGTCGACATATTGGGCCATGGTCCGGGCGAGCAGCTTACCCGAAGGCATCACCGCGCCCATATGCAGCGGCTTTTCGATCCAGGAACGAAGGAAGCGAACCTCGTCATCAAGAGGACGGGGCGGCTTCTTCAACGCACGAGCCGTGGACTGCAAAGCCATTCCGCTACCAAACCGGGAGGTATTTAGCCCAGTGTCAAATTATTGTTACATCACAACTATAGGGCACTTCCCAGCCGGTCAAGTTAGACGGTTAGGGAGTGCTTGCGCGGGAGCCGAAGAAGTCCTTGACCTTGGAGAAGAAACCCGCGGCCTCGGGTTGGGTTGCACCGGACGATAATTTTTCAAATTCCGCCAGCAGCTCCTGCTGCTTCTTGGTCAGATTTTGCGGCGTTTCCACGGCAACCTGAACGTACATGTCGCCGACCTGACGCGAGCGCAGCACTGGCATGCCTTTTCCCGCGATGCGGAATCGTCGTCCGGTCTGCGTGCCCGACGGCACTTTCACCTTGGTCTTGCCGCGTTCGATCGTCGGCACTTCGAATTCGCCGCCGAGCGCCGCGGTGACCATCGAGATCGGCACGCGGCAATGCAGGTCGGCGCCGTCGCGCTGGAAGATGTCGTGCGGTGCCAGTGACAGGAAAATGTAGAGGTCGCCAGGCGGGCCACCACGGACGCCGGCTTCGCCTTCGCCGGCCAGACGGATGCGGGTGCCGTCTTCGACGCCTTGCGGAATGTTGACCGACAGCGTCCGCTCGCGCGTCACCCGGCCGGAGCCGGTGCAGGACGGGCAGGGGTCCTCGATGGTCTGGCCGCGGCCCTGACAGCTCGGGCAGGTGCGCTCCAGCGTGAAGAAGCCCTGAGCCTGACGCACGCGCCCGGCGCCGCCGCAGGTCGAACAGGTCTTCGGCTTGGTGCCGGCCTTGGCGCCGGTGCCGGAGCACGACTCGCAGGTGACCGAGACCGGAATTTCGATCTGCGCGGTCTTGCCCTTGAAGGCGTCCTCGAGGGTGATTTCCATGTTGTAGCGCAGGTCGGCGCCACGTTCGCGGCCGGTGCCGCGGCCGCGCTGCCCGGCCATGCCGAACAGGTCTTCGAAAATGTCCGAGAACGACGAGGCGAAGCCGGCGCCGAAGCCCGCGCCGCCGCCCATGCCCTGCTCGAACGCGGCGTGTCCGTAGCGGTCGTAGGCGGCGCGCTTGTCGCCGTCCTTCAACACCTCATAGGCCTCGTTGATCTCCTTGAACTTGATCTCGCTGGACGCATCGCCCGGATTGCGATCCGGGTGCCACTTCATCGCCAGCTTGCGGAAAGCGCTCTTGAGCGTCGATTCGTCGGCGTTGCGCTCGACTTCAAGGGTTTCGTAGTAGCAACGCTTGGTCGTGGACATCCGTCAAACCTGCTCGACTCGTTCGATCCCTGCGGCAGCGTGCAGCATTCATGCCGCTCCTCGCCCAACGACAACGACCCCCACCCGATGATCGCAAGGTGCGCTCGTCAGATGGGGGTCGCGGTTCCGGTCTCCTAAGCGGGCTTAGGCCGACTTCTTGTTGTTCTTGTCGTCGTCGACTTCGGTGAAGTCGGCATCGACGATATCGTCCTTGGCGGCGTGCTTGGCCGCGTCGGACTCGGCCTGCTGCTTGTACATCGCCTCGCCGAGCTTCATCGAAGCCTGCGCCAGCGTGTTGCTCTTGGCCTTGATGGCCTCGGCGTCGTCGCCCTTCAGGGCTTCACGCAGGTCGCCCAGCGCGTCCTCGATGGCGCGGCGCTCGCTCTCTTCGACCTTCGAACCGTGCTCCGCCAGCGCCTTCTCGGTGGAGTGCACCAGCGCGTCGGCGTGGTTCTTGGCGTCGACAGCTTCGCGGCGGCGCTTGTCCTCGGCCGCGTTGGCCTCGGCATCCTTGACCATCTTGTCGATGTCGGCGTCGGACAGACCGCCCGAAGCCTGGATGCGGATCTGCTGCTCCTTGCCGGTCGCCTTGTCCTTGGCCGAGACGTTGACGATGCCGTTGGCGTCGATGTCGAACGTCACCTCGATCTGCGGCATGCCGCGCGGCGCCGGCGGAATGCCCATCAGATCGAACTGGCCGAGGATCTTGTTGTCGGCCGCCATCTCGCGCTCACCCTGGAAGACCCGGATGGTGACCGCGTTCTGATTGTCCTCGGCGGTCGAGAACACCTGGCTCTTCTTGGTCGGGATCGTGGTGTTGCGCTCGATGATGCGGGTGAACACGCCGCCCAGCGTCTCGATGCCCAGCGACAGCGGGGTAACGTCGAGCAGCAGCACGTCCTTGACGTCGCCCTGCAGCACGCCGGCCTGGATCGCCGCGCCGATCGCCACGACTTCGTCCGGGTTGACGCCCTTGTGCGGCTCCTTGCCGAACAGCTGCTTCACCACTTCCTGGACCTTCGGCATGCGGGTCATGCCGCCGACCAGCACCACTTCGCCGATCTCGCCGGCGGTCAGGCCGGCATCCTTCAGCGCCTTGCGGCACGGCTCGATGGTCTTCTGCACCAGATCGTCGACCAGCGCTTCGAACTTGGCGCGGGTCAGCTTCATGGTCAGATGCTTCGGACCGGACTGGTCCGCGGTGATGAACGGCAGGTTGATCTCGGTCTGCGTGGTCGACGACAGCTCGATCTTGGCCTTTTCGGCGGCTTCCTTGAGCCGCTGCAGCGCCAGCTTGTCGTTGCGCAGGTTGATGCCCTGCTCCTTCTGGAATTCGTCGGCGAGGTAGTTGACCAGACGCATGTCGAAGTCTTCACCGCCGAGGAAGGTGTCGCCGTTGGTCGACTTCACCTCGAACACGCCGTCACCGATCTCCAGGATCGAGACGTCGAAGGTGCCGCCGCCGAGGTCGTACACCGCGATGGTGCCGGACTTGGTCTTGTCGAGGCCGTAGGCCAGCGCGGCCGCGGTCGGCTCGTTGATGATACGCAGCACCTCGAGACCGGCGATCTTGCCGGCGTCCTTGGTGGCCTGGCGCTGGGCGTCGTTGAAGTAAGCCGGGACGGTGATGACCGCCTGGTCGACCTTCTGGCCGAGATGCGCTTCGGCGGTCTCTTTCATCTTCTGCAGGATGAAAGCCGAGACCTGCGAGGGCGAGTAGGTCTGGCCATCGGCCTCGACCCAGGCGTCGCCGTTGCCGGCCTTGACGATCTTGTAGGGGACGAGCTTCTTGTCCTTCTCGACCATCGGGTCGTCGTAGCGGCGGCCGATCAGGCGCTTGACGGCGAAGAAGGTGCGCTCGGGATTGGTGACCGCCTGACGCTTGGCCGGCTGACCGACCAGCCGCTCGCCGTCGTCGGTGATCGCGACGATCGAGGGGGTGGTGCGCATGCCCTCAGCGTTTTCGATGACTTTCGAATTCTTGCCGTCCATGACGGCGACGCACGAATTGGTGGTGCCGAGATCGATCCCGATGACCTTTCCCATGGTGCTCTATCCTTCTTTCTGCGGCGGGTCGGGCGGGCCCTGGCGGCGCACCAGTCCAAACCCCCAAATATCAAATGCGCGCGAGTGTGCGGCGGTGAGCCTCATATAGGAGGGGGGGTGGTGGCCGCAAGGACTGCCGCAGGGCTCCGATCACGAAAACATGGGCTTTGATGAATCCCGGGCGGCGCTCTCGGCAGCCGCGCGGGAGGGGCGGTTGGCGGGCAGCTTGCGGCGCCTCGTCCCACGCTGCGGTTGCGCCTTGACGGCGGGACAGGACGTGATCTGGTGGCCTTTCGACGAAGCATCCGCAACGCAGCATCCGGCTTTGGGCCGGCGGTGACAGACCATCGAACGGCCGCATTGCGATCTCAGGACACTCCGATGAGACAGATAGCGCGCCTTCTTGCGATCGCCTTGGCGGTCGCCGCCGCCGGCCCCGCGTTTGCGGCCGACACGATCTATCCTCGGGGCATTCGGGTCGGCGTCACTCCGATGCCGGGACTGACCGAGTCGCAGAGCTTTCTGGGCTTCGAATCGCCCGGTCACGGCGTGAAGGTGCTGCTCGCCGAGCTGCCCGGCCCGGCCTATGGCGAAGTCGAAACCGCCTTCAAGGCGCTGCCCGACGACGCCACCGTGAAGGTGAAGCCGCAGAGCCTGGAGACGGCCGCGGGGACCGCCTACTACACGGCCGAAGACGGCGTCGCCGGCACCGACAAGGTCCGGCGCTACTCGCTGATCGTGCCCGGCAGCAAGGCATTTTCCGGCTATGTGGCGGTGCAGGTCGCCGAGAGCGAGGCCGGCACCTATTCGGAAGACGCCGTCAAGAAGATGCTCAGTTCGGTCACGGTCCGGCAGAACGTGCCGGTCGCCGAGCAGATCGCCCAGATGCCGTTCAACGTCAGCGAGCTCGCGGACTTCAAGACGGTGAGGACGCTGGCGCCCGGCGCCGCGATGCTGCTCGCCGACGGCAACGAAGACACCGGCATCGAAGCCGCGCCGTTTATGGTACTCGGACTGATCGGCTCGGTGCCGGAGCAGGCCGACGACCGGGCCCGCTTCGCTCAGCAGGCCGCCGCCACCATTCCGGGGCTACGCGAAGCGAAGATCACCAGCTCCGAGCCGATCCGGATCGACAGCCAGCCCGGCTTCGAAACCCGGATCGAGGCGATCAGCGGCAAAGACAATACGCCGGTCACGGTGGTGCAGTGGCTGCGGTTCGGCAGTTCGAACGTCGCGCTGCGGGTGATCGGGAGCTCTCCGCGCGACAAATGGGCGGAGGCGTTTCCCCGCTTCCGCAAGGTCCGAGACGGACTGAAGCCGCGCTGATCGCGCGGCTTCGTTAGCCGTCCGGCTCTAGCGCTACGGCTCAGGCCGCGCCGCCGGACTCGCCGCCAGCAGCGGCAGCGGGCTTGGCGCCGCCCTTCGCGACCCCGACCAGCGCCGGGCGCAGCACGCGATCACCGATCGTGAAGCCAGCCTGCACGACCTGCACCACGGTGCCGGCCGGCACCGACGGATCGGGCACTTCGTACATCGCCTGCTGGAAATTCGGATCGAACTTCTGGCCCTGCGGGTCGAACTTCTTCACGCCGTTCTTCTCCAGCGCATTCAGCAGCGACCGCTCGGTGAGTTCGACGCCTTCGATCAGCGCCTTGAGGCCGGCGTCGGCATTGGCGCGAGCTTCGGCCGGCACCGCATCGAGCGCGCGCTGCAGATTGTCGGCGATGTCCAGCACGTCGCGCGCAAAGGCGGTGACCCCATAGGTCCGCGCGTCGGCGACCTCCTTCTGGGTGCGCCGCCGCAGATTCTCCATCTCGGCCAGCGTGCGCAGCATCTTGTCGCGCGCCTCGGCGGCTTCCTTCGCCAGCGCCTCGTTGGCGCCGTCTTCCGGATCGTCCGGCATGATGTACGGCTTGGAAACGACCGGATCGGCGGCCTGCGCCTCGTCCTGGTTGTTGTCCTTGGGTCCGTTGGAATCGGTCATCACGCTACCTTTTTGAAGAAAACGTCAGCTTTGGCCACGATTGGGCTGGCCGGGATATCGTGGTTTATACGGCGAAAATCAAGCGAGCGAGGCAAGCGAGGCGGCGTCAGCCGCCCAGCATCTGGCTGACCACCCGCGCCGTATAATCGACCATCGGAATCACCCGCGCGTAGTTCAGCCGCGTCGGGCCGATCACGCCGAGCACGCCGACGATATGGCCGGCGCCGTCGCTATAGGGCGCGATGATGGTGGAGGAGCCCGACAGCGAGAACAGCTTGTTCTCCGAGCCGATGAAGATCCGCACGCCCTCGGCGCGCTCGGCGCGGCCGAGCAGATCGACCACGCCGCGTTTGGTTTCCAGGTCGTCGAACAACAGCCGCACCCGTTCGAGATCTTCCAGCGCATGCAGATCTTCGAGCAGGTTGGAATGGCCGCGCACGATCAGCTGGCGGTCCTCGCCCTCCCCGCCGGACCAGCTGGCGATGCCGGCCGAAATCACCTTCTGGGTCAGCGCGTCGAGCTCGGCGCGGTTCTGGGTGAGCATGGTTTCGAGTTCGAGCCGCGCCTCGGCGAGGGTGCGACCGCGAATTCGGGCGTTGAGGAAGTTCGAGGCCTCCGTCAGCGCCGAGGACGGCACCCCGGGTGGCAGCGCCAGCACGCGGTTCTCGACCTGGCCGTCCTCGGCCACCAGGATCACCAACGCACGCTCCGGCTCCAGCCGGACGAATTCGAGATGCTTGAGGCGGACGTTGGACTTGGCGGTGAGCACGACCGCAGCCGCCCGGGTCAGCCCCGACAGCCGGGTCAACGCCTCGCCGAGCGCGGCTTCGACGGTCTGGGCCCGGCCGACCGAGGACAGCTGCGCCTGGATCGACTGCCGCTCCGGCTCGGTGAGATCGCCGACCTGCATCAGCGCGTCGACGAAAAAGCGCAGGCCGAGCTCGGTCGGCAGCCGGCCGGCGGAGGTATGGGGCGCATAGATCAAGCCGAGCTGCTCCAGGTCGGCCATGACGTTACGGACCGAGGCCGGTGACAGCGGCACCGAGATCAGTCGCGAGATGTTGCGAGAGCCAACCGGTTCGCCGGTCGCCAGATAGCTTTCGACGATCTGGCGAAAGATCTCGCGCGAGCGCTCGTTGAGCTGGGCCAGGGCCGAATTGGGCGCGATCAGGCCGATCGGATCGTGGTGAGCCAACTTGTCCTCCGTTACGCCTCTAATTTGTCGTCGCTTGCGGCCGGTTACAAGAAGGCAGGGAGTTGAAGGGCCCCCGCCCTTGCCGCTGCGGCGCTCCGCCCCTAAAAGCAGCCTGGATTGCCATTTCCCGAAATCGACGGAGGATTTCCCATGCGGCCAAGCCGCCGTGCGCCCGACGAATTGCGCGCCGTGTCGCTCGAACGCGGCGTCGTCAAATATGCCGAGGGTTCCTGCCTGGTGAAATTCGGCGACACCCATGTGCTGGTGACCGCGACGCTGGAAGAGCGGCTGCCGCCGTGGCTGAAGGGCCAGGGTCGCGGCTGGGTCACAGCCGAATACGGCATGCTGCCGCGCGCCACGCTGGAACGCACCCGCCGCGAGGCCTCGGCCGGCAAACAGAACGGCCGCACCGTGGAGATCCAGCGCCTGATCGGCCGCTCGCTGCGCAGCATCGTCGACCTGCAGGCGCTCGGCGAGCGCCAGATCACCGTCGATTGCGACGTGCTGCAGGCCGATGGCGGCACCCGGACCGCCTCGATCACCGGCGCCTGGGTGGCGCTGGCCGACTGCCTGAATTGGATGAAGGCGCGCAACATGACCAAGGGTCAGGTGCTGCGCGACAACGTCGCGGCGATCTCCTGCGGAATCTACAACGGCACGCCGGTGCTCGATCTCGACTACGCCGAGGATAGCGAAGCCGAGACCGACGCCAATTTCGTCATGACCGGCGACGGCCGGATCGTCGAGGTGCAGGGCACCGCCGAAAAGACCCCGTTCTCGCAGGACGAGTTTCTGGCGCTGATGGCGCTGGCCCAGAAGGGCGTCAGCCGGCTGGTCGATCTGCAGAAAATGGCGGTGGCGTGAGTCATTCTTGCCACCCATTAGCGGCCTCTTCTGAGCTACGCTGAGTCCGCCATGCATCGTCGAATCACCGGCAAGCTCGTGATCGCCACCCATAATCCCGGCAAGCTGGCCGAGATGCGGGAGCTGCTGGCTCCTTACGGGATCGAGGCGGTGTCGGCCGGCGAACTCGGCCTCGGCGAGCCCGATGAGACCGGCGATAGCTTCCAAGCCAATGCCCGGATCAAGGCGGAGGCAGCCGCACAGGCGGCGCAGCTGCCGGCCTTCGCCGACGATTCCGGATTGGCGGTCGATGCCCTGAATGGCGCGCCTGGAATATATTCCGCGCGCTGGGCCGGCGAGACCAAGGACTTCGGCGCCGCCATGGCGCAGATCGAACGGCTGCTGCAGGAGCGCGGTGCCATGGCGCCGGCGCAGCGCAGCGTGCATTTCGTCTCGGCGCTGTGCGTCGCCTGGCCGGATGGCCATATCGAGGAAGTGGAGGCCCGCGCCGACGGCACGCTGGTCTGGCCGCCGCGCGGCACCGCCGGCTTCGGCTACGACCCGATGTTCCTGCCGGACGGCCATGATCGCACCTTCGGCGAGATGACCAGCATCGAAAAGCACGGCCTGCCGCCGCTCGGGCTCGGCCTGTCGCACCGCGCCAAGGCGTTCGTCAAACTGGCGGAGATCTGCCTTGCCGGCTAGCTCCGATCAGGATTTCGGCGTTTACGTGCACTGGCCGTTCTGCCTGTCGAAGTGCCCGTATTGCGACTTCAACAGCCATGTCCGTCACGCCGCGATCGACGAGGACCGCTTCGCCCGCGCGTTCGCGCGCGAGATCGAGACCACGGCGGCCCGGATCGGTCCGCGCGAGGTGACGTCGATCTTCCTCGGTGGCGGCACGCCGTCGCTGATGCAGCCGCAAACCGTCGGCGCGATCCTCGATGCGATCGGCAAATATTGGCGCGTCGCGCCGGACGCGGAGATCTCGCTCGAAGCGAATCCGACCAGCGTCGAGGCGACGCGGTTTCGCGGCTATCGGAGCGCCGGCGTCAATCGCGTCTCGCTCGGCGTGCAGGCGCTCGACGACGCGTCGCTGAAAACGCTCGGCCGGCTGCATACCGCGCAGGAAGCGATGGACGCGGTCGCGATCGCCCGCTCGGCATTCGATCGCTACTCGTTCGACCTGATCTATGCCCGCCCCGGCCAGACCCCGGCGATGTGGGAGGCCGAACTTCGCCGCGCCATCGGCGAGGCGGCAGAGCATCTGTCGCTGTATCAACTGACGATCGAGGCCGAGACGCCGTTCTTTGCGCTGCATCGCGCCGGCAAGCTGCAGACCCCGGACGACGCGGTCTCGCGCGCGCTGTACGACGTGACGCAATCGGTCTGCGCCGAACTCGGTCTGCCGGCCTACGAGATTTCCAACCACGCAAGGCCGGGCGCCGAGTGCCAGCATAATCTGGTGTACTGGCGTGGCCAAGAATATGCCGGGATCGGCCCCGGCGCGCACGGCCGGCTCGACATCGGCGGGGCGCGCTACGCCACCGCGACCGAACGCAGGCCGGAGAGCTGGCTGATGCGCGTCGAGGGCAGCGGCCATGGCATTATCACCGACGAGCGCCTCAACAGTGAAGAGCGCGCCGACGAGTTCCTGCTGATGGGGCTGCGGCTGGCCGAAGGCATCGATCCGCGCCGCTATCAGGCGCTGTCGGGGCGCCCGCTCGACCCGAAACGGATCGCGCTGCTGCGCGAGGAAGGCGCCATTGCGGTCGATGCCGACGGCCGGCTGCGCGTGACTCTGGCGGGCTTTCCGGTGCTCGACGCGGTGGTGGCCGATCTGGCCGCCTGAACCCAGAGCAAGGACTGGCCGTCCGTTCAGGCGAGAGCCGCACCGCTTCCGATCCTGGGACATCCTGAACCGAGAACGTCCCGGCCTGCCTCCTTCCGCGAGCCGCCACTTCCTTAATCGTCAATCCGCTTATTTTCTGCGCGCCTTGCCGCGAAACACGGCATATATACGGCCGGAGGTACCGCGCGGCGCGGTGCCGCACCTTGTTGCGCGCAGATTTGGGGCCATCGCATGAAACTCGTCGTCGCCATCATCAAACCGTTCAAGCTCGACGAGGTGCGCCAGGCGCTGACCGAGATCGGAGTGCACGGCATGACCGTGACCGAAGTGAAGGGCTACGGCCGGCAGCGCGGCCACACCGAGATCTATCGCGGCGCCGAGTACATCGTGAACTTCCTGCCCAAGCTGCGGATCGAGATCGCGGTCGACAGCGCGCTGGCCGACAAGGCCGTCGAGGTCATCACCCGCGGCGCCCGCACCGGCCAGATCGGCGACGGCAAGATCTTCGTCACCCCGATCGACCACGCGCTGCGGATCCGCACCGGCGAAACCGACGCCGACGCGCTGTAGGCTCACCTCACGTCTCACCGCAAATCGAACGGCGGTGCCGGGGCGCCGCGATATTCCGACGGGGCAGGCATCATGACCGGGTCGATCAGCCGTGCGGCACAGGCTGCAACGGGCTTCTTTGGTGTGGCATTGGCGTTGGCGGCGGGCGGCCTCGGGATCTCGCCGGCCCTCGCCCAGGACACGCCGGCAGCGTCGGCGATCAGCGCCGCCGACACCGCCTGGATGACGGTCGCCACCGCCTTCGTGCTGATGATGACGATCCCCGGCCTGGCGCTGTTCTACTCCGGCATGGTGCGCAAGAAGAACGTGCTGGCCACCATGGCGCAGAGCCTGGCCGCAGTGGCGCTGATCTCGCTGTTGTGGGTAGCGTTCGGCTATTCGCTGACCTTCGTGGGCGGTGGCGCCTTCATCGGATCGTTCGACCGCGTCTTCCTGATCGGCATGACGATGGACAGCGTCAATCCGGCCGCCAAGACCATCCCCGAAGCGCTGTTCATGCTTTACCAAATGACCTTCGCGATCATCACCGTCGCGCTGGTCGCTGGCTCGGTTGCGGACCGGATGCGATTTTCGGCCTATCTGCTGTTCTCGGTCGCCTGGTTCGTGGTCGTCTATGTGCCGCTGGCGCACTGGATCTGGGGCGGCGGCTTTCTGGCCGGCTGGGGTGTGCTGGATTTCGCCGGCGGTCTGGTGGTGCACCTGTCGGCTGGCACCGGCGGACTGATCGCCGCATTGGTGATCGGACGGCGCCATGGCTACGGCATGGAGAACCTGTCGCCGTTCGACCTGTCGCTCGCCGTGATCGGCACCGGCCTGCTGTGGGTCGGCTGGTTCGGCTTCAACGGCGGCTCGGCGCTGGCGGCGGATTCACGAGCCGTCTTCGCCATCACCGCCACGCATCTGGCCGCCTGCGCCGGGGCGCTGACCTGGGGCGCGATCGAATGGGCGTCGCGGCGCAAGCCCTCGGTGCTCGGCATGATTTCCGGCGCCGTCGCCGGGCTCGGCACCATCACGCCGGCGTCCGGCTATGTGCAGCCCTGGCACGGCGTGGTGATCGGCGTGATCGCCGGCGGCGTCTGCTACTGGGCCTGCATCTGGCTCAAGCACCGGCTGCGCTACGACGACTCGCTCGACGTATTCGGTGTCCACGGCATCGGCGGGCTGACGGGCACGTTGCTTGGCGGGTTTTTCGCCACCGCAGCCATCGGCGGCGTGGCCGGCGCGTTCGAGGGCAACTGGCTGCAGCCGTTGATTCAGCTCGCCGGTATCGCGGTAACCTTGCTTTGGACCGCAATTGCGACGTTCGTCCTATTGAAGGCGGTCGGCCTGTTCGTGGCGCTGCGCGTGTCGCGTGAGCACGAAATAGAAGGTCTCGACATTTCGCAGCATGGCGAGGCGCTGCAATAGCCTCACCCTATATTATGATACCTTTATCGCTGCCTGCCCGCTGAGCACGATTGTGTCGAGACGCTGTCGTGCTCAGCGTTTGACCATAATTGCCCATAAAACGAGCGCGACGGAATAGCGCAGCCGGTGCTGCGCTGCGGGCGCCGCTCAAAGTTTCGATTTCCTGAACGATTCCAGCGCTCCGCCCGACTGGCACGGCATTTGATTCTAGGGGGCGTGGCTGTGCCCGCGTAGTGATGTTCTCCGCGTGGGGATTTTCAGTCGAGATCGAGCCCAGACCACGTTGGCCGGGCCCTAGCGGGGATAAGACCCATGAAAATTGTTATGGCAATCATTAAGCCATTCAAACTTGAAGAAGTCCGTGATGCCCTGACCGCCATCGGCGTTCACGGCCTGACGGTGACGGAAGTCAAGGGATATGGCCGTCAGAAAGGCCACACGGAAATCTACCGCGGTGCCGAATATGCGGTGAGCTTCCTGCCCAAGATCAAGATCGAGGTCGCGATCGCCACCGAGCAGGTCGAGAAGACCATCGAGGCGATCACCAGCGCCGCCAAGACCGGCCAGATCGGCGACGGCAAGATCTTCGTCATCGGCCTCGACCACGCCGTGCGCATCCGCACCGGCGAAGCCGACGCCGCGGCCCTCTGATTCGCGCTCACCCTCACTTCTTCACTCAGGAGACAACAAATGACGTTCAAACGTCCCTACGGCGCGGGACTGGCCGTTCTTGCTGCGAGCGTATTTGCCGCAACGGCCGCCTATGCCGAGCCCACGGTCAACAAGGGCGACAACGCCTGGATGATGACCTCGACGGTTCTGGTCCTGCTGATGACCATTCCGGGCCTGGCGCTGTTCTACGGCGGTCTGGTTCGCTCCAAGAACATGCTCTCGGTGCTGGCCCAGGTGTTCTACACCGTCTGCATCGTCACCCTGATCTGGGTGGTCTACGGCTACAGCCTCGCCTTCACCGGCGGCTCCGACTTCATCGGCGGTTTCTCCAAGGCGTTCCTCGCCGGCGTCACCACCGACTCCAAGGCCGCGACCTTCTCGGTCGACGCCAACATCTCGGAGATCGTCTACATCTGCTTCCAGATGACCTTCGCGGCCATCACCCCGGCGCTGATCGTCGGCGCTTTCGCGGAGCGGATGCGGTTTGCCGCGGTGGCGCTGTTCGTGCCGCTGTGGGTGACGCTGATCTACTTCCCGATCGCCCACATGGTCTGGTACTGGCCGGGCCCGGACGCGATCACCGACGCCGCCAAGGCGCTCGCTGCCGCCACTGACGACGCCGCCAAGGCGGCCGCGCAGGCCAAGCTCGACGAAATCAACGCCGACGCCGGCTTCATCTTCAAGAAGGGCGCGCTCGACTTCGCGGGCGGCACCGTGGTGCACATCAACGCCGGCATCGCCGGCCTGATCGGCGCCCTGCTGGTCGGTCGTCGCACCGGCTACGGCAAGGAGCTGATGGCCCCCCACTCGCTGACCATGACGATGATCGGCGCCTCACTGCTGTGGGTCGGCTGGTTCGGCTTCAACGCCGGCTCCAACCTCGAAGCTTCGGGTGGCGCTGCGCTCGCCATGATCAACACCTTCGTGGCAACCGCCGCGGCGGCGCTGGCCTGGATGTTCGCCGAATGGATCTTCAAGGGTCACCCCTCGCTGCTCGGCGCGCTGTCCGGCGCAGTGGCGGGTCTGGTCGCTGTGACTCCCGCGGCGGGCTTCGCGGGTCCGATGGGCGCGATCGTGCTCGGCCTGGTGGTCGGCGTGGTCTGCCTGTTCTTCTGCACCGTGGTGAAGAATGCGCTGGGCTATGACGACTCGCTCGACGTGTTCGGCGTCCACGGCGTCGGCGGCATCATCGGCGCGCTCGGCACCGGCATCCTGGTGAACCCGGCGCTCGGCGGCACCGGCGTCTACGACTACGTCGCCGGCAAGGTCGGCGACTACGACTTCGGTGCGCAGATGATCTCGCAGTGCTGGGGCGTCGGCACCACGGTGCTGCTGTCCGGCATCGGCTCGGCGATCCTCTACAAGGTCGTCGACGTGATCGTCGGCCTGCGTGCCCCGGTCGAAGTCGAGCGCGAAGGCCTCGACCTCGTCGAGCACACCGAGCGCGCCTACAACATGTAAGTCCATCCGGCGCGGCCTTCTCGAGAGGCCGCGCCGCCAGCTACGGGTCAGGCAGATACCCGGCAATGCTTGATCCGTTGAGGGGCCCCAGCTTCAGGCTGGGGCCCCTTTCTTTTGAGGGCGCATCCGGTGCAGTCGGACCACCATCGCGAACCAGTACCGCTGTGCTATACTGTGCCAATGGATCGGACACTCGCGCTCGACATCCTTCGCAAGTCACAACCGGCGCTGCGCCAGCGCGGCGTCCGCCGGGCCGCCCTGTTCGGGTCGGTGGCGCGGGGAAATCATCGGCCGGACAGCGACATCGACATCATGATCGAGATCGACCCCGACGCACACGTGACCGTGTTCGACTACGCGGACCTGAAGGACTACATCGCCGGCCTGTTCGACCGCCCGGTCGATGTCGTCAACCGCGCCCAGCTCAAGCCCCAGGTTGCGCCGACTGCCGTTGCCGACGCGATCTATGCGTTCTGAGCAGTCCGATCTGGCGCTCCGCGATATCCTGCATCACATCGATCTGGCGGTCGCCTTCATTGCCGAGGCGGATCTGACCACCTTCAAAACCGACTTGCGTACGCAGTACGCGGTCACCCGCTGTCTGGAGATCATTTCCGAAGCGTCGCGCCGCGTCGCAGAGGAGGTTAAACGCCGCCATCCCATGATCGGCTGGCGGCAGATCGCTGCCGCAGGCAACGTCTATCGACACGACTATGAAGAGGTCGCGGCGCAGATGGTTTGGGACACGGTCCATCGTGCGTTGCCCGAGCTGCGCGAGGCCGTCAGCCATGAGATTGGTGGAACCTCGCCGGGCCGCTGACGTCGTTTCAGCCCCCGCCCGTCGATGGTTAATCGCGTCTTAACCTCGCCGTATCTATGGTGGCTGATCTGTTTGCGCTCGATCCATCCTGGCGGTCGGGTGTTTCTGAAAGCTGGCGTTTGCGATGGTTTTGTCCGCCTCCCCCTCCCCGGCGCGTGCGGCCGGCAGTCCCGAGGCTGCCGGACAGAGCGAGCGTTCGCCGTTTGCGCGGCTGACTGAGCTGCTGGCGCCGCATCAACCCGGCGAAAAGCTGATCAACCTGTCGCTCGGCGAACCGCAGCATCCGATTCCCGGCTTTGTCGGCGAGGTGCTGGCGCGGCACACCGCAGAGTTCGGCCGCTACCCGATGGCCAAGGGGATCGCGCCGTTCCGCGAGGCGGCGGCGGGATGGCTGGCGAGACGTTTCACCCTGCCCCGCACGCCCGATCCCGAGACCGAGGTATTGGTACTGAACGGCAGCCGCGAAGGGCTGTTTCTCGCCGCGGTCGCGGCAGCGCGCTACGTCGGCTCGCGCAGCGGCACCCCGGCCATCCTGATGCCGAATCCGTTCTACCCGGCCTATGCGGCCGGCGCCCGCGCGGCTGGCTGCGAAGCCGTGTTCCTGCCGACGACGCGCGCCAACGGCTTCCTGCCCGATCTGGAATCGCTCGACGCCGCGACGCTGGCCCGCACCGTCGCGATCTTCATCGCCTCGCCGGCCAACCCGCAGGGCTCGGTCGCCTCGAGCGATTACTACGCGAAGCTGAAGCAGCTCGCCGATCGCTACGGCTTCCTGATCCTGAGCGACGAATGCTATTCGGAGATCTATACGCGCGAGGCGCCCGGCAGCGCGCTGCAAGCCGCCGGCGATGACTTCCGCAATGTCGCGGTGTTCCAGTCGCTGTCCAAGCGCTCCAATCTGCCCGGCATGCGGGTCGGCTTCGTCGCCGGCGATGCGGGTTTCCTCAAGGCGTATCACGAGCTGCGTAACGTCGCGGCGCCGCAGGTGCCGGTGCCGCTGCAGCATGTGGCGATCGCGGCCTATGCGGACGAGGCGCATGTCGAGGAAAACCGTCGGCTGTACCGGCTGAAATTCGACCTCGCCGATCAGATCCTCGGATCGCGCTACAATTATCAGCGCCCCGCCGGCGGCTTCTGCCTGTGGCTCGATGTCTCCGCCTATGGGGGCGACGAGGCTGCGACCGTGAAGCTGTTCCGCGAAGGCGGCGTCCGCGTCATCCCGGGCAGTTACTTGGCCCGGCCGCAGCCGGATGGCAGCAATCCGGGCGCCGGCTATATCCGGGTCGCGATGGTGCAGGACAGCGAGACCACCGCCGAAGCATTGCACCGTCTGGTGCGGATCCTCGATTGAGTCGCGGGGCACAGCAGTGAGTATGCCGGCGATCGAACGTGTCATCCCCCTGGTCGGGCATTTGCCGACGTCGCTGCGCGACGCGCTGGCGCGGCGCCTGCGCGAGCTCGCCGGGTTCGGACTGATTGCGATCGCCGCCGCCGCCGCCGCCGCGCTGGCGACGTGGTCGGTGCAGGACCCGAGCCTCAGCCACGCGACCTCACGCACCATCCACAATCTGATGGGCTATCCGGGCGCGATCGGCGCGGATCTGTCGATGCAGATCCTCGGCCTCGGGGCGATCGGCCTGCTGATGCCGGTCGCGACCTGGGGCTGGCGGATGATCAACCATCGTCCGTTCGATCGTCGCGCGCTACGGTTCGCCGGCTGGATTCTCTGCACCGTGTTTGCGGCGGGCCTCGCGAGCTCGTTCCCGCACGACACCGCGTGGCCGCTGCCGACCGGCCTCGGCGGTGTGGTCGGTGATGCGCTGGTCCGCGCCCCCTCGCTTGTCTTCGGACCGGGGCTGATCTTCCGGGTGATTCTCACCCTCGTGCTCGCCGCAGCGACGGCGGTGACCTTCCTGATCGCCAGCGGCTACGGCTCGCGCGAGCCGGAGATCGACGACAGCATCACCGAAGATACGCCGCTCGACGAAGAGGACGATCGCGACGAAGGCTCGGTGTCGCTGGGCTGGCTGGCGCATGCGGCGCTGTCCGCCAAGGCGCGGCTGTGGCGGCTGATCAAGCTGAGCTATCGCGGCCTCGTCAGCAGCGGCTCGACCGGCCGCAGCGCGGCGGCATTCGAACGCCAGGAGCCGAAGCTCGGCAGCGGCCGCACCGCGCCCTCGATCGTGCCGCGCGACGAACGCGACTTTGACGACGAGCCGGAGCACGACGAGGAGCCGATCGAAGACGAGATCGAGAACGACGAAGAGGAAGAGGCGCCGGCCCCGCGCGCCCGCAAAAAGGCCGCGCCGCGGCCGGCCCCGAAGAAGCCGACGAGGTTCGATCTGCCCTCGGTCAACGTGCTGTCGGTGCCGAAGGCGTCCGATCGCAAGCCGCTCAGCAAGGCCGAGCTCGAGGCCAATTCGCGAGCCCTGGAAGGCGTGCTGCAGGACTTCGGCGTGCGCGGCGAAATTGTCAAAGCGAGCCCCGGCCCGGTGGTGACGCTATACGAGCTCGAGCCTGCGCCGGGCATCAAGTCGTCGCGGGTGATCGGTCTCGCCGACGATATCGCCCGGTCGATGAGCGCGCTGTCGGCCCGCGTCGCCGTGGTGCCCGGCCGCAACGCGATCGGCATCGAATTGCCGAACGCGAATCGCGAGAAGGTGTATTTGCGCGAACTGCTCAGCGTGAAGGACAACAACGAGACCGTGCACAAGCTGCCGCTCTGTCTCGGCAAGAACATCGGCGGCGATTCGATCATCATCGATCTCGCCCGCACCCCGCATATGCTGATCGCCGGCACCACCGGCTCGGGTAAGTCGGTGGCGATCAACACCATGATCCTCAGCCTGGTGTACCGGCTGCGGCCGGATCAGTGCCGGCTGATCATGGTCGATCCGAAGATGCTCGAACTCTCGGTCTATGACGGCATTCCGCACCTGCTGACGCCGGTCGTCACCGATCCGAAGAAGGCCGTGGTCGCCCTGAAATGGGCAGTGCGGGAGATGGAAGAGCGCTACAAGCGCATGGCCAAGCTCGGCGTGCGCAACATCGACGGCTACAACACCCGGCTCGGCGAAGCCAAGGCCAAGGGCGAAGAGCTCACCCGCACGGTGCACACCGGCTTCGACAAGGAGACCGGCAAGGCGATCTACGAGGAAGAGAAGCTCGACCTCGAGCCGCTGCCCTATATCGTCATTATCGTCGACGAGATGGCCGACCTGATGATGGTGGCCGGCAAGGACATCGAGGGCGCGGTGCAGCGCCTGGCGCAGATGGCCCGCGCCGCCGGCCTGCACGTGATCCTCGCGACGCAGCGCCCGTCGGTCGACGTCATCACCGGCACCATCAAGGCCAACTTCCCGACCCGCATCTCCTTCCAGGTGACGTCGAAGATCGACAGCCGCACCATTTTGGGCGAGATGGGCGCCGAGCAGCTGCTCGGCCAGGGCGACATGCTGTACATGGCGGGCGGCGGCCGCATCAGCCGCGTGCACGGCCCGTTCGTGTCCGACGAGGAAGTCGAGAAGGTCGTCAAGCATCTCAAGGCGCAGGGCGCGCCCGAATATCTCGAAGCGGTCACCGCCGAAGAGCCGGCCGAGGGCGAAGACGGCGCGGTGTTCGACGCCACCGGCATGGGCGGCGATGGCGGCGGCGATCTGTTCCAGCAGGCGGTCGCGATTGTCAAACGCGACCGCAAGGCCTCGACAAGCTACATCCAGCGCCGGCTGCAGATCGGCTACAACCGCGCCGCCTCGCTGATGGAGCGGATGGAACTGGAAGGCATCGTCGGCCAGGCCAATCACGCCGGCAAGCGCGAGATTCTCGTCGCCGAAGAAGACTCCAACTTTTGAAGCGCGGGATCAGCGACATGCAAATCGCCCGACGGGAGTCGCGAAATCGCCACAGCGCCACGGTAGCGGCTGAGGGATGGCGCGCCGGATCCGCGGCTTCCGCGCAGGACATTGCATTGACGAACGATTCCAAGGATTTGGCGCCGAGACCGGCGATCCTCACCGGGCTGCGCGGCACGATCGCGGCCGGCGTCGGGCTATGGCTGGCGTTCGCCCCTCAGGCGATGGCGGAGCCGACGCCGGTGCCGAAGCCATCGCCAAAGTCCGGCGAGCGGCAGATCAGTGCAGCCGATCCGGCCCGCCAGACGCGGCCGCCGCAGCCGCAGCCCGCGGCGCCGATGACCAAGCTGACGACGCCGCCCGAGCCGATCATCCCGGACCCGCGGCGCAACGTGCCGGCCTCGATCTTCACCACCTTCGACGCCAAGCAGAAGGCGGACGCCGCGCGGGTCAGCGCCTATCTGTCGTCGCTGTCGACATTGGTCGGCAACTTCGTCCAGGTCGGACCGGACGGCAGCAAGCTGAACGGCGATTTCTACATCATGAAGCCCGGCAAGGTCCGGTTCGAATACGACAGCCCGAGCCCGATCTCGATGATCGCCGACGGCCAGTCGTTGGTGGTGCGCGACCGCAAGCTGGCGACCCAGGACGTCTATCCGCTGTCGCAGACGCCGCTGCGTTATCTGCTCAGCGACAAGATCGATCTCTTGCGCGACACCAACGTCGTGGCGATCAGCTCCGACGATCTCTACATCTCGATCATCATCGAAGAGAAGAACGCCGTGATCGGCACCAGCCGGCTGATGTTGATGGTCGGCGTCAAGGACGGCCAGCTCAAGCAATGGACCGTCACCGATCCGCAGGGCTACGACACCACGGTGGCGATCTACAATCTCGACACCACCCGCCGGCCCGATCCGACGATGTTCAAGATCGATTACACCGACTATTCGACGCCGCCGGGCTAGAGATTTCCATCGACTGTTCTCGATGGTCCGCTGCGCGGACGATAGATGCGCGGGTCAAGCCCGCGCATGACGCTGTGATTGGGGTCGTCGCTTTCGCAGTCACGCAAATTCCTGAATGACCTTCATTGCCGGGCTTGACCCGGCAATCCATCTTCTTCGCGGAATGCTCGCCACCTAGCAAAACGCTGCGGTGACTGGCCGGTTGTTCACACCGGCAGCTTGCGTCCGCCCCTGTGCCGCGCAAGAAGGGGGCTGCATCGTCAGACCGTCGGTGTCCTCCTCCCTTCCTGCAACCGGCCTCCCATGCGCTTCACCCTGACGACCTGGAACATCAATTCGGTGCGGCTGCGCATCGATCTGGTGGCGAAGTTTCTCAAGGCGCAGCGGCCGGATGTGCTGTGCCTGCAGGAGACCAAGTGCCCCGACGACGCGTTTCCGCTGAAACGCTTCAAGCGGCTCGGCTACGAGCACATCGCGCTCAACGGCCAGAAGGGCTACCACGGCGTCGCGATCATTTCGAAGATCCCGTTCGTCGCGCGCGACGTCCGCACCTTCTGCGACATCGTCGACTCGCGGCACATCTCGGTGTCGCTGAATACGGCCGATAACGACCCACCGCTGGTGCTGCATAATTTCTACGTGCCGGCCGGCGGCGACATTCCGGATCCGGCCGTCAATCCGAAATTCAAGCACAAGCTGTCGTTCCTCGACGAGATGAAGGCGTGCGAGCCGCTGCATCCGTCCGGCGATCAGCGCCACATCCTGGTCGGCGATCTCAACGTCGCGCCGCACGAGCACGACGTCTGGTCGCACAAGCAGTTACTCAAGGTCGTGTCGCACACGCCGATCGAATGCGACAAGCTGCTCGCCGTGCTCCGCGCCGGCAACTGGGTCGACGTCGCGCGCGAGCGTATTCCGATGTCCGAGAAGGTCTACACCTGGTGGAGCTACCGCGCCGCCGACTGGACCGTCGGCGACCGCGGCCGCCGGCTCGACCACATCTGGGTGTCGGAAGCGCTGAAGGATCGCGTCACCGACTTCAAGATCCTGCGCGACGCCCGCAGCTGGGAACGCCCGAGCGACCACGTCCCGGTGACGATGTCGATGGAGCTGTGAGTTCATCCGCAAACTCACACCAAGCACAGCGCGCCCCCTCTCCCGCTTGCGGGAGAGGGCTGGGGTGAGG
>NZ_LJIC01000139.1 GCF_001295845.1 Rhodopseudomonas sp. AAP120 | reverse complement strand
GGGGGGGGGGGGGGCGAAGAGTTCATCCGCCGTGCCCGCGGCTCACCCCACCCCGGCGTGCACCGCGCTGCGCGCGCTACCCGCCGACCCTCCCCCTCCAGGGGAGGGTGAAGAAGGCTCCGCCACGCCGCCCCTGCATCGCCATTATCTTCATAGTCGCCTAAACTTCACGCCCCGCAGCCGAGTCGCCTATGCCCGTTCGCCAGCTCCCCGAAACCATCGTCAACCGCATCGCCGCCGGCGAGGTGGTGGAGCGGCCGGCGAGTGTCGTGAAGGAGCTGGTCGAGAACGCGATCGATGCCGGCGCCAGCCGCATCGACATCTTCTCCGACGGCGGCGGGCGGCGGAAGATCGTGATCGCTGACGACGGCTCGGGCATGACCGCGACCGATCTCGCGCTCGCCGTCGATCGCCACGCCACCTCCAAGCTCGACGACGAGGACCTGCTGGCGATCCGCACGCTCGGCTTCCGCGGCGAGGCGCTGCCGTCGATCGGCGCGGTGGCGCGGCTGTCGATCACCACGCGGCACGCCGAAGAGCCGCACGCCTGGGCGCTGCGCGTCGAGGGCGGCGACAAGACCCCGATCGCGCCGGCGGCGCTGTCGCAGGGCACCCGCGTCGAAGTCGCCGATCTGTTCTTCGCCACGCCGGCGCGGCTGAAGTTTCTCAAGACCGACCGCACCGAGGCCGAAGCGATCCGCGAAGTTGTGCGGCGCCTCGCGATGGCGCGGCCGGACATCGCCTTCACGCTGGCCGGCGAGGAGCGCGCGCCGGTGACGTGGGCGGCGGCGCTGCCGGGCGCGCCCGGGCAACTGATCCGGCTCGGCGATATTCTCGGTGCGGATTTTCGCGCCAATGCAATCGAAGTCCGGTCGCAGCGCGAAGGCGTCATCGTCGAAGGCTTCGCCGCTGCGCCGTCGCTGACGCGCGCCAACGCGCTCGGCCAGTATCTGTTCGTCAATGGCCGCCCGGTGCGCGACAAGCTGATCCTTGGCGCGGTGCGCGGCGCCTACGCTGATTACTTGCCGCGCGATCGTCACCCGGTGCTGGCGCTGTTCGTCACGCTGGACAGCCGCGAAGTCGACGCCAACGTGCATCCGGCCAAGACCGAAGTGCGCTTCCGCAATGCGGGCCTGGTCCGCGCGCTGATCGTGCACGCGCTAAAAGAGGGGCTTGCGCGCGAAGGCCGCCGCACCGCCGCCAACAGCGCCAGCAGTGTGATCTCGACGTTTCGTCCGGGGGCGGCGCCGTCCGCTTCTCCGGCGAATTGGGACTGGCGGAGTTCGCCATCCTATCCGGCCGGCGGCAGCGCGGGTTTTGCAACGCCATCCTTCGCCGAGCGCAGCCAAGCGGCGTTCGACGTCGGCGCGCCGAGTGCCGATGTCCGCCCTCACGACATCGCCCCCGATCTGCTCGACCGTCCGCTCGGCGCGGCGCGGACGCAGATCCATGAAACCTATATCGTGTCGCAGACCCGCGGCGGACTCATCGTTGTCGATCAGCATGCCGCGCATGAGCGCATCGTCTATGAGCGGCTCAAGGCGTCGCTCGATGCCAACGGCGTGCAGCGTCAGATCCTGCTGATCCCGGATATCGTCGAGATGGACGAGGCGACGGTGGAGCGCTTGCTCGCGCGCGCCGACGAGCTCGCCAAGTTCGGCCTGGTGATCGAAAGTTTCGGGCCGGGCGCGGTGGCGGTGCGCGAGACGCCGTCGCTACTCGGCAAGACCGACGCGGCATCGCTGCTGCGCGACCTCGCCGAGCACATGGCCGAATGGGACGAAGCTCTGCCGCTGGAGCGCCGGCTGATGCACGTCGCGGCGACGATGGCCTGCCACGGCTCGGTGCGGGCCGGCCGCGTGCTCAAGCCCGAGGAAATGAACGCACTGCTCCGCGAAATGGAATCGACGCCGAACTCCGGCCAGTGCAATCACGGCCGTCCAACGTATGTCGAGCTGACGCTGACCGATATCGAGAAGCTGTTCGGGCGGAGGTAGTCAGCGCCACAGGCACAGCGCGCTCCCTCTCCCGCTTGCGGGAGAGGGTTGGGGTGAGGGCGCCCCAGGCAGTGACTCAGCGACTCGCGGAGGGGAGGGGCCCCCCCC
>NZ_LJIC01000138.1 GCF_001295845.1 Rhodopseudomonas sp. AAP120 | reverse complement strand
GGTCCCCGCGCGCGGCGCGGAGCCGCTCGGCGATCGCCAGCGCGTCCTCGTCGCTGTCGAACACGATGTCGGCGGCGACCTCGTCGTGCAGCCAGCGCGCCGCATTCGGCTGTGGCAGCACGGCGCGTGCGCCCTCGATCGCGGTGGAATCGAGCGCGGGGCTATTCGGATTGCAGATGAGCGTGGCGACGAGCGACATGTCGGGAACGGTTCCGGGGCAGGGGCAAAGGCCGGCGGCGGTGCTTATCGCAGGGCCGACCGCCAGCGGCAAGTCGGCCCTGGCGCTGCGCCTCGCACGAGATCGCGATGGCGTCGTCATCAACACCGATTCGATGCAGGTGTATCGCGACCTGCGGATCATCACCGCCCGGCCGACGCCGGAGGAAGAGGCGGTGGTCCCGCACCTTCTTTACGGCACGGTGGATGCGGCGGTGAACTTCTCGGCTGGCGCGTTCGTGGAAGCCGCCGCTGGCGCGCTGGCGGAAGTCCGGGCGGCGGGACGGCTGCCGATCTTCATCGGTGGCACCGGGCTGTATTTCAAGGCGCTGACGCGCGGGCTTTCGACCGTGCCGCCGGTGCCGGCGGAGGTGCGGGACGCCGTGCGGATGCGGCTCGATCGCGACGGCGTGGGGGCGCTGCATGCCGAACTGGCGCGGCACGATCCGGCCGCCGCCGAGCGGCTGGCGCCCGCCGACCGCTCGCGCATCGCCCGGGCGCTGGAAGTGGTGCTGGCAACCGGCCGGCCGCTGGCCGACTGGCACGCCGAGGCGTCGCCGCCGGTGCTGCCGCCGGACGGAGTTGTGGCACTGTTCCTGGCGCCAGAGCGCGAGGCGCTCTACGCCCGGATCGACACCCGATTCGCCGCGATGCTGCAGGGCGGCGCGCTGGACGAGGTCGCGGCGCTGGCGGAGCGGCGCCTCGACCCGCTGCTGCCGGCGATGAAGGCCCACGGCGTCCCGGCGCTGATCCGGCATCTGCGGGGAGAGATTTCGCTGCAGGAAGCCGCCGTGATCGGCGCCGCCGACACGCGGCATTACGCGAAGCGGCAATTCACCTGGTTCCGACACCAGCTGCCGGAGTTCAAATGGGTGCGGCCGGAGGAGGCGAGCGCCTTGCTGCACTCCGTCATGCCGGTTCTATAGCCGCGTGATTCCAGTCCTCTAGCCCCGTCATTCCGGGTTCGCGCGCACGAGCGCACGCCCCGGAATGACGTGCCTGGGGGAGGGGCGCAGCGGTGAGGCTGGCGCTGGGGCTTGTGCGTGACCACATCGGCAGGAGGCCACGCTGGAGTGCCCCGTTGCGCAGGGGATCTCGCTTCGCAGCATACCGCCTGCGCGTTATTCCGGCTCGCGAGCGCGCTCAAATCCGGCTAAGGTGTGATCCTTACGGCGTTTGCACGCCTTGACATTGCGGGTTTCGGGGGTATGGTCCCGCGAAACCTTTGGGAAGCCGAGCCGGCCATATGCGACACAAAATTTCCGACCTGCTTCTCATCGTCGTACCCAGGCGCACCGCCGGGGGTGGATAGACTCCACCCCGCGAACGGACGGTGCGCTGAGGGCCTTTCACGGGCCCTTTTTTATTGTCCGATCGCATCGACTTCAGCTTGTCCGAACCACCCGAACGTCAGCGCCAGACGGCGCCCCGGAGCCCACCATGAGCGACAGCACCAGCCACGATCCGAACCAGATGACCGGCGCCGCGATGATCGTCCGCGCGATGAAGGATCACGGCGTCGAGCACATTTTCGGCTATCCCGGCGGGGCGGTGCTTCCGATCTATGACGAGATCTTCCAGCAGTCCGACGTGCAGCACATCCTGGTCCGCCACGAGCAGGGCGCCGGCCACGCCGCCGAAGGCTATGCGCGTTCCACCGGCAAGCCGGGCGTCGTGCTGGTGACCTCGGGCCCCGGCGCCACCAACATGGTGACGCCGCTCGCCGACGCGCTGATGGATTCGATCCCGCTGGTGTGCATCACCGGGCAAGTTCCTACTCACTTGATCGGCAACGACGCCTTCCAGGAATGCGACACCGTCGGCATCACCCGGCCGTGCACCAAGCACAACTGGCTGGTGCGCGACATCAAGGATCTGGCGCGGGTGCTGCACGAGGCGTTCTACGTCGCGACCTCGGGCCGTCCGGGCCCGGTGGTGGTCGACGTGCCGAAGGATGTGCAGTTCGCCACCGGCACCTATCATCCGCCGCGCAAGACCGACGTCCACGTTTCCTACAAGCCGCACACCAAGGGCGATCCGAACCAGATCCGCAAGGCGGTGGCGCTGCTCGCCGGCGCGCAGCGGCCGGTGATCTATTCGGGCGGCGGCGTGGTGAATTCCGGTGACGAGGCCTGCCGTCTGTTGCGCGAGCTGGTCGAGGTCACCGACTTCCCGATCACCTCGACGCTGATGGGGCTCGGCGCCTATCCGGCGTCCGGCAAGAACTGGCTCGGCATGCTCGGCATGCACGGCACCTACGAAGCCAACATGACGATGCATGATTGCGACGTCATGCTGTGCATCGGCGCGCGCTTCGACGACCGCATCACCGGCCGCACCGACGCGTTCGCGCCGCACGCCAAGAAGATCCACATCGATATCGACCCGTCGTCGATCAACAAGAACATCCGCGTCGACGTGCCGATCATCGGCGACGTCGCCTCGGTGCTGAGCGATCTTCTGGCGGTGTTCAAGGCCGAGGCCAAGAAGCCCGACATCAAGCCGTGGTGGCAGCAGGTCGCGACCTGGCGCGCGCGCAATTCGCTGGCGTACAAGAAGAACAACGACCTGATCATGCCGCAATACGCGATCCAGCGTTTGTATGAAGGCACGCGTGGCCGCGACACTTACATCACCACCGAAGTCGGTCAGCATCAGATGTGGGCGGCGCAGTTCTACGGTTTCGAACAGCCGAAACGCTGGATGACTTCGGGCGGCCTCGGCACCATGGGCTACGGCCTGCCGGCCGCGCTCGGCGTGCAGGTGGCGCATCCGAAAAGCCTGGTGATCGACATCGCCGGCGACGCCTCGGTGCAGATGACCATGCAGGAGATGGCGACGGCCGTTCAGTACGAACTGCCGATCAAGATCTTCATCCTCAACAATCAGTACATGGGCATGGTGCGGCAATGGCAGCAATTGCTCCATGGTAATCGGCTGTCGCATTCCTACACCGAGGCGATGCCCGACTTCGTCAAGCTCGCCGAGGCCTATGGCGGCATCGGCATGCAGGTGACCAAGCCGGGCGATCTCGACGGCGCGATCGCCGAGATGATCAAGGTCAACAAGCCGGTGCTGTTCGACTGCCGCGTCGCCGCGCTGGAGAACTGCTTCCCGATGATTCCGTCCGGCAAGGCTCACAACGAGATGCTGCTGCCGGCCGAAGCCACCGACGAAGCCACCGCCGCCGCCTTCGCCGGCGGCAAGGCGCTGGTGTGAGGTGATTGTTACCAGGCGGCGCCCCATACAAGACCGTCATCGCCCGGCTTGACCGGGCGACCCAGTATTCCAGAGCGCGGGTTACTCAAGTGAGGCTCTGGAATACTGGGTCCCCCGCTTTCGCGGGGGGTGACGGTCGAGAAATGGGGCGGCGCCGGACATCACTCTCCGCCGGACGATCAGCTACTCAAATGCCAATACGAAATAAACGCACGACACACCGACAGGCAAACCAATGACCCAGCCCGCATCCGCCTACTTCATGGAAGAGCGTCACGATCCGAACGAGACTCACACGTTGTCGGTGCTCGTGCAGAACGAGCCCGGCGTGCTGGCGCGGGTGATCGGGCTGTTTTCGGGGCGCGGCTACAACATCGAGAGTCTCACGGTCTCGGAGACCGAGAACCAGAAACATCTCTCGCGCGTCACCATCGTCACCACCGGCACGCCGATGGTGATCCAGCAGATCAAGAACCAGCTCGACCGCATGGTGCCGGTGTATCGCGTCGTCGACATGACGCTGACCGGGCGGTCGATCGAGCGCGAATTGGCGATGGTCAAGCTACGCGGCACCGGCGATCACCGCGTCGAGTCGCTGCGGCTCGCCGAAGCTTTTCGCGCCCGCGTGATCGACGCCTCGACCGAGAGCTTCGTGTTCGAGATCACCGGCGGGCCGTCCAAGATCAATCAGTTCATCGAACTGATGCGTCCGCTCGGTCTGGTCGAAGTCGTCCGCACCGGCGTCGCAGCGATCGGCCGCGGCGCCGACGGGATGTAACCTCCGGCTAGGCCGCGATCGCCTCGGCGATCTGGTCGAGCGGGTGGTTGGTCAGGTCCTTGGCGAGCGAGCGGATCAGCGAGGCTTCGACGGTCTTGTGCAGGATCGGCCGCATCTGGCCGAGCGTCTGCGGATCGGCGACCAGCACCAGCTGATCGAACTCGCCGTCGAGCTTCATCTTGTTGATGGTGTTGGTGAGCTGCTTGGCGAAGGTCGCCTCGTCGGTCTGGCTCTGGCTCTGCTCCTCGGGGCGCGATCCGGACGGGCCGTCGTCTTCGAGATTGACGGGCTCGAGCTTGCGCTCCTGACGGAGTGTCACCTGAGCCGGCTTGCCGGTGTTTCGCAGCAGCAACGCGCCGCGGCCATCGGCGACGACGATGAGGGCATTGTGCGGAATGAGAGCCATCTGTCGAACGATCCTCCAGTGAGTTCGGCGCGTTGGATCATGCGCCCGCAGGAGAGAACCGACCGCGGTTTTTTTCGTTCCGCCCGCCGGGGCGCGGCATCGTTGCGCGGGATGCTGATCCGCGCGTGGCACGGGTTATCGGCCGACACCGGATCGGATAGGAACCGGGCAGCGCCGCAACCTTTCGAGCCGGCGGATCAGGGGCGGAGACTCAATGAAGCCGGCCGATACTGCGCTCGCGCTGCTCGTCGCCTTGATCTGGGGGCTGGGCTTCGTGTTCACGCGCTACGCGCTGACCGAGATGTCGCCGACAGTTCTCAACCTGCTGCGCTTCGCCATCACGGCGCTGCCGTGCCTGGTGCTGCCGCGGCCGAAGCTGGCGCTGCCGGTGTGGATCGGCATCAGCCTGCTGCTCGTGTGGCAGTATCTGACGCAGAGCTGGGGCATTGCGCAGGGCGTGCCGGCGGGACTCACCGCGGTGATCGTGCAGAGCCAGGCGCTGTTCACCATCGCGTTCGCGGCGGTGCTGCTGAACGAGCGGCCGACGCGCGCACAACTGATCGGCATCAGCGTCGCCGCCTGCGGGCTGCTGATGATCTGCTTCACGGTCGGCTACGACTTCACGGTTCTGGCTTTTGCCGTGACGATGACGGCGCCGATCGCGTTCGCGTTCTCGAATCTGCTGCTGCGCCGGGCGCAGGGCGTGCCGATGCTCGATTTGTTCGCCTGGATCAGCCTGGCGTCGCTGCCGCCGCTGGCGCTCGCCGCATGGGTCAGCGACGGCGGGCCGGCGATCTGGCGCGAGCTCACTCATTTGTCGCCGGGCGTGATGGCGGCGATGCTGTCGCTGTCGATCGGCTCGACCACGATCGGCTACTGGATCTGGGGCCGGCTGCTGCACGCCTACAGCGCCGCGCAGGTGGTGCCGTTCGCGCTGCTGGTGCCGTTCATCGGGGCAGGGGCCTCCAGCCTGGTGTTCGGCGAGACCTTCGGCCCGCTGCGGCTGGCCGGCATGCTGATCGTGGTTGCCGGGCTGGCGATCATGCTGTTGTTCGGCCGCGCCAAGCCCGAACTGCCCGAAACCGCCTGAGGTCAGACGATGTCCTCTGAACTGCTCGCTGCGTTCGTCGGCTTCGCTTTCGCGACCCTGTTCACGCCGGGGCCGAACAACATCATGCTGCTGTCGTCGGGCCTGACCTTCGGCTTTCGTCGCACGCTGCCGCACGTCGCTGGCGTAGCGATCGGCTTTTC
Organism: Rhodopseudomonas sp. AAP120; assembly: GCF_001295845.1. Taxonomy (GTDB): domain Bacteria; phylum Pseudomonadota; class Alphaproteobacteria; order Rhizobiales; family Xanthobacteraceae; genus Rhodopseudomonas. The sequence continues at coordinate 12,327 of NZ_LJIC01000138.1, read as the reverse complement.
CGTGATGGTCGCCGCGATGGGGTTCGGCTTCGGCGCCGTGTTCGCGGCCTATCCGCTGCTGCAAACGATCCTGAAATACGCCGGCGCGGCGTATCTGATCTGGCTGGCCGCCGTCATCGCGCTGGCCAGGCCGGCCGATCCGGAAGCCGCGGTCGAGCGGCGGCCGATGAGCTTCCTCGGCGCCGCGGCGTTTCAATGGGTCAACGTCAAGGGCTGGGTGATCGCGATCGGCACCGTCACGGCCTATGCGGCGGTGGCGGCCTATCCGTGGAATGTTGCTGTGCAGGCGGCGACGCTGCTGGTGATCGGGACGGCCTCCTCGGCGGCCTGGGCGATGTTCGGCACCTCCCTGCAATCGCTGGTGAAATCGCCGCGGGCGGTGCGCGTCTTCAATCTGGTGATGGCGGCCCTGCTGGTCGCCTCGCTGTATCCCGTGTTGCGGGAGCCGTAAGGCCGCGACGCAGGGCCACAATTCGCCGCCGCGGGCTTGTTTCCGGGCACCCGTCGCCCTAGAAACCAGCGGCAATTCGAAGGTCGGCCGGGACGGCCCGATCACCACAGCACGGGCGGGACGGGCCGCCGAACACGAGGAACGAGGATGCGAGTTTACTACGATCGCGATGCCGACCTGAACCTGATCAAGGGCAAGAAGGTCGCCATTGTCGGCTACGGCAGCCAGGGCCATGCCCACGCGCTGAACCTGAAGGACTCCGGCGTCAAGGACGTCGCGATCGCGCTGCGTAAGGGCTCGGCGAGCGCCAAGAAGGCGGAAGGCGCCGGCTTCAAGGTGATGGAAGTCGCCGAGGCCGCCAAGTGGGCCGACGTGATCATGATGCTGACGCCCGACGAATTGCAGGGCGAGATCTATCGCGATCATCTGCACGACAACATGAAGAACGGCGCGGCGCTGCTGTTCGCCCACGGTCTCAACGTGCACTTCAACCTGATCGAGCCGCGCGCCGATCTCGACGTGCTGATGGTCGCGCCGAAGGGCCCCGGCCACACCGTGCGTTCGGAATATCAGCGCGGCGGCGGCGTGCCCTCGCTGATCGCGATCCACCAGGATCCGTCGGGCAACGCCCACGACCTCGGCCTCAGCTACGCCTCGGCGATCGGCGGCGGCCGCGCCGGCATCATCGAGACCTCGTTCAAGGAAGAGTGCGAGACCGACTTGTTCGGCGAGCAGGTGGTGCTGTGCGGCGGTCTGGTCGAGCTGATCAAGGCCGGCTTCGAGACGCTGGTGGAAGCCGGCTACGCGCCGGAGATGGCGTATTTCGAGTGCCTGCACGAAGTGAAGCTGATCGTCGACCTGATCTATGAAGGCGGCATCGCCAACATGAACTACTCGATCTCCAACACCGCCGAATACGGCGAATACGTCACCGGCCCGCGCATCGTCACCGCCGAGACCAAGGCCGAGATGAAGCGCGTGCTCGCCGACATCCAGAACGGCATCTTCACCCGCAACTGGATGCTCGAGAACAAGGTCAACCAGACCTCGTTCAAGGCCACCCGCGCCAAGCTCGCGGCCCACCCGATCGAGGAAGTCGGCGCCAAGCTCCGCGAGATGATGCCCTGGATCAAGAAGGGCGCGCTGGTCGACAAGTCGAAGAACTGAGCTTGCTGCTTTCTGCAGGCGGGCTTTGTGGCCCGCCTGCAAGTGACTTTCTGCTCGTCGGCGAGACTGCACTTCGAGCGATTCTACAGAATTTCGCCTCTATCGATTTCTCTCTTCGAAGGCAGCGATAAAATATCTCCATTCGCTGGCGAGTGCCGACGGCAGATTGAAGGGCTGGCAAGCGACAATTGCGTCAATAACGCCCTGATGGAATTGTTGCGCGTTAGAAGGGACGTTCCCCACCTTCCGCGGGGGAGTCGTCAGATATCCGTCCGGACCCAGCGACACCGCGATCGCGGCCTTTGCCGGAAGCCCGCCGTAGATCGGGGGTGAGCTTCTCCGGCATCGGTCGACTTGTTTTTTGAATGTCAGAAGCCAAGAGGGCGCATCGGAAGCTGCGACGTCGGGCAGTTGCGGGACCGAAGGACCGCTGGCTGCGGGAGACAGATCCAAGGGCTTTCGATCGGTCACCGGGGGAGGTGCGATCTTGAAAGTCAAATCCTGAACTGCTTTTCCGTTGAGTGCTACCGATACTTTCTGCTCAGTGCTCGCGCCTGTCACCCATGAGCAGTTGAGGGATCCCGTGCTGTATAGAAGTGTTGTTGTGGTGCAGGGATATGTTTTTTCCATACCGTCCGTTACCGTGATTGTGATTTCGTCCTGGTTGGCTCTCGCGTCTTGGTATTCGAAGTACAGAGCGATCGGGGCGCCGGCGCCGGAAAACGTCCGCGTGATCTGCTTTGGCTTGCCATTCTCAATGGTGTTAGCGAGGACCGCGTTGATCAGTTTGAAGTTTCGTGCTGCAGCCGGAGAGGGCAAGTGGGGGGTGTTCGCTTGCTGATTCTGTGGCTCTGTCGACTCGGTTCTTGTGGGCGCGGGCTTCTGAAACTGTACGAATACGAAGATGCAGCCCGCACCTAGTAGAAGTAGAGCTGCGAGGTAGCGCGGGCTCCAATGGGTCCTGAAGGCGCCGCCAGTCCGGCTTGGTTGTGTTGGCCCGCTTCTAGGACCGGTAGCTAATTGACTGAGAATAGCTGACGAATTCTGTATCGTCTTGGTGCTGCTGGATGGTGGGGCCGAAGTGCTCGGTCGCCCGTTTTCGATTGCACAAAGTCCGCATCCCTTTGAGAAATGGGCGTGGTCCGAATTCTTCGCACATTTGACGAGCGAGGCTCTGACGAGTTCATTGAGGTGGTCTCGCCATTCTTTGGCAGAAGGCCTCGGTCCGCGGTTCTGAAATGCTCGGTCGAACAAGCGGCGGGTCGATTCTTCGAAGTAACCGTGAATACTTGGAGGCGAGGGACGAATCGTCGGGTGTGGTGTTGTTCCGTATGCGTAAAGTCCTGCAAAGATCCGCTCTTGAAGGCTGGTGGGGTGGTCGGCTAGGTCGACTCCCTGGTAGGGATGGATGCCGTTGTTCAGCAGTCTGAAAATGATGACGGCAAGAGAGAAAAGGTCCTGTTCCAGGCCGAGATTTTCGGGTGGGGTAGTCGCTGCTTCCGGGGCTATGTATTCGTCCGAAAATTGTCGCGCGGGAAATCTGGGTTTTCCGTTTACACTAAAGCCGTCGGTGTCCAAAATGGCCATGTAGCAAGCGTTTGGATAGAAGCGCATGTTGACCGGTTTCATGTCGACCATATAGTGCCCGAGACCGTGTAGTTCTGCGCACAATGCTGCGAGGTTCGCGGCGAGGACTACCCGAAGGCCATAAGCTTCCGGAAGCCCTTTTCGTTTGCGCGTGCTTTTTTGTAGAACATTCTCCAGATCCGTAGAGGCTTTGAAGTCGACCTCCGGCATCGCGAAGCCGCGGAATTCTCCGCGATCGTTGAAAATTCTGGCGGTCGGCCAGGCGATCTGGATATATGTCCGCCCGCCTTGATCAAAGGACTGTAAGTTCGGTGGGGAGTTCAGCATCGCAAGGATTTTCTCGCGATACATCGGAAGCTCGGCGGCATTCTTGTAGAGCTTGACCACAATGCCGGGGCGCCCCTCAACATGATGAATGGTCCCGGCTGCGCCTTGTGCAATAGCACTACTCAATTTGATTGGTGCGCGTCCTGTCGGAGCATCGTCAATAAACAGACTAGCCATCAAGAAGAACTCTAAGTGCCCATAGTAAGGTCTTGTCGTCGCCGGTGATTGGCCGAATGTCGTCTTTCTCAAGCGTTGCCGCGAGCGCGCGTACGCCTTGCTCACGGCTGTTGGTCTTGAAGTACTCTGAAAGCGGCTTGAGAAATGGCGCGTAAGGCTCCCGTCCGCCGGGACCAAGCGCAAATGGGCTGACCCCGTCGCTCATCAGTACTATTAGGTCGCACTCCTTGTCGAAGCGTGTCAATCGTAGGTGATCCTGCCAATCTACTTGTGTGAAGAAGAACGTTTCATTCGCATAATCTCCATTCTCGGCCTGCGACATGATGGTCGGCGAGAAGGAGTTCGCATTGGTCGCGCAGCCGGCCCCATCCCCGATGTGAAACAGGAACCCGCCGTGGGGGCCTGCCACCACGCCTATGACAGTCGCATGAAAATCGGAGAGACTTCCGGCGGTCGGATCGTTTTCCAGGCATGCGCGCGTGCACTCTATTCCCTCAATAAGTGCTTGGCGCATTTCCAACTCGTCCACCGGCCTTTCCCGGTGCGCTTGCTCAAATTCCACGAGGTAGTCGACGAGATGCCGAAGGAGGCCTTCGCAGATCGCTCGTGATCCGTCGGCTCCGCGGGAGGCGGAGCCGGCTCCGTCGGATACAATTCCGACCAGCCACCCCTGGCCAACGCATGATGCGACAAGGTAGTCTTGGCATGGCTGGCCCTCAGCTACGTGTGAAAAGCCGGTTACCGACGCCCCCACTATTTTCCAATCGATCATAAAGGTGAGGCTTTCGGGGAGCGTCAGGCCGAGACGTGCAACCAGTCGGGCGTTGGCAACTGAATGTTACTTCCCTGAGACGCCTTAGATGCGCTGCTTGTGCTACGACTAAGCCAGAGGAAAAGCTCACGGAACTTAAGTCCGTCGAGACGCACCGGTGCGCGGACGGAAAATTGAGCCAACTTCCCTAAGTCGACTTCGGGGCCGACACCAATGCCAAAGAAGGTCAGCTTTCCTGCTGTTTCAGCAGTTCGACTTTCATGTGCGGCTTGTTCCCAGTTGGAGTCGGTTGGATTCCCGTCGGTCAGCAAGAAAAGCCACGGCCGATTGTAAGCAATTCCGTTTGTTCTATAGCGAGTCTTCTGCTCTTCGAGCTTCGAAAGCGCCAGGCGTACTGCGGCACCCATCGGCGTTAGACCGCTAGCCTCAATTGTCGGAGCACTGAACGACATGGCGTCGGTCCAGTCGCAAATCATGTCGACTTCGCCGCCAAATCGAATCACAAGCAATTGCACCCGCTGACTCGCTATATCGTCCTTCTTGAGTTCATCTTCGAGCAGCGATAGGCCTGCATTCAGGTCAGCTATGGGGCGGCCGGCCATGGAGCCTGATCCATCAATGAGTAGGACGCATGGCAGCCGCTGGCTGGTATTGTCGATCAGGGCGAGGTCTGGAATGCTTAACTCTTCCATTGGTCTTCCTTGAGGCAATTTTGAGTAGCAATGATATTTGCCTGCAATCTCGGCCACAATGCCTGCCAAGCAGTTCTTTCGTAGAAGCCGCGTCACGGCGCGGTTGTTAGTGACCTAAAGGGGGCCGGTATTGAGCTGCGGTTAGTGTTGTCATGACTATCTTTCGCCACTTCGGGCGCGCCGCGGGTCGGGCGAACTATCGAGAGTTGGATCGATGTGAGAGCGAGATCGCGGCGAAGCGGCCTCGCTCTCGTTTGCGCTGCGCGCGGCTTCACCTCTCCCTGCGCACGGGGGGAGGTCGGATCGTCGCGGCGATGATCCGGGAGAGCGGGCGCCTCAGAGAGGCTGAGAGTTTTCCACGCGTGTTTCCCTCATCCCACCCCCCAAGCGTGGGGAGGGAGCTCCCTATGCGTAGTAGGGCGGGGGCAAGCCGAAGGCGCCATCCGCCCTCATGCGAGCGGTGCTGGGGGCGGATGGACCGGTGCACAGGCGTCTGATCGCCCTGACGGCGCTCCAAACGCGGTGCAATCCGTCGCAGCCACGCTTGCTTGATCTGGTCTGACCAGATTGGTAGGGTCAATAATGGCCATGCCTCTTGCCTCCGAAACCTCGCACACCGTGCGAAAAACGCTCGAATTCGTGCAGCATCATCGGCTGGCGAAGGGCGATCGGCTGCCGTCGGAGCGGGAGCTGTCGGAGCGGTTCGGGGTGGCGCGCAGCTCGGTGCGCGAGGCGCTGGCGGTGCTGGATGCGATGCGCATCACCGAGCGCAAGCCGAAATCGGGCATCTTCCTGCGCAACGCCGTCGAGGATGGCGGGCTCGACGCCCTGGTACTGCAGGCCGATCTCGGGCTGGCGTTCGATCCGCAGGTGACGCGCGACGTCACCGAGGCGCGGATCATCTGCGAAGGGCGGGCGCTACAACTCGCCTGCCAGCGCCGCAGCGACGCCGATCTGGCCAAGCTGCACGGCCTGCTCGACAGCTACGCGGCGCTGATCGAGGCCGGCGGCAATCCGGCCGATGCCGACGTGGACTTTCATCTGGCGATGGTCGCGGCCAGCCAGAACCGCATTCTGGTCCGCACGCTGACGCCGCTGATGCTGATGAGCCGGCGCTGGCGGCAGCGCTATTTCCAGTCCGCCGAGATTTGCCGCCGATCGCTCGACGATCACCGCGCCTTCGTTGCTGCGATCGAGGCGCGCGACGAAGCGGCCGTTGCCACGCTGGTGCGGCGGCATGTTCAGACCGCCGCCGCCGACGTCCGCGCGCTGGCGGAACAGGGCGGCGCACCTCCGACCGAGACGGCCTGAACCACGCGCGCATTCGGCGCGCCAACAACAACCCCGACCAGCGGGTGAACTTCGCGCGGCAACAGCCGCATCGAGGAAACGCAAGAAGAAGGATCAAAAATGCGTAAGACGACCTCCGTAGCCGCGCTTGCGGCCGCGATCGCAATGCTCGCCGCGAGCCCGGCGCTGGCACAAAAGAAATACGGCCCCGGCGCCAGCGACACCGAGATCAAGCTCGGCAACACCGTGCCTTACAGCGGGCCGGCCTCGGCCTACGGCATTCTCGGCAAGACCTATGCGGCGTACTTCAAGAAGATCAACGACGAGGGCGGCATCAACGGTCGCAAGATCAACCTGATCTCGTACGACGACGCGTACTCGCCGCCGAAGACGGTCGAGCAGACCCGCAAGCTGGTCGAGAGCGACGAGGTGATGGCGCTGGTCGGTAATGTCGGCACCGCGTCGAACGTCGCGATTCAGAAATACGTCAATGCACGGAAGGTGCCGCAACTGTTCCTCGCCACCGGCGCCTCGCGCTGGAACGATCCGAAGGCATTTCCGTGGACCATGGGCTGGCTGCCGAGCTACCAGGCCGAAGCCACGGCCTATGCGAAGTATCTGCTCAAGGAGAAGCCGAACGCCAGGATCGGCGTGTTCTATCAGAACGACGATTTCGGCAAGGACTACGTCCGCGGCCTGAAAGAAGGGCTGGGCGACAAGGCCGCGTCGATGATCGTGGCGGAAGCGAGCTATGAAGTCTCCGAGCCGACCATCGACTCGCAGATCGTCAAGCTCAAGGCCGCCAATGTCGACACGCTGCTGTCGTTCTCGACCGGCAAGTTCGCCGCGCAGGCGATCAAGAAAACCGCCGAACTGGGCTGGAAGCCGCTGCACATCGTCCCGAATGCGTCGTCGTCGCTCGGCACCGTGCTGCGTCCGGCCGGCCTCGAGAACGCGCAGGATCTGGTCTCGGCGACCTTCGCCAAGGATCCGACCGATCCGCAGTGGAACGACGATCCGGGCATGAAGAAGTTTCACGCCTTCGTCGAGCAGTACATTCCGGAAGGCAAGGCGATGGAGAGCACGGTGCTGTCCGGCTACAGCATCGCCCAGACCATGGTGGAAGCGCTGCGGATGTGCGGCGACGATCTCACCCACGAGAACCTGATGAAGCAGGCGGCGAACATGAAGGACGTCCAGCTCGACGGCTTGCTGCCGGGCGTCACCGTCAACACCTCGCCGACCGACTTCGCGCCGATCGATCAATTCCAGATGATGACCTTCAAGGGCGAGCGCTGGCAGCGCTTCGGCGACGTCATCAAGGGCGAAGTCGCAGTGGCGGGACGATAAGGCCGCGGGAAGCCCCGAGTCACCTCTCCCCGCGCGCGGGGAGAGCTCGGACTGCGCAGCAATCCGGGTGAGGGCGTTTCGGCGAGGCCGAGAGTCGGCGACTGGTGTCGCCCCTCACCCCAACCCTCTCCCCACACGAGCGGGGCGAGGGAGCGCGCCGCGCTCGGGGATAGTCCGGCCGGTGCTGGAGAGACCAACGGGATCGCGGCGACGCGGTCCCGTTTTCATGTGGCTGTGCTACGATCCTCCGATCGAGAGGAGCGGATAATGCCATCTGTCGTCGTTACCGGGGTGTCCACCGGGATCGGTCATGCCATCACGAAGCTGCTGCTGGACAAGGGCTTTCGGGTGTTCGGCAGCGTCCGCAAGGCGGCCGATGCGGAGCGGCTGATCGGCGAGTTCGGGTCGAACTTCAAGCCGCTGATCTTCGACGTCACCGACGAGCCGGCGATCCGGGCGGCGGCCGACGAGGTCCGCGCTGCGCTCGGCGGCGAGCGGTTGGCGGGGCTGGTCAACAATGCCGGTATCGCGGTGTCGGGCGCGGTGACCGATCTGCCGGCCGACGAGTTTCGCCGGCAGTTCGAAGTCAATGTGATCGGGCCGATCGTGGCGACCCAGGCGTTCGCGCCGCTGCTCGGCACCGATCCGGCGCTGCGCGGCGGGCCGGGACGGATCGTGATGATGTCGTCGATCGCCGGCAAGTTCGGCAATCCGCTGATGGCCGCGTACTCCGCGTCGAAGTACGCACTCAATGGCCTGTCCGACGGGCTGCGGCGCGAGATGATGCTGTTCGGCATCGACGTCGTGACGATCATGCCGGGGGCGGTGAAGACGCCGATCTGGGCCAAGGCCGAGCAGGAGGATCTGTCGCGCTACGCGAGCTCGCCGTTCTACCCGGCGCTGCAAAAAATCCGCGCGATGCTGCCGAAGATGGACGCCAGCGGCCTGCCGCCGGAGACCATCGCCCAGCACGTCTACGACGCGCTGACGGCGCCGAAGCCGAAGGCGCACGACGTGGTGACGCCGGGCCCGATGCGGTTCTGGGTATCGACCAAGCTGCCGCCGCGCTGGGTCGACAGGATCGTGGCGAGAAGCTTGGGGCTGAAGCCGAGGACGTAGCGCGCAGTCGATCAGCGCGCCTTGATCCGGTCCCACAGCGCTCGCGCAACGGTGTCGGGCGTGCCGCCGGAGCCGGCCTGCAGATTGGCTTCGCGCATCGCGTCGATATCGATGCGGCCGAGCAGGGGCGTCAGCGCCGCGCGCAGCTTCGCATCGTTCGCGCGCTTCGGCGAAAGCAGCAGCACTGCGTCGTAGGGCGGGATCGCCTGCTTGGGATCGTCCAGCACGACGAGATCGTATTTCGCGATCAGTCCGTCCGAGGTGTAGCCGGCGATGACGTCGACCTCGCCGGAGGCGACCGCCGCGTACATGAAGTCGGGCTGCATCTGCCGTTCGGTCTTGAACGCCAGCGCATAGGCGCTGCGCAGATTGGCCCATTCCGGCCGCGAGAAGAATTCGTAGTCGCCGGCGATGGTCAGCGACGGCGCGCGGGCGGCGAGGTCGGCGATCGAGCGGATGCCCTGCGCCTCCGCCTTGGCGCGCGGCATCACCAACGCGTAGGCGTTGGCAAAGCCGAGTTCGCCGAGCAGCGTGACGCCGTCTTTGCCGAGGTCGGTTTTCAGATCAGCGAGCACTTGGTCCCGTGCCGCGATACCGGGGTGTTTGAACTGATTGGCCCACAGCGTGCCGGAGTAATCGACATAGGCGTCGATGTCGCCGCTCTTCAGCGCGTCGTAGATCACGCTGCTGCCGAGGCCGGCGCGGGTGGTGGCGGTGAGGCCGGCGGCTTGCAGGCGCTGCTCGAGCAGTTCGGCCAGCACATATTGTTCGGTGAAGGTCTTGGCGCCGACCACGTAGGTCGATCGCGCGCCGGCGAGGCCGGGCAGGAGCGTCGCGGCGATCAGCGCGGCGAGACCGAGGCTGCCCAGCGCGGTACGCAAGCGACTGCGCAGCCGCAGGCCGCGTTCGATCAGCGCCAGCAATTGATCGACCGCCAGCGCCAATACTGCGGCGGCGGCGCAGCCGAACAGCACCAGCACCCAGTTCTGCGTCTGCAGGCCGGCGAAGATGTAGTTGCCGAGGCTGGTCTGGCCGATCGGCGTCGACAGCGTCGCGGTGCCGATCACCCACACCGCGGCGGTGCGGATGCCCGCCATGATGACGGGTAGCGCCAGCGGCAGCTCGACCATCGTCAGCACCTGACGATCGGTCATGCCGACGCCTTGCGCGGCTTCGACCAGCGCCGGATCGACGGCATCGAGCCCGGTGATGGTGTTGCGCAGTACCGGCAGCATCGAATACAGCGCCAGCGCCAGTACCGCGGGCAGGAAGCCGAACGCCGAGAAGCTAATCCCGAATGTGCTCATCGACAGCGCCGCGAGCGCCAGCAGCAGCGGATAGAACAGCGCCAGCAGCGCCAGGCCTGGGATCGTCTGCACCACACCGGCGAAGCCGAGCAGGGCGCCGCGCAGCACGGGACGGTGACGGGCAAAGATTGCCAGCGGCAGGCTGATGAGCAGCCCGAGCGCCAGCGCGACGAGGCTGACGCGGACATGGGCGCCGAGATAGTCCGGCAGATTGCCGAGCGCCTCGCGCCAGCGCGGATCGGCGAACAGGTTCATGCCACGCCGCCCTGTGGCAGCAGCGCACTCAGCCGCTGCGCTTGCCGGCGCGGCGTCTGCAGCAGCTCCGCCACGTACGGCTCAGTGCTCCGGATGAGTTCGTCCGGCGTTCCCTGCGCCAGCAGCCGGCCGGACCGCATCACCGCAATGCGGTCCGCAAGTAGCAGCGCTTCGGTGATGTCGTGGGTGATCAGAATGGTCGTGAGCCCGAGCCGCTGGTGCAGCGCGCGAAAATCCTCGCCGAGCGCATCGCGGGTCAGCGGATCGAGCGCGCCGAACGGCTCGTCCATCAGCACGATGTTTGGCTTGGCGGCGAGCGCCCGGGCGACGCCGACGCGCTGGCGCTGGCCGCCGGAGAGTTCGTGCGGAAAACGGTCGCGGTGCTGCGCGCGGTCGAGCCGCACCAGATCGAGCAGTTCGTCGGTGCGGGCGGCGGTGTCGGCACGCGACCAGCCGAGCAGTTTCGGCGTGATGCCGATATTGGCGGCGACCGACAGATGCGGGAACAGCGCGCCGCTTTGGAACACCATGCCGATGCGCCGGCGCAGCGCGATCGGATCAATGCTGCGCGCATCGTCGCCGTCGATGCTGATCGTGCCCTGACCCGGTTCGATCAGCCGGTTGGCGAGCCGCAATAGCGTGGTCTTGCCGGAGCCGGAGCCGCCGACGATGGCGAGCAATTCGCCGCGTGCCACGCTCAGCGATACGCCGTCGACCGCCTTGATGCGGCCGAAGCTCTTGTCGACGCGGGTGTAGGCAATCATCGGCGCGGCGTCGCTCATGTCTGGCGGGGTAGCACGGCCGCTCGCCGCGATAAAGCGTGGCCGGGCTTGCATGTCGGCGCGTGACGTTGAATGGTCGGATCCCAACGATGCGGGGAGGGCGCGTGCAGGACGGAACGGGATCGGCGGCAGTCGCGCTGCAGGACGCGACAGTAGCATTCAAGCTGACTGGCGGCCGGGTTTACACCGCGGTGGAGCAGGCCTCGCTGGCGGTCGCAGACGGCGAGTTTGTCGCCATTGTCGGGCCGACCGGGTGCGGCAAGTCCACGCTGCTCAACGTCGCCGCCGGGTTGCTGCGGCCTGTGGCGGGCGAAGCGCGGATTTTTGGCGCGCCGCTCGCGGGGTTGAACGACCAGGCCGGCTATCTGTTTCAGGCCGATGCGCTGTTCCCGTGGAAGACCGCGCGCGACAATGTCGCGATCGGCCTGGAGATCGCCGGCACGCCGCGCGCCGAGGCGCTGACGCGGGCGCAAAGCTGGCTGGAAACCGTCGGGCTCGGCGCGTTTTCCCAGAGATACCCGCACATGCTGTCGGGTGGCCAGCGCAAGCGCGTCGGCCTCGCCCAGGTGTTGATCCGCGATCCGAAAATCCTGCTGATGGATGAGCCGTTCGGGCCACTCGACGCGCAGACCCGGCAGATCATGGGCAATCTGCTGCTCGAATTGTGGAGCGCGCATCGCAAGGCGGTGCTGTTCGTCACCCACGATCTCGAAGAGGCGATCGCGCTCGCCGATCGCGTGGTGATCATGTCGGCCGGCCCGTCCTCGCGCATCATCGGCGATTGGCGCGTCGAGCTGCCGCGCCCGCGCGACATCTTCGAAATCCGCCTCACCCACGAATTCCACACGCTGCACCGCGAGATCTGGAGCGCGCTGCGCGAGCAGGTGATGAAGGCGTATGGGGCGGTGGCGTGATGACTTGGACGTTTGCCGCTGCGTTATGCCGAGCAGGGCGCGCTCCCTCTCCCGCTTGCGGGGGAGGGCTGGGGTGGGGGTCCACAAAGGGACGCCATCCTTGTGGTACCCCCCCCCCCCCCCCCCCCCCCCCCCCC
>NZ_LJIC01000137.1 GCF_001295845.1 Rhodopseudomonas sp. AAP120 | reverse complement strand
CACTCCGCTCCGCGCGTCGCGAGCTCACTGCCTGGGGTGCCCTCACCCCAGCCCTCTCCCGCAGGCGGGAGAGGGGGCGCGCTGCGGAGGGGGGATGAGGCATCGGGCTAGACTTGCGCAAAGTGGAATGAGGCGGCGGTCGATCAGGCCCGCAATCGGAACCGAAGCCGCCGCGTTCCGTTAACGCGCAACCTGTCCGCCGCCCGCGGCGCATCGCCACGTTCGGTGCGTGCGGCGTGGCTCAGCATGCCGAGCGAGGGGAATGTCTTATCCGGCCAGCGCCAGCATCGAGCCGTCCAGGGCGTCGGCTACGGACAGCCGCGTCGTGGAGACCGATATTCCGGCCCGGCTGGATGGCCTGCTGTGGAGCCGTATCCATACGCGCGTCGTGCTGGCGCTCGGCGTCACCTGGATTCTGGACGGTCTCGAGGTCACGCTCGCCGGCTCGCTGGCCGGCGCGCTGAAGGCCAGCCCGCAGTTGCAGTTTTCCAATCTCGATGTCGGCTTCGCCAACAGCGCCTATCTGGCGGGCGCGGTGATCGGCGCCATCGGGTTCGGCTGGCTGACCGATCGGATCGGCCGCAAGAAGCTGTTCTTCATCACGCTGGCTTTGTATCTCGCCGCGACGGCCGCGACGGCGTTCTCCTGGAATCTCTGGAGCTACGCGCTGTTTCGCTTTCTCACCGGCGCCGGTATCGGCGGCGAGTACACCGCCATCAATTCGACCATCCAGGAACTGATGCCGGCGCGCTATCGCGGCTGGACCGATCTGGTGATCAACGGCAGTTTCTGGCTCGGTGCCGCGATCGGTGCGGTGGCGGCCATCGTGCTGCTCGATCCTGCGGTGATCGATCCCGAGCACGGCTGGCGCCTCGCTTACTTCACCGGCGCGGTGCTCGGCCTCATCGTCTTCGCGATGCGGTTCTGGATTCCCGAAAGTCCGCGCTGGCTGATGACGCATGGCCGGCCGAAGGAGGCGGAAGCCATTGTCGCCGAGATCGAGCGCAACGCGCGCATCGATCCTGATGCGCAGCATCCGCGCCCGAAGATCCGGTTGCGGATGCGGACCCATACGCCGCTGGGCGATGTGGCGCGCACGCTGTTCCACACCTATCGGCAGCGCTCGCTGGTCGGGCTGACGCTGATGGCGGCCCAGGCGTTCTTCTACAACGCCATCTTCTTCACCTACGCGCTGGTGCTGACTGATTTCTTCGGCATTCCGTCCAGCCATGTCGGCTGGTACATCCTGCCGTTCGCGGCCGGCAATTTTCTCGGCCCGCTGCTGCTCGGCCGGCTGTTCGACACGGTCGGCCGCCGCACCATGATCGCGTTGACGTACGGTGTCTCCGGCGTTCTGCTGGCGATCTCCGGCTATCTGTTCTCGATCGGCGCACTGAGCGCACAGGGCCAGACGATCGCCTGGATGGTCATCTTTTTCTTCGCGTCACCGGCCGCCAGCGCGGCTTATCTCACCGTGAGCGAAACGTTTCCGCTGGAAGTCCGCGCGCTGGCCATCGCGTTGTTCTACGCATTCGGCACCGGCGTCGGCGGCGTCGCAGGTCCGGCCCTGTTCGGTGCGCTGATCGACACAGGCTCGCGCGGCAGCGTCTTCGCCGGCTATCTGCTCGGTGCGCTCCTGATGGTGATCGCCGCCTTCGTCGGGTGGCGCTATGGTGTCGCGGCCGAACGTCGGTCGCTCGAACAAGTTGCGCGGCCGCTGGCCGCTGTAGAGGAAGGCAAATGACTGCAAAATTCGCCGAAACGGCAACGCGGCTGAACTCCAACTCCGTGCCGGCGTCGGCCGTGGCGATGCCGAGCCTGGAGCGCTGCGCGCTGCTGCTCGATATCGATGGGACGCTGCTCGACTTTGCGCCGACGCCGCGCGAAGTCTGGGTGCCGCCGGAGCTGGAGCAGACGCTGCGGCAACTGCACGAGCGTACTTCGGGCGCGCTGGCGCTGGTCAGCGGCCGCTCGATCAACGACATCGATCTGATCTTCGCGCCGATGAAGCTGCCCGCAGTCGGCGGCCACGGCGCCGAGATGCGGCTGCTGTCGGGCGGCGAAACCGCCGCCGTCCACGCACCGCCGCTCGATCCGGACTTGAAGAGCCGGCTCGCCGCGATCGCACGGATCAGTCCCGGCATTCTGCTGGAGGACAAGGGCTATTCCCTGGCGCTGCATTACCGCCTCGCGCCGCACACCGAGAAGGCGATCTACGAATCCGTCGCGGCGATTCGCGCGGAAAATCCGCACGCGCCGCTGGAGGTTCTTCCGGGCAAGGCGGTGTGTGAGATCAAGCATTCCGGTTTCACCAAGGCGACCGGCGTCGTCGAACTGATGAAGCACGATCCTTTCACCGGTCGCCGTCCGGTCTTCATCGGCGACGATGTCACCGACGAAACCGTGTTTGCGATCATGCCGGAACTACGCGGTCTGGCCTTCTCGGTCGGCCGACACAGCGATGTGGTCGATGGTCATTTCGAGGAACCGCGCGACGTACGCGAATGGCTGACTCGGCTGCTCGATCCGCCTCATTGAGGTTGGTACTGTAGAAACCTGCGGCGCCGTAACGCGGGCAAGCGTGCGGCAGAAGACCATCCGGTGGCCTTAAAGTTGTTCGAATTGCGTCATGGAACGAACTCGATGAACGGTTGTTAATTCACCAATCATCAATAGGGGCGCCGGAGGGACAAGTGAACCTAGTCGTCGTTTCCAACCGGGTGGCGAGGGCATCGGCCAACGAGCCGATGACAGGTGGTTTGGCCGCCGCATTGTTGCCGGTGGTCGAGAAATCGGGAGCTATTTGGGTCGGTTCCAGCGGCCGCGTTCGCGATGGGGCTCAGCGGGAACCCTTCGCCGAAATTGAAGAACTCGGCGCCGGCGCGCTCGCCATGCTGGACCTGCCGGCGGCGCATTATGGCGGTTACTACGAAGGGTTTGCGAATTCGGCGTTGTGGCCGGCGCTTCATTCCCGAGCCGACCTGATTCGAGTTTCACAGGACGATTATCACTCCTATCGCGAAGTAAATGGTTTCATGGCGCGCGCGCTGATGCGCTTTCGCAAGCCGGATACCGCCTTCTGGATTCAAGATTACCACTTCCTTGCGCTCGGCGCGGAATTGCGCGATCTCGGCGTCACTCAGCCGCTCGGTTTCTTCCTGCATACGCCATGGGCGTCGCCCGCCACGATGGGGTGTGTGCCGCATAACCGCGAGCTGATCGAGGCGATGCTCGCCTATGATCTGATCGGGTTCCAAACCGAAGAGGATCGCGGCAATTTCATCGCTTATGTGGAAAGCGAACTCGGCCGGACGGCTGTCGACGGCGTCATTACCAGCCCGCGTGGCGTGTCGCGCTGTCAGGTCTTCCCGATCGGCATCGATGCCGATCTGTTCGCACAGCAGGCGCAGAAAGCGATGGCCCACCCCGATGTCTCGCGGCTGCGCAAGAGCCTGAACGGCGAAAAGCTGGTGATCGGGGTCGATCGGCTAGATTACTCCAAGGGCCTGATCAATCGTATCAACGCATTCGAACGCATGTTGACGACGCGGCCGTCGTTGCAGCGTAGCGTCTCGCTGCTGCAGATCGCGACACCGTCGCGCGGCACGATCGAGGCTTATGGCAATCTGCAGGGCGACCTCGCCCGGCTGGTCAGTGACGTCAACGGCCGGCTCGGCGAGGCCGACTGGACGCCGATCCGCTATCTCAACAAGGGGTTTCGCCAGGCCGTGCTCGCCGGCCTTTATCGCACAGCTCAAGTCGGTCTGGTGACGCCGCTGCAGGACGGCATGAACCTGGTGGCCAAGGAATACGTCGCGGCGCAGAACCCGATCGATCCCGGCGTGCTGGTGCTGTCGAAATTCGCCGGTGCCGCCAACGAACTCGACACCGCCCTGCTGGTGAACCCGCACGACGTTGAAGGCATGGCCCGCGCCATTGCGACCGCTCTGGCAATGCCGCTGACCGAGCGGCGGATGCGCTGGGAAGTCATGATGGGCAAGCTGCGCCGAGGCAGCGTGCAGTCGTGGTTTTCGGATTTCGTCACGGCATTGAGCGACGCGCACAGCGCGGGTCGGGACCTAGCAAATTCGGGAAGCGCCGCCGGCGCCGCGCCGCTGAAGATGGCCGGCGGGTGGTCCCGTCGTACCCCGATGGCGTTCGGCGGAGCCATTCTGCAGTGATACGGCACGCGTGATGTGGCGGGCGGGCTGCGCTCGCGGCCATGTCCATCGAGCCTGGCCAACCGCGCCCGGGATTTTGGCCTCAAGCGACGCGCAGCTTACCGTCTGCTGAAGAGGTCTCCGACGAGGCGGTGGACGCTGGAAGGTCGGGTCTTTCCTCAGCGCGCCCCCGTGGGCTGATCGGCCATGCGTTTGACCGATCTGTCTTCGGACGAACGGCGTGATTCCTGCCCCAATCGGAGCTGCGATCGTGCCTTCCGGCCCCCGATGAGGCCCCCGCCGACGCCGGTCTGTCCGTAAAATCAATAATATAGGTGAAATCGCCACCCCGGCCCGCGTCGATCCCTTGCAAAAACCGCGCGGCGCGGTCATGAGAGGGCGCCCGGAGAGATGGCCGAGTGGCTTAAGGCGCACGCTTGGAAAGCGTGTGTGCGGGAAACCGTACCGTGGGTTCGAATCCCACTCTCTCCGCCAGAGCTCCTGAAAAACCCAGCAACTCGAACTCTCTAGACAAAAGAAGCTCTTCTGCAAGCCGGGTGGTCCACGAAGGTGGACGCAATGGCGTTCAAAATGCAGAGCCCGTCAAACAATCTCCAAGGGAAATTGGTGGTTCAGGCGGGCGAGTGCTGGCCGCCTTTGTCGCGTTTACGGGGTGCGAAGCGCGACTCGTCATCTGCCGGGGGCATGCAATGTTGCGGCGGCCGCGCAGGATGCCGGAGGGCCCGGAATCGAGGCAATCGCGGTCCACTGGGCGCGCGCAAGGCAGCGCCCTCCCGCTTTCCGCATCCGGTCGGGCCTGGCCGTTGAGCGGCGTCAGGCTGGCTGCGAAAACACCGTCACGGCCGGCACGGGGCCGGTGTATCGCTCGACCTGCGCCACACCGGTCTGGCCGCAGTTGCCCTGTGCCAGTCGCGACGTCGCGACGCCTGTCGTCAGGGCGTTGACGTCGCCATACCGGCACAGGCTGCCGATCTCGCGCGGATCGACCGGGTCGAACCAGCCACCCTCGTTGATGCGGATGACTCCGGGACGAATGTCTTCGGTGATCTTCAGGCCCGCGAGAATCTGGCCACGGTCGTTGAAGACACGAACCACGTCCCCGTCGGACAGCCCGCGAGCCTTCGCGTCCTGCGGATGCATCCAGCACGGTTCACGCCCGGCCACCGCATAGCTGCGCCGGTTCGAGGTGCCGCAAAGTTGCGAATGCAGGCGCATCTGAGGATGGTTGGCAGCGATGTGCAGCGGGTATCGCGTGGTCGGGCCGTCGAGCCGTTCGATCGGCTCCATCCAGGTCGCATGCGGCGGACAATCGTCGTAGCCGTATTTCTCGATCGCCGTGGAGTACAGCTCGAACTTGCCCGATGCGGTGCCGAGCGCATTCAGAAGCGGATCGGCGCGGAAATCCGCATGACGCACGAAATTCACCTGCTCGTCGCTGAGCGGGAATTCGAGCGGTTTGTTGCTGTCCCAGAACACGTCGAACACCGGCAATTCCATGCCCTTGGCGCGCGCTTCGACCTTGGCGGCCTCGTAGATGCCGCGGATCCAGTCCATCTCGCTGAGGCCTTTGGTGAACTCGAAGCCTTTGCCGAGCTTGGCGGCGATCGCGGCGAAGATGTCGAAGTCGTTGCGCGACTCGAACATCGGCTCGACGATCTTCTTCATCGGCACGATGTGGCTCAACGCGTAGTCGCCGACCTGCTCGATGTCGTTGCGCTCGTAGCTGGTGGTCGCCGGCAGCACGATATCGGCGTGGCGCGCCGACGCCGTCCATTGGAAGTCGTGGACGATGAACGTGTCGAGCTGCCGCCAGGCCCGCAGCATCTCGTTGCGATCCTGCTGATGCGAGAACGGATTTCCGCCGGCCCAATAAGCGAGCTTGATCAGCGGAAGCTGGATGTCGTGCCCGTTGAACTGCATCGTCTTGCCGGGATTGAGCAAGGTCTCGACCAGTCGGGACACCGGGATGGAAACCCCGCCGCTCTGGGCGAGCCACGCCGCGCCGTCGACCTTCTGTCCCGAAGCATCGTCGATCGCCTTGAGAATCGGCGTCGTGTGCGTCGGCGCGCCGCCGGACGCGTAGTGATAGCTCAGGCCGTAGCCGCCTCCCGGCAGGCCGATCTGCCCGAGCATCGCCGCCAGCGTGATCAGCATCCAGTGAATCTGTTCGCCGTGATGCTGCCGCTGGGTCGAGTAGCCCAGCGCCAACATTGTTCTGTTCGAGGCGAACCGGCGTGCAAGATCTTGAATTTGGGACGCAGGCAGTCCGCAGATCTGCGAAGCCCATTCGGCGGTCTTCGGCGTGTTGTCGCTCTCACCCAGCAGGTACGGCAGGAATTTGTCGAAGCCGGTCGCGTAGCGCGTCAGGAACTCCGCGTCGTGCAGCTTCTCGACGTAGAGCGTGTGCGCGATCCCGAGCATCAGCGCCACATCGGTCTGCGGCCGCGGCGAGATCCATTCGCCGTTCAGTTCCTTGCAGGTTTCCGTCCGGATAGGGTCGATACAGATGACTTTGGTGCCGGCGGCCTTCAGGGCCTGGACGCCGGGGAAGGCGCCGTGATCGGCGACCTGCCAGGAGATCTGCGAGTTGTTGAGGGGATTGCAGCCCCAGAACACCATCAGCTTGCAATTCTCGGCCAGGTTCTTCCAGGTCGTGCACTGCTCGTAGACTTCGATGGAGCCGGAGACGTAGGGCAGAATGACCTGGGCAGCGCCGGTCGAGTAGTCGCCTGCACTGTTGGTGAAGCTGCCGGTCAGGTTCATCATGCGCCGCAGCAGCGTCTGGCAATTGTGAATCTTGCCAGGGCTCTTCCAGCCGTAGGAGCCGGCGAATACGGCCTGCTGCCCGTACTTCGCGCGCACCCGGGTGATTTCGCCAGCGACGAGTTCGATGGCCTTGTCCCAGCTCACGCGCACGAAATCGCCGCTGCCGCGGCCATCCGGATCGGCGCCCGGACCATCCTTGAGCCAGGCGCGCCGCACCATCGGATAGCGGATGCGGGATTCCGAATAGATCGAATCCATCACGCCGGGAAGCTGCGGCGAGGGGGCCGGATCGCCCTCCCAGGGCACGAACGCCGTGGCCCGGCCGTCTTCCACCTTGCCGTAGAACACGCCCCAATGGCAGCCCGACAAGATCTGCCGGGTCTTGCCTTGCGCCTCGGCGCCGCGACCGAACAGACCGAGGCCGGTCAAGCCGAGGGCCGTGGCCGCTGATCCCTTCAGAAAATCCCGCTTGGACAAAGACAGGCTGCGTGCAGCCTTTGACGGCGTCTTATTGCTCATAACCTGCCCTTTCATAGTCCCTGGCATTGTCCTGCTCGCGGCCTGTCTCGCTGCAGAGGCCTTCGCCGATGCGGTCGAGCAGCGGCATCAGGAGGCGCGCCAGATTTCCGTAGTAGTTCGTCCCATCGGCTCGGATGAGCGCTTCGCTGAAGCGTGGCACCCAACCGCGCATGTCGCTCAGCAGGGTGGCTGCGACATCCTCACGTTGCTGTCGCAGCGCTTCGGCGAGCACGGCGAGGCAGATGCCGAGATGATCCGGCATCTCCGTGCATGTGCTGTCGAGGTGGATGTCGAGATCGCGCATCAGACACTTGACCCGAGTGACGGCGGGACCGCCGAGCCGATCGGTTCCGTCCCAGACGCTCGCATAGGGAAGAACGCAGCGTTGGCGAAACATGCCCTCGAACAGCGCCACATGCCGACGCTGCAGCGTCTCGGCGACGGTTTCGCTCGAATCCGCATTCATGATCTGACAGATCGTGTCGGCCGCCTGTTGCTGATTCAGCGACGCTCCGATCTCGCGCAGGGCGATCTGGCCCCGAAGGCTGCGGATCGACCGGACCTGCTCGTCGTCCGGCGGAGCGAGAAACTGCTTCGCCAGCCACTCGCACGCCAGAACCATGTCGGCGCCGTCGGGGTCGAAAGAGCTCATCTTGTTGCTCAATGCTTGGTCCCCCCGCTCGCCTCGTTCAGATCCTTGGAATGGTTCTGGAGGTAGGCCAGGATCAGCCGGTATTGATCGTCACTGAAGGACGTGAAGCGCTTCATCGCCTTCAGCGTGCCGATCCATTGGTTCGCCGTGAAATGCGTCTTCTGCGGCAGGACGTGGCAGGCCGAACACGTCTTCTGGAAGGTCGTCGCGCTGTAGCTCCACAGTGCCTGGCGGTCCGTATTGAGGTTCTTCTCGTCGCTCCAGAACGTGACCTGAACCGGCACCCAGGACTGGCCCGTCTCGGTGTCCTTCTCGGCGGTGCCACGCTGGACGGCGGCGGCGGCTTCCTTGTCGAGGACCGCGACCATGATGCGGTGGCCCTTGGCCTGGTAGATGATCGAAGGCACGTCGGCCATCTGCCAGCCCTTCACGGTGAGCTGAACCTTGGTGCCGACACGTTGTCCGACCTTCGCCTGTGCGCCGCCGAGCAGCTTGCCCTGCTCCGGCGCGGCGCTGCCGGCGCCGTCTTGAGACATCCACACCGACTTGGTGCCGGCGACCCATACATCGGCGCCTTGCGCGATCGCGGCTTCGGGCGAAACCGGCAGCGAGGCAGCAACCCGCACCGCGTTCTTCAGCATCACCACCTTGTCGGTGCGATTCGGCTCCGGCACTCCGGGCGCGGGCTTGTCGACGGCCGGGACGTGCTTCAAGTAGAGCGCCATCGCCTCCAGATCCTCGCGGGGAAGCTGTGAGGTGTTCTTGATCACTTCGGCCATGTCGCCGGCGGCGGTGCGGCCAATCGGATTCAACCCTGTGGCGAGATAGTTCGCGATTGCCGCTTGCGACCAGTAGCCGATGCCGGTTTCGTCGGGCGTAATGTTCGGAAAGTAGTCGACGCCATCGGGCGCGGGGCCGCCGGAGTAGCGCTTGTCGGCGATGACGTTGCCCATGATGCCGCGGGGCGAATGGCATTCCGCGCAATGCCCGGGGCCTTCCACGAGATATTCGCCACGCTTGAACTTCGCGACATCGACGCCTGCGGGGGCGGGTGCCTCGTTGCGGACGCCGTCGAGAAACAGAAGTCGCCAGGCGCCTACGCCACGGCGGATGTTATAGGGAAATTTCAGCTCGTGGTCGGACACGACATTGCGGATCGGCTCGAGCGTTTTCAGATACGCGAACAAATCCCGGACATCCTCCCCCTTCAGTCTCTGATAGGAGGTGTAGGGGAATGCCGGGTAGAGGTTCTTGCCGTCCGGCCAGATTCGGTCCGGTCCGACGCCCTCGCGCAATGCGCGGTCGAACTCGGCGAGGGTCCATCCACCCAGACCGGTCTCGCGGTCGGACGATATGTTCGGCATGTGAAACACACCGAATTGAGTCTGCAGTGTGCCGCCGCCACCGAGCTTCGTGTCGTCTTGCTGACCCGGCGTCATGTGACAGGTCGCGCAATCCGATGCGACGAACACCTTCCGGCCGTTGGCGAGATCCGCGCCGGCCGGATCGATCGCCTTGCGCGAGGGATGGGTGGCAGACCATGTCCAGGGAGAGGTCAAAACCGCGAAGCCGACCGCACCGAGGAGCACACAGGTGCCGGCCAGGAGATAGAGCTTTTTGTGGCGCAGTCGCATGTGCTTGCCTCCTGGCATTGGAAAGCGTCCAGTGGATCAGGGTCATTCTACTAGGGCGGCGGCTGCGTGGGGCTGTCGTGTTGTGAGGGGGATGTAAATGGCTTGTAAACAGCCGGGGGCGACGACCCGTGTCGTCGGCCCGCGCGGAATGCGCGATGGCGGTTGGTCGAAGGAGCTGCAGTGACGACTTGGCCCGCGGAGTTGACTCGCCCACTGCTGTTGCGAGAGCAGGAGCAATTGGTCGAGGAGACGATCAAGCTCGCACAGGAACGAGGCTATTCCGACAGAACGAGTTCGCTGCGCGCGGCGTGGACCGAATCGATCGAGAGCTTGAACGAAGGGCTGATCGCGTATCTCGCCGATCATGTGCGCAGCGGCGGCCATGACGGTCGCTACGATTACCGGGTCGACAGCCGATTTGACCGGCTACGCCAAGCTGCGCAAAGCCACCACGACCTCGGCATCCCGCTCGAACTGCACAACGGGCTCTTCAAGCTCTATCATCGAGCCTATCGCGAACACTTCAACGACCTTTTCGTTTCGGCATCGGCCAAGGCGGAGCCCGCGCTGCAGATCTCGCAGCCCGCGGAGTTCATCAGAAGGCTCGACGATTTTTTCGGCGAGGCCGAACTCGCAATGCTTGCCCCTTGGGCGACGACCGAAGCCAACGAAAGCGCGTTCGGCGAAACGCAGAGACGCCTCGCCCGTGAGCGTGACCAGTATTTCGCCGCGTTCGAGAGCTTACTCAACCCCGTCCTGATCGTCGCCGAAAACGGCAAGCTGATCACCGCCAATCAGGCGGCGCTCCAGACCTTCGCGGGCGTCTCGGAGCCGGGTGGGCTGAATTATCGCTTGGCCCTGCAACCCCATCGCCATGATCTGCAGGCTGTCGTCGATCAGATCGTCGGCGTAGCCGGGAGCGAATGGGACGCCGTCTGGATGCCGACCAGTCGTGGCAGCCGATGCTTCGATATTCGGTTGCGGCGCGTGGAGGATACGGCCAACAAACTCGAGGCATCGCTGATCCTGCTGCTGCATGACGTCACGGAGCATCGTGCGGCAATTTCCAAGGCGCGCGAATCCGAACGCACGATGTCGTTGTTTCTGGCGGCGATGTCCCACGAAATCCGTGCTCCGCTTCACAGCATCCTGGGGATCGTGGGCCTGATGAAGGGAGCGGACGGCGCCCAGCAGCGCGAGCTCGTCGACCTTCTCGAAGTTTCGGCGCGTTCGCTGAATTCGACGCTCGGCAACGTCATGAACTTCTCGCGCTTCGAGCACCAGGCGCCTGTGCCGCGGCCCGAGAAGGTGGCCTTGAGCAAAGCTCTCAACGACGTCATCCGCGTGAAGGGCGTTTTTGCGCGGCAGCGAGCGATTCCTCTGCGGCTGGATATTGCGGAGGAGGTGCCCGACGAGGTCCAGCTCGATTGGTCGATGTTCGAACAGATCCTCGGCAATCTGATCCAGAACGCATTACGCTACGATGATGGCCGCGGGGTCGAGGTCGGTGCCCGCCTCGATGCTGGCTGGCTCGTCTTCCGCGTCTCCGATCACGGACCAGGTCTGCCCGAAGAAATTGCCGAGATGCTCAAGCATCCGCCGAGCGAGCTGCGGCCGCGGGTCACGCACCAAACCGGTTCGGGTCTCGGTCTGGCCATTGCGCAGCGGATGACGCTCGCACTCGGCGGAAGCCTCGCTGCGGTCGAGGAGCGCGACGGCGCCGTTCTCGAACTCCGTTTGCCTCTCGTCCTTCCGAAGCCGGGAGCGATCGTCGACAGCGGCGGCATCGCCCAAACGGCGCTCGGTCTGAGCTGCCTTCTGATCGATGACGACGACATCAATGCATGGGTCACGACCGCGATGCTGGAGCGGGCGGGCCTGGCGGTCGACCACGCGCAGAGCCTTGCGGAGGCCAATATGCTGCGCCATGCCGCGTCGGATCACTATGACGTCTTCATCGTCGACTATCGCCTTCCCGACGGGACGGGTGTCCAGTTCGCGCAGGACCTCCGGCGTGATCCAGCCTACAGCGCCACGCCGCTGTTTCTCCTGAGCGCGAATGTGGATCTCGTGCGCGAGTCGGCAGAGCAATCCGGCCTGTTCACCGCCCTGCTTCAGAAGCCGCTCGATGCCGAAGCCCTGTCAAAGGCAGTCTATGGGCTTTCGCCGCGGCCCGCCGACATGCTCGGTGGACTGTCCGTCTCCGCACGGACCCAGATGGCCAAGGCATTCCGGCAGAGCTGGGCGGAATTTCGATCGATGTTGAGCGAGATCAAGCCTGGGTATCCCGATATTGCGCTCACTGCGCAAGCCCACAAGCTGGCGAGCGGTTCGGCGATCTTCGGACTCGACGATCTCGCCACGATGTTGCGTCAACTCGAGCAAGCCGGCGTGGAGCGGGCGCCTTGGTCGGTCACGGGGCCGATCATTGGCCGTCTACTCGCCTATGTGATTCCCGAAGAACGCCTGAAAGCCGACTGACGAAGCGATCGACATGAGTTCTCCTGCGAAAATTCTCCTGGTCGACGACGATGTCGTGATTCACTACATGATCGAAGACATCACGAGGCAGATGGGACACTCGATCACCTGCGTGGCCGACGGCGCCGGTGGACGGGCCGCACTCAAGGACGATCATTTCGACCTCGTCATTCTCGACAGGCGCCTTCCCGACACCGACGGCTTGCTGCTCGCACCCGACATACAGGCCGACCCGAGATCGTCCTTCATCGTTCTTTCGAGCCTGGCCACGCCGAACGATCAGTTGCTGGGGCTCGGTCTTGGTGCTCTCGACTATGTCACCAAGCCAGTCGAGCCGGCCGTGTTGAAGGCCCGCATGGAAAGGCACTTGGCGACGCGGCGCGACACGCCCGGCCCTGCCACCTTGTCGATCGGCAAGACGTTCCATCTCAATCCCATGACCCGCCGGCTCACCGTGGCAGGACGAACGGAGTGCCTTTCGCCGGCAGAGTGTCGCCTTCTGGCTCATTTCATGCAGAACATCGACATCCCGCAAAGCCGCAGCGACATCAGCAAGGCTATTGGGGGGCGGGAGTGGGTTTATGGCGACCGCACGGGTGATGTGCTGGTTTCCCGAATCCGCAAGCGCATTGCCGGGAGCATGCTGCAGATCATCACGGTGCACGGTCTCGGCTATTCGTTGACCGCCGAGCCGGCCGAGAGCTTCGGAAGCTAAGCGTTATTCTCAGAATCGAAGCGTTACAAAAGGGGCGTTTAGCGGGAGCGTCGGCGAATTCCGACTCCTCTATTTTTGCCGACAAAGTCCAACGCCGAAAAATTGTTGCTTCATGCAGTCTTCAAACCTTTGGAGCGCAAGACGCAGCGTTCGCGTCGGCAGCTGCGCCGTCGAGGGGGAGAACGATCTCGAATACAGAGCCGCCCTTTTCTGATGTCCTGTATCGGGCGTGTCCGCCATGGGCCTCGGCGATCGCGCGGACCACAGATAATCCCAAGCCGGAGCCGCCGAATTGCCGTGAGCGGGATGGCTCGGCGCGTGCGAACGCATCGAAGGCTTGTGCGGCGAACTCTGCGCTCAGGCCCGGTCCCTCATCTTCGATCGCGATGACAACGTCCGCCTTCTCCAGAGACATCCGGATCTCGATCACCCCTGGCGTCGCGTAGCGGCGCGCGTTTTCCAGAAGCGCGAGCAACGCCTGTCGAATCCGCGCGCCGTCGCACGGCAGCGTCACCGGCTGGGTCGTCGTTCGAACCGAGAAGCCGGCTCCGTCGAGGGCAGGGCGCATCGCATCGACAGCCTGCGCCACCTCGTTGGCGAGATCCGTCGGCTCGACGTGCAAATCGAGGCGCTGGCTGTCCGACAGAGTCACCACCCGCAGATCGTCGACGAGACGCGACAGGTTCTCGACCTGAGCCAGCAGGCTCCTGAACAGCTCGTCGCTCGGTTCGAAGACGCCGTCGGTGAGGCCATGCAGGCGGCCGCGTAGAATTGTCAGCGGTGTCCGCAGTTCATGAGCGATGGCAGCGTTCCACGAGGTCATCGACTCCGCCGCGTCTTCCAGACGCTGAGCCATCGCGTTGAAATCGTCGACCAATTGAGCGGTCTCGCCGAGCGAGCGATCGCCGGCCACGGCGCGCGCGGTGAGGTCGCCGGCTGCGATCTTGCGGGCGCCTTCGGCCAGCGAATTGAGCGGCGCGAGGATGCGCCGCGTCAGCCTCAGCGCGGCGTGGATCGCGATGACGAGGCCGAGCAGAAGGAAGATCGCAATCAAGATGAAGTCGGGCGCCTCCGGCAGCAACGTCGGCGGATCCGGCGGCGGCGGGAACCAAGTCAGATAGATGCTGTAGAAGATGAACGAGCCGACGAACACCATCAGCACCGCGATGGCGACGACGAAGCTCATCGACAGCGTGATCTGCCGGCTGAGGCGATGACGTCTCATGCGGCCGTTAGCCGGTAGCCGATCCCGCGGACGACCGACATCATGCCGGTCGCGCCTGCATCGTCGAGCTTGCGGCGCAGATTGCTGACATGACTGTCCACCGTCCGCTCCAGCGCGTCCCCGCCCGGAAGGCAGGCGTCGATCAGTTCGTGCCGGCCGAACGCTCGCGTCGGCGCTTTTGCCATGTGAGCCAGCAGTCGGAATTCGGTCAGGGTGAGTTGCAATGACATCGAGGCGCCGTCGCCATGTACCTTGGCAAGGTGACTCTCGAGGTCGACCTCGAGGTTTCCGATGCGGAGAATCGTTCGATTGTTGGCGTGGCCCGACCGCCGCAGGACTGCTTTGGCGCGGGCGACGACTTCGAGCGGGTTGAATGGCTTGACCACATAGTCGTCGGCGCCGAGACGCAGCCCCTGCAGACGATCGAGATCCTGGTCGAGCGCCGTGATCATGATGATCGGCGTCTCGCCCCGACGACGCAGCTCGGCGAGGACCTCCCAGCCATCGATCTTCGGCATCTTCACATCGAGAAGAATCAGATCCGGCTTCAGGATGATGTGCTGATCGAGCGCCGTCTGCCCGTCGGCCGCATTCACCGTGCGGAATCCCTCGCGCACCAGATAGGCGTCGAGAATCTTGGCGATTTCCGGCTCGTCTTCAGCGATCAGGATGAGTTCGTTCACAGTTCATCGTCCAACAAGGGCGCGCCGATCGGGACGGCTTGCCGGATCGGCCCGGCTCGGCGCGGGCCCGGTTCAGTGGTCCCATGACCAGTCGTATGCGGGCGGAGCGTCGTCATCGGACGGGTCGTGGTCATGGCGCCAGTCGTGATCGTCACTCCAGTCGTAGGCGCGGTAGCCATCATAGCGGTAGGGCCACGATGAAAACCGATAGCCGAGGCGGCGATCCGGACGACAGGTGCCCCAGGACGTAACATGCCATCCACGGCCGCATTGCCAGTCGGCTTGGATCACATCCGGCGACGCCTGTCGCGCATGGCCGAACGGCATCGCCACCGCACCGCCGCCCCACAGCGACAATGCGCCCATCAGTACGGCGGCTTTCAACACCAGCTTTTTCATCGGATCACAGAGCTCCCTAACAATGTCGCGATCGGCGACCCGTGTGTTGTTAGCGAAGATCGCGGCCAAAATCCTGCTGACGGCGAGCTGCGCCGGCCGCGTCGCCCGTGCCCTCAGTGCCTGCTAGTCATTTGAAATTATTATTTATTTTGGATGGGTGGGGCGCTTTCGGCAGTCGCCGGGCCGCGATCTCCATCAAACCTCCACCATGTCTCCACACGCGGCCAATGCGCCGCGGATAAGTCTCTCGCGTCATGCATGCGCCCTGCGTTCCGGCTGGGTGACGCCCCGTCGTACTCCCCTCGAGAGTAAACTCGTGTCGTCCCAATCAAGGATTGCGGTGATTGCCGCACTGACGTTTGCCGCGGTGGTTGCCGGCTGCAAGCCCCACGCAAATGATCACAGCGCCAATTCCGCCGGCGTCGCTCTCCCCGAGGTGGGCGTGGTGACGCTGCGGCCCCAGGCGGTGGTGATGACTGCGGAGCTTCCGGGCCGCGTCGTCGCCTCGCAGACGGCCGAAGTGCGTCCCCAGGTGTCGGGCATCATTCAGCAGCGCCTGTTCGCCGAGGGGAGCGAGGTCGCCGAAGGCGCGTCGCTCTACCAGATCGATCCTGCGCCCTACCAGGCGGCTTATGACAGCGCCGTTGCGGCGCTGCGGAAGGCGGAAGCCGCGGTGCCCAGCGCGCAGGCCAAGTCGGAGCGCTATCAGGGTCTCGTCAAGCAGAACGCCGTCAGCAAGCAGGATTTCGACGATGCCGTAGCTGCGCTGGCGCAGGCGAAAGCGGAGGTGGCCACCGCGAAAGCCGCGGTCGAGACCGCCAGGATCAACCTCGACTACACGACGATCAAAGCGCCGATCGGCGGCCGGACCGACCGTTCGTCCTTGACGCCGGGTGCGCTGGTCACGGCCGGCCAGACTGGCTTGCTGACGACGATTCGCACGCTCGACCCGATTTTCGTGGACGTCATTCAATCAAGCACCAACCTGCTCAACCTGCGGCAGGCGATCGACGCCGGACGGCTGAAGGTGAGCGGTCCGCATGTCGCGGTGAAACTGAAGCTGGAAAACGGTGCGATCTATCCGCTGACCGGCAAGCTGGAATTCTCCGAGGCCAATGTCAGCACCTCGACCGGCACGGTGACGCTACGCGCCGCGTTTCCGAATCCGCAGCGACTGCTGCTGCCCGGCATGTATGCCCGCGCCGTGGTGGAAGAAGGCGTCGCACCCGACAGCTTCCTGGTGCCGCAGCGTGCGGTGACCCGAAACACCAAAGGCGAGGCGATCGCGACGTTTCTCGACAAGGACGGCAAAGCCGAGGAACGCGTGCTGTCCGTGATCCGCAGCGTCGGCAACAATTGGCTGATCGGTGCCGGCGTTCGCGACGGCGACCGGGTGATCGTCGAAGGCACGCAGCATGTGCGTCCCGGGCAGAAAGCCTCCGGCGCCGAAGTGGTGGTCGACGACACGACCGGCGAAGTGCTCGGACGGTTGCCGCCGCGACGGCGCGCCGCCCGCTCCAGGACCGAGCCATGATCTCCGCCTTCTTCATCAAGAGGCCGATCTTCGCCTGGGTGATCGCGATCGTGATCATGCTCGGCGGGCTGCTGGCGCTGACCACCCTGCCGGTGTCGCAATATCCGGAGATCGCGCCGCCGACGATCCAGATCAGCGCCAGCTATCCCGGGGCGGATGCGCAGACGGTCGAGAATTCGGTGACCAAGGTCATCGAGCAAGGCATGACCGGCCTCGACAACCTCGACTACATGACTGCGTCGTCGACCTCGAGCGGCCAGGCCGATATCACGCTCACCTTCACCAACAAGGCCAATCCGGACGTCGCGCAGATGCAGGTGCAGAACAAGCTGCAGCTCGTCACCGCGCTGCTGCCGTCGATCGTCCAGACCACGGGGCTCTCGGTCACCAAATCCACCAACGGCTTTCTGATGATCGTCGGCTTCGTCTCGACCAACGGCAAGATGAGCGAGACCGATATCGCCGACTATGTGAAGAGCTCGCTGAACGACAGGCTCAAGCGGGTCGAAGGCGTCGGCAATACCCAGCTGTTCGGCGGCGGCTATGCGATGCGGATCTGGCTCGATCCGGAGAAGCTGCTGAAATATGCGTTGACGCCGGCCGACGTCACCGCGGCGATCCAGGCTCAGAACACCCAGGTTTCGGCTGGTCAGCTCGGCGGCCTGCCGGCGCGCAAGGGCCAGCAGCTCAACGCGACCGTCACCGCGCAGAGCCGGCTGCAGACGCCGGCGCAATTCCGCAACATCGTCGTCAAGAGTGATACCAACGGATCGATGGTGCGCATCAACGATGTCGCCACTGTCGAACTCGGCGCGGAGGATTATACGAGCGCGTCGACCTACAACGGCCTGCCGGCGACGGGGCTCGCCATCAATCTGGCGACGGGCGCCAATGCGATCAAAACGGCCGCTGCCGTCAAGGCAGTGGTCAACGAGATAGCCCCGACGTTGCCGCAAGGCGTCAAGGTCGTCTACCCTTACGACACCACGCCGTTCGTCGAGATCTCGATCGGCGACGTCACCCGCACGCTGGTCGAGGCGATTGTCCTCGTCTTCGTGGTGATGCTGGTATTCCTGCAGAATTTTCGCGCGACGCTGATTCCGACGTTGGCGGTACCGGTCGTGCTGCTCGGCACCTTCGGCGTGCTGGCGCTAGCCGGCTATTCGATCAACACGCTGACCATGTTCGCCATGGTGCTGGCGATCGGCCTTTTGGTCGACGACGCGATCGTGGTGGTCGAGAACGTCGAGCGCGTGATGCACGACGAGGGATTGTCGCCGCGCGAGGCGACCGTCCGATCGATGACGGAAATCACCGGCGCGCTGATCGGCATCACCACGGTTCTGTCGGCGGTGTTCGTGCCGATGGCGTTCTTCGGCGGCTCGGTCGGGGTGATCTATCGGCAATTCGCGGTGACGATCGTCTCCGCGATGGTGCTGTCGGTGATCGTGGCGCTGGTGCTGACGCCGGCCCTGTGCGCGACGATTCTTCGTCCGCCGAAGCCGCACGACGAGAAGCGCGGCATGTTCGGATGGTTCAACCACGTGTTGGGCCGAGGTACGGATGCCTATCAGGCCGGGGCGCGCGGCATGCTGCGGCGTCCGCGGCAAGGGCTGATCGCGTTCGTGCTCGTCATCGTCGCCGCCGCCGCATTGTTCATCCGCCTGCCGACCTCGTTCCTGCCGGAAGAAGACCTGGGGCTGCTGATGGTGTCGGTGCAGTTGCCGGTCGGCGCCACCACCGACCGCACGGAGCGCGTCCTCGACAAGGTCACCCGCCATTTTCTCGATCACGAGACCAAGGCCGTGGATGGCCTCATGACGGTGACGGGCTTTTCGTTTTCCGGGGCCGGCCAGAATGTCGGCATGGCCTTCGTGCGTCTGAGGGACTTCGCCGAACGGAAAGACACCGACCTCTCCGCCAGTGCCGTCGCCGAGCGTGCCATGGCGGTGTTCGCCGGCATTCGCGACGCGAAGGTGTTCGCGCTGGCGCCGCCGGCGATCGAAGGGCTCGGAACCAGCAATGGCTTCGATTTCTATCTGAAGGACATCAACGGCGCGGGGCACGACAGACTGATGGCGATGCGCTATCAGCTGCTCGGCGCCGCCGGAAAAAGCCGGCTGCTGAGCGGGACCCGGCCCAATGGGCAGGACGATACGCCGCAATTCTCGATCGACATCGATCAGGAGAAGGCGAGTGCGCTCGGCCTCAATCTCGCCGACGTCAACTCGACGCTGTCGATTGCCTGGGGCAGCAGCTACGTCAACGACTTCATCGATCGTGGCCGCGTCAAGCGAGTCTATTTGCAGGCGGCGGCGGACTTCCGGATGCAGCCGGAAGATTTGAATCTCTGGTACGTCCGCAACAACGCCGGCGCTATGGTGCCGTTCTCGGCCTTCGCCTCTGGCCGCTGGACGTTCGGCTCACCGCGACTCGAGCGTTACAACGGGGCGGCCGCGGTTCAGATCCAGGGCGACGCTGCCCCGTCGGTCAGCTCCGGCGCGGCGATGACGGAGATCGATCGCCTTGTCGCCGGCCTGCCGGCCGGCTTCGGCCACGAATGGACAGCGTTGTCGCGGCAGGAACAGCTCTCCGGCAATCAGGCGGCGTCGCTGTACGCGATCTCCATCCTGGTGGTGTTCTTGTGTCTTGCCGCGCTCTACGAGAGCTGGTCGATCCCGTTCGCGGTGATGCTGTCGGTGCCGGTCGGCGTGTTCGGCGCGCTGGCAGCCGCGCTGCTGCTCGGTCAGAGCAATGACGTGTACTTCAAGGTCGGTCTGCTGACCACGATCGGCCTTGCCGCCAAGAACGCCATCCTGATCATCGAATTCGCGATCGCACGGCAGCAGGCCGGTCTGGGATTGCACCGCGCCACCTTGCTCGCCGCGCGGCAGCGGCTGCGGCCGATCCTGATGACGTCGTTTGCTTTCATCCTCGGCGTGGCGCCGCTGGTCGTCGCCAGCGGCGCCGGTTCGGCGGCGCAGAACTCGATCGGCATCGGCGTGATGGGCGGCATGCTGGCCGCCACCGTACTGGGCATCTTCTTGGTGCCGCTGCTGTTCGTCGTGGTCCGGCGTGTCTTCAAGGGCGCGCCCGCCACCGAGATCGCCGCGACTCCGACCCCGTCCGCCGCCCTCGGCCTTTCGGGCCCGAAAGACTCGTGAGCAGAGCAATGATGCAAGTCCGAACGCCGATGATGCGGCCTCGCCGGTGGCTTCGGCGTTGCCGGAGAGCCGGAGTGCTGCTCGCCGCGTCCGCGTCGCTGGCGTCTGCAGCCACTGCGCTGAGCGGGTGCGCCATCGAGATTCCGCTGCACCCTGCAAAGGCACCGCCGCCCGCCGAGACGCCTGCGACGCCTGGCGTGCCCGCGAAACCTGCCGCAGCTTCGTCGTTTGCTACGCTGATG
Organism: Rhodopseudomonas sp. AAP120; assembly: GCF_001295845.1. Lineage (GTDB taxonomy): Bacteria > Pseudomonadota > Alphaproteobacteria > Rhizobiales > Xanthobacteraceae > Rhodopseudomonas. Next base: position 56,062 of record NZ_LJIC01000137.1, on the reverse strand, counting down.
ATCCTCGCCGCCGTGCTACTCGGTGGATGTGCGGTCGGTCCCGATTACCAGACGCCATCTCTCGCGACGCCCGCGCAGTGGAGCCGGGCCGGCGTCGCAACCCCTGCGCCGCCCGTGTTGCCACGCTGGTGGACTCGCTTGCGCGATCCGACCCTGGATCGGCTGGTGGTCGAGGCCGTGGACGGCAATCTCGATGTCGCGACGGCAAGCGCGCGGGTGCGCGAGGCGCGGGCAAGTTATCGGCAGGCCGTGGGAGCGTTGCTTCCGACGATCGCCAACAGCGACTCGGCCCGGCTGGCAAAGGGGACCGGTGATCCATCGGCGGCACCCGGGCGACCGAACCTCGGCGGTTCATCTTCGGTGGTGGGATCGGACGGCACTTCCGGTCTGTATCAGGCGGGCTTCGATGCAAGCTGGGAACTCAATCTGTTCGGCGCCAACCGCAGGGCCGTCGAGGCCGCGGCCTACGGCATCGATGCCTCGGACGAGAATCTGCGCGCCGTGTTGCTGACGCTCGTCGGCGATGTCGCGTCGAGCTACGTCGAGGCGCGCGGTTATCAGGCGCGCATTGCGCTGGCCCATCGCACCGCGCTGTCGCAGGACGAAACCACCACGATCACCCGCAACCGCCTGGCCGCCGGCACCGCATCGGCCGTCGACCTCGCCACCGCCACCGGGCAGGCGGCGGCGACGCGCGCCGTCATTCCCACGCTCGAGACGGCCTACGCCCAAACCGTGCACCGGCTGTCGGTGTTGACCGGTCGGCCGCCGGCCGCGCTGTCGGCACTTCTGGCGCGGCCGAAGCCGATCCCGGCGCCGAAGCTGCCGGTGCCGGCCGGGATTCCGGCCGACGTTCTGCTGACGCGGCCTGACGTGCGGCTTGCGGAGCGCCGCTACGCGCAATCCACCGCCCGGATCGGGCAGGCCGAAGCGGCGCTGTATCCCAGCGTCAGCTTGGCGGGAAACATCGCGACCTCCGGCACCAAGCTCGGCGATCTCGGCAGAAATTCGTCGATCAGCTGGTCGCTCGGTCCAACCCTGACGGTGCCGATCTTCAACGGCGGAAAACTGCGGGCTGCGGTCGAGATCGCGCAGGCGCAGCGTGATCAGCAATTTTTGGCCTACCAGGCGTCTGTGCTCACCGCGTTGAAGGACGTCGAGGACGCGCTGGTGTCGCTGAGTAACGAGCGCGCGCGAAGCCGAATTCTCACGACATCGACCACGGCCTATCGACAAGCGGCGAGCCTGTCGCAGTCGCTGTATCGATCCGGATCGTCGAGCTTTCTCGACGTGCTGACCGCCGAGCGATCGCTCTACGGCGCCGAGGATGCGTTGCTGCAGAGCCGGGTCAAGATCGTCTCGGACTACATCGCACTGAACAAGGCGCTCGGCGGCGGGTGGGACGGCGAGGTCGATTCGCTGACGCCAGAGGTGATCGACGTCGACACCGGACCGCATCCAGCCGGTCCGATCACGCATCGGCGTGCGGCTTTATGAGCGAGACGATTGGAAACACAGGTCGGCAATGCAGGAGACGACGCAATGAGATTGGATGAGGCAAAACGCGTCATCCTGGTCCCGGCGCATGAAGCGGACCTGACGGATTTTCGGCTCGGCCTGCAGGACGACGATCGGCTTCGCTGCGCATCGCGTTCGTCGTCGTAAGCCCATGACTCTCACGAATGCCGACGCGCTTCATCGCGATCTGGGCGCGGGCTCATCCCGGCCGGCCGTGATCCGCTATTGCTACTTGCGATGCGCCTTTCGCCGCGGCGCCGCAGCGCTGCTGCATCCGGGACTCGGGACGCCGCTGCTGCTGGGGATTGTGCTCGGCAATGCGCTGCTGTGGGTCGCTGTGCTGACCATCCTGAAATTTGCTCAGGTGCTGCATTCCGACAGCACGGAAGCGTTCGCGTGGGGTCAGACCCTGGCCTGGGGCTCGGGCAAGCACCCGCCGATGGCAGGGTGGGTGGCGCGGGCATGGTTCAGCGTGTTTCCGACCAGCGATTGGGCGTTCTACGCGCTGGCGATGGCCGTCACCGGCGCCACCGTCTTGCTGATCAGGTTGCTGGCCGGAGAGGTGGTCGATCGCCGGCGCGCCGTCCTCGCCACGCTGCTGGCGATGATCTACCCGATCCTGAATTTCAAGGGATACAAGTTCAATCCCGACTTGTTGCAGCTGCCGTTCGTGGTGCTGATCGTTTGGGCCTATATGGTCGCGGCCGAACGGCGAACCGCGCTGTGGGGCGTGGTCATCGGGCTCGCCGGCGCCGGCGCGGTGATGACGAAGTACTGGGGCGCGTGGGCACTGGTGGCGATCGCGGTTGCGGCAGTGACGCGGCCGGACCGCAACCGGCTGTTCCGCTCGCCGGTGCCTTATGTCGCGGTCGCGGTGTTCGTGCTGGCGATGGCTCCGCATCTCGACTGGCTTTCTGCGGTCGGCTTCACGCCGTTCCGCTACGCCTCGCAGTTCCTTGCGGTCGATCGCGGGACGGCAGCGCGGCATGCCATGGACTCCACGCTGCACGCCTTCGCTCTGCTGCTGCCGGTGCTGGTGGCCGGCGCAGTCGCCGTGTTGCTGCCGCGGCTTCGGCGTGTGGTGGCGCCCCCGGAGGACGTGCTGGAGCGCGCCCGCCAGATCTGGATCATCGTCGCCGTGTTGACGATAGGGCCGCTCATCGCCGCCATTGCGATGCCGGTCTTGATGAAGAGCGATTGGACCATCCCGTTGTTCTCGCTGGTCCCGCTCGCCGTTCTGGCGCTGCCGCGGCTTGCCGTGCCGCTGCGCGCCGTGGCCAGGGCGGCGGTGATCCTGCTGGTGCTCGGGGTGGGAGCGTTGATGGCGGCGCCGGGGCTCGCGACGGTGAAGGTTCTGTTCGAACCGAATCGTGCGCTGTCGCCGCGGCTGGATCGTTTAGCGGAGATTGCAACCGACCTGTGGCGCGAGCGCGTGGGCACGCCGCTTAGGGTTGTGGTCGGCGACATCGAGGAGATCGCCACCGTGTCGTTCTACAGCACCGACCATCCGCGCATGTTCTCGGCCGGCACACCTGAACTGACGCCGTGGATTTCGGCCGACATGCTCGATCGCAGCGGCTTCGTCGGGATATGTCCGGCCTCGGCACCGGCCTGTGTCGACCGCATCACCGCGCTGCGGCCGTGCGCCGAACGGATCGTCGTGACCACCGAACGGGGCGCGCTCGGCCAAAGCCTGCCGCCGGATCGTTGGATTATGCTGCTCGCGCTGCCGGAAACCGACACTGAAGCCGCGTCACTGGAGCCGTTGGCTGAAGCGTGTCAGCCGACGGCTCTGCGATGAAGTCTACGCTCTTGGGACAATTAAAGCCTGCCAGTCGCGACCGAGCAAAGCCACTCCGGTGCTGTTTTGGCCCGGATCTGCACCTCGACGGATTGTCCGTCTCCGCCGGCCTGCAACTCGCGACGACGATCTGAAACAAGCGAGCTAATTCCAGCGGTCCGGCTCGGCTCCTGCGGACGTGTTCTGCCGGGCGTCGATATTGATTGCGCGGCACGTCCGTCTAAAATATAAACCGACCCGTCGGTCTATTAATTAGATCGATGTCGCATGGGAGGCCGCACGATGTTCGAATTCGCCGAACCCGCTCTACCGGAAGCAGATCTGACGCTCCTCAGGGCTCAGCTCCGCAGGTACGTGGACGAGCGCATATCGCCGGCGGGGCTGTCATGGGAAGAAGCTGGCGAAATTCCGCGGGAGATCTTTCGCGAGATGGGCGCACTCGGCTTTCTCGGGATGCGACATCCGACGGATTACGGCGGTGGCGGACTAGGCGCGTTGTCGTCCGTGATCCTCGCCGAGGAGCTGTCCCGCTCGTCATTCGGCGGTGTCGCGAGCGCACTGACGGTGCATTCCGACATGTCGATCTCGCACATCGCGCATCGTGGCAACGAGCAACAGAAAGCCCGCTACCTGCCGCCGGCCTGCGCGGGAGAAAAGGTCGGCGTCATTTGCGTCACCGAGCCGCACGCCGGCTCCGACGTTGCTGGGCTCAAGACACGCGCGACGCGGGTCGATGGTGGATGGGTGATCAACGGGTCCAAGACCTTCATCACCAACGGTGTTCTCGGCGACATCTACATCGTCGCTGCCCGGACCGATCCGGATGCAGGCGGCGCGCGGGGCATCTCGCTGTTCGTCGTCGAGCGCGGCACGCCGGGATTGTCCGTGTCCGGAAAGCTGCGCAAGCACGGCTGGCTCAGCTCCGACACCGCAGAGCTGTTCTTTCAGGACATGTTCGTGCCCGAGGATGCGCTGCTGGGCGAAGAGGGGCGCGGCTTCTACTACATCATGGGCACATTCCAGAACGAGCGTCTGGTGATCGGAGGGCTCGTCTCCGGCGCATGTGCAAAAGCCATCCAGCTCACGCTCGACTATCTGCGTCAGCGCAAGGCTTTCGGGAAATCGCTGTGGGATCAGCCCGTGGTGCGCAACAAGATGGCGTGGGTGGCGGCGAAAGCCGCCGCCGTCCGCGCGTTGACCTATCAATGCGCGACGATGATCGACGAGGGGCAGGACGTCGTCCGCGAGGTCTCGATGCTGAAGGCGCTGGCGGGCGAGACACTGCAGGAAGTGGTGCACACCTGCCTGCAGCTCCATGGCGGCATCGGCTACATGTCCGGAACTCCGATCGAACGCATGGTCCGGGACGCGCGGATTTTGACGATCGGCGGTGGCGCGACCGAGGTCATGCTCGAAGAGGTCGCCAAGCGGATGTGACGCTCGCAAGACGTCGCCGGCAAGCGGCGGAGCACAGCAGCGCGCATTTGACATAATCCGACTAGTCGGACTATTTATTGAAGGACGGCTTGGGCATCACCGCCCTTGGCGACGATCACTCCAAAGAGTGGCGACAAGCGTGAACGGGAGGAAGCCCATGCAGACCGAACAAACGACGACGGGCGCCTCGTTGCTGCTGGTCGCCTCTGGGCCGGTCACGGCGGAGCTTCATCCCGATGGCGTCGCTCACGTCCGGCTGAATCGGCCCGAAGCCGCTAACGGGCTGAATGTCGAGCTTCTCACCGCGCTTCACCAAACAATCATGCTGCTCCATGGCGACGATCGCGTCCGCGTCGTTCTGCTGACAGGAGCGGGCAGCAATTTCTGCGCGGGCGGCGACGTGCACACCTTCCTCGCCAAGGGCACGGAGTTGCCCGCCTATATCCGCGTGGCCACCGCTTATCTCGGCATGGTCGCAAGTAGTTTGATCCGCCTGAAAGCCCCGGTCGTGACTGCCGTGCAGGGATATGCCGCGGGCGGTGGAGGCATGGGGCTCGTGTGCGCGTCCGACTTCGTCGTCGCCGGTGAGAGCGCCAAATTCATTGCCGGAGCTACCCGGGTCGCAATGGTTCCGGACGCCGGGGTCACGGTGACGCTCACCCAGCTCGTTGGACTTCGCCGCGCCACGGAAATCCTAATGCTCAATCCGATCATCGACGCGCCGCAGGCGCGCGACATCGGCCTGATCACGCGCGTCGTGCCGGACGCCGAACTCCTCGACCAGGCATGGACCCTGGCGCGCACCTTGGCTGCCGGGGCGCCGGCGGCGCTGGCGAATACCAAGCGGCTGCTCTGGAACGGCTTGGGCGAGGGCGTCGAAGCCGCCATGCCGGAGGAGAACCACGCGCAGGAAATTTTGTCCGGTATGGCCGACGCGCGCGAGGGCCTCGCGGCCGTGATCGAGAAGCGCAGTCCGAAATTCACCGGACGCTAATCGATGACCGGGCGGAGCAAGCGACGCGCACTCGTGGCCGGCGGCGCTAGTGGTATCGGCGCTGCTGCGGCGTCGCGCCTGGCGGCGCAGGGCATCGACGTGACGATAGCCGATCTTGATCGGAGTCGCGGTGAAGGCGTGGCCGAGCAGATCGGCGCGTCCTTCGTCGCGGCCGACCTGACGAACTATGATGCGGTGAGCCAGGCGATCGCGGCCCGCGAGCCGTTCGATATTCTGGTCAACAGCGCGGGCGTCGATCAGCACGCCTTCTTCACCCGAACCGCCCCATCGGATTGGGCGCGGCTGATCGCCATCAACCTCATCTCCGTACTCAACACGACGCACGTGCTGCTGCCGGCGATGCAGCAGCGCGGCTATGGCCGCATCGTCAACGTCGCCTCCGAAGCCGGCCGCCTTGGTTCGCGCGGTGGCGCCGTTTACGCGGCGGCCAAGGGCGGCGTCATCGCGTTCACGCGATCGATCGCGCGCGAAAGCGGCGGCATGGGCGTGACGGCCAATGTCATCGCGCCCGGCCCGATCGATACGCCGATGCTTCGGCGCGCGGTTTCCGATGGCGGCGACAAACTGATGGCGGCGATGACCTCGGCGACGTTGCTGGGCCGCCTCGGATCCTCCGATGAGGTCGCGGCCACCATCGCATTCCTCGCCTCCGAGGAGGCTGGCTACATCACGGGCGAAGCTCTCGGCGTGTCAGGCGGCATGGGGTGCGGCGCGTGACGCAAGACCCGATCGATACTGTGGTCGCCAGAGTCCGCGCGGTGTACTCGCGGTGGCGACGCGATACGCCGGTGTCGCAAATGCGCGCCGACTGGGACGCTCTGTTCGACGTTGAGGTCGATGCGGAGGTCGAACCGGTCGCCGCATGCCCTGTTCCTTGTCACTGGATCAGGCCTGCCGGCACGCGAAGAGACGCCGTGATCATCTATCTGCACGGCGGGGGCTATCGTGTCGGCTCCGTGGCGTCGCATCGCGACCTGATGGCGCGGCTGGCGACGGCGGCCGGCGTGCAGGTGCTGGGCGTCGATTATCGGCTGGCGCCGGAGCATCCGCTGCCTGCGGCGATCGACGACGCCGTGGCGGTGCTGGATTGGTTGGAGCAGATCGGCATTGCTCCGGAATGCACGGCTGTCGCGGGTGATTCCGCAGGCGGCGGTCTTGCGATTTCGGCGATGCTGTCGCGGCTGAAAGACGGGAAGCCAAGCCCGGCGGCCGCATATCTGATGTCGGCCTGGACCGACCTGACCGCGTCGGGCGCCAGCTACACCGAGCGCTCCGAGCTCGATCCGATTCACCAGCGCCATCTCATTCTGGCGATGGCGCAGGGGGCGCTGGGAGCGGATCGCGCAGCCGACGATCCGCGATGGTCGCCGCTGCACGCTCCGCGCGATCTGTTCGGCAGATTGCCGCCGATGCTGCTTCAGGTCGGCGAACGCGAAACGCTGGTCAGCGACACCGTCGATTTCGCGATGCGCGCGCAAGCCGAGGGAGCGCCCGTGCAATTCGAAATCTGGCCCGGGATGATTCACGTGTTTCAACAATTCGCGGGCGATCTGCCTCAGGCGCACGAGGCCATCGCTGCCGGCGGACACTTCATCGCCCGTCATCTCGCTCCGGCAGCGAAGACCGAGTGATGGACGGGCGGCATCTTGGCGCGTGGCAGGCATCGAAGGGCCCGACGTCGCCGAGCATTTGGACCTGACCCGTGTGGCCACTACAGCCAGGAGGCTTACTTGACTGATACATCAGCCTTGCATGTCGATGCTCTCGTGATCGGTGCCGGCGCCGGCGGCCTCACGGCTGCAGCGCGTCTGGTCGCGGCCGGCAAGTCCGTGCTGGTCGCCGAACGTCTGGACCGCCTGGGCGGCCGCGCCTCCAGCGAAGTCATCGACGGCCACATCGTCAATGTCGGCGCGATCGCGATCGAACGCGGTGGGGTCTTCGAGGAAACGTTCGACTTGCTCGGCGTTCCGCTGGACATTCGCGAACCCAACCCCGCCACCGTATTCTTCATCGACGGCAAGGTCATCAACGTCGCCAAAGGCGGTTGGGGCATGTTGCTGGGTACATTCACCAAGCAGGCTGCGAAGATCGGGGCGAAATTCTCCGATGCCCGCGCCGGCGACCTTCCCGAGGCCAAGCTGACGACGAAGCAATGGCTCGAGCAATACACCACCAACGCCACCGTGCATGCGATCTTCCGCAATCTTTGCGCAGCCATCTTCGCCGTCAACGCGGACGAACTGCCGGCGCGCGCATTTCTCACTTACTTCGCAGTCAAAGGCGCCTTCAAGCGGTTCGGCTTCTGCCCGCGCGGGACCGTCGGATTGTGGAACGATTTGGCCGAGGGGATCCGCGGCCGCGGCGGCCAGGTCTGGACGCAAGCGACCGTGACCGGCCTCGACGTTCGCGGCGGCCGCATCGTCGCGGTGACGATCGACCACGCCGGCTCCTCCGTGACGGTTGTGCCTTCGGTGGTGATCAGCAATATCGGCCCGGCAGCGACGGCATCTCTCCCTGGCGCAGAGGCGATGGGAGAGGCCTATCTCCAGCAGGCCAAGGTGCTTCCCAAGCCGGCTGCGAACATCGTCATCAACTTCGCAACACGCGAACGGCTTCTCGATGTGCCCGGCTTGGTGACATTCGGCAAAACCCGGCGGCTGTGCAACATGGGGGAGCTGACCGCGACTTGCCCCGAGCTCGCTCCCGCCGGCTGGTATCAGTACGTCGCTTACGCCGTGCCGCGGCCGGCGATCGGCGAGTTCGACGAAGAGGCCGAGATCGAGGCGTCGCTGGCGGATCTTCGCGAATTGTTTCCGGCATTCGCCGGGGCCAAGATGCTGTCGGTTCGCGTCATGAAGGGCGACTGGCCGGCGCAGCGCTCCTGCGCGGGCTTCGACATGCCGCAAGAGACGCCGCTCGCCAATCTTTGGCATGTCGGCGACGCCGTGAAAGACTATGGCGACGGCGGGACACAGGCCTGTGCCTTCACCGGGCGCGAGGCTGCTAACAAGGCGCTGGCCTTACTCGCCGCCGGCCACGCTCATCCTCGAGACGAGGCCGTCAGCGCCTTGCAGTAAAGGCGTAGCGATCGTGTCGCGAGACGACGTCGAGGATCCCTTGGCGCACTAGCCGATTGGCGTGTGCGAGCGTTTCGGCGAAGGCGAACCCCATTTGGTGCGGATCGAGCGGACGGCTGAACAGCAGTGGAACGAGCTCCGCGACCGAATGGGCGCCGGTCTCGCAGGCATTCGCGAGCACACGGCAGCGAGTCTCGTGATGCTGCACCAACTCCTGCGTACGTTCATGAAGGCCGTAGAACGGCCGCCGGTGCCCGGGAAGCACGAGCACGTCGTTGGGGATCTGGCTCGCCAGCAAACGGAGGCTGCGTAGGAAATGCCCGAGCGGATCGCCGTCCGGCTCACCCGCCCAGACGGCGACATTCGGCGAAATCCGCTCGAGCACCTGATCGGCCACGAACAGCAGCCGGTCCTTCTCGCAGTAAAGCATGACCTGCTCGGCGGAATGACCATCGCCGGTGAGCACGCGAAAATTTCTGTCGCCGAGCGTCAGCGTATCGCCCATCACCAGGCGCAGAAACGTGTCGGGCAGGGGGCCGACCTGCCGCAAGTATTCGTGACCCTGGGTACTGACGATCCGCGCCGCATCGTCGTCCATGCCGTGGCTCTCGTAGAACAGCCGGTTCGCCGGCGACTCGAAGGCCTGGGGGTCGAGGGAGATGATCCGGCAGCTCATGTAGCTCGACAGGCTGGTCAGCAGCGGCGCCTTGAAGCGTTTGCACAGCCATCCCGCGAGCCCGATGTGGTCGGGATGGTGGTGCGTCACCACGATCCGCGTGATCTTCAGTCCACCCAGCGGACCGTCGAAATAGCCGTCCCAAACCGCGAGCGCTTCATCTTCCGACAAGCCGGTGTCGAGGATGGCCCAGCCGTCCGTATCCTGAATGAGATAGATGTTGACGTGATCGAGCTGAAACGGCAGCGGCAGACGCAGCCAGAGCAGGCCGGGACGCACCTCCGTCACCTCGCCGAACCGCGGTGGCTCAGGAAAGGGAAAGTTCAAGCGGGCTGGCGCAGGCGTCGCAGTTTCGGGCTGCATGATCGTCCTTCCACGATTGTCGGTCGAAGCTTGGCTGGTGTTCGGACGGTCGTCGCCCGTCCTGCCGGCGTCGCACTGATCAGAATTCGGCCTGATCGAACCCGCCTTTGCTCGTTCACCGATCGGTCGGCAGGGCAATGTTGCGTCCACTCGCAAGATGACCTGCATGTTTGATCTGTGGCAAGTTATAAGACCGACGAGACGGTTTATGTCAACGCGCTCAGCCGCTGGCGCGCGCTGACCGATGCCTCAGATGGTCGGCTCCAGGCCGGACGCTGCGATGGCAAACGCGATATTGGGGGACCAAGATGCCACGCGTTCGAGCCGACAATTACGACGACAAATATCGAGCGATCCTCGACAGTGCCGCGACTCTGTTTGCGAAGGTAGGCTACCCGAGCGCCAAGCTGCAGGATGTCGCCAAGCTGTGCGGCGCGACCAAGTCGATGCTGTATCACTACTTCCCGACCAAGGACGACCTGCTGCTGGCGCTGCTGATCGATCATCTCGAACGTCTTCTGGCGGACATCGACCAAGCGCTCAGTGAAAGCCAATCGCCGGAGGACCAGCTTCAGCGCTTCATCGACGTGTTCGTGACGAAGTCCGCTCAATCGCGGCAACGCCATGTCAGCGCCATGAACGATGCCAAGTTCCTTCCCGCCGAGAAGCGTGCGCAGGTCCTTAAGCTGGAGCGGAAGGTGAGGCGGACGCTCAGCGGATTGCTACGTGCGGTCAATCCTGGGATGCCCGACGAAGTCTATGCGCCCTATGCCATGCTGCTGATCGGAATGCTGAACTGGACCGATCTCTGGTTCCGGCCTGGAGGAAAGATGAAGCCTCGCGAACTATGTGATCGGATCGCACGGCTCTATCTCGACGGCGTTCTGGCCGAGGGGCCGGCTGATCGGTCGCGGGAGCGTGAAGGTTCAACAGCTCGCGGCAGCAAGGCGCGCGCCCGTAAACTCGATCGAAGCTGATAACCGCTGACGTTTGTCACGTAGAAGTCCGCTCCCGGTGGTCTCAGCGATTGACAATTGTTTGCGTTCTATTTATAGACCGACTGTCCGGATTATAAAGAGACGACGGGAGAAGCGCCGATGGACGGTGGTCTGCACAGCCCTTGGGAAACCCTCATTCGGCCAGGAATGGTTCATGGCTCCCTCTATTCGGACGAAGTGATCTTCAAGGAGGAGCTGGAGAAGATCTGGTTCAAGACCTGGGTCTATGTCGGGCACGAAAGCGAGGTGCCCAACACTAACGATTTCGTCACCAAGTCGATCGGCCCGATGCCCGTGCTGATGGTCCGCAATCAGCACGGTGAGATCAACCTGCTGCTCAATCGCTGCCCTCATCGCGGCAACGCGGTCTGCGTGCAGGACAAGGGAAACCGCAAGTCGTTCACCTGCCCGTATCACTCTTGGACGTTCGCGAACGACGGCAGGTTGATGAACTACGCTTTCCCCGAAGGATACGCCGGGACGGACAAGTCAGGACTTGGTCTGGCGAAGGTGCCGCGCGTCGCGAGTTATCGCGGCTTCGTGTTCGCTTCGATGGCGCAGGATGGGCCGTCGCTCGAGGAGCATCTCGGCGGCGCACGCCGAACGCTCGATCAAGCCTGCGAAAATTCGCCGACCAGCGAACTGGACCTCAGCGCCGGCTTCCTGCGGCATCGCGCGCGAGCCAATTGGAAGTTCATCCTGGAGAATGAGTGCGACGGCTATCACCCCGCCTTCGTGCACTCCTCGATCTTCTCGGTCGCCGATAGCGCCATCGGCAGCCTTTATGGGAACGACGCCGTCGCCGTCACGCGTGCGCTCGGCAACGGTCACACCGAGGTCGACCCGCGTCCGGAATTCCGCCGCCGCGATCAACCGATGAGCTGGTTCGGGACCACGGCCGACAAGCTGCCCGAATACACCGCGCAGATGCAGTCGGCCTATGGCGATGAGCGCGCCCGGCAGATCATGATCGACGGGATGCCGCACGTCATGATCTTTCCCAATCTGTTCATCGCCGAAATTCAGATCTTCGTCATTCAGCCGGTCTCGGCAGTCGAGTCGATCCAGCACGTTACCGCCATTCAATTCAAGGACTCGCCGGAGATCAACCGGCGACTCAGGCAACAGACGATGGGGTCCGTGGGGCCGGCCGGCTTCCTGCTCGCTGACGACACCGAGATGTACGAGCGAAACCAACGGGGGCTCGAAATTCGCGCGCCGGAGTATCTCTATTTGAAGCGCGGCGAGCATCGAGAACGGCGCGACGAGGACGGCTTCCTCATTGGGCATTCGACCGACGATCTTCCGTCGCGGGAGATCTGGAAGCACTACCGCGCACTGATGGAGGCCTGCTGATGGATGCCGAGACGAGCGAACGCCCTGCGGACAATATCCTGAAGCAGTGGACGGGCCGGGATCTGAGCTACGCCACCGAGGTCGACGCCGACCTCCATCATGAAGTGAGCCAGTTTCTCTATCGCGAGGCGCGCCTGCAGGACACGCATGAATACGATGCGTGGGAGGCGCTGTGGACCGACGACGCGGTGTATTGGGTGCCCGCCAACGGCGCCGACACCGACCCGGAACGGCAGATGTCGCTGATCTACGACAATCGATCCCGGATCGCGCTCCGTGTGCGTCAGTTGAAAACGGGACGCCGCCATTCGCAAACCCCGCCATCGCAGCTCGCGCGCATCATCGGCAATGTCGAATTGTTGCAGTCCGAGGGGCAGGACATCGGCGTCGCCTGCAACAGTCAGATCTTCGAGACCAATCTGCGTGGAGATACGATGTGGGCGGCGCGCTGCTGCTACCGACTCCGTCGGCAGCAAGGCGCTCTCAAGATCGTCTACAAGAAGGTCGTGCTGGTGAATAACAACAAGCCTATCTACACGATCTCCTTTCTGATCTGATCGGACGGCCCGATCTTTCCCGTCGTTGCGCGGCAGGAGGGCGATATCCCTGCGCGGTCCGATGTGACGGGAAGGCTACATTGATAAGCAGCGGCGTTCGCCGACCCGGCGGACATCGCGGCGCAAGATAAAGACCGACGCGTCGGTCTAATAAATGAGCCCCGGCAAGAGGGCTGATGATCGCGGAGCCGGTCCGCCAGGTCCCGAGCTCGCGTGATCGATTCGAGGGAGGACGACAAGATGAAGCTCAATTTGACCGATGGACTCCATCGCCAGATGCGGTCGGCACCTGACGCGGTGGCGACGACCTTCGGCGATCGGCGCCGAACCTGGCGAGAGCTCGCGGACCGCACCGCGCGTCTCGCCGCGGTGCTGCAGCAGATCGGCATGGCGAAAGACGATCGCGTCGGGATGCTGGCGCTGAATTCCGACCATTATCTCGAATACATGCTCGGCGTCTGGTGGGGTGGCGGCGCCCTCAATCCGGCGAATACGCGATGGAGCGCGGCCGAGGTCGCGTTCTCTCTGGACGATTGCGACACCCATATCCTGCTGGTCGATGATCACTTCCTGTCGTGGTGCAACGATCTTCGTACGCTGAGCCGATCGCTGCGGACGATCGTTTATGTCGGCGACGGTGAGGCTCCCGACGGCGTGCTGCACGCCGAACAGCTGATGCGCGCCGCGCAGCCGGCCGAAGATGCGCGGCGGGGAGGCGATGATCTCGCGGGCGTGTTCTACACCGGCGGCACCACCGGGTTTCCGAAGGGCGTGATGCTGAGTCACAACGCACTTCTGGGGAACGCGATCTGCAATCTGCTGGACGTCGCCTACGCGTCAGATGAGGTCGTGCTCGCGGTCGCGCCGATCTTTCACCAGGCCGGCATGTGCATCCTCATCCGGGCATTGGTGCGCGGGTGCAGGACCGTTTACGTGGAGGCGTTCGAGCCCTCAGTCGTGCTGCGTGCCATGGCGAAGGAACGCGTCACCTTCACGCTGCTTGTGCCGACCATGCTGCAGCGTCTGATCGAACATCCGGGGTTCGGCGAGTTCGACCTCGGCAGCCTGCGCAAGATCGTTTACGGCGCTTCCCCGATTAATGAGGAACTGCTCGGTCGACTTCTGCAGGCGCTGCCTCACGTCGACTTCTATCAGGGCTACGGCATGACGGAGACCGGAGGGCCGTACACGGTGCTGCCGCCACATTGTCATCGCTCGCACAACGCCGCCGACAAGGCGCGGCTGCGCTCCGCCGGACGCCCGGCGTGGGGCATCGAGATGCAAATTCAGGGCATGGACGGCGTCGAGGCCGAGGTGGGAACGGTGGGAGAGATCGTCGCCCGCGGCATCGGCGTGATGATCGGCTATTGGAATCGCGAGCGGGAAACTAACGACGCCTTTCGCAACGGCTGGCTGCGGTCCGGCGACATGGGCTACGTCGACGACGAAGGATATCTGTTCATCGTGGATCGCCTCAAGGACATGATCGTCTCCGGCGGTGAGAACGTCTATTCCGCCGAGGTGGAGAATGCGCTGGCGCGTCATCCGGCGATCGCGAGTTGCGCCGTGATAGGCATTCCCAGCGCGCGGTGGGGCGAGCAGGTGCATGCCGTCGTCGTTCTGCGAGTGGGTGCCGAGGCGACGTCGGCAGAATTGCGCGAGCATTGCCGCCAATACATCGCCGGTTACAAATGTCCGGTGAGCGTCGAATTCCGCGACGCCTTGCCGACGTCGGCGGCCGGCAAGCTGCTGAAGCACGAGCTGCGCGGCCCGTACTGGGAGGGACGCGATCGCGCCGTAGGGTGATCGCGCCGGAGGGCCGTCGCACCGGCCCTCCCACTATAACAAAGCTCACCGCATTCGCCCCGTGGAGAGAGGCCGTCCATGCAAGTCAGAACTCGTGCGGATCTCGCGCGCTCGTTGTACGACGCGCTGTCTCGCGGAGACCGTCAGCAGCTCGATCAGCTTCTGCATCCGGAATTCGTCGGAGAAATCGCCGAGGGCATGCCGTTCGACATCGGCGGCACGCACGATGGCGCGGCTGCGATGCGTCGGAATGGTTGGGGCGGAATCGCCCGGCATTTCGAAGCCCGCGCCGAGCCGGACAGCTTCCGCGAGATCGGCGCCGACGGATTGTTGGTGACTGGTCGTTACCGCGGACGCGGGAGAAGCGGCGGGCCGCTCGACGCTGCGTTCGCGCATATCTTGACGTTCGACGGCGAGCAGATCCGCGCGCTTCGGCAATACACCGACACGGCGCGTTGGCGCGATGCAGCCGGAGCGTCGAGCGCAGTGCAGCTCGACATTGTCGAAGGCATCGCCACGCTTCGGTTGAACCGCCCGGATCAGGGCAACGCCATCAACGAAGCGATGGCGTCGGACTTGAACGCGGCCGTGAAGACGATCGCCGATGCGAGCGGGGTTCGCGCCATCGTCATGGCGGGGGCAGGGGCGAATTTCACCGTGGGCGGGGATGTGGCGTTGTTCGCCGGCACCGAGCCCGATCGATTGCCCGGACGTTTGCGCTCGATGATCGATGCATATCATCTGGCGATCGAGAGGTTGACGAGCTTCGATGCGCCTGTCATCGCAGCCGTTCGGGGCGCTGCCGCAGGGGGAGGCTTAGGCCTTCTCTATGCCGCCGACATCGTGGTCGCAGCCCATGATGCCCGGTTCGCGCTCGGCTATGCGGCGCTGGGGCTGACGTCGGACGGTGGCAACACCTGGTTTCTGCCCCGGATGGTCGGCATGCGCCGGGCGCAAGAGCTCTTCCTGCTGAACCGCCGTCTGACCGCCGACGAAGCGCTCGCTTATGGCATCGTCAGCCGGGTCGTGGCTGATGGCGAAGTGGAAAGCGAAGTCTTCGGTCTCGCCAAGAAGCTCGCCGCCGGGCCGACCAAGGCGTATGGCGCGATGCGCCGTCTGCTTCGCCAATCCCACGAAACCAGTCTGAGGGAGCAACTCGGCGACGAATGCGAGTCCATCGTCCTCGCCGCGCGAACCGATGACGCGCGGGAGGGAGTGGTGGCGTTCGCCAACAAGCGACGTCCTGATTTCCGCGGCCGGTGAGCCAGCCGCCATGACCGCCAGGTCATCTCGCCTGTCTCGTGTTCGTGCTGAATCTCTTGCGCGGGCCAGCTCGCAGCTTTGAGCAGTCCGGTCGTCCGTTCGATAATGATTGCGCTGGCCGCCCGGCGCGCGTAACGGAGGCCCGAACAGGCAACCCGTCCGACTCGCCGTCGGACGGCCCGAAAGGCTGGAATGGCGCGCACCCGCTCAGAAAATTACGACGACATCCAGAACGGAATTCTGACCGTCGCTTGCGAACTATTCGCCCGCCAGAGTTATATGCGGGCGTCGATCGCCGAACTCGCGGACGCCTGCCGGCTGTCCCGCGGAGCTCTCTATCACTACTTCCAATCCAAGGAAGCGATCCTGTTCGCGATCCTGGATGCCCATGTGCGGCGCATGATCGCGGATGTCGAGGATGCGATCGCAGCCGAGACGGATACGCTCGCTCAGTTTCGCGCCGCGATCCGCGCGATCGTCGAACTCAATGCCCGTTCGCCCAACGAGCAGCGGCTGATCCTCAACGATATGGCGTTTCTCAGCGAAGCCGAGCAGACGTCGATCAAATCGTTGGAGCGACAGATCGTCGATATCATTTCGGAGCTTCTGATCCGATTGGACAAGCAGCGCAAGATCGCGAAGCGGACAAAAACCGTTTACACGATGATGCTGTTTGGCATTCTCAACTTCAGCCACACGTGGTTCGATCCGGCCCGTGGACTAAGCCCGACCGAGTTTGCCGACACCATCGTGGATCTTTTCCTTTATGGGTTTACGAGCCCGGCTGCGGGCGGGGGTGAGTGACAGGGGCTGCGCATCCACGTGTCGCTGACAGATTGCATGTTGGGCCCTCTGGTCTACGACCATGCAAGATGCGCAGTTTTCGATCGCCCTGATACATCCAGCCTATGGGCCGTGACGACGGTCGGCCTGCACACCGAACAGACATTTGCGAGCTGCTCGGCTGGGACGACGGCGCGGCCGGTGAGTTTGACGGCGGGTGTATTCGGGGCGGCGCCGCGCGACCAGCCTCGGACGCGGGACGGCGCGACCGCCGCCCCGATGAACCTCTCGTCAGGCCGTCAACGCGCCATCCGTTGAGATTTCGAGCCCCACATGCACAGGCTGGACGGCTCGAATCCGAACTGGCGCGGACGGTGCGTGGCTTCATCCTCGATCTCGTCGACGCCGACCGAATATTCGAACACCATTCCGTCCGGCCCCTTGAAGTAGAGGAAGCGGGCGCCTGACGTCGGATGACGTCCCGGGCCGAACACGATCGGAACGCGCTGCTCGGACAGGTGATAATAGGAGCGCAACACGTCGTCGTTGCTCTGCACCTGATGATTGATGTGCTGGATGCCGGGCCCGGCGGCAGGCGCCAGCGCGACGGTGTGATGGATGGCGTTGACGCGCATCAACGCGATGTCGCCGATCCGGTCACTGACACGCGCGTTGCAGACCTTGGTCCAGAACGCCTCATCGCGGCGCGGGTTGGTCGAGTTGAGGCCGACGTGGCTGAAGCCGGTGATGCCGGCATCGCGCGTCGGGAAATATCGGCGGCCGAGGCGCTCCGGCCGCACCACCAGTTCGATGCTGTTGCCGCTCGGATCCTTGAATCCGATGAAGGCCTTCACCTTGCGCACCGCGCACTCGGACTCGGTGCCGACGTGAACCGGATGACCGATCGTTTCCAGGGTCGTGGCCGCGGAGGATAGCTCGTCCTCGTCGGCAATTTCGAATCCCAGCGTCTGTTCCGACGGATCGCCGTCGTAGTAGCACAGCGTGTGGGCGCGATCGTCGGACCGCAGATGTAGCGCCTTGCCGGATCGCTCGGCGACCTGCAGGCCGAGGCAGGACGTCGCGAAGGATTCAGCGTCTTCGAGATCGGGCGTACCGAGACGCGCATAAGCGACGTCCTTGAGTTCGATCATGGTCGTGTCCTTTCAGTATCAGCCCACCAAGCGGCGAAACTCGGGGATCTCCGAGCCGTCACTTCCCCATTCGCAAAGCGACGACGGCACGGGCGAGAACTGCCGGCAGCGGTGCCTGGCGGTGATGTCGTTCATGCCGTAGCCGTAGGAAAAGACGTGGCCCTCCGGCCCCGCGAACCGCACGAACATCTGGCCCGAAGCCGGCTCGCGGCCGGGGCCGTGCAGAATCTTGATCTGCCGCTCCTGGGCGAAATAGTGGTTCTGCATGATCGCGTCTAAACTCTCGACCGCGTAGCCGACATAGACCAGCCCGGCGCGGTCGGACGGGTACAGCACGATGCGATGATGCTTTTCGTCGATCTTGATGTAGGCGGCGTCGCCGGCCCAATCGCTCACGCGGGCGCCGAGGATCGCCGTCCACAGCTTCAGATCCTCCGCCACGTTGCGGCTGCGTAGCCCAACGTCCTGCAACCCGGTCACGCCGGCATCGCGGCTGGGAAAGTAGCGTCGTCCGCTGACCAATGGGCGACTGACCAGATCGATCGCGTTTCCGCTGGCATCTCGGACCAGCAGTGCCTGCCGCACGGCGCGCCGGTGGCAATCGTCATCGCTCGCGACCTTGACCTCGAAACCTGCGGCCCGGATCGCGTCGCCGATCGGCTCCAGTTCATCCGTCAGCAACTCGATGCCGATCACGACAGGTTCGCTGTCGTCGGACAGGCAAAGCGTATGAGCGCGCTGGTCGGATCGAAACAGATGACAGCCCAGGTCGTTCGGCACCGGCTGCAAGCCGAGAATGTCGCTGGCGAAGGCGGCGGCGGCGGCGGGTTCGCGCAGGCCCAGCCGGACGTAGCACAGCTTCATCTCGGGACCGCCGTCTGTCGGAACTGGTGCCATCACGAACCACGTTTCTTCGAGGAGGGCGCCAGCTCGCTGTCGAGATAGTGCCGCAGGATGCTGTGCCAGAGCTTGAGCAGATGACTGAATTGCTCGGGATCGCGCTGCAGCAACATGCGCACGGAGAAGCCGCGGACCACGCTGAGCGTCAGGGCGAGCACGTTTTCGGCCACCTGCTTGGGAATGCCTGTCGCCACCAGCGCCTCGATCCACGCCGCCTCGACCGAGAAGCGGCTCGTGCGCGACGTCTGGAACGTCTCCCGCTTCAGGACCCGCGACTCGGCGTCCGCACTCATCGCGATCGCCAGTTCGATAAAGAAGTAATCGCCGAAGTAGAAGTCGTGGGCGTCCTCGATGATGCCCTTGATCGGATCCTTGTCGGCTCGCTTCGCAAGCGTCGCACGCCGGGCGCTCTCGACGCGCGAGATCTCGTTGACGTGGCGGATCACGGCCACCACCAGATCGTGCTTGCTCTTGAAATGGTGCATCAGCGCGCCGCGCGACACGCCGGCGAGCTCCGCCACCTCTACCGTCCGCAGTCCGCTCAGGCCGTTGGCCCGAACCAGCTTGATGGCTGCCTCGATCAGCTGGGTCCGCGTCGTTTCGCTGCGCTCCGCCTGGGTCCGCCGCGGTGCGTAGCTGGCGCCGGTCGAACTGTTTCGCCTGGACTGCAGTTTCTGACGTGGCGGGGAGGCCGACAGCGATTGGGAACGTGGCCGCGTCGATCGCGGCTTATCGGGATTCGACATAGACATTTCCATTGGCAATTTTGACGGTGTAAGTCTTCAGCGCAACGGTGCAGGGCATGCCGGTGGCGCGACCGTCGGTAACGTCAAACGTGCCGAAGTGCCAAGGACATTCCACCGTCGTCCCTGTGAGGATCCCCTCCTCCGAGAGCGACGCCTCGCCGTGGCTGCACAGGTCGGCGGTTCCATAAAGCGTGCCGTCGACATTGTAGATCGCGACGACTGTGCCGTCGGGCAATGTCGCCGGCCGGATCTCCCCCTCTGGAAAGTCCGACATGGTGCCGACCTGGATGTCGGTGGATGCGATCGTGTTCATAGCATCGTGCTTCCGCCGTTGACGCTGATCACCTGGCCGGTGACGAACGACGCCTCCTTCGATGCCAGATAGGTCACCATCGAGGCGATCTCATCCATCTCGCCGGGCCGCTGCATCGGAACGACATCGACGAACTTCTTGATCAGGTGAGGGACCGTCGCGGACGCCTGCTGCACCTGGGGTGTATTGACGATGCAGGGCGCGACGACGTTCACCGTGATGCCGCTGGTGGCGAATTCGCGGGCGAGGCCGGTCGCCATCGCATGCACGCCGCCCTTGGCGGCATTGTAGGCGGCGTGGTCCCAAAGGCCGTTACGGACCGAGTCGGCGCCGATATTGACGATGCGCCCATAACCCTTCGCCTTCATGATCGGCACCGCGTGCCAGGTGCACCACAGCGCGGTCCAGAGGTTGCGGTCCACGGTGGTCCGCAATGTGTCCGGCGTGTGATCCAGGAATGGCTTGATGATGCCGCCGCCGGCGTTGTTGACCAGGATATCGATCGAACCGTGCAGTTCGACGGCATCGCCGATCAGCTTGCCGGCGACGTCCTCCTTCGCCAGGTCGCCGACATGGATCATCGGTTTGCGGTGGCCCGCCGCAGCCAGCGCATCGGCGCTGGCTGTTAGTTTGGCGCCGTCGATGTCGGACAGCACGAGCGCTGCGTCCTGTTCGGCAAAGTGGCGGGCGATGACCGCGCCGATGCCGCTGGCGGCACCGGTCACGACCACGACCTGTCCGGAGAAGCGATCCGTCATCCGCCGGCTCACAACACGATCGAGATGCGGCCGCTCGGCCGCAGGCCGTCTCCGGCCAACAGGCAGCGCTTGTCGCGAATCTGCAGCCGGTCCCCATCGAGTCGCAACCGATAGTTCGCCGTGCCGAAATACACGTCGGTGGTGCCATCCTTGGTGCGATAGGTCTGGAACTTGGCGCTCACCCGCAGGCTGTCGTCGTCGCTCTCGCAGATCCGGACGTTGCCGATCAGACGACTGGTCTTGGAGTGCGGGAACTCGGCATGTGCGGTGCGCTTCATCAGCCGCTTGACGCGCTCGCCGAGCCGGAACCGGTCGTCGGCGATGTAGAACAGGCTGACGTCGGACGACGCATCGGCCGGCAGGTCGGTGCACGGCACCTCGTAGGTCGCGTCGTCGGTGAACAGTTCGAGCCACTCCGGCAATCGCCACTGATCCAGCAGATCAGCCTCGTGAAACAAAAAGTCTTCGACCTTGCTGCGTTCGATCGTGTTCATGGCCATCCCTCCTTACGCCGCCACGCCTTTGAGGCTGGGCACCGGCTCCGGAAACATCATGGCGTTCCAGCGCGTCCAGAAGGCGCGCATCTGCAACTCGTCATTGTGCGCGGGGCGATCTTTGCCCATGCCCTTGGAGATGTCGTTCCACTGCGCTTCCTTGGCGTTGTTGAAGCCGCGCTGGCAGTGCTCGAGCGCCTCGGCATCGTCAGGTGTCGCGAAGCCGCCGGGTCCGAGAAACTCCAGGAAATTGTTCAGTCGATATTTGCGGGCCCAAGCCGACTCGTCGTTCGGTCCGAGCGCCCAGGCGCTGATCAGCATGTAGTCGGGCGCGATCGGGAAATAGGTCCGCACCGTCAAGGCCATGATGTCGTTGACGACCAGATTGGGGAAGATGAACAGGTTACGGTTCTTGAGCGCGATGCGGTCGGCGCGTTCGCGACCGTGGCGCTCGGTCAGCGTCCGGTGCAGCTGCTCGATCTCACGCTTGCCGTCCTCGCCCCATGACGGGATCCATTGGGCGACCGGGCGGCCCCACGGCGCGGCGTATTCCAGCACGGCGTGACCATTGCCGAGATCGTAGCCGTAACCACCGCCCATGCCGCCGGACAGGCCGTCGGTGGTGTTCATCAGGTAGTCGAAGTAGCTCGCATGAGTGGTGACCGCGTGATAGCCGTCGATGCTGTTTTCGGTCAGCAGCTTCCAGTTGGCGCGGATTGAGTATTCCTGGGTGCCGCCGATGATCGACAGCCCGGCATCGGCCTGGTCGCACACCAGATCGAGATATTCCTTGGCGCCGGCCAAATAGTCGACGAGGGGAACGATGTCCTTGTCGAACGCGACGAAGCAGAAATCGCGATAGATCTCGAACCGCGGCACCGGCTGCATGTTCGAAGAGTCGCGCTGCTTGAAATCCGCAGCGTAAGATTCTTCGCCGGGCTGGCTGCGGAGCTTGCCGTCGGCACCGAACACCCAGCCGTGGTAGAAGCACTGGAAGGATTTGGCGTTGCCCTTCCGCTCGCGGCAGACCTGTGCGCCGCGGTGCGGGCAGGTGTTGAGCAGCGCGCGCAGCGTGCCCTTGCTGTCGCGGCTCAGCAGGATGCTGCGGCCCGCAACCGTGCGGCTGATGAAATCGCCGGGCTTGGGTAGCTCCGAGGCGTGGCCGAGATACAGCCAGCAATGTTCGAAGATGCGGTCTTTCTCCGCACGGAAGATGTCCGGATCGGTGAAGTTGCGCCGTGCGACCTTGAAGGTCTTCTCAGCCTGATCGATCAGGATAGCGGGATCGCTTTGATGTTGCATGGTTTCCTCCTCCTTGGGACGGCCCTTCTTCAGGCGAGGGCGCGCTTCAAATCGAAATTCGGGTTGGCGAGTGCGGCGGGGTCGACCTTCTTGCGCGATGCCACGAGGCGGCGCAGCATCGCCATGTCCTTGGCGTTGTTCACGCTGACCGCGCCGACGACTTCGCCATCCCGGACGCTGATCGCGCTGAAGCGGGCCGATCCGGCATCGCCGCGGATGATCTCGTTGGCGCAGGCCGGATGGCCGACCACCTGAATGTTCGCGTCGAACTGATCCGACCAGAACCAGGACGGCGCTTCGTAGCGGCTGTCGAGACCGACCATCGCCCGTGCGGTCGCGATCGCCTGGTTCTGCGCGTTGGCCCAATTTTCCAGACGCAGCCAGCGATCGTGGCAGGCGCTCCATTGCTCGGCGACGTCGCCGGCGGCGAAGATGTTGTCGCATTCGGTCGCGCCACGGGCGTCGACACGAATACCCTGCACGCCAGCGAGGCCGATCTGCTGCGCGAGCTCGCCGGCGGGCTCGACGCCGATGCCGACGACGATAACGTCAGCATCGACGACGCGGCCGTCCGCGAGCATGAGACCGCTGGCGTGGTGATCGGAAAGCTCTGCCTTGCAAAGGACGGCGGCGCCGCGCTTGACGAACATGTCGTGCGCGAACCGGCTCAGCGATGGCGAGCCGATCTGTGGCAGCAGGTGGTCGGCGCGCTCGATGATGGTGACCTTGCAGCCGCGTGACAGTGCAGCAGCCGCAACTTCGAGGCCGATCACGCCGCCGCCGACGAGCGCCACGCGATGTCCTTCGACCAGCTGCGGTCGCAGCGTGAGCGCATCATCGATGCCGCGCAGATAGTGCACCGCAATCGTCGCGCCCTCGAGCGCGGCGAGTCGTCGCGGCCGTGTGCCGGTGGCGATCAGCAGACGGTCGAAGCCGACGTCATCGCCTCCGGACAGCGCGAGCTTGCGCTGACCAAGATCGATCGTCACCACACGCGTGCCGGTGCGCAGCGTCACGCCAAGGTCCGACCATTCCTGAGTGGTTCGGATGAATGCCGCGTCGGCCTGCTGATCGAGCAGCATTTTCTTGGAGAGTTGCGGCCGTTCGTAGGGCGGATGAGGCTCGTCGCCAATCAACGTCACCGCGCCGCGATGACCGGCGGCGCGGAGTGCCTCGGCTGCGCGTGCGCCGGCTTGACCGGCGCCGACGATGACGATGCGTGACTCGAGAAGATCCACGTAGTTTCCTCCGACGCGCCCGGCGCTGCTATCAGCGCTCTTGCGAATGCTCTTGACACGCAAACTAGAAACAATCATTCCTGTTTGTAAAGTGAATTCGTCGATGGCGATGTGCAAACGTCGGGCGGCGGAAAAACACAATGGGATGAAACCGGGGAGGCGCGCCTTGAGCGTGATCGATGCCCATACGCATGTCGTGCCCGCACGACTTCCGCCTGACCCCGCGCGCGATCGCCGCTGGCCGAGCGTGGAGATCGCCGGCGACAACGGCGTGGTCATGATCGCCGGCAAGGTCTTCCGCAAGCTCGATCACCGCTCGTGGGACGTCGCAAAACGCCTGGCGGACATGGACCGCGACGATATTGCGGTACAGGTGCTGTCGCCGATGCCGGAATTGCTGTCGCACTGGCTTCCGCCCGACGATGCCGAGCATCTCGGTGATATCATCAACGATCACATCGCCGACATGATCGCGCAGGCACCGCAGCGCTTCGCCGGGATCGGCATGGTGTGCGTGCAGGACATGCCGCGTGCACTGCGGCAACTCGATCGCCTCAAGGCGCTCGGACTGAACGGCATCGAGATCGGCACGCATATCGACGGCGTCGCGCTGGGGGCCGAGGTCCTACATCCGCTGTACGAAGCCGCTGAGGCGCTGGATCTTGCGATCATGATCCATCCGCTGCATCCCGCCGGGGTGGAGCGCGTTGCGGCAGGTCCGGAATTTGCGGCCACGACGGTGTTTCCGTTGGAGACGGCGCTCGCCGCGGCGTCTCTGCTCGCGGCCGACGTGCCGGGCAAGTACCCGACGCTGCGGGTGATGCTCAGTCACGGAGGGGGCGCGCTGCCGTGGATCCTGCCGCGCATGGATCACAGCTGGTCGCTTGGCGGCGACATGCGCAAACGGATGCCGTTGCGGCCGTCCGAGGCGGCGCGCCGCTTCTACTACGACTCCGTCGTCTACGATCCGGCCGCATTGCGCTTTCTCGAGGCGGCGGTCGGCACCGATCGCATCGTCGTCGGCTCGGACTACCCGTTCGCGATCGAGCAAAAACAGCCCGCTCACTTCGTCCGCGAGGCATTGCCTCACAACGGCGACGCCCTCTGCAGCAACGCGCTGGCGCTGCTGGGGCGCAGCAAAGATCAGGACACATCGCATGAATCTCGTCGTCCCGCTACCGCCGCCGTCGGAGAGGCATGACCCCATGGTGTTGTGCCGCTCGATTTCCCAGATGGCGCTGTTCGGCCCCATTCCGCCGCGCACGCCCGGTCGTTCCGACGCCCAGGTGCCGATCGATGCCAGTCTTGGCGACTGTCGATACGCTCGCGTTCCGTACGTCTATTTCTACTGTGAGGGCGCGGCCGACGACGTTGCCTTCGGCCTGCTCGACGTCGAAATTTGCGTGCAGCGCCGTGCGTCCAACCATTATGTGCTGGAGGCCTACGCGATCGGCGACGGCTATCACAGCGGGCGCGGATCGTCGGCGGGGTCTGCGTTGCAGATCGAATTGCTGTCGCAAGCCGGCGTGGTGACGACCAGCGCGTGGTCGTATCCGGATGTCCTTTCCGGCCACATGGATCCGCTGACGCTTGCGCATCCGATCGAACTCAGCGACGACCAATTCAAGTCGTTGCACGCCGTGCGCCTGCCGTCCGTCACTGCTGAGGTGACGATATGTCTATAGCGAGCGGCGGCGACGCCGCCGTCGTGCTCGGAGAGCAACGCGTCGCCCGGCGGGATCTTGTCGACCGAGGAGCGCGGGCGGCATCGGCGTTGGCCTCGGCTGGTGTTCGTGAAGGCGACGCGATCGCGCTGCTGCTGCAGAACGACCCGGTCTACTTCGAGCTCATTCACGCGGCGGCGTTGCTCGGCGCCTATGTGGTGCCGCTGAACTGGCACAGCAGCGCCGACGAAATCCGCTACATTCTCTCCGATTGCACGCCGGGCGCGCTGATCGGGCATCGCAGTCTTCTCGATGCCGCCGCTGGTGCGATTCCGGACAGCCTGGCTACCTTCGTCGTCCAACACCCAGGCGGGGCCGCAGTCTCCGACGTCGATGACTGGCCTTGGAGATCCTGGGAGCATTTTCGCGACGGCTTTTCGGCCTGGTGCGAGCCCGCCCGCGCGCCGCGCGGCACGATGATCTACACCTCGGGCACCACCGGCCGGCCGAAAGGCGTGCGACGCCAGCCGATGACCGCCGAGCAGTTCGCGCATAATTCGGCGCTGCTGAAGCTGATCTACGGCATCGAGACAGGAATGCGGGCCTATGTGTGCGGGCCGCTGTATCACGCTTCGCCTGGCGCGTTCGCGCGCCAGGCATTCCAGCACGCCGAACTCGTCGTGCTGCAGCACGGCTTCGATCCGGAGGACTTGCTGCGCACCGTGGCGCAGCACCGGATCACGCACCTGACCATGGTGCCGACGATGTTCGTGCGCCTGCTGCGCCTCAGCGAGGAGGTGCGCAGTCGCTACGACGTGTCGTCGATCAAA
The DNA here is from genome assembly GCF_001295845.1 of Rhodopseudomonas sp. AAP120. Taxonomy (GTDB): domain Bacteria; phylum Pseudomonadota; class Alphaproteobacteria; order Rhizobiales; family Xanthobacteraceae; genus Rhodopseudomonas. Next base: position 30,016 of record NZ_LJIC01000137.1, on the reverse strand, counting down.
TGGGTCACCCACACCGGCGCGGCGTGCCCGCCGGAGGTGAAGCGGCAGATGATCGCGTGGTGGGGGCCGGTCATCTACGAGACCTACGGTGCCACCGAGACCGGCCCGGCGATCGGCTGCAGCTCGCAGGAATGGCTGGCGCATCCCGGCACGGTCGGCCGCGCGATGGCCGGCACGACGGTGCGGATTTACGACAAGCAGGGCGCGCCGGTCGGCGCCGGCGAAGTCGGCGAAATCTATCTTCGGACCCAGGCGTATTCCGATTTCACCTATCACAATCGGTCGGAACAGCGCCGCGAGATCGACCGCGACGGGCTCGTGACCTGTGGTGACGTCGGTTATCTCGACGCCGACGGTTACCTGTTCATCTGCGATCGCAAGCGCGACATGGTGATCTCCGGCGGCGTCAACATCTATCCGGCCGAGATCGAAAGCGTGCTGGTCAATTGTCCTGGTGTCCGCGACTGCGCGGTGTTCGGCGTGCCGGACGAGGAATTCGGTGAGTGCCTGGTCGCGGCGGTCGAGCCTGACGACGATCGACAGGTCACGCCGGCAAAGGCGATGGAATTCCTGCAGCGCCACGTCGCCCGCTTCAAGATTCCCAAGCGCTTTCTCATGCTCGACGCGCTGCCGCGCGAAGCGAGTGGGAAGCTGCTCAAGCGGAAACTGCGCGACGCCTATCTGCAAGGTGCCCGCATCCATTAAGCGCCGAATGGCAAGAGGAGAGAGACGGTGGACTTCAAAGGCAAACAGGTCGACGTGTTGGGGGCTCGCACGCACTACTATGACGTAGGGCAGGGCGAAGCGACGATCCTGATTCATGGCGGCGGCCCGGGCGCGTCGGGTTTGAGCAACTACCGCAAGAATATCGAAGCGCTCGCCGCCAAGCGGCGCGTCATCGTCTTCGATCTGCCGGGCTATGGGCAGACGGAGGGTAAGCTGAAGGACGGCGCGATCTACGAGGTCCTGGGAGAGTTCACCCGGGCGTTCATGGATGCGATCGGCGTCGACAAGGCCAGCTTCGTCGGCAATTCGCTCGGCGGCGGCACCTCGCTGACGGTCGCGCTGCGTGCGCCCGAGCGGGTCAACCGGTTGGTGCTGATGGGCACCGGCGGCAGCCAGGCGGTGTTCTCGCCGATGCCGACCGAGGGCTTGATGCGAATGGCGCGCTTCAACGCCGGCAGCGGTCCGAGCATGGAAAAGCTGAAGGCGGTGCTGGACCTGCTCGTCTACGATCAGTCGACCATCACCGAGTCTCTGATGAAGGAACGGCTCGAAGCGGCTTCGCGATCCGACACCATCGATATCTTCAAGCGGCCGGGGCTCGACCTGTGGCGCGAAGATCTGGCTTCGCTGAAGCATCGCACGCTGATCGTGTGGGGGCGCGAGGATCGCGTGGTGCCGTTCGACTCCAGCTTCATCCTGCTGAAGTCGATCCCTAACGCGCAACTTCACGTCTACCCGAAGTGCGGCCACTGGGCACAGTGGGAGAAAGCGGACGAGTTCAACGCCCTGGTTGCCGACTTCCTCGACCGTCCCTGAGGGAGCGGTGACGTGCGCATCACCGTGTGAGCGGACGAAGTCACGGCTTCTCCATCACACGGTTGTCGTAAGCGTCGCAACATCGAGCTGATGCCGCTCGCGGCTCAGCAGCAGTCCCGCTTCAAGGACCGAGCGCGGCCGTCAGCCCGGCGACTGCCGCCCGTCTGTCCCGCGACGACGACGAAGTCTGCGCGTCAGGCTTCGCACAAGTGTCCGTCTCGTCTGTCTAGATCAGCTTAACGCGGCAGCGAACGAGACGGAAAGATTGCGCTCCAAACGTGCAACGACAACAACATGAGGGAGAAACGACATGAAGGCCATCTCACGACGAGCCGCGCTTGCCGGCCTGGGCGCGACTGCCCTGGCGCTGAACGGCTCGCGCGCCCGCGCGGCGTCCAAATACAGTCCCGGCGTCACCGATACCGAGATCAAGCTCGGCACCACTGCGCCTTATAGCGGACCCGCGTCGAGCTATGGCATCTATGGCCAGGCGCAGACCGCGTATTTCAAGATGATCAACGACAATGGCGGCATCAATGGCCGCAAGATCAATCTGATTTCGCTGGACAACGCCTTCTCGCCGCCGAAGGCGGTGGAGCAGACCCGCAAGCTGGTGGAGTCCGACGAAGTCTTCGCCATTGCGGGATTCTTGGGAACCGCCGCCAATGCCGCCGTTCAGAAGTATCTCAACGGCAAGAAGGTGCCGAACCTGTTTCTGACGTCCGGCGCCGAGCGCTTCAACGATCCCAAGGAATATCCCTGGATCATCCCATTCTATCCGCTCTACGTCGCCCAAGGCGCGGCCCTCGGCGCGTACGTCCTCAAGGAGAAGCCAGACGCGAAGATTGCGGTTCAGTATCTCAACGACGATCTCGGCAAGGATTTTCTGCGCGGGTTCAAGAAAGGTCTCGGGGACAAGGCCAGCCAGATCGTCAAGGAAGTCAGTCACGAGATTACCGAACCGTCGATCGACAACCAGGTCGCCGACTGCAAGGCCGCCGGTGCCGACGTGTTCGTGCAGCTCACCTACTCGAAGTTCGCCGCGCAGGGCATCCGCAAGGTCGCGGCACTCGGCTGGAAGCCGCTTCACATCGTGAACTCGAATTGTAGTTCCGTCGGGGGGACGTTGGCGCCTGCCGGGCTGGACAATGCAAAAGGGCTTGTGTCTGCCTCATGGGAGGCTATCGCCACCGACCCCAACTATCGCGACAAGCAGAGAATTCGGACTTTTGTCGAGTTCATGAAGCAGTATATGCCGACGGTGACTCTCGACGACACCACCGCGACCCCCGGTTACAACAACGCGTATATGATCGAGCAGGTGCTGCGCCGCTGCGGCAACGACCTCACGCGCGAAAATCTGTTGAAGCAGGCGACCTCGCTCCGGGACGAGCAGCCTCCATTGTTCCTCGATGGAATCAAGGTGGGGAATTCGTCGACCGATTACCGGGCGATCCACAACATCCAGATCACGAAGTTCGACGGCGCGAACTGGATGCCGCACGGAGACAAGATCGACCTGAATAACATCGCCTCTTAGCCACACGTGCCGGGCTCCCGTGATCGGGCGCCCGGTCGTTTGTCGTGTCGTCGATTGCTCGCGGATGGCACAAAAGCCGCGCCCGACCGCGAGTATTTCGTCGTCGAAATTCGATGTCCTCGTGAGAGGCGCACCTCGGCCGACATTGTGGCCTTTCAACTCTTCGACAAAGCAGCAGGGGACCTTCCAATGAACACGCAGGCAGACATCGGCGGGATCGCCGAGCGTATCCGTACGGCCTATCACGGCGCGACGATTGCCCCGATCCGATCCGAGTTGGCCGACCTCGACATCGATGCGGCCTATTCGATTCAGCAGCGCAATACGGCCTTGTGGGAAAAGGAGGGACGGCGCGTGGTCGGCAGCAAGATCGGATTGACGTCGCGCGCGGTGCAGAAGCAACTCGGCGTCGACCGTCCCGACTTCGGCATGCTGTTCGCCGACATGATCGTCGGCGAAGACGAACCGGTCGGCGTGGGGCGAGTGCTGCAGCCGAAGATCGAAGCCGAGGTGGCGTTCGTCCTCGATCGGGATATCGATGTCGAAGCTCCGACGGTCGCGGATATCATCCGCGCGGTCGCCTATGTGATGCCGGCGCTGGAGATCGTCGGCAGCCGCATCACCAATTGGGACATTGGAATCGTCGATACGGTAGCCGACAACGCGTCGTCCGGGCTGTTCGTGTTGGGCGGCCCGGTTCGTCGGCTCGACGGCCTGGATCTTCGCGCGATGCAGATGCGGATGACTCGAGGCGAAGAAATCGTATCGCAAGGGAGCGGTGCGGCCTGTCTGGGCAATCCGCTCAATGCGATGGTCTGGCTGGCCGGCGAAGTGGCACGCCGCAAGCGCCCGCTGCGGGCCGGCGACGTCGTGTTGTCCGGCGCGCTGGGACCGATGGTCCCGGTCAGCACCGGCGACGTGTTCGAAGCGACGATCACGGGTCTAGGCACCGTGTCGGCGCGGTTCGCATGAACGGGGTGGCCGTGAGCGTTTTCAAAGGGCGGTTCGAAGGACGCACGGCCGTCGTGACCGGCGGTGCATCAGGCATCGGCTGCGACGTCGCGCGCCGCCTTTCGGCAGAAGGTGCGCGCGTATCGATCTGGGATCTGAATGCCGCAGCGCTCGACGCCGCGATGGGAGAGACGCGGGCTGCCGATGCGCAACCCGTCGATGTCTCGGTCGAACAAGCGGTCGACGCGGCGTTTCAACGAAGCCTCGCGGCGTTGGGAGGCCGCGTTGATATTCTGGTCGCTAGCGCAGGTGTCACGGGGCCGAATGCGCCAGTGAAGGACTACACCGGCGGTGATTGGCGGAAGGTATTCGATATCAATGCCAACGGTACGTTCTACTGCAATCGTGCCGCGGTTCGCGCCATGGAGCGCCACGGCTATGGGCGGATCGTCAACGTCGCGTCGGTGGCCGGGAAGGAGGGCAACCCCAACGCCTCCGCCTATAGCGCATCCAAAGCAGCGGTGATCGCTCTCACCAAATCGCTCGGCAAGGAAATGGCCTCCACGGGAGTGCGCGTGAATTGCATCGCGCCGGCCGCGATCCGAACGCCGTTATTCGATCAAATGTCCGAGCAGCACATCCAGTTCATGCTGTCCAAGATTCCGCTGCAACGATTTGGCACGCTGGACGAAGCCACCTCGCTGATCTGCTGGCTCGCTAGCGAAGAATGCTCATTCAGCACGGGGGCGGTGTTCGATTTGTCGGGCGGGCGAGCGACCTACTAGGGGCCATGCGTACCATCCGACGCCTGCCAGAAACCCAAGTGACAGCGGCCGTTCCCGATTGAAGTTTCGAACGCAACGTTGCCTCTTGAAATCTCCTGATTGGGGTCGCCGCGTCCTCGGGGCATCGGGGCTGGCGGGCGGCGTCGGGACTGATCAAAGACCAGCGCGTTGCGGCTTGTGGCGGCGTCGGACGTTGACTTGTATCGTCGCGGTCGTTCCGACGATGAGGCGATCGACATCCTTACTCTCAATGCGGATCCGAACCGGGATGCGTTGTGCAAGCCTGACCCAGGAGAAGGAAGGATTGACGCTGGCAAGGAGGCTGGAGCCCAGAGTTCTATCGCGGTCCTCGATACCCCCGGCGATGCTCTCAATTCGGCCTGCCAGCTTCGCTCCGCCCATCAGCTTCACATCAACGATGTCGCCGACATGAATTCTAGGAATCTTGGTTTCCTCGAAATAGCCTTCGATGCGCACGGTATCGGTGTCGATCAGCGCCATGATGCCGTGCCCCGCGGCGAGATAGGCGCCCGGCCGCAAGTCGAAATTCGTCACGCGGCCGTTGACGGGCGCCCGGATTTCGGATCGATCGAGATTGAGGCGTGCGATGGCCAGATCGGCCACCGCCTGATTATACACGGCCTTGGCCTGCAGGTCCGCGGCGCGGACCGCCTCGCGCTGCTGCTGTGAAACGACTCCCTCGCTCAGCTTCTCGTATCGGACGCGATCGCCGGCGGCCTTTTCGGCTGCGGCTTCGCGGCTGGCCAAGGCGGCCTCCGCTTGGCGGACCGCGAGGCGAAAACGCTCGGAATCCAGGCGCAGCATGACGTCGCCCTTGTGGACGAGCTGATTGTCGTGGACGAGGACCGCGTCGACCAGGCCGGACACGTCGGGGGCGACGGCGATGATGTCGGCACGAACGCGTCCGTCGCGGGTCCATGGCGCCGTCTCGTAATGCTCCCACATGCCGATGCCGACCGGAGCCGCGACGCTGACCATAAGGACGGTGAGCATCATGCGGGGAAACATCGAACTGATCGTTGTCATAGCGGCAGCTTTCCCAGAACAGCGTAGAAGATCTTGGTCAGAATGACGAAGACGGCGAAGTCGAACAGCGCCGGGTGCCACGCATACTTCCGGAGGTCGATACCGATGAATCTGCGATTGGCCGAGGAAGCGATGAAGCAGGTGGCGAGCGCGCAAGCGCAGGCCAACCCGAAGGTCGGAACGTAGACGCCCGCGATGGCGATTTCCTCGTTCATCGCGGGACCTCGCCGGACGAGAAGGCATGGGCATCCGGAAACATCGTCCGGCGTAGACCGATCAGCGCGAGTTTTCGCTGTCGGCGGGCGGGCGCGTCTTCGCACGTGTCGCTCAGCGCGTTGTCGATCGCCGCCAGCAGGGCGTGAGCGTCGTCTGGCTTCAGCTTCGCGTTGCCGCGCGCCAGCCAGCGGAATGCGCGCGACAGCCTGGGTAGAAGTTGTTGGAGTCCAGGATCGCTACGCTCCTCGTCATAGAGCGCAGATTGCCTGAGCGCGAGCAGATCGAGTCCAATCTGCAGCGCGGCCAAAGGGCGGGCTTCCGCCGCGATGTCCGTCGCCGCGCCGGCCAGCCGGGGGATGACCAGGCCAAATCGATCAAGCATGATGCTGGTCCATCTGGCGCGGCTCATCGGCCGCCGTGCCGTGGCCAACCTCGCCAGATCGGCCCAGCCATGGCGCAGCAGACGTTGCGCCGCGCCAGATGCGGAGAGTGAGCGTAGCAATCGGATAGCGATGAACGCTGCGAGAAGTCCGATCATCGCAGCCGCATTGCTATTGATGAACAGAGCGAAGTCGGCGCTGAATTTGTTCTGGAGGTCGAGCGCGCTGATCAGTCCGAGACCGAGCGCCAGCGCCTTGATGAAATGCCGGGGATTGGCCTGTAGATAGCCGATCACCAAAAAGGTCGGCGCCAGCGAGAACACCAGCGTCGGAAAGCCGGTGATGGCCGGGAATATCACGAACAGGTAGATCGCTGCGATCGGCAGGCAAGCCAGCGTCCAGAGCGCGTAGGAGATCAGCGTCGGCGCGGGGTCGTCGAGGCTGCTATAGAGCGCCGCGGCGATCGCGGCGATTTGCGCGGCGACGCCGCCTTCCGGCCACGCTGCCGCGATCCACACGGTGCAACAGCCGAGGACGGCGACAACAAGAGCCGCGACCGACAGAACGGCGAGGCCGGGATCGCTGTGCAGGCGTCGCCTCACGTGCCCATCCCGAAAGCCAGCTTTGCTCCAGGTGGACGTTCGATGACCGTCGTGCAGCGCGGCAGACAGGCTTCGGGCGGCAGCCAGCGCTTCGATCAGCGTGGCCAATCTGGCCACCGTTCCGGCCTCGATCAGCCGATCCCATTCGCAGCGGTCGTCGCGGCAGGTTACTTCGAACGATGTGCACTTTCTGATCAGATCGTCAGCACTGGCGGGTGACCGGTCTGGTGCGCGCGTCCAGTCGGCGAGCTCGGACAGCAGCTGGTTCAACTCGGCCGAGCGCCTCTCTCCCAAGGCGGCGAGTCCCTCCTCGACCGACAGCAGCATCGGCAAGACCAATGCGAGCTGGTCCTGCACGGCACCGATGGCACGCAGGTCCGGCTTGCTCGCGGCGGTGTCGTAACGCAGGTGCGTCGCCAAGATCTCGATCTGCGTGATGTCCGCAGCGAGCTTCCAGCGTCCTGTATCCTGCATTTCGCCGAGGCGCGCGGAGAGCACATCGGTGGTCCGGGCGAAGGCGTCCGACAATGCGCCACGGAGGGATTTCAGCACAGGAGTGGTGACGTCGCTCGGGAACAACAGGGTGTGCACCAGGGTGGCGCAGCCGATGCCCAGCAGGATTTCCTCCACCCGCGACAGCGCCGTCATGAAAACCATGGTCGGAACGGCGACGCTGGAGAACGCGATTGTCGTCGCGGTGTACCCCGCCAGCAGGAAAGCATAGCTGCGCGGCGTGCGGTCCTGCAGGGAGATATAGAGGCAGAGCGCAGCCCACGCGGTGACGGCGACCGACAACAACGCCGGCTGGTCGACCAGCACCGGCACTAACGCCAGCGCCGCGCAAGCGCCCAGCAATGTCCCGAGAAAACGATAGACCGCGCGTGACCGGACCGCCCCGGCGAAGGGCTGCGCGGTCAGATAGACGGTGAGCATCGCCCAATACGGCCGTTCTAGGCCGAGGCGGAAGGCGAGATAGATCGCCAGCATCGCGGCGATAAAGGAATTCGCCGAGAACAGCGCCCATTTCGGATCGAGTCGACCGGGCGCGACTGCTGCGAGAAGCCGAGAGAGAAGTGATGCGGGCATCGTCCTGATCGTCCGTGACACCCGGCGACCATAGGTGTTGCTGCCCCGCAAGAATTTCGTTACTCTGCCAATTAATTGCTAAGAGATGACAATGCGCGGCACGCTGCATCAGCACTATCGCCAGTTCGATCCTGACATCCTGGACCGTCCGATCGTGGCCGGCATGGTGGATACCAAGGAGCAGGAGGACGAACTGCCGGTTCACACCCACCGCAAGGGACAGCTCGTCCTCGCCCAGCGCGGCGGGGTGACGTGCGAAGTGCCGAGCGGCCTGTGGATGGTCCCGCCACGCTGCGGCGTCTGGATCCCCGGCGGCATGCCTCACAGCAACCGGGTCAGCGGCAATGCCAGCCTGCTGTTTCTCTATGTCGACATGGACGCGGCGAACGTCCCGCAGGAATGCTGCACGCTGTCGATCTCACCGCTGTTGCACGAGCTGATCCATCGGATGGCGACACTGCCGCCGCTCTACGATTCCCAGGGCCCGACCGCGCAGATCGCTGCGGTGCTCCTCAACGAGTTGATCGCGATGCCGACCGAACGGCTGCATCTTCCGATCACGCGGAGTTCGAAACTGCGCATCATCGCCGATGCCCTGATGGACAATCCGGCCGACCGCCGGACCGTGGCGGAGTGGGCGCAAGCCGTCGCGCTCGGCGAGCGGACGCTGATGCGCATTGTGCTCGCCGAGACCGGCATGACCTTCAGTCGCTGGCGTCAGCAGCTTCAGATCATCGTCGCCATTCAGAAATTGTCTGCTGGCGACACGGTTCAGTCGGTGTCGGGAGCGCTTGGCTACGAGTCGGTGAGCGCCTTCATCACCATGTTCAAGAAGGCGCTCGGCAAGTCGCCCGCGCGCTACTTCTCCGAGCGTGAGGCCGGCCAGACGGGTCCGGGGGAGATCTGTCGCGAGACGGACTGCAAGCTTCGCCGGATGCCCGACATGCGCGACGCGATCAACGGGCTTTCGCAACGCCGCTGGTTGCAATTAGAGCGCCTCGTTTCGGACGATCTCGATGCCGAAGCCTGACAGCCCCTTGAAGTGATGCGTCGAGGAGGTCAGGTGACGGATCGAGCTGATCTTGAGATCCCGTAGGATCTGGGCGCCGACGCCGATCTCGCGCCACTCCCGATTTCGATCATCCTCGCGGGAAGTGACAGGTCCCAGCGGCGCCGGCGGAACACCCGCCGCGCCGTCGCGCAGATAGACGAGCACGCCGCTGCCATTGTCCTTGAAGCGCTGCAGGATGACACTCATCCTCGCCTGTTCCTGCCCCGAAAACAGATCGCGCAGGATGTTCGGTTTGTAGAAGCGCGTGAGGACGTTGGTGCCGTCGCCCAAGTCGCCATAGATATATGCGACGTGATGGATCGGGTCGAACGGCGACCGGTAGGAATAGCCCTGGAGCGGGCCGATCGGGCTCTCCGCCGTGACGCTCGCGACGCGCTCGATTAGCGTCTCGCGGGCCTGCCGGAAGCGGATCAGGTCGGCGATGGTGACCTGTTTCAGCTTGTGCTTGTCGGCGAAGGCCGCGACCTGCGGTCCCTTCATCACCGAGCCGTCGTCGTTCATGAGTTCGCTGATGACACCGACCGGTTCGAGATCAGCCAGTTTGCACAGGTCGATCGCCGCTTCGGTGTGGCCCGAGCGCATCAGCACGCCTCCCTCCTTGGCGATCAGGGGGAAAACGTGTCCCGGCCGGCAAAAATCGTCCGCGCCGGCGTTGGGGTTGGCGAGGGCACGGCAGCACGACGCCCGCTCTTCGGCCGAGATGCCTGTTCCGTTGTCCGGTCGATAATCCACCGACACGGTGAAGGCCGTGGTGTGGGCCGAGTCGTTGTTGAGGACCATCGGGTCGAGCCGCAGGCGCCTTGCGTCCTCGACCGTCATGGGCGCGCAGACGATTCCCGATGTATTGCGGATGATGAAGGCCATCTTCTCGGTCGTACACAGCGAGGCGGCGACAACCAGGTCGCCCTCGCCCTCGCGATCGTCATCGTCGGTGACCACGACGATTTCGCCATCCGCGAACGCCTGTAGTGCTGCTTTGATGGATGCCGTCATCTCAATTCATGTCTCTGAAGTTTACGTCCGCTTGCGGAAGAGCCATCTGGGTGTCTGGACGCGGAATGCCGTTCGAGTCATCTGCTGATCTCGTCTTCACGATTGTCGGGAACCGGCCCAGACTCGAGACGGATTGCATCGGTTGCCTATAGTCTTTCGACGCTGTAGCTGGGGCAGTGCGCGTCGAGGCCGATCGGCGCTTCGGATAGCGAAGGGCTTGCTGCATCGTACCGGGGCCTTGGGGAGCGCTCCATTGGGCGCGAGGGATTGCTGCACGCCTTCACGGTGACAGGGCGATTGGTATCGATCGGCAGCACTGTCTTGTGAGAAATGCGCTTGAGAGCGAGATTCGACCGGATGCTGCTGACGCCGGGAATGCGGGACAGCTTGTTGACGATGAGATCTTCGAGATCCTCGATGTCGGCCGCCATGACGCGGAGCATGTAGTCGCTCTCACCCGTCATCAGATAGCATTCCATCACCTGGGCCAGCCGGTCGATGGATCGGGTGAAGCTCTCGAGCGACGTCTGGACTTGTTTTTCAAGCTTGATCTGAATGAACGCCGTTACCCCAATGCCAAGCACGGCGGGGTCGAGAAGGGCGATCCGTCGATCGATCACGCCGAGTTTCTCCAGCGTTCGCACGCGAGCGAGGCACGGCGACGGCGAGAGATTGACGCGTGATGCGAGCTCGACATTGGTCAAGCTCGCATTCTGCTGGAGCTCGTTCAGGATCTTGATATCAATTCTGTCGAGAGAGGTCGTCGACATCGCGTGTCTCCCAAATCTGGTAGTCTTCTTGCGGCATCCATCACCCGCATTCGCGGGGTGATGACAATTGCGTGGTAAACGCTAACCGCAAACGTGCTTGTGGGATTTCGACAAAACGCCGACTTGTATCGAAAAACCGTCAAAGTTCGGATTGTGCATTGCGATCAAAATGTTAGTTGCCTATTTTCGATACATTTTTTGCACATGCGATATGCAGCGTGACCTTGTTGGATTAAACCGGCTGCTTCGACGAGTCAGGGCAGCATAAAATGCTGATGAAGCTTCTGCGACACGCGTTGTTCAAGCAGTAATGCTGAGAGGGGCGGGAGACTATCCATCCACGATCGCACACAGGCAGCGAACGGTTTGGATTGTCGAGCGTGAAACTGAAGCAAGTCTATCTCACCGCGAACGCCCCCGAACGCCTGGCCACGTTTTACGAAGGTCTGGGTTTGAAGGTGCGCTTCGCCGATCCCGGCAAGTGGATCCAGTTCGTCAGCGATGCGGCTGCCTTCTGCGTCGCCGGCCCGACGGAGTCGGTGTCGACCCAGCTGCAAGACGCCGTCGTCGTATTCGATGTCGACGATCTCGAAGCTGCGGCCGAGCGCGCCGCAGCTCTGGGCGCAGACATCGGCACGGTTCGGGACATGGCCGGTCACGGCCGCGCGGTGAAGGTGCGGGATCCGGGCGGCAACATCATCCAGTTCTACCAAGCAGCCAGATAGCTCAGACGTTCAGCGGGGCAGCGGCGTCACGCCCGGCCCGCAATTAGACAAACAGGACTCATCCTTCTCATGAATCCAAGTATCGCACCCATGCCGCCCGCAACACCGCCGCTGTCCGAAGCGCTCCCGTTCGATGCCGCAGAATTCCGGGCCGCGATGCGCAACGTACCGGGCACCGTGTCGATCGTCACGACCGGGCAGGCGCCGTTCCGCCATGGCCTGACACTGACGGCAGGCTGCTCGCTGTCCGCGGCTCCGCCCAGCGTGCTGGTGTGCGTCAACCGCTCCGCTGGCGCGCACGACACCATCCTCAGCAGCGGGGCGTTCTGTTGGAACATTCTGGGCGTCGAGCACCTCGATCTGGCGCTGAAGTTCTCCGGGCAGGACGGCAGCAAGGGCGACGTCCGCTTCGCCGACGGGGTGTGGTGCGATCTCACGACCGGCGCCCCCAGTCTGATCGGCGCGGTCTGCAGCTTCGATTGCCGCGTCGTGAATGCTTACAGCGAGAGTAGCCACACCATCTTCACCGGAGAGGTGGTGGCTCAGACGACGCGAGGCCGCGGTGAGCCGCTCGTCTACATGGATGGATCCTTCGCCGCGCTGACGGCGCTCTGAGACATGCGGCGACGTTCGACGCCTTACGCTTTCGCGACAGCCAGGATGGAGCCGATGAGCATGCAAGGAAAACCAAGACGATCCATCGCGCAATCGACAGCGGTCGGTCGCTGATGCTGTCGCTGTGGCTCAATGTTCTGGCCGGCGGGGTGCTCATCGGGCTGGTCTACGGCCTCGTCGCGCTCGGTCTCACGATCATCTTCGGCGTCATGCGTGTCGTCAATTTCGCCCATGGCGAGATGGTCGTGTTCGGCATCTACATCGGCTATTGGACCGTTCGCGTCTGGGACGTCCCGATCGTGGTCGCCGCGGCGATCGCGGCGGTCGTGATGTTCGTGTTCGGGTATCTGCTGGAGACGCTGCTCGTGAAGCGGTTCGTCAATCGGCCGCATCACTATCAGTTCATCGTCTTCATCGGCCTCTCATTGCTTTTCAGCGGCGTCTTGCTGATGTCGTTCGGTCCGGATCCGCGGCCGACGGCGTCGCAGCTCTCCTTCCAGACCGTCAGCATCGGGCCGCTGACATTGGATTGGGCCCGCATCCAGGCGGCCGCGACGGCCGGACTGCTGATCGCCGCCCTGGGAGCCTATCTGAAGTACTCCGCATTCGGCCGATCGCTGCGGGCCGCCGCAAATAATCGGCTGGGCGGACTGGTGGTCGGGCTGAACATTCCGCGGGTCTATGCGGTGACCTTCGGCATCGGCACCGCCTGCGCCGGCGTCGCCGGTGCGTTGATCTCGCCGCTGTTCGATGCGCAGCCCTACCTCGCCGTCGACTTCACGCTGCTGGCCTTCGTGACGGTGATCGTCGGCGGTCTCGGCAGCTTCGGCGGCGCTCTTCTCGGCGGCCTGACGATCGGGGTCGCCGAAGCGATCGCGGCCCTGATGTTCACGCCGTCGATGAAAACAGCACTCCCTTACGCGCTCCTGATCGTCATCCTGATTTTCCGTCCGAGGGGGTTTTTCGGTGCAAAGGACATCTGATCGATTGAGCGACATCAAGCGCTGGGGCGCCGGCGCTCTGGTGTTCGCCGTCCTCGCCGTGGTGGGCGGCGCGTCCAACGCCTACGTCGTCTCGCTTCTCACGATCGTCCTGCTGTTCACCTTCATGGGGCAATCGTGGAATCTGATGCTCGGGATCGGCGGGCAACTGTCCATCGGCCACGCCCTGTTCGTTGGAATTGGTGCGTATGCGGTGGCGATCCTGAACATCAAGTACGGCATCACGCCGTGGATCGGTCTGCTGCTGGGCGCGGTGATTGCTGGTTTCGTCGGCGCGGTGCTGGCGTGGCTGAGCTTCCGCTTCGAGGTCCGCGGCATCTATTTCGCGCTGCTCACGATCGCAGCCGCCGAATTCGCCCGGATCATGTTCGGCGGCTGGGACTATGTCGGCGGCATGCAGGGCCTGTTCTATCAGGCGCCGAGCGGGGCGATGGATTTGGCGATGCTGCGCGGCGACGCGCGGTTCTATTACTTCGTCGCGCTAGCCCTCGCGGCGCTCGGCGTCGCGGGAACGGAAATGATCTCGCGGTCGTATTGGGGTTACGTCTGGCGGGCGATGCGCGACGACGACGAGGCCGCGCGGGCGTTGGGGGTGCGGACGTTTCGTCACAAGGTTCTGGTGGTTTCGATATCGGCCGCCGCGGCTGCGATCGGCGGCGGTGTGCTGGGCCTGGTGCAAGGCTCGATCTTCCCGGATTCGATCATGGGGATGGCGATTTCGGTCGACGTGCTGATCGGTCCCGTAGTCGGCGGATTGGGCACGGCGTTCGGTCCGCTGGTCGGCTCGTTGGCGGCGATCCCGCTGCATCACGCCATGGGGGCGCTCGGCGACAGCATGGGGCTCCCTGGACTGAACAGCGTCGCCTACGGGGCGGTGCTGATCCTGGTCGTGTGGTTTCTGCCCGACGGCATCTGGCCGGCGATCGTCCGCCGCTATGAGGCGATCCAGCTGCCGGCGCGAGGACGGATTGGACAATTGCGGAAGGTCGAAGAATGACCGCGCTGCTCGAAGTCAACAACCTCACCAAAGCGTTCGTCGGATTGGTCGCGGTCAACGACGTCAGCTTCTCGCTGCAGGCGGGCCGCATCACCGCGCTGATCGGGCCGAACGGCGCCGGCAAGACGACCTGCTTCAATCTCGTCGCCGGCGCGCTGCGGCCGACCGCCGGGCAGGTGCGGTTCGAAGGCCGTTCGCTCGAGCGCGAGCCGCCCGAAGCGGTGTGCCGCATGGGCATTGCGCGGACCTTCCAGATCGTCCGGCCGATGAAGGATATGTCGGTGCTGGAGAATGCCATGGTGGGTGCCTTCAGCTGGACGACGAGCGTCAAGGAGGCGCGGGAGAAGGCGTATCAGTCGCTCGAGAGCGTCGGGCTCGCCGGCAAGGCCAATGCCCGCACCGATCAGTTGACGTTGCCCGATCGCAAGATGCTGGAGATGGCCAAGGCGCTGTCGACCCGCCCCAAGCTGCTGCTGCTCGACGAAGTGATGGCGGGGTTGCGGCCGACAGAAGCGGCCGGCGTTGTCGGCGTACTGCAGAAGCTCGCCGAGGGCGGACTGACGATCCTGCTGGTCGAGCACGTGATGCGGATCGTGATGGAGGTGGCCTCGACCGTTGTGGTGCTTCACCACGGCGCCAAGATCGCCGAGGGCAAGCCGTCGGAGGTGGTGGCGGATCCTGCGGTGCTGGAAAGTTATCTGGGAGCCGGCTTCCATGCCTGATGATGCGCTGCTCACCATCGACGATTTGTGCGTGGCCTATGACGGCTCCAATGCGCTGAACGGCGTGTCGCTCCGCATCCACAAGGGCGAACTGATCTGCGTGGTCGGCGCCAACGGCGCCGGCAAGACCTCGCTGATCCGGTCGATCGCCGGGATCGTGCCGTCGTCGCGCGGGTCTGTGAAGATCAACGGGATTGATATTTCGCGGCGCCCGCCCTGGGACATCTGCGAAATGGGCATCGCTCAGGTCGCCGAGGGCCGCCAGATCTTCGGCGCCCTCTCTGTCGAGGACAATCTCTTGATCGGCGGCTCGCTGAAGCGGGCCAGGCATGATCGCGCGACCACGCTCGATTCCGTCTATCAATTGTTCGGCCGACTGCGCGAGCGCCGCGACCAGCTCGCCGGTACGCTGTCCGGCGGCGAGCAGCAGATGCTGGCGATCGGCCGGGCGATCATGTCGAAGCCCGAGATCGTGATGTTCGACGAGCCGTCGATCGGGCTGTCGCCGGCGCTCACCGACGTGATGTTCGACGTTGTGAAATCCCTCAACGACCAGGGCATCACGGTCCTGCTCGTCGAGCAGAATGTCGCGAAATCGCTCGCGCTGAGCAGCCGCGGCTATGTGCTCGAGAATGGCTCGGTAGTGTTGCATGGAGCCAGCCGCGATCTGCTCGAGAACCCCGATGTTCAGCGCGCCTATCTGGGACTGTGAGGCGCGCTGGCCAGGCACGGCGTCAGGCGTCGCAGCTCACGTCGCGCCGCCGTTCGGTTCACCGCTTCCCGGCTGTTGCAGCCACCACTCGCTTGGGTCTCACTGATGAACACTGCCACTTCTCTGCTGATCGAGCGCGATCGCGACCTGGTCACGATCACGATGAACCGGCCACCGGCCAACGCGCTGAATGCGCAGCTTATCGTCGAGTTGCTGGAGACCATCAGGGGCTTTGCCGGTGAGGAGAATTCGCCGGGCATCATTCTCACCGGCAGCGGCGACCGCTTCTTCAGCGCCGGCGGCGACATCAAGGAAGTGGTCGGGCTCGAGGTCGCAAGGCCGCGCATCCGATTCTTCCACCAACTGCTGGTGGTGATGGAGACCTATCCGGGGCCGATCGTCTGCGCGGTCCGCGGCTATGCGGTCGGAGGCGCCTTGGAGTTTCTGCTACATGCGGACTATGTCGTGGCCGATGCGGCGTGCAAGATCGGCTTTCCGGAGATCAACCATGGCCTGCTGCCGGTGACCAAAGGCATGCGCCGCGCCGTCGAGAAGCTCGGCGTGCGGGCGGCGCAGCAGCTGTTGTATTGGGGCGACCTCGTCGGCGCGGAGCGCGCGCTGGCGATCGGCGCCGTGAATGAGATCGTGGCGTCCACGAAGGTGGCATCCCGGGCGCGGGACGTCTGCGGCGCGTTGCGGCAGAAGGATCGCAAGCTGTTTCACGCCATCAAACGATCGCTCAACCGCACGGCTCAGCTGAGCGATCAGGCGCTCGAAGACATGACCGTGGCCGACCTCGACGCCTACGTCACGGCCGAAAGCTCCACCAACGCGCGGGCGAAGTTCTTGTCGAAGAACAATAAGGGCTGAAGCGATGGCGCGCGGATATCCCGACCAGATCTATCTTGAGCAGATGAGCCACGAGGAAGTCGCCGCTGCGCTGGCGCAAGGATGCACCACGGTGGTGATTCCGCTAGGGGCCGTCGAGCAGCATGGACCGCATTTGTCTTTGGGCATGGACGCGGATCATGCCGAGGCACTGGCCGAGCGGATCGCGCGCCGCCGCGGCGCCACGCTGGTGGCGCCGACCATCAAGACCGGCTGCTCGGCTCACCATCTGCCGTTTGCGGGCACGATCTCGCTCCGACCGGAGACGCTCGAAGCGATCTGTCTCGACTACTGCACCAGCCTGGCGCGGCATGGATTCAAGCGCATTCTGATCCACTCCGGCCATATCGGCAATTTTCCGGTCCTGAAGGATATGCTCGGCCGCCTGCGCGCAGCCGTCCCGCCAGATGTCGAGATCCAGGCGTTCACGGCCTCGACCGCATGGATCGATACGTGGCGCCAAGCGGTGCGCAACGCCGGAGGCGATGTGTCGGCGGTCGGCGGCCACGCCGATATTGCCGAGACCTCGCTGATGATGGCCATCCGCCCCGATAGCGTCAGACAGGATCGCTTCGAAGTCGGCCATCTTGGCGGCCTGTCGGAGGCGGATCTCGAACTGATGTGGAAGAACGGCATCCGGTCGGTGTCGCCTAACGGTGTGATCGGATGTCCGTTTGGATCGAGCCGTCAGATCGGCGAAGCCTGCCTCGCGGCGGTCGCAGACCTGCTGATCGAGACGTTTGACGGCGGCTCTACAGCCGTTGGTGCTCGCCGCTGACGGCCTGCGCATCGGTTGTGCGCCTAGCCTTCCTGCGCTTCTGCCATCTTGCGATTACGGACAGCATAAAATTTGGAAAGCGTTGCTACGCGGCGCGGCCTTCGGGCGAAAATGTCGCTCTGGCTATGAAACCCTGTGCCATCTCGAAAGCTAAAAGGATTGAGACATGGCACTTACGTTTGGGTTCTGGTCTGAACAGGAAACCCAGGTTGGCCACAGTTACACGCGCAGGCTTCACGAACTGGTCGACGAAGTCCGGCTGGCCGAGAAGGTCGGCTTCGACTGCGTTGCGCTCTCCGAGCAACACGTCGCGCTCGGTGGCATCTCGAGCTCGGCGCCCGAAGTGGTGTTCGGCTATCTGGCTGCGGTGACGTCGCGCGTCAAGCTGCGCGCGGCCGTGACGTTGATGCCACAGCGGATCAACCACGCCTTGCGCTCGGCCGAGCGGCTTGCGGTGACCGACATCCTGTCCAACGGACGGATGGAATTCTACGGCGGCCGCGCCAATACGACCATCGCGATGCGGGCGTTCAACGTCGACCCGAACGAGACGCTGCCGCAGATGGAAGAAGGGCTGGCGCTGCTGAAGAAGGCGATGCGCCAGGACATCTTCACGTTCGACGGAAAGTACTACCAGATCCCGCCGCGCCAGCTGGTGCCGAAGCCGCTGCAGAAGCCGCATCCGGTGATCGGCATCGCCGCGACCAGTGAGCGCAGCCACGTCTGGGCGGGCTCGCAGGGCTTCGCGGTGATGAGCAGCAACATCTATCAGGGCTGGGATGCCCAGCAGAAGCTGATCGACGCCTATCACAAGAACTGGAAACGCGACGAGGAAGGGCCGCTGCAACGTCCGCGTATCGGCGTCCCGCTGTTCATCGGCATCGGCAAGACCGACGAACAGGCCAAGGCGGATTACGCCGGTCCGCTGATGCACTACGCTAAGATCTCGACCGACGCTTATCCGCGGCTCGCGGCGATCGCCGACGATTACAAGTACATGGGCGAGAGCGTGCCGTCGATGGAGCGCGCCGCCAACGACTGGGACTATCTGGTCAACGAGTCGGCCACCACGGTGTGCGGCAGCCCCGATACGGTGATCCGGCAGATCGAGAAGTTTGAAGCCATGGGAGTCGACGAGGTTCTGCTGCACATGGACTCCGTCCCGCACGAAAAGATCATGGAAGCGATCGACATGGTCGGCCGTTACGTGATCCCGCATTTCAACGATCGGAACAACGTCGTGCGGCCGACCGAGGAAATCCTCGGCACGATCCGCCAGATGCGGGCCCAGAATCAGTAATCAACGGTGAGATCGATGTCGCAATTCAACTACAAGTATCTGATCGTCGAAAAGCGCGCCACCGGCGTCGCGATCGTCACGATGAACCGCCCGGAGATCCTCAACGCGATCAACTGGGAGATGCATGAGGAGCTCGAAGACGTCTTCGTCAAGCTCGACCACGACAGTTCCGTCAACGCAATCGTTCTAACCGGCGCGGGACGCGGCTTTTGCTCGGGCGGTGACCAGAAGTCGCTGGACAAAGGCGCGCTGCCGTCCCCGACCCGCAGCGGTCGTCACCTGATCCGCAACATGCTGGAAGTCGAAGTGCCGATCGTCGCGGCCGTCAACGGCGTCGCGGTCGGCCTGGGGGCCACGCTCGCGCTGTTCTGCGACGTAATCTACGCAAGCTCGACCGCGCGGTTTGCCGACACTCACGTCAATGCCGGCGTCGTCGCCGGCGATGGCGGTGCGGTGATCTGGCCGCTGCTGATGGGGCCGGTGCGTGCCAAGCACTATCTCATGACCGGCGAATTCATTTCGGCCGAAAAGGCGGCCGCGATAGGCATGATCAACGAGGTAATCGCGGACGGCAACGTTCTCGATGCCGCGATCGAGTACGCCGAACTGCTGGCAAGCGGGCCCAAGGAATCAATCGTGTGGACCAAGTACAGCGTCAACAAGATCATCAAGCAGTACGCTCACCTGCTGCTCGACACCTCTGCGGCATTGGAGATGTTGACGTTCAAGTCGCCCGAGCGGGCCGAAGCGGTTGCCGCATTCGCGGCCAAGCGCAAGCGTTTCGCGGAGCGCTGAGATGAACGTCGCTGCGATTACATCCGGCGCCCAGTTGGCCGATACGACCGTCGCGCAGCTTTTGGCTGCGCGACTCGCGGAGCGGCCCGACAAGATCGCCTTGCAACAAAAGCGTCACGGTGCCTGGACCGCCATGACGTGGGGCGTCTATGCGCAGCGTGTCGTGAACCTGGCCAGTGCGCTTCGGCGCGCTGGTCTCCAGCGCGGCGATCGGGTGGCGATCATGGGCGATTCGTCCGAGGAATGGCTGATCGCCGACATGGCCACGATGTGCGCCGGCGGCGTCATGGTGGGCGTTTACTTCACCTCGTCGCCCGAAGAGGTGGCCTACTGCCTCACGGACTCGGGCGCGAAGTTCGCGTTCGTCGGCGGCGAGCAGCAGCTCCGCATCGTTCTCGCCTCCGGTCAGGCCGAGCAGCTGCGCGGCATCATCGTGCTCGACCCCGATTGGTCCGGCGAGGCCACGGCGTTGATCAAGCCGCTGGCCGAGTTCGTCGGCGCGGACGACGTCGACGCGCATGATTATCTGCAAAAGGAGAGCGCGACCGCGAAGGCCTCCGATGTGGTCAGCATCGGCTATACGTCCGGCACGACCGGCAATCCCAAGGGAGCGATGCTGACGCATCTCTCGATTCTGGCCGGCGCGCATTGCATCACTCTGTTCGGCCCCAGCATGCGCCAGGACGAGCACCGGGTGGTGGTGCATCTGCCGATGTCGCACACCGTTGCGCGCGGGCAGGCGACGGCGCTGCCGTTGTTCGCCGACGCCGTTCCGTATTTCGGCGAGACCACCGCCGACTTCGCCCAGACCATCAAGGAGGTGAAGCCCACCTACTACATGGCGCCGCCGCGGTTCTATCAGCGGTTTGCGACGCAGATCCTCAGCAAGGTGCATCCGGCCGGCGAAGCGGGAGATCCGAACTACGCCCTCGCCATGACGATCGCGCGCCGGGCGCTCGAGGACCGTCAGCGCGGTCACCACGATGCATTCGTGGCGAAACTGTTCGCGACCTGCCGCGAGGAGGTGTTCCGGCCGCTGCTCGCCGAGATCGGGTTCAACGAGCTGAAGGTCGCGTTCACCTCGTCGGCGGCGATGCCGTCCGAGCTGATGTCGCTGTGGCAGCTGTGGGGCCTACAGCTCAAGGAATGCTACGGCCAGACCGAATTGGTCGGTGCCAATCTGGTGCAGATGGCGGAGTGGCCGCAGGCCGGCAATGTCGGCGTGCCGCTGCCGGATCCGGCCTGGGAGACCGCCGTGCTCCAGGACGGCGAGATGATCGTCCGCGGGCCGGGCTTGTTTGCCGGCTATTGGAATAAGCCGGACGAGACCAAGTCGGCGCTGCGCGACGGCTGGCTTTACACGGGTGACATCGTCGAGGTGTCGCCGGAGGGAATCTTCAAGCTGGTCGATCGCAAGAAGGAGATCATCAACACCTCCAACGGCAAGTCGATCAGCCCGACTCAGATCGAAAACGAATTGAGGCACAGTCCGTTCATTTCCGAGGCGGCGGTGATCGGCGAGGGGCGAAAATATCTCACCGCGCTGATCGAAGTGGATGCCACCGCCACGATGGAGTGGGCGAAGTCGCGTGACGATAAGATCGCGGGTTACGCCGACCTGGCGGCCTCCGAGATCGTCAACCGGCTGATCGAGGCGGAGATCGGCAAGGCCAATGGAAGGTTGGCGCGAGCCGAGCAGATCAAGGCGTTTCGGATTCTGCCGGAGGAATTGTCGCTGGAGAACGGCGTGATGACGCCGACGCGGAAGAAGCGTCGCAAGCAGATCAACGAGCGCTATCAGTCGCTGATCGCGTCGCTCTACGATGAGACCGAAGAAAGATTGATCAAGGCCGAGATGGGCCTTTGACGTCGGCGGCCGGAGCAGCGCCCGGAACCGTCGGTGTCCGGACGATTGCGCGGGCCGCGAACAGCGGGGCGCACGGTGAGGCTCGCCGGCGCCGGTCGTGACCATGCGGACGAAGCTACAAGTCGAGATCATTTTCCTTCCTTCAGCAACAGGGCATCGAGATGACCAAGCAAGGCGGACTCACGCGGCGGACGATTGTCGGAACCGGATTGGGAATTGCGGCAGGCTTGGTATCAAAGCCATCGCTTGCGGCGAAGACGAAGGTGAAGGTCGGGGCGATCATGCCCAGCAGCGGCGTGCTGGCGTTTCCCGGCCAGGCCTGCGTACGCGGCATCGATCTCGGCGCCAAGTTCGCGCGTGAAAAGTTCGGCCTCGACATCGAGATCGTTCACGCCGATACGCAGAGCCGTCCGGAAAACGGCCGCATCGCCGCCGAGAGCCTGATCCGGCAAGGCTGCACCGTGCTGATCGGCGCGTGGGATTCCGGCGCCACCATCTCGGCGCTGCAGGCCTGCGAAGCGGCGAAGGTGCCGATGGTGGTCCACATCGCGAGCGCCACGCAAGTGACGTCGCAGGGCTTCACCCAGGTCTTCCGCTATTACCCCACGTCGCTGACCATCGTGCGGCAATCGCTGACCGAACTGAAGTCCGTGCTTAGTACGCTTAAGGATCCGCCGAGCAGTGCCGTGGTGCTCCATCTCAACAATACGATGGGGCAATCGACGGCGGCGAGCATCGGTCAGGCGTGGAAGGAAGTCGATGTCCCGCTCAAGATCGCGCAGTACGTCGCCTACGACGAGAAAGCCAAGGATCTGTCGGTCGAGGTGGCCAAAGCGAAAGCATCGGGTGCCGACGCGCTGATCTCGGTCACGCGCGTCAACGACGCGATCATGATCGCCCGCGAATGCATCAAGCAGGGCTGGGATCCCAAGATGGTGTTCTCGCCCAACTCCAACGGCGTCTCGGACAAGGCGTATCACGATGCGCTCGGGAAATACGGCGACGGGCCGATCCTGTCGGCGCTGTGGCTCAATCCGAAGGGCGCCGAGACCGACAAGATCATGAAGATGTTCACGGCCGACTACCCGAACGACTGGTTCGATGCCAATGCGGGCTGCGCATTCGAGGCCGTGCAGATCGTCGCGGACGCGGTGACGCGGGCAGCATCGACGGAGTCGGCGGCGATCCACGGCGCACTCAAGACGACCGACATGAAGCCGATCCTGATGCATGGCGACAACACCAAATTCGACGAGACCGGCCAGAACATTCATTGTTCGATGGTGATGCTGCAGGGCCTGAAAGGCAGGCCGCGGGTGGTGGCTCCACAAGCCATCGCCGAAGCGTCGCTTGAATATCCGCTCGCGCCCTACAGCAAACGCTGACTTCACGACGCCATGCGGCCCCACAATGATCGTGGGGCCGCAACCAACTGGCGGCCGGTGGGCTATAGACCGGCTACGACAAAATCTCGGAATTGATCAGGCGCGACCGCTCGGCCAGAAAGCGCCGCGGGCTCTTTCCCATCGTCTTCTTGAACATCGTGATGAACGCACTGGGCGTCTCGTAGCCGAGTTCCAGCGACACCGCCTGAACCGAACTGCCCGCCGTGAGGCGTTGCATCGCGAGGAGGATGTGGAGACGCTGGCGCCAGCGCCCGAAGGTCATCCCGGTTTCCTTGACGATGAAACGCGCAAACGTGCTCTCGCTCATTGCGTAGCGCGAGGCGACTTCGTCCATCGTGCTCCGGTCGCCCGGATTGTGCAGCATGAATGCCGCGAGGTGTTGGAGGCGAGCGTCTGCAGAAATCGGCAGATACATTTCATCCGTGGTCGTCATCTGCACGAGTTCGTCGAGCAAGACGCGGCCGAGACGGCTGGTCGGTCCCTCCAGTGGATAGAGCGGTGGGAAGACGGACAGACGGTGGATCAACTCGCGCACCAGGGACGTGATCATCAACGTGCAGCAGGTCCGCGGCAGCATGCTGACCTGCGGATCGATGAAGACTGTGTAGAGTTTGCCGAAGTCGGCGACGCAATTGCTATGTTGCACGCCAGCGGGGATCCAGACCGCGCCTTGCGGCGGCACGATCCACAAGCCGCCCGGCGCCCGGCACATCACCGAGCCATGAGATGCGACGACCAGTTGGCCCTTGCGATGCGAGTGCAGCGGGAGATCGTCGTTGTCTTTGCTGGTTTCGAGACAAAACGAAGTGATGGGACGATCGAATTGATCCGGATCGACGGGATCATAGTTGATCCGAAGATCAGGCAGATCCATCCGTGCAAAATCTGGATCGAACTCGGTCTCGGGCCGCATTCCCATCCTGCCAATTCGTCAAGCCTTGACGCAGATTGTCGTGCGATCCGAGATTAGCTGCTTTCGAAGCTCGGGTCACTAGTCGCGACAAGCCGTTAGCTTCGACCGTCCGCGACATGATGCCCGTGACCTGCACGTGTGCGCTTAGTCGTTCGGCATTCTGCGTCGTCGGCAAACCGGGGAGACTGCAGCGCAGCGTGGAGTTTGGTCACTCCCTGATTAATCCCGCAGCAGAGAATGCTGCATACGAGCCCAGACCGGAGCCGTATTCAGCAGCACGTGCCACGGCACCCGGTGCTACCAAGTGCGGGCTTTCTGGGAGCCGACGAATGACTGTTCACATCGATCCACCGCGCAAAGCCATCAACGCCGATCAAGACGCGATCGAAACCGCCGATTGGCTGGCCTCGCTTGGCTCGCTCCACCACAGCGCAGGCGCCGAACGCGTGCGATACATTCTGGCTGCGCTCGATCGGCGTGCGAAGGAACTCGGCGTGCTGCCGGATGCTCCGCCGTATTCGCCTTATCGCAATTCGATTCCGCTTGAGCGGCAGCAGCCCTATCCCGGAGATATCGCGATCGAAACCCGGCTGACGGCGATGATTCGCTGGAATGCGCTGGCGATGGTGGTGCGTGCCAACAAGGCCTATGGCGAACTCGGCGGCCATGTCGCCAGCTACGCCTCCGCCGCGGAGATTTTTGAGGTCGGCTTCAATCATTTCTTCCGCGCGGCGAGCCCGGAGTCCGAAGGCGACCTGGTGTATTTCCAGCCACACTCGTCGCCCGGAGTCTACGCGCGCGCGTTTCTCGAAGGTCGGCTGACGGACGAGAACCTGAAGCTGTATCGGCAGGAACTGAGCGGCCCCGGGCTGTCGTCCTATCCGCATCCCTGGCTGATGCCGGAATTTTGGCAGGTGCCTTGTGCGTCAATGGGCCTCGGGCCGATCAGTGCGATCTACCAGGCGCGGTTCATGAAGTATCTGCAGCATCGCGGTCTGGTGCAGACCGCTGGTCGCCACGTCTGGGGTGTGTTCGGCGATGGCGAGATGGACGAGCCGGAGTCGATCGCCGGGCTCGCACTGGCGGCGCGCGAAAATCTCGACAACCTCACCTTCATCGTCAATTGCAACCTGCAGCGCCTTGATGGACCGGTCCGCGGCAACGGCCAGGTGATCCAGGAATTGGAATCGCTGTTCCAAGGGGCAGGCTGGAATGTCATCAAGGTGCTGTGGGGATCGGACTGGGACGATATCTTCGCCCGCGACAGCAAGCACGCGCTGCTGCGCAAATTCGCCGAGACCGTCGACGGCAAATATCAGACGCTCGGCGCCAAGGACGGGGCCTACAACCTCGCCAATTTCTTCAGCGAGGACCCTGAAGTTCGGGCGCTGGTCGCGCACATGTCGGACGCGGATATCGACGGCCTGAA
Source organism: Rhodopseudomonas sp. AAP120 (assembly GCF_001295845.1). Taxonomy (GTDB): domain Bacteria; phylum Pseudomonadota; class Alphaproteobacteria; order Rhizobiales; family Xanthobacteraceae; genus Rhodopseudomonas. The sequence continues at coordinate 4,884 of NZ_LJIC01000137.1, read as the reverse complement.
GCGCGGCGGTCACGACTTCAAGAAGCTGTTCGCAGCCTTCTCGGCCGCCAAGGACACCAAGGGCCGGCCGACGGTCATTCTGGCGAAGACCAAGAAGGGCTACGGCATGGGCGGCGCCGGCGAGTCGCGCATGACGTCGCACCAGGCCAAGAAGCTCGACGTTGACGCGCTGTATGCGTTCCGCGATCGGTTCGCCCTTCCGCTCAGCAACGACCAGGTCGAGAATCTGGAGTTCTTCAGGCCGGCGGAGGACAGCGCGGAAATTCAGTATCTGCGCGGCCGCCGCGCGGCGCTCGGCGGCTACATGCCGGCGCGGCGACGCAACTCGGAGACGCTTCCGGTGCCGCCGCTGCCATCCTATGGCGAGTTCGCGCTGCGCGGCGACGGCAAGGAGACATCGACCACGATGGCGATCGTGCGGCTGTTCACCAATCTGCTGAAAGACAAGACGCTCGGCCCGCGCATCGTTCCGATCGTCGCCGATGAAGCCCGCACCTTCGGCATGGCCAATCTGTTCCGGCAGGTCGGCATCTACTCGCCGGCAGGCCAGCTCTACGAGCCGGAGGATGCCGGCTCCATGCTGTACTACAAGGAGGCGATCGACGGTCAGCTGCTGGAGGAAGGCATCACCGAGGCCGGGGCGATTTCATCCTGGACCGCGGCGGCGACGTCCTACAGCACCCATAATTTCCCGCTATTGCCGTTCTATATCTACTACTCGATGTTCGGCTTCCAGCGGGTCGGAGATCTGATCTGGGCGGCGGCGGATCAACGCGCGCGCGGCTTTCTGATCGGAGCGACGGCCGGCCGGACGACGCTCGGCGGCGAGGGCTTGCAGCATCAGGACGGCTCCAGCCATTTGATGGCGGCGACCGTTCCGAACTGCCGCGCTTACGATCCGGCGTTCTCCTACGAGGTGGCCGTCATCGTCGACCACGGCATGCGGTCGATGCTCGAGCAGGGCAACGACGAGTTTTACTACCTCACGGTGATGAACGAGAACTACGCGCAGCCCTCGATACCCGCCGATGCGGAACCGGGCATCATCAAGGGACTCTATCGGGTTCTGCCCAGTGCGGACGGACCGGCAAGAATACGGCTGGTCGGCTCGGGCGCCATTCTGCCGGAGGTGATGGCCGCTGCGGCGATGCTGCTCAGCGAATGGAATGTGTCGAGCGAAGTCTGGTCGGCAACCAGCTATTCCGAGTTGGCGCGGGACGCGCGCGAGGTCGAGCGAACCAACCGGCTCGCGCCGCTGTCAGACCAGGTCGAAAGCCACGTCGCAAAGTGCCTCGGCGGCAGCACGCCGATCGTCGCGGCGTCGGATTATGTCCGCGGCTATCCGCAACTGATCGGCTCCTACATCGAAGCGCCGTTTACGGTGCTCGGCACCGACGGCTTCGGGCGCAGCGATACGCGCGCCGCGCTGCGGGCCTTCTTCGAGGTCGACCGCAAGCAGATCGTCGTCGCGGCGCTGTCGGCGCTGGCGAAAACGGGCGACGTCACGCGGCAGCAGGTTGCCGAAGCGATCACTCGCTATGAATTGCCGACCGGCGTTTCATCGCCTTGGTCCCGCTGAGAGAGGGGCGAAGCGCCATGTCTCATTCAATGGAAGTCGTTCTGCCGGATATCGGCGATTACAAAGACGTCCCGGTGGTCGAAATCAATGTGTCGGTCGGCGACGAGGTCACGGTCGACATGCCGCTGTTGTCGATCGAGTCCGACAAGGCGACCATGGAGGTGCCATCCCCGGCCGCAGGCACGGTGGCGAAACTGCTGATCGATGTCGGTGCGCGAGTCTCTCAAGGCTCGGTGCTGATGATCCTCGAACAGCGAGGAGAAACCACCGCATCTCCACCGGAGGCTACGTTGGCGCCGATGCTGGAGCAACCGGTCTCGCCGCAGGCCGCTGTGCCGCAACCGCCAGCGCCCGCAGCGCCGCCCGTCGACTCCCGGGGCCGTGCGCAGCAGCCACAGCCGATCGGCGCCGCTCATGCGTCGCCGTCGGTCCGCGCTTTGGCCCGTGAGCTCGGCGTTGCGCTGGACTCCGTCAAGCCCACCGGGCCCAAGGGCCGGATCCTGCGCGAGGACGTAGCGGCCTTCGTCAACGGCCTGGTGCGATCGGGGCCGGCGATGGCGCCCGCGACCCAAGCGCCGGTCGATTGGCCAAAGGTGGATTTCGAGAAGTACGGCGCGGTCGAGCGCCTGCCGCTGACGCGGATCCAGAAGCTGACCGGTGCCAACCTGTCGCGCAACTGGAATGTCATTCCTCATGTGACGAATTTCGACAGAGCGGACGTCACCGACGCCGAAGCCTTTCGCCAGCTCGCCAATGCGGAGGCTTCGAAGGACGCGGCGAAGCTCACCATGGTGTCGCTGCTGATCAAGGCGGCGGCCTTGGCGCTGGTGAAATACCCGCGCTTCAATTCGTCGCTCGAGGGCGATGAGTTGATCCTCAAGCGCTACGTCCACATCGGCTTCGCCGTCGACACGCCGAAAGGTCTGGTCGTGCCGGTGATCCGCGACTGTGACCAAAAGGGCCTTCGGCAGATCGCCGCAGAGATGCGCTCGCTCGCCGACAAGGCGATCGCAGGACAACTCGCGTCGGGCGAAATGCAGGGTGGCTGTTTCTCAGTGTCCTCGCTGGGCGGCGTCGGTGGTCAGGGCTTCACGCCGATCATCAATGCGCCCGAGGTAGCGATTCTCGGCGCCGGGCGGGCCGCCACCGAGGCGGTCTGGAACGGACGCGAATTCGAGCCACGGCTCATGCTTCCGCTCAATCTCTCGTGGGATCACCGCGTGGTCGATGGCGTCGCCGCAGCCCGGTTCCTGGGCTTCGTCGCATCGGTGCTGGCCGATCTGCGGCGCTTCGCTTTGTGAGGATATAGATGCAGCGGACAGAGGAGATCCGGGTCCCTGATATCGGGGATTTCCGGGACGTCGAAGTTGTCGAAGTTCACGTCAAGGCCGGCGACGTCGTCGCGCGTGAGCAGGCCTTGATCGTCGTGGAATCCGACAAGGCGACGCTGGAGATTCCGTCGCCGATCGATGGCGTCATCGCCAGCGTCGCCCTGCGCGTCGGCGACAAGGTGTCCCAAGGCACACTGATCGGCATGGCCGCGACGTCGGCATCCGATGCGACGGCGGGACAGGCGGAAGATGTCGACGCAAGCCGATCCGATGCTAACCAGGGGGTAGCAGTCGATCACGAGCGCTACGATCTGGTGGTGATCGGCGGCGGCCCTGGCGGCTATTCCGCAGCCTTCCGGGCTGCAGACCTTGGACTGAAGACAGCCATCGTCGAGCGATACGACACATTGGGCGGCGTCTGCCTGAACGTCGGGTGTATCCCGTCCAAGGCGCTGCTGCATGTTGCGGCCGTCAAGGAGGAAGCCGAGCGGATCGCCGACAAGGGCATTCGTTTTGCCGCGCCGCAGATCGATCTGCCGGCGTTGCGCGCCTTCAAGGACGGCACCGTCAAGAAGCTCACGGATGGGCTGAGCCAGATGGCGACGGCGCGCCGCGTGACGGTGATCCGCGGCACCGCGACATTCGTCTCCGCCACGCGGCTCGAGATCGCCGGCGACGCGCCGAGTTCGCGGCAGATTGAATTCGGACAGTGCATCATCGCGACAGGCTCGCGCGCAGTCGAACTGGCGATGCTTCCCAAGGACGAGCGGGTCGTGACCTCGACCGGCGCGCTCGCACTGCGCAGCATCCCGGGCCGCATGCTGGTGATCGGCGCGGGGATCATCGGGCTGGAGATGGCGACCGTCTACAGCGCGCTCGGCGCCAAAATCGACCTCGTCGAAAGGCTCCCCGAGATCCTGGCGGGCGTGGACGCCGACGCCGTGAAGATCTGGCGATCGCGCAACGCGCATCGCTTCGAGCGTATCGACGTCGCCTGCAGCGTAACAACCGCCGCGGTGACGCCGGACGGCGTGACGGTTGGTATCACGGGCGCATCGATGCAAACGCGATCCTACGATCTGGTGTTGCAATCCGCAGGCCGTGTTCCCAACAGCCGCGAGCTCGGCCTCGATCGGATAGACGTTGCAGTCGATGATAGCGGCTTTATCAAAGTCGACGAGCAGATGAGAACGACGGCACGCAACATCTTCGCCATCGGCGACGTGGTCGGCGGTCCGATGTTGGCCCACAAGGCGGTGCATGAGGGACATGTCGCTGCGGAAGTCGCTGCCGGCAAGCCGGCTGCCTTCGACGCGAGGATCGTTCCCAACGTCGCCTACACCGATCCAGAGATCGCCTGGGTCGGCAAGTCCGAGCACGATGTCGCCGCATCCGGAGGAAAGGTCCGTTCGGCAAAATTCCCATGGGCCGCGTCCGGTCGGGCCATCGCCTCGGGCGCGTCGTATGGCCTAACGAAGCTGATGTTCGACGCCGAAACGGGTCGCATCGTCGGGGGCGTGATCGTCGGCCCGCATGCCGGCGAGTTGATCGGGGAAATCTGTCTTGCGATCGAAATGGGCGCCGACGCGATCGATATCGGCAAGACCATTCACCCGCATCCGACCCTCGGCGAGACGATCGGCATGGCTGCCGAAGTCTATGAGGGCATTTGCACCGACCTGCCTCCCATCGCCAGAAAGCGATAGATCAGTTGGCCCAATCGATGTCCGTTATTCAAGCTCTCGAACAACGTCGCGCCGGTGCCAAACTCGGCGGCGGCGAGAAGCGCATCGACGCGCAGCACGCGCGCGGCCGCCTGACCGCGCGGGAGCGCATCGACCTGCTGCTCGACAAGCATTCGTTCGAGGAAATGGACATGTTCGTCCAGCACCGCTCGACCGAATTCGGGATGGAGAAGACCAAAATTCCGGGTGACGGTGTGGTCACCGGCTGGGGCACGGTCAACGGCCGCAA
>NZ_LJIC01000136.1 GCF_001295845.1 Rhodopseudomonas sp. AAP120 | reverse complement strand
GGGGGGGGGGGGGGGGGGGGGGGGGGTTCCCACGACGGAAGCCTGTCCGTGTGGCGCCCTCACCCCGGCCCTCTCCCGCAAGCGGGAGAGGGAGAAGGAGGATCACGCCGCGGCTTTGTTCGGCTGGCCGATCGACGCGAAGGTCTTGCCTTCGTCGGCGAGCTTCTTCAGCAGCGGCGCCGGCTCCAGCGACGGGTCGTTGGTGGCCTTGGCATAGTAAGCGAGCCGCTCGGCGATGTGCTTGAGGCCGACGCTGTCGGCGTAGTGCATCGGGCCGCCGCGATAGATCGGCCAGCCGTAGCCGTACAGCCAGACCACGTCGATGTCGCTCGGCCGCGCCGCGATCTTCTCTTCGAGGATACGGGCGCCCTCGTTGATCATCGGGTACACCATGCGCTCGAGGATCTCTTCGTCGCTGATATCGCGGCGCTTGAGGCCGAGCTTGGTCAGCGTGTCGTTGATCAGCGTCTCGACTTCCGGATCCGGCAGCGGCGAGCGCGAACCGGCTTCGTACTTGTAGTAGCCCTTGCCGGTCTTCTGGCCGAAGCGGCCAGCTTCGCACAGCGCGTCGGCGATTTCCGACTTGATGCCGCGGTCCTTGCGCGAGCGCCAGCCGATATCGAGGCCGGCGAGATCGCCCATCGCGAACGGGCCCATCGGCATGCCGAACTTGGTGACGACGGCGTCGACCTGCTGCGGCAGCGCGCCTTCGAACAGCAGCTTCTCGGACTGCTTGGAGCGGGCCGCCAGCATGCGGTTGCCGACGAAGCCGTCGCAGACGCCGACCACGACCGGCACCTTGGCGATCTTCTTGGCGATCGACACCGCCGTGAGCAGCGCATCCGGCGCGGTCTTGGCGCCGCGCACGATCTCGCACAGCTTCATGACATTGGCGGGCGAGAAGAAGTGCATGCCGAGCACGTCCTGCGGCCGCTTCGTCGTCGCGGCGATCTCGTCGACGTTGAGATACGACGTGTTCGAGGCCAGCACCGCGCCGGGCTTGGCGTAGGCGTCGAGCGCGGTGAACACTTCCTTCTTCACCGCCATGGTCTCGAACACCGCCTCGATGATCAGGTCGGCGTCCTTGACGTTCTCAAGGCCGACCACGCCGGTGATCAGGCCCATCCGCTTGGCGGGCGCGTCCGCCGGAATGCCGCCGCGCGCCGCGGTGGCTTCGTAGTTCTTCTGCATGATGCCCATGCCGCGCTTGAGCTGCTCCTCGCCGGTCTCGATCAGCGTCACCGGGATGCCGGCATTGGCGAACGACATCGCGATGCCGCCGCCCATCGTGCCGGCGCCGATGATCGCGACGCGGCTGACCGGGCGCGGCTTGGTGCCGTCCGGCACGCCGTCGACCTTGGCGGCTTCTCGCTCGGCGAAGAACGCGTAGCGCTGCGCCTTCGACTGATCACTCGTCAGCAGCTTGAGGAAGCCCTCGCGCTCCTTCTTCATGCCCTCGTCGAACGGCAGGTCGATCGCCGCGCCGACCGCGTCGGCGCAGGCGAACGGCGCTTCGAGGCCGCGCGCCTTCTTGGTCATCGCCGCGACCGCATTGGTGAAGATCGAGCGATCGGCCTTCGCAGCTGCGAGCTTAGAGTCGTCGTCGCGCAGCCGGCGCGTCGGGCGCTTCTCGGCGACGACCTTCTTGGCGAACGCCACCGCGCCCGCGGTCGGGCCTTCGACGATCTCTTCGATCAGGCCGTGCTTGAGCGCTTCGGCCGCGCCGATCGGGCTGCCGCCGACGATCATCTGCACCGCGAGTTCCGGACCGACCGCACGCGGCAGGCGCTGCGTGCCGCCGGCACCCGGCAACAATCCGAGCTTGACTTCGGGCAGACCGAGCTTGGCCTCCTTCACCGCAACGCGGAAGTGGCAGCCGAGCGCGACTTCGAGGCCGCCGCCGAGCGCGGTGCCGTGGATCGCCGCAATCGTCGGCTTGGGTGAATTCTCCAGCGCAGCGATGACGTCGTTGAGCGCCGGCGGCTGCGGCGGCTTGCCGAATTCGGTGATGTCGGCGCCGGCGATGAAGGTGCGGCCCGCGCACACTAGGACAATTGCCTGGACTTCGGGATCGGCGACCGCCGCGTTAACGTTTTCCAGAATGCCGCGGCGAACAGCCGCACTGAGCGCATTGACGGGCGGACTGTCGACGGTGACGATCGCGATCGCATCCTGCCGCGCGCGCGTTACGACTTCGCTCATTGCATTCTCCCTGGTGAGTTTCTCGGGTCGCGTTTCTTGTTGGTCTCGGTCGATCTGGAGCCGTTTCGCACTGCGAAATTTAATTCCACATCTTGACAGCGAGGGTTATTTTGAAGAGCGTCGCTTGTCAACGACCAGCATAATCAACAAACGCGCCGGGAATGAAACGTCCTCCGAAAAAAGCCGCGACAGATCGCAGTTTCGTCGTCGCGCTGTCGCGAGGGCTGGAGGTGCTCCGCGCGTTCGGCCCCAATGACGGCCTGCTCGGCAATCAGGAGATCGCGGCGCGCACCAAGCTGCCGAAGCCGACGATCTCGCGACTGACCTACACGCTGACCAAGCTCGGTTACCTCACCCAGGTGCCGCGATTCGAGAAGTATCAACTCGCGCCCGCCGCGATGTCGCTGGGTTATGCGGCCCTCGCCAATCTCGGCGTGCGTCATCTGTCGCAATCCTTCCGCGACGAATTGATGCAGCAGACCGGCGGCGCGGTCGCGGTCGGCGCGCGCGACCGGCTCAGCATGATCTATGTCGGTCAGGCGCGATCCAGCCTCACCGTCGGCGTCCAGCTCGATGTCGGCTCACGCATCCCGATCGCCACCACCGCGATGGGCCGCGCTTATCTGTGCGCGCTGCAGGGCGACGAACGCGCGGCTTTGCTGCGCGACATGCGCGATTACTACGGCAGCCGCTGGCCGCGCATCAAGGACGGCATCGAGCGCTCAGAAGAGATGGTCGCCAAATACGGCTTCACCATTTCGGCCGGCGAATGGCAGGACGACGTGCACGCCGCCGGCGTCGCACTGACGATGAACGACGGCACCGGACCTTACGCGTTCAACTGCGGCGCGCCTGCATTCCGCTTTACGGAAGAACGACTGATCAACGACATTGGACCTCGCCTATTGGCGATGGTAAGGAAAATCGAAGCGGCGCTCGGCGGGACAGCGGCGCCGCTATCAAGACGAACCGACAAATCTGAAAACAAGAAAACTAAGTCAGGAGGGAAAGTTGCGCGTGTCGTCGAGGGGATCAGGTAGCATCCGTCGTCGCGAAGCGTCGCCGATGATCATGCTCCGCCGCCCGGTTCAGGGCCGCAGCAAATGATGCAGGCACATTCGGGACAAACCGCGTCACCGCTGCTCGCGGTGCGCGACGTCAGCGTCGTGTTCGGCGGCATCGTGGCGTTGAACGGCATTTCGTTCGACATGAAGAAGGGCCAGATCCTCGGACTGATCGGCCCCAACGGCGCCGGCAAGACCACGCTGTTCAACTGCCTGTCGCGGCTGTATCAGCCGAGCAAGGGCGACATCCTGCTCGAAGGGGACAGCATCCTCACCCGGCCGCCGCATCGCATCTCCGAGATGGGCATCGGCCGCACGTTCCAGAACGTCGCGTTGTTCCCGAATCTTTCGGTGCTCGACAACGTGCGCGTCGGCACGCATGCGCGCACCAACAGCGACATCGTTTCGGATTCCCTCCGCCTGCCGTGGATTCGTCGCGGCGAGAAGGAGATGAACAAGCGCGTCGACGATATCCTCGGCTATCTCGAACTGCGCAACGTCGCCCACACCCCGGTGTCGGGCCTGCCGTTCGGCACGCAGAAGCGCGTCGAGCTGGCGCGCGCGCTGGCGACCGAGCCGAAGATCCTGCTGCTCGACGAGCCGGCCGGCGGCCTCAATCACGAGGAAGTCTACATCCTCGGCGACCTGGTCAGGAAGATCCGCGACGACCGCGGCGTCACCGTGCTCCTGGTCGAACACCACATGGGTCTGGTGATGTCGATCGCCGACCACGTCGTCGCGCTGAATTTCGGCCGCAAGCTCGCAGAGGGAACGCCCACGCAGGTGCAGAACGACCCGGATGTGATCAAGGCCTATCTGGGGAGCAAGGACCAATGACAGCGCTGCTCAACGTTCGCGACCTGCGCGCCTATTACGGCCAGGTCCAGGCGCTGCACGGGCTCGCCTTCGAGCTGCAAGAAGGCAGCCTGACCACCCTGCTCGGCGCCAACGGCGCCGGCAAGACCACGACGCTGCGCGCGATCTGCAACATGGTCCGCTCCACCGGTTCGATCGAGTTCGAAGGCAAGTCGCTGACGAAGAGCTCGACCGAGTCGATCGTGAAGCTCGGGATCGCCCACGTTCCTCAGGGCCGCGGCACCTTCACGACGCTCACCGTGCACGAGAATCTCGAACTCGGCGCGATCAGCCGCAAGGACCGCAAGGCGATCGAAACCGACATCGAGCGGATGTATGCGCACTTCCCGGTGCTGAAGCAGCGTCACACCCAGCAGGCCGGCACGCTGTCGGGCGGTGAACAGCAGATGCTCGCGGTCGCCCGCGCGCTGATGCTGCGACCGCGGCTGATGCTGCTGGACGAGCCGTCGTTCGGTCTCGCCCCGCTGGTGGTCCGCGACCTGTTCAAGATCCTCGGCAAGATCAATCGTGAAGACAAGGTCAGCATCCTCGTCGTCGAACAGAACGCGCAGCTGGCGCTCGAACTGGCCGACCAGGCCTATGTGATCGAGACCGGCCGCATCGTGATGTCCGGCAAAGCGGACGACATCGCCAATAACGAAGACGTCCGCAAATCCTATCTCGGATACTGAGGAGACTGCCATGGAACTTCTGCTGAATCAGGTCCTGGCAGGTATCGCCACGGGCGCCATCTACGCATGTATGGCGCTGGCCGTGGTGATGATCTATCAGGCGATCGACCACCTCAACTTCGCCCAGGGCGAAATGGCGATGTTCTCGACGTTCATCGCCTGGCAGCTGATGCAATGGGGCGTGCCCTATTGGGGCGCCTTCGTGCTGACGCTGGCGCTGTCCTTCGCGGGCGGCATCGTCATCGAGCGGGCGCTGTTCAAGCCGCTCGGCAACGCGCCGGTGCTGACCCACGTCGCCGGCTTCATCGCGCTGTTCGCGATCATCAACTCGGTCGCGGGCCTGACCTGGGACTTCACCATCAAGCAGTTCCCCTCGCCGTTCGGCTCCGCGCCGTTCCTGGGGAGCCAGCTGATCTCGACCCACCAGGCCGGCATGATCGGCGTCACCCTGGTGCTGCTGCTGCTGCTGTACTTCTTCTTCCAGTTCACCCGCATCGGCCTCGCGATGCGGGCGGCGGCGGCGCAGCCTGAATCGGCCCGTCTCGTCGGCGTCAACACCTCCTGGATGATCGCGCTGGGTTGGGGCATGGCGGCGGCGATCGGCTCGATTGCCGGCATGCTGATCGCTCCGGTGGTGTTCCTCGAGCCGAACATGATGGGCGGCGTGCTGATCTACGGCTTCGCCGCGGCCGTGCTCGGCGGTCTGTCGAGCCCGCTCGGCGCTGTGATCGGCGGCTTCCTGGTCGGCATCTTCGAGAACCTCGCCGGCACCTACATCCCCGGTGTGGGCAACGAACTGAAACTGCCGATCGCGCTGGCGCTGATCGTCACCGTTCTGGTCGTCAAACCCACGGGCCTGTTCGGCCGCAACATCGTCAAGCGAGTCTGATCATGAGCGCGTTGCAGGAAATCGTGAACGATACCCAGCCGATCGAAACCACGCCCAAGAAGTACATGGCGCTCGGCACCTACGCTTCCGTGGTGGTGGTGCTGCTGCTGTGTATCGCACCGCTGTTCATGAAGAACTTCGTCATCTTCCAGATGACGATGGTGCTGATCTACGCGATCGCGGTGCTGGCGTTGAACATCCTGACCGGCGGCTCCGGCCAGTTCTCGCTCGGCCAGAGCGCGTTCTACGCGCTCGGCGCCTACACCTCGGCGATCCTGATGGACACGTTCGGCGTCAATTACGCGCTGACGCTGCCGATCTCGGGCGCGATCTGCTTCATCGCCGGCTATCTGTTCGGCCTGCCGGCGCTGCGGCTCTCGGGCATCTACCTGGCGCTCGCGACCTTCGCGCTTGCCACCGCGATGCCGCAGCTCCTCAAGCTGCACTACTTCGAAGCGTGGACCGGCGGCGTCCAGGGTCTGGTCATCACCAAGCCCGACGCGCCGTTCGGCCTGCCGCTGTCGCAGGACATGTGGCTGTACTACTTCGTGCTGGCGATCTCGATGGTGATCTACGTCGCCTCGGTGAACCTGCTGAAGTCGCGCTCCGGCCGCGCCATGATGGCGATCCGCGACAATGAAATCGCGGCGTCGGCGATGGGCGTCGACGTGGCGCTGTACAAGACGCTGGCGTTCGGCGTCTCCGCCGGCATCACCGGCGTCGCCGGCGGCCTCGGTGCCATCGCGGTGCAGTTCGTGGCGCCGGACAGCTACACCATCCAGCTGGCGATCGCGCTGTTCCTCGGCATGGTGGTGGGCGGCGTCGGCTGGCTGCCGGGCTCGATCATCGGCGCGGCGTTCATCGTGTTCGTGCCGAACATCGCCGAGCACTTCTCCAAGGGCCTGTCGGGCGCGGTGTTCGGCCTGATCCTGATCCTGATCATCTTCGTCCTGCCGCACGGCGCGCGGCAGGTCGCCTATACGGTGCAGAACTGGGTCCACAAGCTGCGCAAATAGCAGTCGCCAGTCTGACGATGCCTGGCCCCCAGCGCCCCGCGCCGGGGGCTTTTTCTTTGCGCGCGATTCGTCGATGAATCGATGGGGCCTGTCCAAAGGCAGTGAGTCCTCATCCTGAGGAGACCGGCGAAGGCGGGCGTCTCGAAGGATGGGACAACGCATCCCATGCGGCCCATGGTTCGAGACGGCGCTTCGCGCCTTCTCACCATGAGGTCCTGCTTGTTGCGTACGTTTGGAAGGCTGGATCCAGGATGCCCTCAGCCGAACTGCTGCTGGCCCTGGTTCTGCAAGGCTGCCCCCCGATCGGAGGATGCAACGCGGCCGCGATCGGGCGTATGGATGGCGTCGTTCCGCGCCGCGCGCGCCCTGCCGAGATGCTCGATGCTGTCGTTCTGCCTTCGTCACACGCGCCGCAGCGCGCTGTTTGTACTGCTCGCCCTCGCTTCCACCAGCGGCGCGCTGGCTCAGAACGCCTACGACCCCGGCGCCAGCGATAGAACGATCCGCATCGGCAATCTGATGCCCTATTCGGGCTCAGCCTCGGCCTACGCGATCGTCGGCCGGATCGAGCAGGCGTATTTCCGGATGATCAACGACCAGGGCGGCATCAACGGACGCCGCATCGAATTCGTCTCCTATGACGACGCCTACAGCCCGGCCAAGGCCGTCGAGCAAACCCGCAAGCTGGTCGAGAGCGACGAGGTGCTGCTGATGTTCAGCCCGATGGGCACGCCGTCGAACGTCGCGATCCAGAAGTATCTCAACGTCAAGGGCGTGCCGCAGCTGTTCGCCGCCAGCGGGGCGACGCGGTTCGGCGATCCCAAGGCGTTTCCCTGGACGATGGGCTGGCAGCCGCCCTACCAGGTCGAGGGCCGGGTCTATGCCAAGTATATCCTGGTCGAAAAGCCGGCGGGCCGGATCGCGGTGCTTTATCAGAACGACGACCTCGGCCGCGACCTGCTGAAGGGCCTGAAGGACGGGCTCGGCGACAAGGCGACGATGATCGTCGCCGAAGAAAGCTACGAGGTGACCGAGCCCAGTGCCGACAACCATGTCGCGCGGCTGAAGGCGTCCGGCGCCGACGTGTTCGTGTCGATCACCACCCCGAAATTCGCCGCGCAAAGCATCCGCCGCGCCGCCGAGATGGCGTGGCGGCCGCTCTACATCCAGGCGCTGGTGTCGGCCTCGATCGGCGCGGTGATCCGGCCGGCCGGGCTGGAGAATGCACAAGGGCTGGTGTCGGCCGCCTACAACAAGGATGCCGCCGATCCGCAATGGGCGGACGATCCCGGCATGAAACGGTTCCACGCCTTTCTCGACGCCTACGCGCCGGACGTCAACCGCGGCGACAACTCTGTCGTCTACGGTTACGGCGCCGCGCAGTGCCTGGTCGAGGTGCTGCGCCGAGCCGGGGACGATCTGAGCCGGGCCAACGTCATGCGCGTGGCGGCGAGCCTCAAGGGATATGCGCCCGACACGCTGCTCCCGGGCATCACCATCACCACCGCGCCGGACGACTTCCACCCCATCGAGCAACTGCGGCTGATGCGGTTCACCGGCGATCACTGGGAACTGTTCGGGCCGGTGATCGACGGGGAACTCCGGAACTAACTGTTAGCTCCCGCGGGCGCGGATTTTGCTCCCCGGCGGCTTGGTCGCATGCGCTCGCTATTGCTGCGGTAGCGAGAAACGTGTTCAATCCGGATCGAACTCAACGAAGTTCGAACCAAGAACAACACCTCACGACCAAGGAGCCTTTCGGAATGCAAACTTTCCGTTCGCGCGCGCTCGCCTTTTCAGCAGCCGCCGCGGTCAGCCTCGCCTCGTTCAGCGGCGCGGCCTTCGCGCAGAAGAAATACGATACCGGGGCGTCCGACACCGAGATCAAGATCGGCAACATCATCCCCTATTCCGGCCCGGCGTCGGCCTACGGCACCATCGGCAAGACCGAGGAAGCCTACTTCCGGATGGTCAACGAGAACGGCGGCATCAATGGCCGCAAGGTGACATTCATCAGCTATGACGACGCCTATTCGCCGCCGAAGGCGGTCGAGCAGGTTCGCAAGCTGGTCGAGAGCGACGAAGTGCTTGCGGTGTTCAATCCGCTCGGCACACCGTCCAACACCGCGATCCAGAAGTATCTCAACGCCAAGAAGGTGCCGCAGCTGTTCGTTGCCACCGGCGCCACCAAGTGGAACGACCCGAAGAACTTCCCCTGGACCATCGGCTGGCAGCCTTCGTACCAGAGCGAAGCGCAGATCTACGTCAAGTATCTCTTGAAGGAGAAGCCGGACGCCAAGATCGGCATCCTCTATCAGAACGACGACTTCGGCAAAGACTACCTCAAAGGCACCAAGGACGCGCTCGGCGCCAAGGGCGCCTCGATGATCGTCGCCGAGGAGACTTATGAGATCTCGGCGCCGACCATCGACAGCAACATCGTCAAGCTGAAATCGGTCAATCCCGACGTCGTGCTGCTGTACGTCACGCCGAAATTCGGCGCCCAGTCGGTGAAGCGGATCGCCGAACTCGGGTGGAAGCCGCTGGTGATCATCACCAACGTGTCCGCCTCGGTCGGCAGCGTGATGCAGCCCGCCGGCTTCGAGAACGCCCAGGGCGTGTTGTCGGCGGCGTATGCCAAGGACGGCACCGACCCGCAGTGGGCCAACGACCCTGCTTTTAAGAAGTGGCACGCCTTCGTCGAGAAGTACATGCCGGGCGCCAGCAAGACCGACAGCAACATGGTGTACGGCTATGGCGCCGCCCAGACGCTGCACAAGGTGCTGGAGATGTGCGGTGACGACCTGACCCGCGCCAACGTCATGAAGCAGGCCGCCAGCCTGAAGGACTTCGAGCCGGACACGCTGCTGCCGGGCATCAAGATCAATACCTCGGCGACCGATTTCGCTCCGATCAGCCAGTTGCAGATGATGCGCTTCAAGGGCGAAAAGTGGGAGCTGTTCGGCGACATCATTTCGGGCGACGTCAAGACCGAGTAACAGCGAGCACCGCGCCGGACGCATAGCGTCTCGACACAACCGGCGCTAACTGAACAAAATGTAACCCCCGGCGAGCCGCCTCGCCGGGGGTTCTTTGTTGCCGGTTCCGGACAAACAGGTTTCAATCCGAACTACGCCGCCCGATCAACGAGGCGGTGACACCTGGTTCAGGAGACGACCCACGATGTCCTTTTCGCGTTCGACTCTCGCGACGCTCTCGGCCGCCGCACTGCTGCTCGCGGCGACCAGCCAAGGCGCCTTCGCCCAGAAGAAATACGATCCGGGCGTAACCGACACCGAGATCAAGATCGGCAATGTCGAGGCCTATAGCGGCCCGGCTTCGGCCTACGGCGTCATCGGCAAGACCGAAGATGCCTATTTCCGCATGATCAACGACCAGGGCGGCATCAACGGCCGCAAGATCAATTTCATCAGCTACGACGACGCCTACTCGCCGCCCAAGACGGTCGAGCAGGTGCGCAAGCTGATCGAGAGCGACGAAGTCTTTTTGGTGTTCAACGCGCTCGGCACCCCGACCCAGACAGCCGTGCAAAAATATCATAACGCCAAGAAGGTCCCGCAACTGTTCGTTGCAACCGGCGCGAGCAAGTGGAACGACCCCAAGGACTTCCCCTGGACGATGGGCTTCCAGCCCAGCTACCGGGTCGAGGCGCGGATCTTCGCCAAGTACATCCTGAAGGAGAAGCCGAACGCCAAGATCGCGGTGTTCTATGCCAACGACGATTTTGGCAAGGACTACGTCGCCGGGCTGAAGGACATCCTCGGCGCCAATTCCAAGCTGATCATCGCCGAAGAGAGCTACGAGACCTCCGAGCCGTCGATCGACGCCCACATCGTCAAGCTGAAGGACACCGGCGCGGACGTCTTCGTCAACATCTCGACGCCGAAATTCGCCGCCCAGGCGATCAAGAAGATGGCCGAGCTCAACTGGAAGCCGATGCACCTGATGACCGACGTGTCGATCTCGATCGGCGCGGTGATGAAGCCCGCCGGCCTCGACGCCTCTGAAGGCGTGCTCTCGGCCGGATATCTGAAGGACGCCTCGGACCCGCAGTGGGACAACGACGAGGGCATGAAGAAATTCAAGGCGTTTCTCGACAAATATATGCCCGGCGCCAACATCTCGGATACCAACCTGGTGTACGGCTATACTGCGGCGCAAACCATGGTGCAGGTGCTCAAGCAGTCCGGCGACAACCTGACCCGCGCCAACGTCATGAAGCAGGCCGCCAGCCTGAAGGACTTTGCCGCCGACACCCTGCTGCCGGGCATCAAGATCAACACCTCGGCGACCGACTTCGCACCGATCGAACAGCTGCAGATGATGCGGTTTACCAAGGGCAAATGGGAAATGTTCGGCGACATCATCAGCGCCGAAACCGGCGGCTGACCGGACACCGACCGTGGCGCGCCGGCCGAACCGAGCCATGCGCAAATACACCTCGGATTTCTACTAACAGCCGAGCTGTTACTTCCGCACTGCAATAAGCCCCTGCCACGTTGTCGCAGGGGCTTTTTGTTGCCGGCATCTTGCGGAGGGTGTTGAATAGTTCTTCAGGGCCGCGAAGAGCCCGAACAACACACACAATCAACAGTCCAAGAAACGGGAGTCAGAAATGCCTTCACTCCGTACGCATGCGGTCGCCCTCTCGGCCGTACTCGCTGTGGCACTCGCGGCGCCGGGCAACGCGCTGGCGCAGAAGAAGTACGATCCGGGCGTCAGCGACACCGAGATCAAGATCGGCAACATCATGCCCTACAGCGGCCCCGCCTCCGCTTACGGCGTGATCGGACGCACCGAAGCGGCGTACTTCAAGAAGATCAACGATGCCGGCGGCATCAACGGCCGCAAGATCAACTTCATCAGCTACGACGACGCCTATTCGCCGCCGAAGACGGTGGAGCAGGCGCGCAAGCTGGTCGAGAGCGACGAGGTGCTACTGGTGTTCAATTCGCTCGGCACGCCGTCGAACTCGGCGATCCATAAATACATGAACGCCAAGAAGGTGCCGCAGCTGTTCGTCGCCACCGGCGCCACCAAGTGGAACGATCCGAAGGACTTTCCCTGGACGATGGGCTGGCAGCCCAGCTACCAGAGCGAGACCCAGATCTACGCCAAATACATCCTGAAGGAGATGCCGAACGCCAAGATCGGCGTGCTGTATCAGAACGACGATTACGGCAAGGACTATCTCAAGGGCCTCGAGGACGGGCTCGGCGAGAAAGGAAGGTCGATGATCGTCATGAAGGAGAGCTATGAGGTCTCCTCGCCGACGATCGACAACCACCTCGTCAAGCTGAAGTCGAGCGGCGCCGACGTGTTCATCAACATCACCACGCCGAAATTCGCCGCGCAGGCGATCAAGAAGAACGCCGAGATCGGCTGGAAGCCGGTGCACTTCCTCAACAACGTGTCGGCTTCGGTCGGCAGCGTGATCAAGCCGGCCGGCTACGAGGCCGCACAAGGCGTGATCTCGGCGGCCTATCTCAAGGACGTCAGCGACGATCAGTGGAAGGACGATGCCGGCATGAAGGAATTCCTCGCCTTCATGGACAAGGACTTCCCGGACGGCAACAAGCTCGACGGCGGCACGATCGTCGGCTACGGCGTGGCGCAGACGCTGGTCGAGGTGCTGAAGCGGTGCGGCGACAATCTGACCCGCGAGAACGTCATGAAGCAGGCGGCGAGCCTGAAGAACTTCCGCACCGAAGTGCTGCTTCCCGGCATCACCATCAACACCTCGGCGACCGATTTCGCGCCGATCAGCCAGCTGCAGCTGATGCGGTTCAAGGGCGAGAAGTGGGAGTTGTTCGGCGACGTCATCAACGGTGATGTCGGGGGGTAGCTTCTCGCGTCATTGCGAGCGAAGCGAAGCAATCCAGCGCCGTGCACTGAGCTGGATTGCTTCGTCGCTTCGCTCCTCGC
>NZ_LJIC01000135.1 GCF_001295845.1 Rhodopseudomonas sp. AAP120 | reverse complement strand
GGGGTGGGGTGGCGAAGAGTTCATCCGCTCTGCCCGCGGCTCACCCCACCCCGGCCTGCATCTCGCTTCGCGAGTTGCAGGCCGACCCTCCCCCTCCAGGGGAGGGTGAAGAGGCGGCGATGCTGTGGCCGACGCTATGTCAAATATGCGAGTGCTCAGACTGGAGCCTACGCCGAAGCGGCGAGGCTGGTCTCCGCGGCCACCTCGAACAGATCGCCGCTGCCGGCGGGCAGCTCGACCGGGATGCCCTCGATCTTGCGCCACGCGGCCGCCACCGGGGCGAAGAAGCGGCGGTGATGGACCGTCGGGCCGAGGCGCGACAACGCGGCGAGGTGCTCCGGCACGCCGTAGCCCTTGTGCGACTCGAAGCCGTAGCCGGGGCATTGCTGCGCCAGCCGGCACATCAGCCGGTCGCGCGTCACCTTGGCGATGATCGAGGCCGCTGCGATCGAGGCGATCAGCCCGTCGCCGCCGATCACCGCCTCGCTCTCGCACCGGGTCGCCAGCCGGTCGCGGCCGTCGACGAAGACATGCTGGGGCAGATCCGGCAGCGCATGCACGGCGCGGGTCAGCGCCCACAACGAGGCGCGCAGGATATTGTCGCGGTTGATCCGCTCCGGCGACGCGCTGACCACCGAGACCTGCGCGGTGGCGCAGATTTCCTCGAACAGTTCCTCGCGGCGCTCGGCGCTCAGCCGCTTGGAATCGTCCAACCCCTTGGGAACGCGCTTGGGATCGAGCACCACCGCCGCCGCGACGACCGGCCCGGCCAGCGGCCCGCGCCCGGCCTCGTCGCAACCCGCGACCGGCCAGATGCCCTTCTTGATCAGCGCCCGCTCGCGCCGAAAACTCGGCGGCGCCACGGCGATCACGCCCTTGCCGAGGCCCTTGGCGGGAAGCGGCTGGGGCCGCGATGCTTTCGCAGCCGAACTCTTCGCGGCGGTGGCCTTCGAGCCAGAAGCTTTAGCCACGACCTTGAGGCCAGCCGCCGGCTCGGCAGCCCGCTTGGTCACTCCGTCGAGCGGCAGGCTGTCGGCTTTGGTCTTGCTGGGCTTTTTGGCGTCACGAATCATGGCGCGATGCTGCGGGCAGGCACCGGCACGCGCAACTGGAAATCCCGCGCCGTGCCCGCAATTCAATGGGAGCATGGTTCCGCGCCTCTTTCGTAGGATGGGTTAAGCGACAGCGAAACCCATCAGGCGGCAATCTGCGGGTTGATGGGTTTCGCCTTCGGCTCAACCCATCCTACAAGGTCTAGAATAAACTCAGCTGCTGCCCGGCCCGCTCGGGCTTGGCGAAATGATCCAGCGTCAGCTTCGAGCGGCGCTTGTTCAGGCCGAGCCGCGCGCAGGCGGTTTCGAAGCGGCGGCCGATCATCCAGGCCATCGGGCCGGTGCCCTTCATCCGCGTCCCCCATTGCGAATCGTAGTCGCGACCGCCACGCATCTCGCGGATCAGCGTGAAGACGTGGCGATAGCGGTCCGGATAGTTGGCCATCAGCCATTCGCGGAACAGGTCGCGGACCTCCAGCGGCAGCCGCAGCATGACGTAGCTGGCTTCCTTGACGCCGGCATGGGCTGCGGCGTCGAGGATGCGCTCGATCTCCATATCGTTGAGCGCCGGAATCACCGGCGCCACCATCACGGTGGTCGGAATGCCGGCGTCGGCGAGCCGCTTCAGCGCCTCGAGCCGCTTGGCCGGCGCCGAAGCGCGCGGCTCCATGGTGCGCGCCAGTTTTGGATCGAGCGACGTCACTGACAGCGCCACTTTGGCGAGCTGGCGCTTGGCCATCCGCGCCAGGATGTCGATGTCGCGGGTGACCAGCGCCGACTTGGTGACGATGCCGACCGGATGCCCGGTCTTCTCCAGCACCTCGAGGATGCCGCGCATGATCTTCCGCTCGCGCTCGATCGGCTGATACGGATCGGTGTTGGTGCCGATCGCGATCATCTTCGGCTCGTATTCGGCGGCGGCGAGTTCCTTCTCGAGCAGTGCCGGCGCGTCCGGCTTGGCGAACAACCGCGACTCGAAATCCAGCCCCGGCGACAGCCCGAGATACGCATGGGTCGGCCGCGCGAAGCAGTACACGCAGCCGTGCTCGCAGCCGCGATACGGATTGATCGAACGGTCGAAGCCGATGTCCGGCGACTCGTTGCGGGTGATGACTTTGCGCGCAGTGTCGACCGCTACCGTGGTCTTGAACGGCGGCAGGTCGTCGAGGCTCTGCCAGCCGTCGTCGAACGCGACCCGCGCCTCGGCTTCATAGCGGCCGCTGTCGTTGGACTGCGCGCCGCGGCCGCGGCGACGTTGCTTGTCGATCGCAACTTCGATCGCGGGGAAAGGGGAAGACGCGCCCACCGGCTCGGAGGGCGCCGTGACCGGCGGGCGCTTGAGGGCACTGCTGGATGCTCTGCTCATGCGATCCAAGATAACTACGCATCAGAACAAATCAAGAACATAATTGTGTCATCCCCGTCAAAGCGTCTGCTTCGGCCCGCGACGACGGCGGCGCCGATCCGGAACGTCAAATCGCGGCTGATTTCACGGCGCCGAGGTGTTAAGCGTGCTCCGCCCGTCGCAATCAGGTCATCCGGCTGACATGCTGAGCGTCATCATCCCCACCGAAGGTATCGAGCGGACCGCTGTCGCCACGCTGGCGGCGCTGGTTCCCGGCGCCGCGGCCGGCGTGATCCGCGAAGTGCTGCTGGTGGACCGTAAGAACGACGGCGTGATCGAACGGGTCGCCGACGTCGCCGGCTGCGGCTTCCTCGCCGTCGAAGGCAGCCGCGCCGCCGCGCTGGCGGAAGGCGCCAAACGCTCGACCTCGCCCTGGCTGATGTTCCTGCATGCCGGCGCGGTGCTCGACTCGGGTTGGATCGAAGAAACCACGCAATTCATTCAGGGCGTCTCGCTGAGCGGCCATCCGCGCGCCGGCATCTTCCGCTATGCGCGTTCGCCCTATGCCGAGCCGAGCTGGGCCGAGACGTTTCGCACGCTGCGCCGTCAGCTCACGGGACCGCGCGCCGATCAGGGCCTGCTGATCGCCCGCGAGCACTACGACAAGCTCGGCGGTCACGACCCGGAGCGCTCCGAAGGCAGGTTGCTGCGCCAGCTCGGCCGGTCGTCGCGCACCCTACTGCGCAGCCGGATCGTGCTCGTCTAAGCAGGATTCCAAACCTCCCTGCTCTCTCCGACTGCAGCGCGGGCGCGCGTCGATAGCACGCGCGTCAAAACGCGGGTGGCAATGCGCCACGCCGCTGCGTTGGATCAGTTGCGGCAGTGCCGTGTTTGGTCGGCGGGCTGACAGACAGGGAAATCACTTCATGCAGCACGCTCTGATCCGTTGCTTCGCCGGTGCCGCCGCCCTCGTATTTGTCGGCGCGACGCCGATCATCGCCCAGACACCGGACGTGCATTACGTGCCGACGCCGCAGGACGTCGTCGATCGCATGCTGGAACTGACCGGGCCGAAGCCGGGCGATTACCTGATTGATCTCGGCTCGGGCGACGGCCGCATTCCGGTCACCGCCGCCAAGCGGTTCGGCATCAACGCCCATGGCGTCGACATCGACCCCGTGCGGATCACCGAGGCGGAAGCCAATGCGCAGCGTGCCGGCGTGCAGGACAAGGTCAAGTTCATCCGCGCCAATCTGTTCGAGACCGAGATCGGCAAAGCCGACATCGTCACACTGTATCTGCTCGAGACCCTGAACGCCAAGCTGCGACCGCGGCTGCTGAACGAACTGCGCCCCGGCACGCGCGTGGTGTCCCACACCTTCTCGATGGGCGACTGGACCGCCGACAAGCACGAGAAAGTCGGCGGGCGCGACGTGTACTTCTGGATCGTGCCCGCACGAGTCGAAGGCGCGTGGCGCCTGCAGAACGGCGAACGCGCGGTCGAGCTGCAACTGAAGCAGACTTATCAGAACGTCACCGCGACCGCGACGGTCGACGGCCAGCCGCTGCCGATCGAGGCCGTCAGCCTGCGCGGCGCGGAGCTCAGCTTCCGGATCGCCGGGCAGGACTATCGCGGCAAGGTGGAGGGCAACGCGCTGGTGCCGTCCGGCGGCGGCGACTGGCGCGCCGAGCGCATCTGATCGCCCCTTCGTCCTCGTCCCACCGGCTGCCGTCACGGCGCCTCACCCGGAGCGCCGTGATGGCAGACACCAACCGGACCGCTGCGCCGCAAGCCACGTTGTCGCCGCTCGACGGCGTCGCGATGATCATCGGCATCGTGGTCGGCATCGGGATCTTCAAGACCCCGTCGCTGGTCGCCGCCAATGTCGGCAGCGAAACCGCGTTCATCGCGCTGTGGCTGGTCGGTGGATTGATCACGCTGGCGGGCGCAATGGTCTATGCCGAACTCGGCGCGCGCTATCCCAGCGCCGGCGGCGAGTACACCTTTCTGGATCGCGGGCTCGGCCGCAACGTCGCGCTGCTGTTCGCGTGGGGACGGATTTCGATCATCCAGACCGGCGCGATCGCCGCGGTGGCGTTCGTGTTCGGCGACTATGCCCAGGCGGTGCAGCCGCTCGGCCGCTATGGCGTCGCGATCTATGCGGTCGCGGCGCTGCTGGCGATGACCGCCGTCAATCTCCGCGGAACGCAGCTGGGCAAGACGGCGCAGAACCTGCTCAGCGGCCTGACCCTGGTGGTGATCCTGCTGATCATGCTGGCGGCCGTGTTGCTCGCACCGGAGCAACCGCCGACGCCGCCGGCGAGCAACGAGACCGGGAGCGCGGCTGGCGGCGCGGCCGGGCTGGCGATGGTGTTCATTCTGCTCACCTACGGCGGCTGGAACGAAGCCGCCTACATCTCGGCCGACGTCCGCAACGGCCGCCGCAACATGATCCGCGTGCTGCTGCTGGGCACGCTGGCGATCACCGCGATCTATCTGCTCACCAACCTCGCCTATCTGCACGTGCTCGGCTTCGAGGCGATGCGAAACTCGCACGCAGTTGCCGCCGACGTGATGCAGCTCGCCGCCGGCGACACCGGCGCGCTGCTGCTCAGCCTCACCGTCTGCCTCGCCGCACTCAGCACGCTCAACGCCTCGATCTTCACCGGCGCGCGGGTGTATTTCGCGCTGGGCTCCGATCTGCCCGCGCTGCGCGCGCTCGGCGCGTGGGATCCGGACGGCAACCATCCGCGCCGCGCCATGCTGATCCAGAGCGGCGTCGCGCTGCTATTGATCGTGTTCGGCGCGATGCAGCGCGACGGCTTTCTGGCGATCGTCGAATACACCGCGCCGGCGTTCTGGCTGTTCATGCTGCTGGTGGGCATCTCGTATTTCATGCTGCGCCGCCGGCTCGGCGGGCCGCGACTGTTGTCGCCGCCGCTATATCCGCTGGTCCCCGGCCTGTTCTGCGCCGCCTGCGCCTATCTGGTCTACGCCAGCCTGATGCACACCGGCCTCGGCGCGCTGGTCGGCGTCGCCGTGCTGCTGGCCGGCGTGCCGCTGATCGCGCTGGCGCGGCGCCGCAGCGCCCTAATGCCGGCAGAGTGAAGGGTTCCAGATAATACTTGCCATTAGCAATTATTTACCTGACAATGGCAACCATCGAGGTTGCCATGTCGCCATCCGTTGCCGCCGACCAGATCGCCGCCGTCCGGGAATTCAACCGGTTCTACACCCGCCATCTCGGCGTGCTGGCCCAGCACCTGATGGACAGCCCGTATTCGCTGACCGAGGCGCGGGTGCTGTACGAGCTGGCGCATCGCGAGGCGCCGCTCGCCAAGGAGATCGGCGCCTCCCTCGGGCTCGACGCCGGCTATCTCAGCCGGATCATGCAGAGCTTTGTCGAGGCCGGACTGGTCAAACGCACCCCGTCCCCGTCCGACCGGCGGCAGCATCTCTTGGCGCTGACCGCCAAGGGCCGCGCCGCCTATGCGGATCTGGAGCGTCGCTCGGTGCGCGATATGGGCGCGATGCTCGCTCAGGTGCCGGAAGCCGAGCGGCCAAGGCTGACGGCGGCGATGGCGACGATCGAGCGGCTGCTCGACGGCCATGCCGCTGCGCCCCCGATCCTGCGTAGCCCGCGGCCCGGCGATATCGGCTGGGTGGTGCAGAGCCACGGCGCATTCTACGCCGCCGAATACGGTTTCGATGCCTCGTTCGAAGCTTTGGTCGCCGAGATCGCCGGGCAATTCCTCGCTTCTTACGATCCCGGCCGCGAGCGCTGCTGGATCGCCGAATACAACGGCGCGCAGGCCGGCTCGCTGTTCCTGGTTCGGGACAGCGACGATGTCGCCAAGCTGCGGCTGCTGCTGGTGACGCCGGAGGCGCGCGGTCATCGGCTCGGCGACAAGCTGCTGAGCGAGGCGATCGGCTTCGCCCGGCAGTGCGGCTATCGCAAGATCACGCTGTGGACGCAGAGCATCCTGATCGCGGCGCGGCGGCTGTATCAGAACGCCGGCTTCGAGCTGGTCGGCTCCGAACCGCATCGCAGCTTCGGCCAGAACCTGATCGGAGAAACCTGGGAGCTGCGGCTGTGAGGCCGCCGCGTCGCGACGAGCCGCGGCGCGTCACCTCCGAGCTGATCGCATTCCACGCCCGGCGTGGACGCGCGCTGCAGCACGCCGCCATTCATGCTACGACGCGCGCGTTGCTGATCGGCCTGCTCGGCGCAGTCCGATGGCTGATCGCCTTCACGCCGCGCGGTCGGCGATCATCGTCTCGACGAATTGCGGATAGCACTCGGAGAGTTCGGAGGTGACGCGGCCGCGCAGCAGCGCCAGCGTCTCGGCATCCGGCTCGGGTGTCGCCGGCACATGCACCGGCGCATCGTAGTCGAAGCCGGTCGCGGCGCGAACATCCTCGGCAGTGTGGCCGCGATGCACGCTGCGCAGGCGGAAGCGCTTCTTGTCCTTGTCGAAGTCGAACAACGCCAGCGAGGTCAGCAGCGCGTGCGGCCCGCCGGTGCGGTAAATGCCTTCGCTTGATCCCGGCGCGCTGACGAAATCGACCTTGTCGACCAGCACCCGCGGCGAATGCTCTTCACGAAACAGGATCACGCGCGGAATCAGATAGTACATATAGGCCGAGCCGAACGAGCCCGGCCAGCGCACCGTGCTGGTCGGATAGTCGCCAGTGCCGACCAGATTGATGTTGGCCTGCCTGTCGATCTGACCGCCGCCGAGGAAGAACGCATCGACGCGGCCCTGTGCGGTGGCGTCGAACAGTTCGAACGAGCCGTTGGTGAAGAAGTTGTGCGCGCGCGAGCCGAGTACGATGACGCGCACCCGCTCCCGGCCGCGCTGCTCGTTGCGGGCGCGGAGCAGCATCGCGCCGGCCGCCGGGATCGGCGACGAGGCGCCGACCGCGACGGTGCGGACGCCATCGAGCAGATCGGCGATGGTGGCGATCAGGATCTCGCGCGTCGTCGCAGGCGTCGTGCTCATGCCACCGCCTCGAAACGCTGGGCGAAGCCTTTCATATAGGCGGCGAAGCCATCGGCCGAGCGTGCCATCTTGGCGTAGCGCGCGACTTCGGCCGTATCGGTGGCGTATTCGCCGGCGAGGCCGATCGGCCAAGCGCCCTGCTTGGCCTCGGCGATGACGCCGACATACAGCGCCGGTAGCACGCCGGCCGCGGAGCGCTCGTCGGCGAGCAGCGAGGTCTCGACGATGCGCTCGACGGTGACCAGCGTGGTCTTTGCCGCATAGGCCATCGCGGCGAGTTCGGCCTGCCGGCCGATTCGCACATTGCCGAAGCGGTCGGCCTCGCGGGCATGAAACAGCGCGACGTCCGGCCGGATCGCCGGCACCACGACGATCGGATCGTCTTCCGCGAACGGATTGTCGATCACCTTCCAGTCCGGCCGCATCTTCAGCACATCGCTGCCGATGATGCCGCGGATCGGCATGAACGGCACGCCCTTCTGGCCGGCGACGAGGCCGGCGAGGATCGCCGGGCAAGTCGCATCCATCATCTTGAACGCGCGGCTGCGAATGCCGTCGGCGAAGCGCGGCGCGCCGCCGGCTTCACCCAGCGTCACCGCGCTGGTCTCGAGCGTGCCGACGCAGCCGGCGCCGATCAGCATATCGGCCTGGATGCCGCTGATCGGGACGCAGACGAGGTGGAGGTTCTTCGGGCGTGCCGCGATGAGCGCGGCGGTCGCGGCCATCGCCGGCCCGGCATTGTCGGCGCCGAGCGCGACCGTCATGCCGTCCTTGATCTCTGCAGCCAGCGCCTCGATCGAAACGATCTCTCCCACCGCATCCTCCAATTTCATCGCGTGGAGTTTTCCGACGCGTGTTGTTGGCGGCGATGGTTTCGCGGCGACCGGTGCCTGTCAAGGCGGCGCCCCGGCGCGCAGCTATGCGTCAGCTCTTGCTGCGGCGCAGATGTTCGTCGAGCCGCGGCATGATCTCGACGAAATTGCAGGGCCGCGTGCGATAATCAAGCTGCGCGGCAAGAATGCCGTCCCAGCCGTCGCGACACGCGCCGGGCGAGCCCGGCAGGCAGAAGATGTAGGTCGCGCCCGCAACGCCCGCGGTGGCGCGCGACTGGATCGTCGAGGTGCCGATCTTGCCGTAGCTCATCATGTGGAAGGCGATCGAGAACCCGTCCATCCGCTTCTCGAACAGCGGCTCGATCGCTTCCGGCGTGACGTCGCGCCCTGTGAACCCCGTGCCGCCCGTGGTGATGATAGCATCGATCGCATCATCGGCGATCCACCGCCGGATGATCGCGCGGATCGCCTCGATATCGTCGGTGACGATCTCCCGCGCCGCGAGAGTATGCCCCGCCGCCATCAGCCGCTCCGCCAACGTCGCCCCCGACTTGTCGTCATCGAGCGAGCGCGTGTCGGAGACGGTGAGGACTGCGATGTTGAGGGGGATGAAGGCCTTGGCTTGCGTGACGGATGCCATTGTCTGTTTCCACCGTCATTGCGAGGAGCGAAGCGACGAAGCAGTCCAGAAACTCAGTGCACGGCGCTGGATTGCTTCGCTGCGCTCGCAATGACGGATGTGTCGAGCGCAGTCAATCGTCGCAACTTTCGTCAGATCAACGTATCGTAAAGGTCGGCCCACACCGGATTCAACCCCTCGATCAAGGCAATCTTCTTGGCACGGCTGCCAGCCTTGATCTGTTTCTCCCGGGTGATCGCCTCAATCATCGTCTCGTGCAATTCGTACCAGACCAGCAGCCGACAGGCGTATTTCTTCGAAAACCCGTCGACCAGACCTTCGCGATGTTCGAAGGCTCGTTTGGGCAGATCGCCGGTCACGCCCGTGTAGAGCGTTCCATTCCGATGGCTGGCAACGATGTAGACGCAGGGTTGTCTCATCTGCCTCTCCCCATCGTCATTGCGAGGAGCGCAGCGACGAAGCAATCCAGAGCGCCGTGCACTGCGCTCCAGGATTGCTTCGCTTCGCTCGCAATGACGAACGTCCGTTAGAGCCTCTCCGCCGCAAACGTATTACATGCCTGCACGGTGCCTTGCTTGTAGCCGGTCATGAACCAGCGTTTGCGCTGTTCGGCGGAGCCGTGGGTGAAGGAGTCGGGGACGACTTCGCGGCCGGCTTTGCGCTGCAGCGTGTCGTCGCCGATCGCGCTTGCGGTGGTCAGCGCGGCGTCGATGTCGCCGTCCTCGAGGAAGTTCGGCCGCTTCTTTTCTTCCTTGTTGACCCACACCCCCGACAGACAGTCGGCCTGCAGTTCGACGCGGACCTGCAACGCGTTGGATTCGGCGCGCGAGCCGGCCTGCTCCTGCAGGCGCGTGACGCGCGGCAGAATGCCGAGCAGGTTCTGCACGTGATGGCCGGCCTCGTGCGCGATGATATAGGCCGCGGTGAAGCGGCAGGCGCTGCCGGAGCAGCCGTGGAATCGCGTCTCGACCTGTTTGAAGAAATTGGTGTCGATGAAAATCTGCTTGTCCGGCGGACAATAGAACGGCCCCATCGCCGCCTGCGCCATGCCGCAGCGGCCGCCATTGGTCGAGTTCCGGAACAGCACGATCTTCGGACCGACATAGGTCTGGCCGCTCGCCTTGAAGATCTCGGTCCAGCGATCGTCGATCTCGCCGAGCACGCCGGAGATCATCTTGCCCATCTCGTCGGTCGGCGCGCCCTGCTTGCCGGGCGAGGAGCGCTCGGTCTGATAGCTTCCGCCACCGCCGCCGGTGAGAATCTCGGCGCCGCCGATCAGCAGACGCGGATCGATGCCGAAGGCCCAGCCGACCAGGCCGAGCACTACGATGGTGCCGATCCCGAGGCCACCGCCGCCCATCGGAAAGCCGAAGCCGCCGCCACCTCCTCCGCCACCGTCGCGCCGGTCGTCGATATTGTCGCTGCGACGGAAATCATCGTCACGCATCAGTCTGTCCTCGGGTCCAAAGCATGGGGCCAACTCGCGGAGTCACGTCGAGTCTCCGCGCCGCACAACCGGCATCACGAAGTTCCGACAATTAGAATTAACCTGCCCGGCAAATATTGCCTAGTGCGCAGATCGGTTGTGGGCGGACGTCGGCAGCGCCGCACGCCAACGCGCGAACGACAGCGAGCCGCTCGCCGTACGCGCCATGCGACGGGAATGATGTGCAAATGTGATCCTCGCCAACAGGAACAACAAACCTTCAACAAACATCCTGAATCCGTAGTCGTTCCAGGCCGACAATTCGATTTCAATTAAGTCGATTTTTACTTTGCCGGGCCAATGTGGCCCCAGTCGGTTGTTTAGTCCCGCGTCTCCGACGGCGTCACATGAGTCAGGTTAGTTGAGTCATGGTTGTGTCGCGTCGCGGGGCGTCTGCAAAGGCGCCCCGCACTCAATTTGAAGTCGAGCCCGTGAGCGAAATCATCGTCGGCGATTGTGTCGCCGAGATGGAAAAGCTTCACGCGAAGTCGGTGGATCTGGTGTTCGCCGATCCGCCCTACAATCTGCAGCTCAAGGGCGCGCTGAAGCGTCCCGACGAGTCGCAAGTCGACGCCGTCGACGATGATTGGGACAAGTTCGATTCCTTCGCCGCCTACGACAACTTCACCCGCGCGTGGCTGCTCGCCGCGCGTCGGATCATGAAGCCGTCGGCGACGATCTGGGTGATCGGCTCGTATCACAATATCTTCCGCGTCGGCGCGATCATGCAGGACCTCGGGTTCTGGCTGCTCAACGACATCGTCTGGCGCAAGACCAATCCGATGCCGAATTTCCGTGGCCGGCGATTCACCAACGCGCACGAGACCATGATCTGGGCGGCGCGCGACGAGAACGCCAAGGGCTACACCTTCAACTACGAGGCGCTGAAGGCCTCCAACGAAGACGTCCAGGCGCGCTCCGACTGGCTGATTCCGCTGTGCACCGGTGACGAACGGCTGAAGGGCCAGGACGGCAAGAAGGTGCACCCGACCCAGAAGCCGGAAGGCCTGCTGGCGCGCGTGCTGCTGAGTTCGTCGAAGCCCGGCGATCTCGTGGTCGATCCGTTCAACGGCACCGGAACCACCGGCGCCGTCGCCAAGCGGCTGCGCCGCAACTACATCGGCTTCGAGCGCGAACGCACTTACGCCGAAGCGGCGCGCGCGCGCATCGATGCGATCGAACCGCTGCCGGAAGACACGCTGAAGCCGTTCCTCACCGCGCGCGAGGCGCCGCGCGTGGCGTTCTCCGAACTGATCGAGCGCGGCATGATCTCGCCCGGCGCCAGGCTGGTCGATTCCAAGAAGCGGCACGGCGCGCTGGTTCGCGCCGACGGCGCCATCATGCTGGGCGACAAGGTCGGCTCGATCCACCGCATCGGCGCCGTGGCGCAAGGTTCTGGCGCCTGCAACGGCTGGACCTTCTGGCACGTCGAAACCAGCCAGGGCCTGCGACTGATCGACGAGCTCCGCGCCGAAGTCCGCAGCGCCATGGCGGCGGGCTGAAGGTCACCACACAAAAGAACTCTCCCCGTCATTGCGAGGAGCCGAAGGCGACGAAGCAAATCCAGCCCGGTGCACGGCGCTGGATTGCTTCGCTTCGCTCGCAATGACGCTCGTGGTGAGTTCGGCTCTTTTACCGAGAGTTCAGCGCTACAGCGCTGCGTGCATCGCTGCGCCAAATCCCGTCACGCTCCACTCTGCCGAATCAGATCCTTGCGCACCTGTCCCAGATAGCCGCGTATCTGGTCGGCCAGGGTTTCCGAATTGGTCGACAGATGGGTCGACGCCGTCATGGTCGATTCGGCGTAGCGCTCGGTGTCGCGTGCATTGGCCGCGATGGTCTGGATGCTGGTGGCGATGTCGCTCACGACCGAAAACGCCTGCTCGATCGTCGAGGCGATGTCGGCGGTCGCATCCGACTGCGCTTCGGCTGCGCCGGCGACCTTGGTGGTGATGCTCTCGACCTCCGTCATGACCGCGCCGATCTCGGTGATCGACTGGCTGACCACATCGGCGGCGCCGTGGACATGATCGACCTGGGCTTCGATCTCGCCGGTGAACTTCGCGGTCTGCTCGGCCAGCGCCTTGACCTCCTGAGCGACGACCGCGAAGCCGCGCCCCGCATCGCCGGCGCGCGCCGCCTCGATCGTGGCGTTCAGCGCCAGCAGGTTGGTCTGGCTGGCGATCGCCTCGATCGACTTCACCACTTCGCTGATTCGCTCGGCGACGCTGCGCAGCGCCGCGACATTGCTGGTCGCTTCCGACACCCGCGCGACCGCGCGGCCGACGATCGCGGCCGAATGCGCCACATCGGAGCCGACCTGCCGCGCGCTCTCCGACAAACCCGCGGTCGCGTCGGCGACGTGCCGCATGTTGCCACTCGCCTGTTCGGACGCCGCCGCGACCGCGGTGAGGCGCTCGCGCGTCGTCGAGGCGCCGCTGGTGAGATGACCGGCGGTTTCGCGCATGTCCTTGGAGTCGGCGTCGAGCGAGCCGACCACGGTGCTGACCGCGTCTTCGAGCTTGCTGGCCTGCTGTTCGAAGCTGAGGATCCGGCTTTCGAGGCTGTCGGTCGCCGCATTGATGGTGTTGGCGCCGCGCAGCAGCGCGCCGTGCAGACCGCCCGGCAGGATGCGGCGGAAGTAACGCCGCTGCTGCACTGCGTCCATCGCGGCGGTCGCCTCGCGCACGAAGGCGTCGCAGCCGTCGATCATGTCGTTGACGGTGAGTACCAGTTCGCCGGTGCGGCCGCCGTCGTCGACGTGCAGCACGCGCGCCTCGAAATCGCCCGCGGCGATGCGCTTGCAGACGTCGCGCGCCTGATCGATCAGCCGCGCCGCTCTGCCGACGCTGAGAAAGCCGATCAACGCCGCCAGAATGACGAAGGCCTGCGCCGCGAAGGCGGACATCGCATAGCCCAGCGCGTGCAGCGCTGCGGCGCAGATCGAGCCGATGATGACGAGGGTGAAGCTAAGCTGCGCTCGCGAGAGCGAACATGAGTTCGTCATAAGAGACCTTCTGGGAAGCAACGAAATCCGTCAGCGCGCGCATGCCGGCCTCGACCGCATCCTTGCCGTTGACGTGGCTCTGCTCGGTCTTGAGCACCTGCGCATAGAGCGGCGCGATCGCGCTGGCGATCACCTTGGGATCGGGCGTGCGACGATTGGAGTGATAGCCGATGATCTTGCCGGCGGAGTCGAACGACGGCGTGACATGCGCGAACACCCAGTAATGATCGCCGCTGCGCGCCATGTTCTTGACGTAGCCGAAGATCTCGCGGCCCGCCGCGATCGTGTCCCAGACCAGGCGAAACACCGCGCGCGGCATGTCGGGATGCCGGATGATGCTGTGCGGCTGCCCGAGCAGTTCGTCTTCGGAATATCCGGCGATGTGGCAGAACGTGCGATTGGCATAGGTGATCCGACCTTTGAGATCGGTCTTCGAAACGATCAGTTCGCCCGGCGGAAAGTACACCTCTTTTCCGGTCGGGCGGATGTTGACGGCCATCGAGTCTCTCCGATGGATGGGGAGAATTTGCCTGTCATTACGATCCGCGATTTAAGGCCTGATTAAAGCACCGAACCGAATACCGCTCGAATGCAACCGACCGGTATTCTTACAGGCGCACGATCGGGATTAGTCGAGCGCGTGCGCCAGCACCTTGCGCATCAGATTCGGCAGCGCTTCATCCGCGAGTGTGGCGATCCTGACCCAGCGCATGCCGGCCGGGGCGCGCGTGCCGCCCGGCGCCTGCGCGGTGTAGACGACGAGTTCGAGCGGGAAATGCGTGAAGACATGCGTGACGACGCCGGGCTTGCGATGCCAGCGCGTGACGCCGGCGATCTGCGGCGCCTGCGCGCGCGCATCGGCATCGCTGTGTCCCGCGTGCCACTCGGAATTCGGCACCTCGGTCATGCCGCCGAGCAGGCCTTTGGCGGCGCGGCTGCGGACTAACACAGCGTCGCCACGCGTCACCACGAAGGCGGCGCCGCGGCGCAGTTCGCCGGTCTTTTTCGGCGCCTTGCGCGGAAACGTTTCGGCATCGCCGCGCAATCGCGCGGTGCAGCTATCCATGAACGGACACAGCGCGCAGGCCGGCTTCTTCGGCGTGCAGATCGTGGCGCCGAGGTCCATCAGCGCCTGCGCGCTGTCGCCGGCGCGCGACGGGCCGAGCAGCGTCTCGGCCAGCGCCTTGATGTGCGGCTTGGCCTTCGGCAATTCCTCCTCGACCGCATAGAGCCGCGACACCACGCGCTCGATATTGCCGTCGACCGGCATGGTGCGGCGGCCGAACGCGATCGCGGCGATCGCCGCAGCCGTATAGGGACCGACGCCGGGCAGCGCGCGCAGGCCCTCTTCCGTGTCGGGAAAACGGCCGCCGTGC
This sequence comes from Rhodopseudomonas sp. AAP120, assembly GCF_001295845.1. Lineage (GTDB taxonomy): Bacteria > Pseudomonadota > Alphaproteobacteria > Rhizobiales > Xanthobacteraceae > Rhodopseudomonas. The sequence goes on along the minus strand of NZ_LJIC01000135.1, from coordinate 2,373 downwards.
TGCGTTGCCACCGCCAAGGCGCAGGCGTGCAGATTGCGGGCGCGCGAGTAGTAGCCGAGACCGGCCCACATCCGCAGCACGTCGTCGAGCGAGGCGGCGCCCAAATCGGCGACGCTCGGCCAGCGCGCCAGGAACTTGGCGAAATACGGACCGACCGCGCGCACCGTGGTTTGCTGCAGCATGATTTCGGAGAGCCACACCGCGTAGGGATCGGCCGGGGTGCCGGCCGGTGGGCGCCATGGCAGGGTGCGGCGATGGCGATCGTACCAGGCGAGCAGGGCGGCGGGTCGGCCGGCCGGGCCGGTCGCGCTGTCGTGCTCTGTGATGACCGGGGATTGTTTCCGCCGCGGCTTGGCGCCTGCTAGACTCATGGCCCGTATCGTCGCAAAGCCGTTCGCTATGAGCAAGCCCGCCCCGATCTACAAACCCGGACCGATCAGCGCCAAGCCGCTAGCCGGCCTGCTCGGCCCGACGCTGAACGAAGCCTTCGCCAAGCAGGGCTTCGCGGCGCGGGAACTCGTGACCCGCTGGGCCGAGATCGCCGGCGCGCAGATCGCCGCGCATTGCGAGCCGCTGAAGATGCAATGGCCGCGGCCGGTCGACGGCCAGCCGCAGGAACCGGCGACGCTGGTGCTGCGGGTCGAGGGCCCGATGGCGCTGGAGATCCAGCATTCGTCCGACCAGATCCTACAGCGGGTCAACCGCTTCTTCGGCTGGAACGCGGTCGGCAAGCTGGCGCTGCGCCAGGCGCCGCTGTCGCGCCGGCCCCGCAAGACGGCGCCGCAGCCGCCGGACCCGAAAGCGGTCGCGCAGGTCGCCGCCGGCCTCGCCGCCGTCGAGGACGAGGAGCTGAAGCTGGCGCTCGCTCGGCTCGGCGCCACGATCAAGCGGAAGTGACGCTTGCGCGAGCGCGCGGATTCCGGCCCGGCATTGCCACAATTGCGGTTTCAAGCTAGCTGACGGGCTTGCGCGGCCCCTCGCCGCCTCCTCTATCCTTGCCTTGAGCGGCGCGCCGCCGCGTTGGAGCACCTTGATGATCACGCGCCGCACCTTCACCGCCGCTCTGTCGCTGACCGGCCTCGCTGCCGTCGCCGGCGTCTCGCCGTTCCGGCTGATCGACGAGGCCTTCGCCCAGAGCACCAAGGCCGCCACCGCCGCCGAGGTCGCCAAGCCGATGTCGCTGCCCGACATGGCGCTCGGCCCGAAGGACGCCGCCGTCACCGTCACCGAATACGCCTCGATGACCTGCTCGCATTGCGCGGCGTTCAACGAGCAGGTGTTTCCCAAGCTGAAGGCCGCCTATATCGACACCGGCAAGATCCGCTACGTGTTCCGGGAATTCCCGCTCGACATCAAGGCCGCGGCCGGCTCGATGCTGGCGCGCTGCATCGCCAAGGACGACGCGCCGAAGTACTTCGCCGTCACCGACCTGCTGTTCAAGACCCAGGCCGAATGGGTGCTCAAGGACACCACCGAACAGCTCAAGCGCATCGGCAAGCAGGCGGGCCTGTCCGCCGCCGAAGTCGAGACCTGCCTGAAGGACCAGGCGCTCTTGGACAAGATCGCCGCCGACCAGAAATACGCCAACGAAGTGCTCAAGGTGAACTCGACCCCGAGCTTCTTCGTCAACGGCGAAATGCTCAAGGGCGAAACCTCGCTGGAAGAATTCGCCAAGCGGATCGATCCGCTGCTGGAGAAGAAGAGCTGAGGTTTCTTCGTTTCCTGCCCTTGGGTGAGTAGGCAGCGCGGGCCGTAGTCCACCATCGTCATTGCCGGGCTTGACCCGGCAATCCATCACCTTCGCAAGACGGCCTTAAGTCAGCGCGCTCACGCGCGCGATGGATGCGCGGGTCAAGCCCGCGCATGACGGGTGTTGGCGGGGATACGGGCTACTTTGGCCTAACTTTTCTTGCGGCGGGGCGGCTCCCTCATCATCCGTCATCCCCGCGAAAGCTGGGATCCAGTATTCCAGAGTGTTGCGGCAAGCGCGCGGCGCACAAACCAGCGCTCTGCAATACTGGGTCGTCCGGTCAAGCCGGACGATGACGTGAGTAGATGGCGCAAGCGCCGTGCTCCACCGCCGACCTCGATCTACGTTTTAAACAGCCACGCGCGATCCTTCTCGCAGCTCCGCTGAGCCCGAGGCATGCACCCGTCGCTTCCCAGCGAGGGGTGGGGGCGCGCCGCGTGGCGCAAAGGTGGTGAGTTTTCGCGATGGCTTCTTGCGAAGTCACCGCGCAACGCCTCGTCGGCGCGCCCACCGCGGCGTGCTCACGGCATCGGCCCGTTCTTCCGGGGACGTGGCCGAAGCGCCTCGGCGCTCCATCCCGGCGGTTGTCCCGCCGTTCGCCTGTCCCCGTCCAGCCGGCATGA
>NZ_LJIC01000134.1 GCF_001295845.1 Rhodopseudomonas sp. AAP120 | reverse complement strand
CTTCAAGGCCAAGTCGCAAGCGACCGGAGCCCGCCGATCTCGCCAAGGCCCGGCCGCGGCCTGCGCAGGGCTTTCGCCCCGCTTGTCCGCAACCGGACCTCGCTCGCCTGGCGGCCCCCGGGCCTTGAAGCGGCCCTCAATCCGGCGGCGCCCGGCGACCGCACCCGAAGGGAGGTCCGGCAGGGGCCGGATCGAACCCGGCGGCGAAACCAGGAAAGGACTGCACATGACCAAAACCGCCCGCGCACCCCGCACCAGCGCCCGCGTCGTCCCGCTCCGTCGCGGCACTACCCTCGAAATGATCCGGCTCGTTTGCCCGGACGCCGCGCAAGCCACCCGCATCGCGGAGAGCTTCGGCCTCACCGTCCTCGACAGCGACGGCATCCGCGATCTGCACCAGCGGCTCATCGTCGAAACCGCCGACGCGCTCAACGAAGGCCTCAGCGAACGCGCCATGCAGATCCACCTGCAGCGCATCGTCGGGTCGTATGTCGGCTCCGCGCACGGCGCTGGGCAGTTCTACAGTCGCGCTGTCACCGAAGCGCGCGAAGCCACGGCGCGACTCGCCAACGATGCGCGCGACGCGGACCTCGATGGTCCGGTCGGCTTCGACTCGGCGGCACAGCGCAAGCGCGAGTTCGCCGCTGAGGTCGCCCTTCAAGCCCACGCGCTGCGCATGGCAGCCGAGGGCGCCGTGGCGGCTTACGAACACGTCGTCGGCGAGAGCTGGAAGCCGTTCGAGCGTCAGTCCGAGCAGCCCGGCGAGACCGTCAGCCGCAAGGCGGCAGAGGTGCAGATGGCGGCGTTCGGCTGACGCCGCTGGCGGGGCTTCGGCCCCGCCTTCTTCCACTATCATCCAATGCCGGCCGGCCCCTTCAGGGCCGGCCTTTTTCATGTCGCGCGCCGCCGCCGCGCAAACGCTGCAAGAGAATTACGCAAATAGAAAATGAATCGACGTGAAGCGCCTGTCGCGGCCCGTCGCGGCTTTCGGTCCATGCTCCGGCCCGCGCGGCAGCGCAACGGCTGCGCCGTCCTCCACTGACGTTCCGGCCCGGCGTCTCCATCGTCACGCGGCACATTTTCACGACCGGATGCGCGGCCCCGCGGACCTCCGCCGCGGACCGCCGTGACGGGCCGCGATAGGCGCGGCCCCCAAACGGAGGTTTGAATCATGAGCCGGAAGGAAACCAAGCCCCGCGCCGATATCTATGCGCGGATCACCGATCGCATCGTCGCCGACCTCGAACGCGGCGTGCGACCCTGGGTCCAGCCTTGGAACGCGGCCAACACGGCCGGACGCATCACGCGCCCGCTGCGCCACAACGGCATGCCTTATCAGGGAATCAACGTCGTGCTGCTCTGGTCGGAGGCCGTTGCGCGCGGCTTCACGTCGCCGATCTGGATGACGTTCAAGCAGGCGGTCGAGCTCGGCGGCCATGTCCGCAAGGGCGAGAGCGGCACGATGGTCGTGTATGCCAATCGGATCACGAAAACCGAGACCGATGAGCGTGGCGACGAGGTCGAGCGCGCGATCCCCTTCTTGCGCGCCTATGTCGTCTTTTGCGTCGACCAGATCGACAACCTGCCGGATCATTATTACGGGCGTCCGGCACCGACCGTCGCGCCGGCCCGGCGTATCGCACACGCCGACGCGTTTTTCGCCAATACCGGCGCGACCATCCGACACGGCGGCGACAAGGCGTTCTTTGCGCCGTCGCTCGACATCATTCAGATGCCGCCGTTCGAAAGCTTTCGCGACGCCGAGAGCTACACGGCGACGCTCGCGCATGAAAGCGTGCATTGGACCGCGCCAGCGCACCGCGTCGATCGCGACCTCAGCCGCTACGCGAAGGATCGCAGCGTGGCCGCGCGCGAGGAGCTGGTCGCTGAGCTCGGCGCATGTTTCCTTTGCGCCGATCTCGACATCGTGCCTGAACTCGAGCCGCGCCCCGACCATGCGAGCTACCTCGCATCGTGGCTGGACGTGCTATCCAACGACAAGCGCTTCATCTTCTCGGCGGCGGCGCACGCGCAACGCGCGGTCGCCTATCTTCACGGCCTTCAGCCCGACTCTGGCATGGTGCGAGAGGCGGCATGATGCCGTCCCGCTGCGTCGATTGCAGGGCAGGCAAGGCGCGCCGCCTTGCACATGATCGTTCTCCTTGTCTGGAAATAAACGAAGGCCCCGCCGCGCGGCGGGGCCTTCGTTGCGTGTTTCGTCATGCTGCGCCGGCGACCGGAGAGGAGCGGTCCTTCCGCCCTCCCGACCGAGCCGCACCGAAGAGATGGGGCAGCGGCGGTTCGCGTGGCTGTCCGAGACGTCGGCATTGCGCTGTCCGGACTCTCTGCCCGCGGCGATCGCCGGTCGCCTCGCAGATCGGCTGTCCGGTGTCTCGTGGTGGTCGGCGGCGCGAGACCTTGCGCGGTGTGCGGGAGGGTCTTTCATCCGGCGCCGGGACGCCGCCGCCGTGCGGTGTGGTGTGCCGGCAGCTCGTCGTGTCCCCACCGTTCGGTCTGACGCGCCACTGCGTCCTCGATTTGGCATGTCTGACCGAAGGCCGTCGTCGCTGCGCTCCGCCTCGATCTCAAGTCCGCAACGGCCGTTCTCAGCTTTCTTCCCCTGGTCGCTGCGCGCCCATTCCTCGCGAGACAAGAAAGCCTCGCCCTGGCCGTCCTCCACTGCGTTGCGGCCCTTCGGGTGCGGCCCGATCGCCTCCGGTCAACGACAGCCATCGAGGTCGCGATGGTCGCGGCCCGAGAAACGAAAGAGGACACGAACATGGCCACCATCGGCAACTTCACCGTGAACGGCAACGGCTTCGTGGGCACCGTCAAGACCCTCGCCCTCGGCACCGTCAAGGCGAAGATCGTCGCCGCCGAGCGCACCTCGGAGAAGGCCCCGGACTTCCGGATCTTCGCGGGCGCCATCGAGTTCGGCGCCGCGTGGAAGAAGAAGTCCCAGGAGTCGAGCCGCGACTATCTCTCGGTCAAGCTCGACGACCCGAGCTTCGCAGCGCCCATCTACGCCACGCTGGTCGAGGTGGAAGGCGAGGAAGGCCACTCGCTCATCTGGTCCCGCCCGAACCGCGACTGAGCGGTCACGCAAGAAGGCCCCGCCGCGCGGCGGGGCCTTCGCTCGTGAGCGGAAAGGAGAACGATCATGTGCAAGGTCTTGAACGCGCGACAGGTCGGCAAGCACGCGAGCGCGACGCGCGTCTATATCGGACGCCCGAGCAAATGGGGCAACCCGTTCGTCATCGGGCGCGACGGCTCGCGCGCCGAGGTCGTCGCGAAGTATCGCGCGTGGATCGTCACGCAGCCCGCGCTGATGAACGCGCTCGAGGAGCTGCGCGGCCGCGATCTCGTCTGCTGGTGCGCGCCGCTCGCATGCCACGGCGACGTGCTGATCGACCTCGCCAACAGGCGCTGATTACGCGCCTGTTCGATCGAGCGTCGCCAAACGCTCGGGCATGTCGAGCAGCTTGCGTGCCGCGGCGGTGAGGGCTTCCGCGATCGTCGGATAGGTTTCCTGCGAACTGATCGAGACGCCGTCGGGGAATGTCACGGTCGCCTGATAGCCGTTGCCTTTGGGCGTGGCAGAAAGCTGAATCGTCGGCATATCGCAGCGTCTCCTTTGCCAGACCACATTGCTGAAAGGACGCTCACCGCGCGATTGATGTCAATCGCTGGCTGATGGGATTCTTCTGACCGACATCCATGCGGGACATGGAGACATGGCCTCTGAGCGCGAACCGACCACTCACGTCACCGATCGACGTAGCCGCGGCGGCGCTTGCGGCTTTCGATCCGATTGAATGCCGCTTCCGCTTCTTCTCTGCGCCCAAAGAGTTCGATCCGCCGCCGGCCGCGGGCGCCGATCCGGCCCCATTCCCGGACCAGCGCAGCGGCGCCGAACAGCGACGGCTCGATGCTGAGGGCATAGAACCGCGCCATGTTGCGCGAAGGATCAATCCGGCGAAGCAGCGTGGGTGTGGAGCGGTCCTCGATCATCTGCCGAGTCTCGCTCCGTCACCATCATGATGTCCAATCAGGAGATCGAATCGATCGTCCGCCAGTGATTCAAAATCATGATGGAACCCCGATGCGCTTGGCATGACGTGTTGGGCGAGCCGCCTTCGGCGGACGGCTCTATTCGCTTCGCTCACGGAGCCCGCTGCGCGGTCTCCGCCCATTCGGGTGACGATCCTCTCGCGAACTTGGGACGGCAGGTGCCCCGCTATCGCGGTTACACTTCGGGGAAGTTCGCACGAAGATAGGCGTTCGCGGCGTCCGCGGAGGGGAACGCCGCGAGCTGCTGCTGCGCTTCGTCCGGCCGTTGGGCCTGCCGCATCACCAGGACCTGACCTTCGTCGAACAAAAGGCACGGGCGCTCGCGGAACTTCAGCCATTCCGCTTGCTTGGCTTCGGCCAAGGCGCAGGCCGCGTCATAATCGTCTGCAATACCGAGATGAGTCGAGCGGTCCCACGCGCCGCCATTCAGGCACCGGACCTCGATGCGGCCATCCGACAGCGTGACGCCATAGGGACGATCCCACCATGCATCGAGCTGCGTCTTGCTTCGTGCGTCGTTGGGGGTCGCGTCGAAGGCCTTCGGCAGCTTGGGGTCGAGCGTAATCCGGTTTGGCATTGTGTCCTCTGATCAGGCCGAAAATGCCACAGGACGGGCTAAATTGGGATAGCTGAATTTCGACCGTCCAGGTTGATCCATGTGGCTGGCCCTGCGGGGTAGACGAGCAGCGCTGGCGATATGATCCCTTTAACGTCGGCCACAAAGGCGGCACTCGCAGTCGATCTTCAAGGTACGGCGTGCTAGAGGGAATCATATGTGAGGTCGATCCCCATCCGAAATCATCCAGCGCGCACGCTTGCGCGCGAACTTTGTCATGGGGATACGCATGTCCAAACCGAATAAGTCTATAAGACCGCATTCCTCCGAGTTCTTCGGCAAGGAACGCGACTATTTCTGGAATTCAGATTTTCTCGAATTGGTCGCTCACCGCCTCAATCTCGGCGCCGTCGCCGATGTCGCCGACATAGGCTGCGGTGTGGGCCATTGGAGCGCCCTGCTTTATCCGCATCTTGCGATCGGCGCCGGTCTTGTTGGTATCGATCGCGAACAAAGCCATGTCATCGACTATCTCTCTCGATTGCGCACGTTGGCCACCGATCCCACCTCGATTACCGCGCTGGTGGGTGAGGCGACCAATCTGCCCTTGCCTGATCGCGCGTTCGACATGGCGACCTGTCAAACGCTGCTTCTCCACCTCCAACACCCGGAGCAGGCTCTTGAGGAGTTGGTTCGCATCACCCGGCCAGGTGGCCTGGTGCTGTGCGCCGAGCCGAACAATCTCGTCGCGCGCTTCCCGTTCAGCGGACTCATGGGCGAGCAACCGCCGGAGCGCCTGATCCGGCTCTCGGAGTTGGCATGGCGCTATGTCCTTGGTCGAGCGCGACTTGGCAAAGGCGCAGAATTCGTCGGCGAAAAGCTACCGGGCATGTTCGCCCGCCTCGGTCTCGAGGACGTCAGGGTGTGGCTCTCCGACAGAGCGAGTGCCAGCTATCCACCCTATTCCAGCCCCGGTGAAATCGCGGGCTTCGATGCGCTGGCGCGCTGGCGCGCCGACGGCATCGGACCCTACGATCGCGAAGAAATGCGCGTCAATGTCATTGCAGGCGGAGGATCAGAAGCGTTCTTTGACGCAGCCTGGCACGACTATCTTAATCACGATCAAGAGATCGTCGCATCGGTGCAGGAACGCCGGTGGCACACGGCGGGCGGAGGCCTGTTCTACCTCGTTGCGGGCAGGCGTGCGGCAGACTGATCGGTTGCGAGCGGGGTTGCCGTTCGGCATTCCAGCCACAGGCAACACCGAAGCTGAAGCACGAGCCGGTGCTTCGGCAGTCAACCGCCGCACCAGCTCTGCCGGGGGCCGTTCCACCGCCGCGCCAAGCCTTCGGCGACAAGCACGTCACCGAGGGAGCGGCCGCCGCGGGAGACCGTACGGAGCTTGCGACCATATTGATCTTGGTCGCGCGTGGCGGCGACGAGCGTGAACGGGCCCGCATTCAGCAGCGCCTGCAACCGCCGCTGCGCCGCCTCGCCAAGCTCGGCCTCGCGCTGGCAGCGCGGCGGGCTCAGCTCGGGCGTATCGATGTCGGCGATCCGGATTTTCTCGCCGCGGAACCAGAACGTATCGCCGTCGACGACGCAATCGGTTCGCCGGCCAGCGCCGCAGATCGAGAACGTGACGGCCACCGTCTGTTCGGACGTCGCGCCGCGCGTCACCGGCGCTTCCGACAGACTGCCGTCGCGAGAATGAAACATCCACGCCGTGACACCGGCGATCACCAACGCCGCAATCACAAGCCGCGTGCCGACGTCATAGGCTGTCGATCCTCTGCCAGGTCCGCCGATCCTCACCTGCGCTGTTCCTCCCGTCCCGTCACGTCCGCACCCTTCGCATCCGTTGATTCGCCTTCTGTGCGATTATGCCGATCGCCGCCCGCCCGTGGGCGCGAACCTGTTGCTGGCAACACAGGCGGTCATGTCCTTGCGCCGGAAATAGATCGCGCGTCCGCACCGCAGCGGCGGGTTGCCGGCCGTGAACACGATCTGCTCGTCGCCGCGCATCTGCGTGATCTCGTGCGGCAGGATCAGCGGCCGGCGTGACAGCAACCGCGAGCGCGTCCGCGACGACCCGGAGGCCTGCGAACTGCGGCTGATCTGGCTGACCTCGACCGTCGTGTCGCCGCAGCGCCGCGAGATGTATTCGGCGGTCTCGGGGTCGTTGATCGCGCTGAACGACATCCAGGACGCCGACTCGAACCACTTCGATGCGGCGTCGCGGCCGCCATAGACCTCGCGCATCTGGCCGATCGACTGGAACAGCATCAGAAGGGTGATGCCATATTTGCGTCCGGCGTCACGCGCGGTCTCGAGGACGCGCAGGAACCCAAGCCGCGCCACTTCATCGAGCAGGAACAGCGTGCGGCCGGCCACCGCGCCCGCGCGGTTATAGATCGCGTTCATCAACGAGCCGATGATGAGGCGCGCCAACCCCGGATGGTTCTCCAGCGTCTTCAAGTCGACGTTGATGAACACATCCATCGTTCCAGCCGCCAGCTCGTCGGTCGAGAAGCTGCGGCCCGACACCAGCGCCGCATAGTTCTCATAAGATAGCCAATGCGTCTCCTTGACCGCATTGGCATAGACGCCGCTGAAGGTCTCGGGTGTCATGTTGACGAACGAGGCGACATTCTCCTTCACGAAGCTGCCCCTTCCGCGCGCCTTCCATGAGCAGGGCATTCGGCGCTACGGCTTCCACGGTCTGTCATACGAATATATCGCGCGGCGCCTGCGTGAGATTGATCCTGTGCTCGCTGCCGGCCGGGTGATCGCGGCTCATCTCGGCAACGGCGCCAGCCTGTGCGCGATGCGCGCCGGCAAAAGCATCGACTCCACCATGGGCTTCACCGCGCTCGACGGGCTCATGATGGGAACCCGCTGCGGCGCCATCGATCCCGGCGTTGTGCTTCATCTCCAGACGCAGCTCGGAATGTCCGCGGCGGAGGTCGAGGATCTCCTCTACCGGAAGTCGGGGCTGCTGGGCGTGTCTGGAATCTCCAGTGACATGCGCACATTATCGGCTAGTGGCGGCCCCGAGGCCGAGGAAGCGATCGAACTTTTCTGCTGGAGGGCAGCGCGTGAGGCGGGCGGCCTCATCGCCTCGCTCAGCGGACTCGATGCCTTCGTGTTCACCGCCGGCATCGGCGAGAACCACGCCGATGTGCGCCACCGGATCTGCGGCCGGCTCGCTTGGGCTGGCCTTCGGATCGACGAGGCGACCAATCGCGACAGCGCTCTGCGGATATCGACGCCCGACAGCCCCGTAGCAATCCTCGTCATACCCACCGATGAAGAGCGCATGATCGCCCTTCACACACTCCAGGTCATTAGGAAAGATCCTTCATGAGGCCGTTCACCGATCAGGCCAGGAAGGAATGGCCGGAATGAGCAAGGTGTTCACAGGAAAGCCGTGGCTCTGGATTGCCATCGCCGTCGCAGCAGGCGTCGGCGGTTGGTATCTGACGCAGCAGCTGACCAAGAGCGAATTGCCGGCCGGAATTGCGAGCGGGAACGGTCGCATGGAGGCGGTCGCGATCGACATCGCGGCCCGTTCGTCGGGGAGGATCAGGGAAATCCTCGTTCAGGAAGGCGATGTCGTCACTTCCGGACAGATACTCGTTCACATGGATACGCTTCCGCTCCAGGCCCAGTTGCGGGAGGCACGCGCCCTTCTGCAGCGAAGCCAGATTGCCAAGCAGGCGGCGCAGAGCGGAGTTTCACAGCGCGAAGCCGAGCGCTCCGCGGCGCAGGCGGTTCTCGCACAGCGGGCGACCGAGCTCGACGCCGCGCAACGCCGGCTGGAGCGGTCGGAGCAGTTGGCGGAACGCAATGCCGTGTCGCTTCAGACGCTCGATGACGACCGGGCCCGGAGGGAAGGAGCGACGGCCGCACGTGACGCCGCGCGTGCGCAAGTCGCTGCAGCCGAGGCGAGCATCGCTTCGGCGCGGGCTAAGATCGTCGATGCCGAAGCCAACATCGAAGCGGCCGAAGCCACGATCGAGCGTATTCAGGTCGACATCAACGACAGTGCCCTTCGGTCTCCACGCGATGGACGGGTGCAATACCGCGTGGCGCAGCCGGGCGAAGTGATCGCCGCTGGCGGCCGGGTGCTCAACCTGATCGACCTCAACGACGTCTACATGACCTTCTTCCTGCCGACCGCCCAGGCCGGCCGCCTCTCGCTCGGTGCGGAGGCTCGCATCGTGCTTGATACGGCGCCGGACGTGGCGATACCCGCGACGGTGTCCTTCCTGTCCGACATCGCGCAGTTCACGCCGAAGACGGTCGAGACAGCGGAACAACGGCAAGGCCTGATGTTCCGTGTCCGCGTGCGGATCGCACGCGACTTGCTCAAGAAATATTCCGAGTACGTCAAGCCGGGCTTGCCGGGAGTGGCGTATGTGAAGCTCAATCCGGCGGCGCAATGGCCGGAGACCCTTCCGCAAAGAGTGTTGGAATGATCTCGCATGAGCAGGAACAGCGCACGTTAGAGCCGGCTGTGCTTGCTGCTCGGCTGCGAGGAGTCAGCCATGTCTTCAAAAAGAAGCGCGCGCTCGACGATATCACGCTCGACTTTCCGACCGGGCGCATGCTTGGCCTGATTGGGCCTGACGGCGTCGGCAAATCGACATTGCTGTCGCTGATCGCCGGCGCCCGCAAGGTGCAGCAGGGTTATGTCGAGGCGCTCGGCGCGAATATGTCCAGCGCGCGCGAGCGCAACGGGGTTGGTCCTCGCATCGCCTATATGCCGCAGGGACTCGGCAAGAACCTTTATCCGACGCTTTCAGTGTTCGAGAACATTGACTTCTTCGGGCGACTGTTCGGCCACGCCAAGGCGGAGCGCGAGCGGCGCATCCATGACCTGCTCGTCAGCACCGGCCTCGGTCCGTTTCGGGACAGAGCCGTCGGCAAGCTCTCCGGCGGCATGAAGCAGAAGCTGGGCCTCTGCTGCGCGCTGATCCACGATCCCGACCTTCTGATCCTCGACGAGCCGACCACCGGCGTCGATCCGCTGGCGCGCCGCCAGTTCTGGGATCTGATCGCCGGCATCAGGGCCGAGCGGCTGGAAATGAGCGTGATCGTCGCGACGGCTTATATGGCGGAGGCGGCCGGGTTCGACTGGCTGGTGGCCATGGATGCCGGGCGCGTGCTCGCCGCCGGCAGCCCCGCCGAGCTTCAGGCCCAGACCCGGACGTCGTCGCTGGACGCCGCCTTCATCGCGTTGATGCCGGACGAGAGGCGTAAGCAGCATCGCGCGGTGGTGATTCCGCCGCGGCCAGAGGACAACGGCAAGGAGCCGGCGATCGAGGCCGAGGGTCTCACCGCCCGGTTCGGAGACTTCACCGCTGTCGACCATGTCAGTTTTCGCATTCCGCGCGGGGAGATTTTCGGGTTTCTCGGCTCGAACGGTTGCGGCAAGACTACCACCATGAAGATGCTGGCCGGCCTGCTGCCCGCGAGCGGCGGCACGGCCCGGTTGTTCGGTCGTGAACTCGATCCGCAAGATCTCGGGACGCGCCGGCGCGTCGGCTACATGTCGCAGTTCTTCTCGCTCTATTCCGAACTCACCGTGCGGCAAAATCTGGAACTGCACGCCCAGCTATTCGAATTGCCTGCTGCCGACATCCCGTCCCGCGTCGACGCGATGGCGACGCGTTTCGACTTAACCGAGATCATGGACGGCCTGCCGGATGCCTTGCCGCTCGGCGTCACGCAGCGGCTCTCGCTGGCCGTGGCGACGATCCATGCCCCGGAAATATTGATCCTCGACGAGCCGACCTCGGGCGTCGATCCGGTCGCGCGCGATGCGCTGTGGCAGAGCTTCGTCGATCTGTCGCGCCAGGACGGCGTCACCATCTTCATCTCCACACATTTCATGAACGAGGCGGAACGCTGCGATCGCATCTCCCTGATGCATGCGGGCAAGGTGCTCGTCAGCGATACGCCTGCCGCGATCGTGGAAGCGCGTGGCGCGGCAAATCTCGAAGAAGCCTTCATCGGCCACTTGCAGGAAGCGGGCGGCGGCCAGGCTGTCACCGCACCGGCGACGTCCGACGCTGCTCGGTCGCATGCCAGCGCGAATCCCAATGCGAGCACGCGGCGTTTCTTCGACGTCCGGCGCATGATGAGCTACGCCCGACGCGAGACTCTTGAACTGCGTCGTGATCCGATCCGCGCCTCCTTCGCCTTCATCGGCAGCCTTCTTCTGCTTTTCGTGATAGGGTACGGGCTCAGCATGGACGTCGAGAACCTGCCTTATGCGGTTCTTGACCACGATCAGACCACGATCAGCCGGAGCTATGATCTCGATATCGCGGGCTCGCGCTATTTCACGGAACGTCCGCCCATCGCCGATTACGCGGACCTGGATCGCCGCATGCGCAGCGGCGAGCTCAGCCTTGCCATCGAGATTCCGCCGGGCTTTGCGCGCGACGCGGAGCGTGGCCGTCCGGTGCAGATCGGCGCGTGGATCGACGGCGCCATGCCGTCGCGCGCCGAGACCGCGCGCGCCTATGTCGAAGGCGTCCATGCCAACTGGATGGCGCAGGCGATGCGCGAGAAGCTCGGTCCCCGGGCGCTGGCGGGCGACTTCCAGCTTGAAACCCGCTTCCGCTACAATCCGAACGTGGAGAGCCGCAAGGCCATTGTGCCGGCGGTCATCGCCATGCTTCTCCTGCTCATTCCCGCGATGCTCGCGACGCTCAGCATCGTCCGGGAGAAAGACCTCGGCTCGATCGTCAATTTCTACGTCACGCCCGTCTCCCGGCTGGAATTTCTGCTCGGCAAGCAATTGCCCTATGTCGGCCTGGCGATGATGAATCTCGTCACGCTGACGGCGTTCGGCATCTTCGTGCAAGGCGTTCCCTTCAACGGAAACCTTGCCGCCTTCATCGCCGGCGGGCTGTTCTATGTCATCGCGACGACCGCGCTCGGACTGTTCATCTCGAGTTTTATGAACAGCCAGATCGCGGCGATCTTCCTCACCACGCTCGCGACCATGCTGCTGGCGGTCAAGTATTCCGGCATGATCGATCCGGTCGCCTCCATGGAAGGTTCGGCCGTCCTCATCGGCGCGGTCAACCCGGCGACCCACTTCGTCACCATCGCGCGCGGCGCCTTCTCCAAGGCGCTGGGGTTTGCCGAACTCCGGTCATCCCTGGTGCCGCTTTTGGCCGCGGGTCCGGTCCTGATCGGCCTGAGCGTGCTTTTTCTCAAGAAGCAGGCGCGCTGAGCCATGCGTGCCTCGAACATCTGGCGGCTGGGCGTCAAGGAGTTATGGAGCCTCGTTCGCAATCCCGCTCTGCTGGCACTGATTGCCTACGCCTTCTCCTTGCAGATCTACGTCGCAGCGACGGCGGTTCCGCTCTATCTCAACAACGCGCCGATCTCGATCGTCGACGAGGACGTCTCGTCGCTGTCGGCGCGGATCGCGTCGGCCTTTTATCGTCCCTATTTCAGTGCCCCCAAGGTCATTTCGCTCCCCGAAATGAACCAGCGCATGGATGCAGGCATCGACACTTTCGCGCTCGTGATCCCGCCCAATTTCGAACGCGACGTTTTGGCCGGCAGCGAGCCGGCGATCCAGTTCAACGTCGACGCGACCCGCATGACTCAGGCGTTCACCGGCGCCGGCTATGTGCGGGCGATCGTCTCGGCCGAGGTCACCGAATTCGCACGGCACTATCGTCCTGCGGAAGCGGCGCCGGTCGATTTGGTGCTGCGCGCTCGCTTCAACCCCGAGCTCATTGCCGGCTGGTTCAGCGCGATGATGGAGGTCATCAACAACGTCTCCCTCTTGTCCGTCATTCTGGCTGGCGCAGCGCTCATTCGAGAGCGTGAGCGCGGCACGATCGAGCATCTCCTGGTCATGCCGGTTACACCGATCGAGATCATGCTGGCAAAGATCTGGCCGATGGCGCTCGCGGTGTTCGTGGCCGCCCTGTTCGCGCTCACCTTCGTGGTACAGACCTGGCTTGCGATTCCGGTTGCCGGTTCTCTTTGGCTGCTCATGCTGGGCTTGGTTTTGCAGTTATTTGCGACCACCTCGCTGGGCATCCTCCTTGCGACGATAGCAGGATCGATGCCGCAGTTTGGTCTGCTGCTGCTGATGGTGCTGTTTCCGCTGCAGGTCCTCGCCGGCGGATTGACGCCCGCGGAGAGCATGCCAAGTGCTGTCCGCGCGGTCATGATGGCCGCGCCCGACACGCATTTCGTGTCCCTGTCGCAGTCGATCCTGTTCCGGGGCGCGGGACTCGGTGCGGTCTGGCCTCAATTGCTAAACCTGTTCGCGATCGGCCTTGCCTTCTTCCTGCTGTCGCTGTGGCGGTTCCGGAAGTCCTTGCGATCCCGTGGACGATAAAAAAGCAGAGCAAACACCATCCAAGGCCCAGCCGACGCACGAACGCAAAAAGCGGCGGATCGCCTTTGCGCTACGCCTTGGCGGCCCCAGAGCCCCGCGAACGCAGCAAGTCCCGTAGCTTCGGAAATTCGGTGCGCACGTGCTCGTCCAACGCATCCGCGAATTCGGGCGTGAACGAAAAGCGCAAGACCGCATCGAATATGCGGCCCGGACCGCGAAATCCGGCCTCGACCACGTGAGAGATCGCCACGCCGTCCGCTTCGTCTTCGAGGCCCAGGATGAGTCTTCCGGGGAGCCGCACGCCCCTGACGAACTGCCAGGTGATCTCCTTGCCTGGAATCGAGGCGGTCACAACCGCATGGAATTTCAGGCGGAAACGACCGACATATTCATCCATGTAAATCAGGTTGCCGACATCGCCTGCGACCTTGCGCACAGTGTGAAATCGCAAGTGAACCCCGGGCCACCAGGCTTGATAGCTGGCGTCGTCGCAGTTCAGCATGAAGTCGGTCACTTCACGGCTGTTCAAGCCGGGCACTTGTATGTCGGTTTGCAGGCGTATCATCGCGCAGCCCTGAGAAAGCCGTTCGTGCTCTCAATCAGTGCGACAGAAAGATCGGAAGCGATGGCCGCGCAAGCATGCTTTTTGTCGCCCCGCCGAGGATGAAATCCCGAATGCGAGAGTGTCCGTATGCTCCCATGACAAGAAGGTCAGCCTCGCGTGAGGCAACATACGAATCGAGTGCGTCACCGGTGCTTCTACCGGCGGCATCGACCGTATCCAAGGTGACCTCGACGTCATGATGGGCCAGATGCTTTGAGAGTTCTGCGCCAGAATGCCTGGTATTGATTGCCTTGTCGCCGGTGACCGTCACGACGTACACCCGCTTGGCCATTGCCAGTATCGGAATTGCGTCGGCAATCGTCCTCGCTGCAGGTCGGCTGAAATCCCAAGCCACTACGACAGTATTCAACGCACCGCGATGACTGGCTGGCTTCGGGATGATGAGTGTAGGGCGTCCCGATTCGAATACGATCTGTTCAACGTACCAGTCGCCGATATCGACAGCTCCACCCTCGCCCACGGGGACAATCGTTAGATCGCGAAGTCGGGCATGTCCGATCACTACATCCGCAACGTCTGAGATTAGGCAAGTCTCCGATCGCCGCTCATGAAATACTCCCCGCTGTTCAGCGGCCTCCTGGAATGCGGTCAAGAGCATCTGCGCGTTCGCCGAACTCTTCTTGCTCTCAGCGGCGGCCAATGCGGGAACATTAAACAGGTTACCGACAATGCTTCCTGGAATTTGAAATTCAACCTCACAGGCGACGGCCGAAATCTTGGCGCCGATGGCTGCGGCGAAGTCAACGCCTTGGGCGAGCTCCGCGACCGGCGTTGGATCCGGGTAGGTCGTCAGGACCATCAGCAAGTCTTTGAAGGCCATCTGTTCTCCATTTTCTCCGCGCTGGCTCAGCCAATTGTTATCGCATCTTGCGCTTGCAGGGGTTGATCTCGCTCAACAATCTGGCCGAGAGAACAAACATTAGTCTAGCTATTCATTGCACCAAAGATCGCCCGATCCGACCGATTGCCGGTCCGCTCAACCGGAAGAGGAGCGGCGAACATTGCGGTGATCTTGGCATGCGCTGCGGGCGTCAGAACGAAAAGCGTTTCTACTATTGAGGCTTTACGAAGATTGGACTATCGCGGCATTTATGCAATCGTGAGAACAGTCCGGTCAGCCCCGTCTCCATCTCGGAGAAATGATGAGGAAGCGGCCAGCACAGGCTGGCAGCGCTCTCCCATCGTCGTCAGTGGCTTGAGGCAAAGAGGTGTGAGATGACCGAAAAACTTCGTCTGGATATTCCGATCCTGCTGCCTGACGTGCCGGACGCCGACGATGCCTGCGTCGCGCGGCTCACCTCGGAGATCGGCGGGCGCGCGGGCGTCGAGGAGGTGCACGTGCGGGGCACCGGCCCGGGCGAGCCGGCCCAGCTTTGCGTGCACTACGACCCGGAGATCATACCACTACCGCGGATCCGCGAGCTCGCGGCGAGCGCCGGTGCCACGATCAGCGAACGGTTCGGCCATCTGCTGTGGCAGGTCGAAGGGATCGCCCACCAGCGCCGGGCACGCACGGTTGCCGATGGTCTGCGTACATTGCCGGGCGTACTGGAGGCGCAAGCGAGCGCCGGCGGGGTGGTGCGTGTTGAATTTGACCGGAGCCAGGGGTCTGAGAAGGCCATCCGCGATGCGCTCGCCAAAATGGGTGTCACGGTGCGTGAGCAGGTCGTCGCCCGGGCGCCTGCGCCGGAGCCGCGGCGTTCCGGGACGGACGAGGCGGCTGACGCGCATGGGGACCATAGTCATGCCGGTCCCGATCATGCCGGCCACGATCACGGCGAAGAAAAGGGCGGCAGGGGCGAAAAAGATCACGATCATGCGCATGGCGGCCTTCTGGGGCCCAACACCGAACTGATCTTCTCGCTCATTTGTGGCGCTCTGCTTGGCGTCGGCGTCGCGATCGAGAAGCTCCTGCCGACGGCTCCCTCCTGGCTGCCGACCGCCTGCTATATCGCCGCCTATTTCTTCGGCGGATTCTATACGCTGCGCGAAGCGATCGACAATCTGCGCCTCAGGAAGTTCGAGATCGACACGCTGATGTTGGTCGCAGCGGCGGGCGCCGCGGCGCTCGGCGCCTTCGCGGAAGGGGCGCTGCTGCTGTTCCTGTTCAGCCTCGGCCACGCGCTCGAGCACTATGCGATGGGGCGGGCCAAGCAGGCGATTGAAGCGCTCGCCGAACTGGCTCCACGAACTGCCACTGTCCGCCGCGACGGCGAGACGCGCGAGGTCCCCGTAGAGGACCTCGTGGTCGGTGACGTGGTTGTCGTGCGTCCGAATGAGCGGCTGCCGGCCGATGGATTCCTGGTCAAGGGCGAGTCGAGCGTCAACCAGGCGCCGGTGACCGGCGAGAGCATCCCGGTCGACAAGCGGCCTGTCGAGGACATTGCCAAGGCACGGGCCAAGCCCAACGCCGTGGACTCATCCTCGCGCGTCTTCGCCGGCACCATCAACGGCGCGGGTGCGATCGAGATCGAGGTGACGCGTCTTTCGACGGAAACAGCGCTCGCCAAGGTCGTGCAGATGGTGAGCGAGGCCGAGACTCAGAAATCGCCGACCCAGCGTTTCACCGATAAGTTCGAGCGCATTTTTGTGCCGGCCGTGCTGGCGCTCGCCGTCATTCTGCTGTTCGCCTGGGTGGTGATCGACGAGCCGTTCAGCGCGAGCTTTTATCGCGCGATGGCGGTCCTGGTGGCGGCTAGCCCCTGTGCGCTGGCGATCGCGACGCCCAGCGCCGTGCTGTCTGGCGTGGCGCGCGCGGCGCGCGGCGGCGTCCTCGTAAAAGGCGGCGCGCCACTGGAAAATCTCGGCTCGTTAAGCGCGATCGCCTTCGACAAGACCGGCACGCTGACGGAGGGCCGTCCGCGCATCACCGACATCGTCCCGGCCGAGGGCGTTTCGCAAGAGGAACTGCTCAGGGTTGCCGTGGCCGTCGAGCAACTCAGCGATCATCCGCTCGCGGAGGCGATCGCACGCGACGGCCGTGAGCGGTTGGGTGGACGCGACGTCCCGGAGGCGCAGGATCTCAAGAGCCTCACCGGACGCGGGGTGACCGCAGCGCTGGAGGGCAAGCCGGTCTGGATCGGCAAGGCCGAGATGTTCGGCGCCGACGGCATTGCGCCGCTGGGCGAGGCCATGAGAGCGGCCATTGCGAAACTGCGCGACGGCGGCCGCACCACGATGGTCGTGCGCTACGGCGACAAGGAACTCGGTGCGATAGGCTTGATGGATACGCCACGCGCCGCCGCGCGCAAGGCGCTGGCCGAGCTGCACACGCTCGGCATCAAGCGGATGATCATGATCTCCGGCGATCACCAGAAGGTCGCCGACGCTATCGCCAAGGATGTCGGGCTCGATGAGGCCTGGGGCGATCTGATGCCGGAGGACAAGGTTGAGGCGATCAAGAAGCTGAGCGCCGAGCAGAAGGTCGCCATGGTCGGCGACGGCGTGAATGACGCGCCTGCGATGGCGAGCGCGACGGTTGGCATCGCGATGGGCGCGGCCGGCTCCGACGTCGCTCTAGAGACTGCGGACGTCGCGCTGATGGCCGACGATCTCAGTCACCTGCCCTTTGCTGTGGGCCTCAGCCGCCACACCCGCGGGATCATCTTGCAGAACGTGTTCATCAGCCTCGGCGTGGTCGTGATCTTGGTGCCGGCGACGATCATGGGGCTCAGCATCGGTGCGGCAGTCGCGGTGCATGAGGGTTCGACGCTCGTGGTCGTCGTCAACGCGCTGCGGCTGCTCGCGTATCGCGACAAGAGACAATAGCAGCTCGGCGTATTCCCCACCGGAGGAGCCGCCCGGGCAATGTGGGCGGATACGGGAGCCGGCGAAAGATACGAAGGCTATTCCAGCCGTATTGGAACGGCGAGCATTGTCCTGTCAGGTTCTCCCTTACAGTCAGGGTCGTCCTGACAGTAGGGTTCGTAGTGTGGCGCAAGCTATGCCGTTCATTCTGTGGAAATCGGAACGCGAGGTCGCTAAGCTGGCCGCAGGGCCGGGCGGCATTCACATTTGCGACGCTTGCGTCGAAGCGAGCCGACTTTTCATGTCCGGCACTGCTGCACTGCCGCGGGATTTTGATCCGGCGACGTGGCCGACTGATCGCTTCGTCGCGGCCCTTGGACCCCTCCACGCCACAGCAGAGGCGCACCGCGAGCATCTCGCGGAGATCGTCGACACGCTCCGCCATCGAGAGGTAAGCTGGGCAAAGATTGCAGAGCCCCTCGGCGTGTCCTGCCAAACTGCGTAGGAACGGTTCGGCGGGCAATAGTCGGCTTAGGGAGATTCCGCGAGGGGCGGCGATCAAGGCTCCGCGCGGTACTTGTCCGGATTTCCCGGCCGCCCTCAGCCTTCGGCTGAGCGAACTGTTGGGCATCCACGCATAATTGTGGTTGGAACCCAATGCGAAGATTGCCGTTTTCCTTACTGCCATGGCCCGTTTCGTTTGTGGTCGGAGGCGGCATGAAAAAAGGCTTATTTGCTATCTCTGACGTCGGGCATAAGCCGCGATGTGAAGCGTCGGACCTTCGGAGCTGCGCAAGAGTCTTTGATTGTACGATACCTAAAGGAGGTGATGATGCGGAAACTTCTCATAATCGGGATCAGCGCGGCCTCGGCGTGCCTCTTGTATTCCAATGCGGCGAGCGCTTTGCCCGGCGCCGCTCCTAAATCTCTGGCGCCGAGTGCGTCCATCGGAGGGGACCTATTCCAACAAGTTCATTCCCGCAAACACCGCCACCGACATCGGCATTATGCATATCGTGGCTACAGGGGATACCCGATCGGCCCTTATCCGTACGCCGCGTACTCCTATCCCGTCTATGTGCCGCTCTATTATGGTCACCATTTAGGTGGCTATTACGGTCACCATTTAGGTGGGCACCTTTCCAGTGGACATAATTTCGGGGGTCATTTGCAGCACCACGGGCATCATTAGCTTTGCCGGCTCGTGCCTTGATTGAGAAGGCGAATCGTCAGACATCGAAAGTCTGGTCGAGCTTATCACCCTCTAATCGTAGTGGCGCTGCGCGCGAACTTGGACAATCCGCAAATCCGCAGGCTCTACTTTTGGCTCGGACGGGCGTAGAAATGTAACGCTGAAAATAATTATAAGCAGGCGCAATCAGCGACTACTGCAAAAAAAGCTGCCCTGTTAGCTGTACCTCTCTCGATCAAAGCGTTTCTGGCAAACTCGCGCGATTGATGGGGTGTCTCTCGCACATCTTTGTAACCGGGCTTATTTCGAAAGGAACCCAAATAGCACCGCAGCGTTGTCTATGCCGAATAACGCGCATTGGGCGGGTAAATGGCAGACAACAGACCTTCGATTACACGCGAGAAGCTGGCGGCGCTGCTGAACGAAGACTTGGCTCGCGAATACCAAGCGATCATCGCGTACGTTGTCTATTCGCAAGTGCTCAAGGGTGCTGAGTATATGAGCATTGCGGATCAGCTACAAAAGCACGCCGCGGAAGAGCTGAAACACGCGCTGACGATATCTCGGCAAATTGATTATCTCGGCGCTACACCAACGACGATTCCAAAACCCATCGAAGTATCCGATAGCGCGGAGAAGATATTGCGGGCAGATCTTCAGAACGAGATCGACACAATCAAGAACTATCGCGAGCGGATCCGTCAGTGTGAAACATTGGGCGAATTCGCTATCGCCGAGCACATCCGCGAGATCTTGCTCGATGAGCAAGACCATTTGATTGATCTTGCCACCGCTCTGGGCGAAGACGCGCCAGATTTGACCAACTAGCATCGCGTGCGAGGTGCACGCACGCCGAAGGATTTGAGTGCGAGGTCTGTCCGCGCCCAATGTGTTGATTATTTTGTCGAAATGACGATTTCTGGCGTGGACGCGCGCCTCAAATATTAGCTTTTGCCATCGTTGGGTGTTGAGGGCTGGATCATGCTTTTCAGAGGGGCAAGAGAGCGGAGAGTTGCGAAGGTCACAATGCTGAGGATCAGGGCAATATCATAGAGACCGTAGCCAACAGCTCCCCCGAGCGCCCCTGTTGCCCACAAGCTGGCCGCTGTGGCTGTGCCGGACGTATGGTCTCCGCGCTTCAGGATGGCACCTCCGCCAATGAATCCTATTCCCGTAATCAGACCTTCGAGAATCCGAGCCTGACCCATCGAGGTCTCGCCCAAGACGCGGATCGCGACGAGCACAAAACCGCACGCGGCAATCGCGACGAGCGGAAAGGTTCGTAGACCAGCGCTGCGCTCCTGACTTTCCCGCTCCCATCCAATCGGCAATGCCAAAATGTAGGCGATAGCCAAATCGACCAAGTGGGAGCCCATTTCTACCCAATTCAAGGCTGCAAATCTCATCGTCATCTCCCACTCGCCAACGGACATCCAGAACAATAGTGCTCGTGCAGGGGTTCCTGTTACTCTGTTACACGACGAAGAGATTTTCCGTGCCCAGCCTCTTCCGCCCCAGTCGATGATTGGCTACCGCTCGGCCAGAAATTCTCCATTCGTTCAGAGCGGGCGGAATGTTACAAAATGAATGCGAGATTCTAGCTAAAAAATCCCGGGGGTTTGCAATTGACTTTCAATTGCGGAGCCCGAACACATGGCGGCGGGACCGGCTCCCGGCGGTTGTCAAGATTGGACAGGCGCCTTATTTCATGTTGGCAGACTTTTACTCGTAGGAGGTTGCTGTGGGTTCGCATTTTCTCGACCGTCTGTTTGGCCGGAGGTATGGCGGCGGCCATGGAGGCGGTCATCATGGAGGCGGCCACGGAGACCGGTACGGCCGAGGGCCCGATCGTGGTGCGCCTTGGGGCAATCAGCAGAATCCGGACTGGGATCAATCGCCGCCGCCCGCGCAACAGCGGGTGCTTGTGTGTCCCAGCTGTCGCTCTGACAACGCGCCGGACAGCCGTTTTTGCGCCAATTGTGGCCAGCGCTTCGGATCGTCCGAGGCGGCGTGTTCGAAGTGCAATGCGTCAATTCCAGCCAACTCTAAATTTTGCCGCTCTTGCGGTACGGCGGTGGCCGGAGCAAATCCTGAGGGAAAGTGAGTCCTATCTTCACGCCGACGTCCGATTGGTGAACATGTGAGGCTGAAGGCCTCGTGCGTTCACAGGAACGCGACGTCATGCCCGGTTGGGGATGAGAGTGATCGTCGAAAAGAATCTGCATCCGTGCCCGAGGCTGTACAAGCAGGAGCTGATGCCGAGGCGCGCCGTCTTAACGAACTGAATTCTAGGCGCGAGAGGGTGACATGGCCGCAGGGGTTTCAGCGAGCGACCCAGTATCTACCGCGACAGCAGCGGGGCGGCATAAGCGCAGACTGTACATTGCGCTGACCCTCACCACCACTTTTATGGTTGTCGAGGTTATCGGCGGCTTGTGGACCGGCAGCCTCGCTCTCCTTGCCGACGCAGCCCACATGCTCACCGATGCCGGCGGCCTGGCATTGGCTTTGATCGCGATCCGTTTCGCCGAACGGCCACGGACACCACAGAACACCTTCGGCTATGTTCGTATGGAGGTGCTATCGGCGCTCACCAACGCCGTGGTTCTCCTCCTCCTGACTGTATATATCCTCTACGAGGCCTATCAGCGATTCTTGAGCCCGCCGGAGATCATCGGCGGACCGATGCTGGCCGTGGCAGTTGCCGGTCTCGTCGTCAACCTGATCAGTATGAAAATGCTCTCCGCCGGCTCGGCGGAGAGCCTCAACGTCAAAGGCGCCTACTTCGAGGTGCTGGCGGACATGCTCGGTTCGCTCGGCGTCATTGTGGCTGCAATCGTGGTGGTTCTGACCGGCTGGCAACTAGTCGATCCGATCATCGGCGCCGGCATCGGGCTGTTCATTGTCCCGCGCACGTGGATCCTGCTCAAGCAAGCGATCCATATTCTAATGGAGGGCACGCCGCCGGAAATCGACATGGCCTTGCTTGAAAAGAGGCTTCTCGAGATTCCGGGCGTCCTTGCCGTTCGTGATCTCCATGTCTGGACGATTACATCCGGCGCCGATGCGATGAGCGGCCACCTTGTCGTGACTGACACGGCTTCAGCCCGGACGATACTGGCCGAAGCTCAGGAGGCGCTGAAGACTGGCTTTGGCCTGACACATGTGACGATCCAGATCGAGGACGAAGCGCTTGAGGGAGCCGAAGCCAAGCGGCCGTTTTGATTTCGTCGAGAGTTTGCCGCAGTGAACGAGTGAGGACGACGTGGGTAACGATCATTGGAATGAACGCTCTTTCCGAAAGGGTCCTGGATCAAATCGATACCCGGCGCCCAGGTCCGGTTACTCGACTGATGCTCCGCCGCGGGCGCCGATCTCGTGGGTTGTCGTCATCTTCGGTCTCCTTGCATGGACGGTCGTTGTCTATGTTGGATATGTCGCACTCGATATCGCCCTGTCGTGGCTCTCAACCAGCGGCGGCGCCGTGTTGCAAGCGGGGAAGGACGCCGGAAGCGCGATAGGCGTCGGCAAAGAGGTCGGCGTCGCGATCGACAGCCTGAAGTCCACCGGTCTCCTCGACCAGGCGGTCTCCTTGCTGATGATCGTCCTGAAGCCGGCAGCCATCGTGATTTGGGCGCTTGGCGCGCTGTTGATCGTCCTCTTGCCGAGGATGCTTTGGCGTTTGGGTGGAGCATTCGGCAGACGCCGACATTAAGTAAGTGCTATCGCTCCGGCCGCGCTCTGGAATGATCCCAGTCATATCTTGAACCACTGCCTTGTGGTAATTCCACTGTCGCAAATGAGTGACCGGCGGCATGATTGGGGTAGCCATCACCCAGTTTCGGCAAATTCTAGAGTCGAGGAAGGATGACAGAAAAACAAGACCATCCGGGATCTGCTCCTCGCCTGATCCTTTCCCTGCCGGGCAACGAAGCCTTTGGGCAGCATCTGGCAGCAGCCGGGCATTGGGAGCTCGGCACAATAGGAACCCGGCAATTTCCGGATGGCGAGTCCTACGTCCGTATCCTTTCCGACGTTGCAGGCAAAGCGGTCGATCTGGTCTGCACACTCGCAAGGCCCGATGATGGCTTCTTGCGTCTTGTCTTCGCGGCAGATGCCGCGCGGGCGCTCGGCGCGCGAGAGGTCACTCTGATCGCGCCTTATCTCGCTTATATGCGGCAGGATCGCCGTTTTCAGCCGGGTGAGGCGGTGACGTCGAAGAGCTTCGCGCGGCTCGTCTCGTCGAGCTTCGACCGGCTGGTCACCGTCGATCCGCATCTGCATAGATATTCGACTCTCTCGGCGCTCTACACGATCCCGACGGATACGCTGCATGCGGCGCCGCTGCTGGCGGATTGGATTGCCGCGGAAGTCGACAATCCTTTTCTCGTCGGTCCCGACGAAGAGAGCGAGCAATGGGTATCGGCCATCGCCGCACGCATTGGCGCCCCACACGCGGTGCTGCGCAAGATCCGGCATGGCGATCGCAATGTCGACGTCGAATTACCCGATCTGTCCAGATGGCGTGGCCGGCAGCCGGTGCTGGTCGATGACATCGCCTCGTCCGGCCGCACGCTGATCGAAGCGGCTCTCAAACTTCCGCTTCAAGGCTTTGCGCGACCCGTGGTGGTCGTTGTGCATGGCATTTTTGCCGAAGATTCTTTCCAGCGCCTTGCGCCGCTTTGCGGCCGGATCGTTTCGACAGATTCTGTTCCTCACGAGAGCAATGCCATCGGCCTTGCGCCGCTGGTTGCGAACGCGCTCGGATTGAGCGCTCCATCGTCGGCAGACCTCGTCCGGCACCGGCGTCCGCCCGAGCCCTTGGATGAGGTGGAGCGGGCGGGTCTCGATTCCTTTCCCGCGAGCGATCCGCCATCCTGGACGAGCGGGGCGCGGTGAAAGTGCCGCCTCCCGAAACCAGATCCAATAAAGGCGACGATGCAGCATGAGCGGCACGGCTTCCAAGATGTTCAACACTTGGCGCAAGGGATACGGCCCGATTGTCCATCGTGAAGAGACGGTCGAGCGCATAGTGGCGCTGGCTTCGTCCGGCCGCATCGATCCGCAACCGCTCTATCGGATGCTGGTGGCTGCCGACCGCCTCACCTCCGCCGCCATGTGGAGCGTGGTCCATATGACCTACACCAAGCGGGTCGATCTCTCTGGCGCCCCGCTCCCGGCGGACGCTTTCAAGACCACCCCGGAAGGACATACCGGCGGCTCGCTCAACATGGTCCCGGCTTTTGTCGGCTATCTGACGGCCAATGCGATTTCAGCGACGACGCGTTCCTGGCTGATGGGCCAAGGCCATTGTGTTGCCGCTATCGAGGCCGTCAACGTCCTCACCGGCGATGTCTCACCGGCGCAGAAGGGCCGCTACGATCGCAGCGAGAAGGGATTGTCGCAACTCGCCGCCGACTTCTACTCATACAAGATCGGCCCCGACGGCGCTCCGGCCGTACCGCTCGGCAGCCACGCAGGACCGAATACCGCCGGCGCGATCTCCGAAGGCGGTTATCTCGGCTTCGCGGAGGTGCAGTACGTGCACATGCCGCTCCCCGGCGAAAGCCTCGTGGCGTTCCTGAGCGACGGCGCATTCGAGGAACAGCGCGGTTCGGACTGGACGCCTCGCTGGTGGCGGGCCGAAGATTCCGGCCATGTCATCCCGGTCATGATCCTCAACGGGCGGCGTATCGAAGAGCGCGTCCAGATCGCGCAGCAGGGTGGCGCCACATGGCTCGCCGACCATCTCAAGCTCAACGGCTTTGATCCCTTCATCGTCGATGGCCGCGATCCAGCCGCCTTCGCAGGGGCCATTCTAGAAGCCGAGCGCCGACTCCAGAGTTTCGCTGCGGAAGCGGCGCATTCCTATCCGGCGCCGGTTCCTTATGTGATCGCCGAAACCGTCAAAGGGTTCGGCTTTCCGGGAGCGGGCACGAATGCCGCGCACAATCTGCCGCTCGGTGGCAATCCCGCGCAGGACGAAGCAGCCCGTACCGCCTTCAACGATGCGGCCCGCGTGCTGTTCGTGCCGCCTGACGAGATTGAGCAAGCCGTCGCAGCGATCGCTGTCCATGGCAAGCAAGGCCGCGTGCCCGAAAGCCGGCACCCCCTCGCGCTGCGGCGGCCTCCGACTCCAGTACTCCCCGAACCTGATTGGACCGTAGCCGGCAGTCCGCCCGACTGCGCGATGCATGCTATCGACCGCTGGTTCGTCCGCCTCGTCGATGCGAACCCCGGCCTTCGGCCCCGTGTCGGCAACCCCGACGAACTGCGCTCAAACCATATGGGTGCAACCCTCGACAGGTTGCGCCACCGGGTGAACGTTTCGGAGCCCAACGTCGCCGATGCCGTGGATGGGGCGGTCATCACCGCGCTCAACGAGGAAGCGGTTGCGGGCGCGGCGCTCGCCAACAAGGGAGGCATCAACCTGATTGTCAGCTACGAGGCTTTCGCCTTGAAGATGTTGGGCGGGCTTCGCCAGGAGATCGTCTTCGCCCGTCGCCAGCGTGAGGTCGGCCAGAAGCCGGGTTGGGTATCCGTCCCGCTCATCGTCACGTCTCATACCTGGGAGAACTCCAAAAACGAGCAGTCGCATCAGGACCCGACCATTGGCGAGGCGCTGCTCGGCGAGATGTCCGACACGGCACGCGTTCTGTTCCCCGTGGATACCAACAGCGCCATGGCCGCCCTGAGAGCCGTCTACCAGGGTCGCGGACAGGTAGCCTGCCTCATCGTGTCGAAGCGCGACATGCCGTATCGCTTCGGTGGCGAGGCTGCGCTCAAGTTCATTGCCGATGGCGCCGCTCACATCGAAGGCGAGCGCGACGGGGCCGAGTTGCAACTGGTTGCCATCGGCGCCTACCAGCTCGAGGAGGCGCTCAAGGCAGCACATCGCCTCAAGACGCACGGCCGCCGCGTTCTCGTAACCGCTCTCTCGGAACCTGGCCGATTCCGAATCCCCCGCGATTCCATTGAAGCCGCCTTCACAGCTAGCGAGCAGGATATTGCGGCGCTGTTCCCGGCCGGGCTGCCGCGAGTCATCGTGTCTCACGCGAGACCGGAACCAATGCTCGGCTTGTTGCGGCGGCTCGACTCCGGGCCTCAAAGGACTGTCGCGCGCGGCTATATCAGCCGGGGCGGCACGCTCGACGTTGCAGGCATGCTGTTCGCTAACCGCTGTAGCTGGGCGCATCTGGTGGACGCGGGAGGCGCTCTCCTCGGCTGCAAGCGCGAGGAGATTCTCTCCTCGACCGAGCAAGGCGCGCTCGACGGACGCGGCGATCCGGCGGATTTGGCCGCCTTCACATTCTGAAAGTTCGCAATGTTGACTCTGACCTCTCTCGGCGGCGCCGGCACTGTCACCGGCTCGAAACATCTCCTCACCAACGGCGGCAAGCGCATCTTGATTGATTGCGGTCTATTTCAAGGCCTCAAGAACCTTCGCGAGCTGAACTGGGAACCGTTGCCGGTCGCGCCGTCGAGCATCGATGCCGTCGTCTTGACCCATGCTCATCTCGATCACTCGGGCTACTTACCCAAGCTCGTGCGTGACGGCTTTCGTGGCCGCATCTACGCGACCGCGGCGACACGCGATGTCGCAGAGCTCATCCTCAAGGACAGCGGCTACCTCAACGAGAAGGACGCTGAGTACGCCAATCGGAAAGGGTTCTCCAAACACAAGCCGGCGCTGCCGCTGTACGGCGCGCGTGATGCCGAACGCGCCATGGAGTTCTTTTCGCTTGTTCCTTTTAACACGGTCACGACGCTCCCAGGTGGTGCGACCGTGAGGTTTCGCTACGCCGGCCACATCCTCGGAGCCGCCAGCGCCGAGATCGAATGGGGCGGCCGCCGCATTGCTTTTTCAGGGGACCTTGGCCGCTACGGCGACCCAATCTTTCCGGACCCGGCAGCTATCGCCGAAGCAGATTACGTCGTCGTTGAATCGACCTACGGAAACCGCCTCCACGATTCTGCCGATCCCACCGAAGCGCTCGGCAAGGTCATCGAGCGCACCATCAAGCGCGGCGGCACCGTCGTCATCCCGGCCTTTGCGGTCGGGCGCGCACAGTCGCTGCTCTATCATCTGTGGCGCCTGCAGACCGCCGGCCGTCTATCGGGCGTCCCGATCTATCTGGACAGCCCGATGGCGATCGAGGCGACAGGCCTGCTCCACGCCCACCACGACGATCACCACTTGTCTTCCAAGGAATGCGACGCGATCTGCGGCATCGCCACCTATACACGCGATGTGGAAAGCTCCAAGGCGATCTCGACCAGCCCCTGGCCCAAGGTCGTGATATCGGCGAGCGGGATGGCGACGGGAGGCCGTGTTCTCCATCACCTCAAGGCCTTCGCGACCGATCCCAAGCACACGATCCTGTTCTCCGGGTTCCAGGCCGCTGGAACGCGAGGCCGAGCGATGCTTCAGGGCGCGCGCGACATCAGGATCCATGGCCAATGGGTGCCGGTTCGGGCAGAGGTCGATGACCTGTCGATGCTGTCGGCACACGCTGATGCTAGCGAGCTGATGCGCTGGCTCTCCGGCTTCCGCCGCGCTCCGTCTCGCGTCTTCATCGTCCATGGCGAGGCCGACGCCGCCGAAGCGCTGCGGGTGCGGATTGATCGCGAACTTGGGTGGGATGCCGCTGTGCCACGTCAGAACCAGATCTTCGATCTATGACGACGACAGATAACGCTGCTCGTGCCGATCAACCAAGGCACCGTGTACGCCGTCTCCGGCTGCATAGCCAGCATCAGGCGATCGTAATCATGCGTGCCGACTGTCACGTCTGCCGGGCCGAGGGATTTGCTTCGCGCTCTCAGGTTCTCGTGGCCAATGGCAAGCGCCAGGTCCAGGCGACTCTTTTTCAAGTCGACGGTGAAGCCATGCTGGGCCTCGACGAGATCGGACTGTCCGAAACCGCCTGGGACCTTCTTGGCGTCGCGGAAGGCGACGAGGTCAGGGTCTCCCATCCACCCGCAATGGATTCGCTCGCTGATGTGCGGCGGCGTATCTATGGCAATCGTCTGGATACGTCCGCCTTCTCGGAGATCGTGAGGGATGTTGTCGCCGGCAGCTACACCGACGTGCACCTCGCCGCCTTCCTGACCGCGAGCGCCGCGCTGCCGCTGGACGAAGAGGAGACGGTTAGTCTGACGAGGGCAATGGTGAATGTCGGCGACCGCCTGCGCTGGGATGCCGCGATCGTGGTCGATAAACACTGCATCGGCGGGCTTCCCGGCAACCGCACCACGCCGATTGTCGTGGCGATCGTGGCCGCGAACGGCCTCGTCATGCCCAAGACCTCCTCGCGCGCGATCACCTCGCCGGCCGGTACGGCCGATATGATGGAAACCTTGGCGCCTGTCGATCTCGACATCGCGACTCTCCGACGCGTGGTGGAGGCGGAAGGGGGCTGCATTGCCTGGGGCGGTGCGGTCCACCTCAGCCCGGCCGACGATATCTTCGTGCGGGTGGAGCGCGAACTGGATATCGATACTGAAGGTCAGTTGATTGCGTCCGTCCTCTCGAAGAAGATCGCTGCAGGCTCGACACACGTGGTCATCGATATCCCGGTCGGCACAACCGCGAAGGTGCGCGGTAAAGACGTCGCTGACCGCCTTGCCGAGCGCATGACCGCAGTGGCTGCGCGCTTTAACCTTGCCGCCATATGCCTTCAAACCGATGGCTCGCAGCCCGTCGGCCGTGGCATCGGTCCGGCGCTCGAGGCCTTCGATGTGCTCGCCGTTTTGCATAACAAATCCGACGCGCCCGATGACCTGCGCCAGCGAGCTGTCACGCTGGCGGGCGCGGCACTGGAAATTGGCGGAAAGGCCAGCAAGGGAAGCGGCGTGACGCTGGCGCTCGCGACGCTTTCCGACGGCCGGGCGTGGAAGAAGTTCGAAGCCATCTGTGAGGCGCAGGGCGGACTGCGCACTCCGCCGCAGGCGCGCCACGTCTATCCATTGGTTGCGCCGCGCGCAGGCCGAATCGTTCATATCGACAATCGCAAACTAGCGCGGCTTGCCAAGCTGGCCGGTGCGCCCGGCGCCAAGGCTGCCGGCGTCTTCATGGAGGTGCGGCTTGGCGCGGAGGTTGATCGCGGACAGCCGCTCTTTCATGTCCACGCCGAGACACCCGGCGAGCTCGCCTACGCGCTCGACTATGCGGCACGTGCTGGCGATATTCTGATAGTCGGGTCTTGAAGGCTCCCTGCTGGCGGTTGAGTCGGATCGTCTAGGCTTACCTGGGGCCGCGTTCAAAGCAATAACTCCGTTTCCAATTTACAGGATATTTTGCAGCATACACAGCGTTTTACGATGTGGAGGCCTGCCAGCTTTTCATGTGGGGCCAAGCTACATTGCCAAAGGATTTCGTCTACTCACCGTCTGCTCGCTGCTCCTGGATCGCTCAACGCCACGGCCGAGGCGCACCGCGACCACCTTGCGAAATAGTCGACACCCTCCGCCATCGAGAGGTCAGTTGGGCAAAGATCAGAGACAAGCTTGGCGTGTTGCGTCAGACTGTAAGGGAACGGTTCGGCGGATCTTAGTTGCGCCGGAGCCGGCTTATCTTCGTTGTCTAACAGCGCTGGAATGGCAGGGCTCGACGGGCCATCTGGTGCGCTGCCGCTCACCCTCGCCCTGCCGACTTGTCCTTGCTTGTCGAAGATCATACAGAACATGATCGAACTTGTTTGCTAAGCTCTTCCCCATCAAGCCTACCGCGCGCTCGCCACACATTTGCTAGCCATGCACTGATGAGGTAGGCGACGACGCAGCCATTGTCTTCAGCATGAGACAATGGTGCCAAACCCGTTCTGCTCCGATGGCTTGAAGACTCTCTACGTGATGATGTCGTCGATGGCCGCCCACCGAAGGTGGTCAAGTTGGGCACCGTCCATCATTGGCGATTCGCTCTTGTCCGTCATTCGCAACTTTGTCCGGCGGCAATCCCGAACCCGTCTCGTCACCGGGCGGGAATCTAGTCTAGGCTAGCGAATAGCCCAGCTGCTATACAGGGACATCGTAAGACATCGAGCCCGTGAGACGCCGGATTAATTCCTCGATCAACGCTACCTTGGCCGCTTCGCCTAGGCATCAGTGCGTCATGATGGCATCACCGCAGCCCTGCGGGATGAAGTCGAAGCGCTCCACCGTCACGACGGTGACTGGCGACTACCCGGGCAGTGCGCATCATCCATCGCCATACGAGCGAGACCCCTCCGTGAAGCTCTACCAATCTTTTTTGGTAAGCGCGAGACAAGTTTCAGGACAACTTGGTGTGGTAAATTCGTTGGATTATGTTCGAAACATTCTGCTGCGAGGACTATTAACTGGCGACAGAGATTACGTTACACGGGTCGGTCCCAAAACGCGGTGTGCATGAAATTTCCGGCGGGCGCCCTTGAGGCCAAGCTAGCTTATCGCGGTGACGCAGGTCAAGTCGTGAACCCATAACGGATAGGTGGCAATGACTATCAGTGTCCAGACCTTTTACGATCAGCGCAGTGGCACCGCAACGCATGTTGTCACATGCGCTGCGTCCGGTTCTTGTGTTGTCATCGATCCAGTGTTCGATCTAGATCCAAAGTCGGGACGTACCAGCCGCGCTCCCGTTGACCGTATCGTGGATTTCATAAGGGCCGAGAAGTTGTCACTGGAATGGCTTCTGGAGACCCATGTTCATCACGATCACATCTCCGGCGCCCTGGCCTTGCGTGAAACGCTCGGCGGCCGACTGGCAATCGGCAAGCGCGTTGTGGAGGTCGCCGAAGTTATTCGCCAAGTCTATGCCCTGCCGCAAACGCATGCACGTCCGTTCGACCGTCTGCTGGATGAAGGCGACAGCCTGGGGTTTGGCGAAGAGACGATCGAGGTTTGGGCGACGCCGGGGCACACGATCGACCATTTGAGCTATCGCATCGCCGACACGATTTTTCTGGGCGACACGCTCTTCATGCCCGATAGCGGAACGGCGCGCTGCGACTTCCATCGCGGCGACGCCCGCATGCTCCATTCTTCGATCCGTCGTATCCTCGATCAGCCCGAAGAGACACGCTTGTTCGTTTGCCATGATTACGGCGCGGAGGGCAGCCGCCCGCCCGCCTGGGCAACCACAGTGGGCGCGCAGCGGGCCGAAAATATTCATGTCGGCAAGGGGCGGACCGAAGCGGAGTTCATCGCTCTGCGGCAGGAGCGCGATGCCGGGCTCGAAATGCCAGCGCTCCTGCTCGCATCCTTGCCGCTCAACATCGCGGCTGGGCGCTTCCCGGAGCCCGCAAGTAACGGGCGGGTCATTCTGCCGATGCCGCTTGATGTTCCGGTCAGTGCTCTCTAGCCGCCACCGCCCGAGCGTGGCTTCCACCGCCCCAAATACACGGGACACCGTGATGGATGAAATCCTGTCAACTGGCCGTCCGCTCGATTGCCTCGTTGTTGGAGGGGGCCCTGCGGGCCTGACTGCTGCGATCTATCTGGCGCGGTACCGGCGACGCGTCACCGTAGTGGACGACGGCGACAGCCGCGCACTCTGGATACCCCGTTCACACAACCATGCCGGCTTTCCCGACGGAATTAGCGGCAAGGAGCTGTTGAGTCGTATGCGCGCTCAGGCGGAGCTCTACGGTGCCGGAGTGCTGCGGGGCCGTATCGAGACGATCGAGGAGCGGGACGGCAGCTTTCTGGCGTGTGGTAACAACATCGCGCTCGAAGCGCGAACCATTCTTTTGGCAACCGGCACCAACAACCGGCGCCCGGACCTCGATCCCGCTATGCATCGGTCTGCGCTGGAGCGCGGTCTGCTGCGCTATTGTCCGGTCTGCGACGGCTTCGAGGCCGGGGACAAGGCTATCGGTGTTATCGGCGCCGATGCGCGGGGCGTCGCTGAAGCCTTGTTCCTGCGAACATATTCCGAAGACATTACCATACTCCCGGCGGGTGCAGTCGATATCAGCTCCGACGACCGCGCCCTTCTCGAACGCCACGGTATCCGCGTGGAAGAACGACCGCCCTTGCGCCTCGATTGCACCGGTAGTCGCGCGATAGTTCACTTTCGCGACGGCTCGCAGCTCAGCTTCGACACCATCTATCCGGCGCTTGGTTCCGAAGCGAACGACCATCTTGCCCAGGCGCTCTGTCTCGACATGGCGGATGGGTGCTGTATCGCGGTCGATCAAAAGCAACGCACTAGCCGAGGCGGCATCTACGCCGCAGGCGACATCGTCTTCGCGCTCGATCAGATCAGCGTCGCGATGGGCCACGCGGCAATCGCCGCCACGACGCTGCACAACGATCTGCGCAATCTAGACGGCTTAACGCGCCAGTAGTAAATCGGGCTGTGAAGTCGAGAATGGCAGCACAGACAAAACCTTCGAAGCGCTTGGAGCTGCCTGTCCAGAGCCGCAGTGCATCGCACCTCATCTCTTTGTCGTATTCAATCTGGACTGATGGCGGTTCTCGTGTGTTTCATGACGGAAGTGAAACAGCCGCGCTGTGTGGGTCTTCCATCAGCGCAAAGCAGGGCATTGGGACTGTGCCGATACGGAGGACATTAACTCGGTGGCAAAGTCAGTTGTAAATGTGTCGGACCGCGCGACGGTGCAGGCAGTTTGGCCAGGCTTGCGCTGTTGTGTGGGCAATGGATGAGGTGATATTGTGCACCGGTGATGGTCACATTCTCCCGTCACCGGGGGTGGGCGATCAAAGGAGTGATACAGCGTGAAATGGCGGTTCACGAGCGTGCTGTACAAAGGCAACGCCCGATCGCCCTTAAAAAGGTAGCGTTCCTTGATACCGAGGCCGAAGATGAGCGCAACATCAGAGAATTGCCCAGCGGGGCTCTGATCGCATCTTCCCAGCAGGTCGACTGCGACCATGGGGTGCCAGCATGTCCTTAACGTGAGCATTTGGCGCCTAAGTGTGCTAATATTTGGACATCTCGCTATATTTAGGGGCAGTCGCTTTTATGCTCAGGGCGCTTTCCAAACAATCGGCCCCACCGGTGGTGTTCGGACTTTTCGTGACGCTCATTACTTTGTCTGCAATACCTTTGGCGAAGGCAGACGCACTCGATTTGGCACAGGCTGGTTTTGCAGCGAAGCAGCGTCGCGATTGCGTGCAAGCCATTCAGCTTTTTAGCGAGGCAATTCGTCAGGGCAATTTCGATAGTGAGCGCCGCGGCTTCCTCGTCTACAGCCGAGGTGTATGTTACGAGGGCATGGGAATTAGCGACAAAGCGTTATCCGATTTCGACACTGCAATAGCGCTTTTGCCGAACTTTCCCAATTCCTACATCTACCGGGGCCTGATTTGGACATTCGAGCGCGAATACGATCGCGCCATCGACGACTTTCTTAGCGCGCGCCGACTAAGTCCCAGGGATCCGATGATTTTCAACAACCTTGCGGGCGCTTACGAAAGAAAAGGCGATCTGGATCGAGCGATCGAAAACTATGATGAGGCGGTTCGCCTTCAGCCGAGTTACGCAGAAGCTTATTACAACCGCGCTGCCGCCTTTCTGACGAAAGGCGACCTACAAAGAGCACTTTCTGATTACGACCAGGCAATCTCACTGCAGCCGACGTTTGCGGATGCAATCGGCAACAGAGGCGCGGTGCATCTGATGCTGGGAAACTTTGAGAAGGCGATCGCAGATTTCGGCGCGGCGATCCGCCTTAGGCCGGGGGACGCGAGCTTTTGGGCAAATCGGGCCAATGCAAATTTGACAGTAAGAAATTTTACTGCGGCGCTCGCCGATTTCGATCAGGCGCTCCAACTTGCTCCCGGAGACCCAGCCTATTATCTCGGTCGAGGACGCGCCCGATTGTTTGCCGGGGATAATACGGCGAGTGTCGAGGATTTCAAAACCGCGGTGCGTCTGCGGCCGTCCAATCCATATGCGATGATCTGGCTCCACATCGCTCGCGTGCACGGTGGAGAAAATGACCGCGCCGAGCTGACCGAGAACGCTGCAAAAGTCAGGCGAGACATGTGGCCGGCGCCGATGCTCGAGTATTATCTGGATGCGGTCGATTCGGGGCAAGTTCAGGCGGCATCCCGTATCGGGTCTGGCCAGGATCAAGCCAAGCGCGCGTGCGAAGCTGAGTTCTTCTTGAGCGAGTCCATTGTTCATGCCGGACAAGTCGATCAAGCGCGCGAACGTCTCAAAAGCGTAGTGGCAGGGTGCAAACTGTATGACGTCGTTTACAGCGCAGCATTGGCCGAGCTTAATTTACTTTCTAAATGATGGGCGACTCAGCTGTGCTCCAATCATTGACAGGGCGCGCAGAGCAGACGCGCGCCGACAATTTTGCGCATAATTGATTAGGCCCCTTAGCCTTGATCGGCAGGCTCCAAGCGTGAATGCGAAGGTCGGTTCCGGGACAAGGGCATGAGCAAAAACATCGTCATTTATTCTGATGGTACTGGGCAGGACGGTGGCGCCCGTCCGGAGCAACGCATCAGCAACATCTACAAGATGTACAGGGTCTCACGTAACCACGCGGATACGGCTGTCGACCCGACCAAGCAGGTCGTCTTCTATGATGCCGGCTTGGGAACCGATATCGGTGCCACCGCTTTCATCGCTCCCTTGCGATTTGTCCAAAAGATGCTGGGATCTGTTGCTGGCGATGGGATCAAACGCAATATCGCTGATTGCTACGAATTTATCCTCAACCACTATGAAGAGGGCGACCGGATCTTCCTGTTCGGCTTCAGCCGCGGAGCCTACACGGTGCGCAGCGTTGCCAACTTGCTGATGCTGTGCGGCATCCCGACCACGACGCCCGCAGGCCCGCTGCTGCGCTTTCGGAAAGCTGTGAAGGATGTCGCCTGGGAGGCGGTCGATACAGTGCTCGAACACGGCGCGGGTCACCCGCGCGAGCAGTTTGAGGCGGAGAGACTGGAACTGGCGCGGCGATTTCAACTCAAATACGGGTCTGGCGATGAAGCAAACTCGAATGCCGCCGCCTATTTCATCGGGGTGTTCGACACCGTCGCAGCACTTGGAGCAAGCGGCCCCAGGCGTCGCATGATCCAACTGGGCTTGACCCTCGGCGTTGCGGTTGCTGCGTTTATAGCTTCCCTTGTCCCTGCCGCGGTTGTCGGTGTAGTAACAGCCATTGTCTCGGGAGCAGGCCTGCTTTGGGGATTTATCGTCCCGGCGTGGTTCGTCACCCATCTGGCGATGTTGGGTGCCGTCCTATGGTTCTTGAATAAGCAGCGCACGACTAATCGTAAGACGATTTACGATTTCCCAAACAAGGGAGACCCGCCTCGTTCGCACATTGCGGAATGGACGGGAAAGAACTTCGACCGCCTCCTCAGCAAGCACGTTCGGTTTGCGCGATCGGCGAATGCGATCGATGAAGCGCGTAAGGACTTCGCCCGGGTCGGCTGGGGCGGCACCGAACCGGGGGCGCACCCTGCCACGCCTGGTTTTGATCGCATTATCCAGCTTTGGTTTGCGGGCAACCACTCCGACATCGGCGGGTCTTATCCGGAACCGGAATCGCGGCTGTCGGATATCGCGCTCTCCTGGATGTGCGAACAAGCGATTTCCGTCCCCGACGGCCTCATCACCGGCCCGATCTACGTCGACGGCGTCAAAATGCCGAACACCGGGGATTCTGGCCCCGCGCTAAACCTGTTTCCTCGGGCCGAAGGTGTGCAGCATTGCGAGATTGCCAGCATGCGCGACACCCTGGATAGTTACGCTGCCAGCTTGCCAAAATGGCCGTGGCTGCAGACTCTCGTCGGCGCCAAGAACTGGGACTTTGAAATCCGGGAGATCAATCCCAAAGCACCGGTGCACGCGACTGTCCGGGCGCGGTTTGACTTGCCGGAGGTTAGGCAGTGTGCGGGCGTTGGCGCGTACCGCCCGGACGCGCTGAAAAATCATGAAAGCTTCAAGCAGTATTACCAGCCGCTGACGAGCGCGGAATCCCCGGCTCATCTGCACCGAAGTCCTGCCGCATCTCTCGATCGCTCCGACTCGAAGGCCTGATGTTCGCGGGACGCTCTCGAATGCGTTTTTCCGACGCGAAATCCATTGGTCGGAGTTTTCACACCCTTCGTGACGCTGACGTGACACCTGCAAAAACTTAGCTGTTGCCAACACCCAAATGTCGTGCCGAATACCGGTCAAATGGGCGGGCGTAGGTGCAATGAGAAAGGCTTTTCTGGCGATGGTCCTGGCGGCAAGCTCGGCCGTCGAGGGGCAGTCGGCTGACCTTGGCAAGGTCAGCGCAAATACTCCTGTCGATTGGACCGGGCCTTTCGTTGGCAGTCATTTCGCCTACGCGAGCGGACATTCAAACTTTTCCTTGGTCGGGCCCGGGTTGCCGCCATCCTCGGGCGCGATCGACTTGACCAATCCAATCGATGCTTTCAAGGGGACGGGATCGTATGCGTTAGGGTTGGGTGGCGGATACAACTACATGCTGCCTTCGCGCATGGTCGTCGGCCTTGAGGCCGACATTTCCTTTCCAAACACGGTTTCCGGAATTGCCACAACGACGGGCGTTCAGGGTTCGCAAACGCTTACGCAAACCGTGCTGACATCTGGAACGCTGCGGGCACGTGTGGGATATGCGCCGGGCTCCTGGCTGTTCTATGCGACGGGCGGCCTCGCATGGAGCTATGATGAGGCGCAGCTCGGGCCGGTCGATGCTCCAGAAGACACAACCAAGACCACGCGACTTGGAACGGTGTGGGGCGTGGGTGCCGAACTCGCGCTATCGAACAACTGGTCCGCCCGGTTTGAATATCTCTCCACGAACTTCGGAGGGAAAGAGATTGGGTTCGGTGGAACCGCGCAGCGCCTGTCATCGGACCTCGCGGTTCAGACCGCCCGCCTCGGCGTCAATTACCGCTTTGGCAAGGAGGGACAGCGGGTTCTACAGGATGGCTTGACACCGTTCGAAACTGATCGGTTCGCTCTGCACGGACAGACTACCTACCTCCAACAATACGCAGCACCGTTTCGGTCGCCCTATATCGGCACAAACAGTCTCATCCCCAACCAGACCCGACAGACTTGGGATGTGACGCTGTATGCTGGATTTCGCCCCTGGTCAGGCGGAGAGGTCTGGATCAACCCCGAGATCGATCAGGGGTTTGGCTTGAGTTCGACCGTCGGTGTGGCCGGCTTTCCAAGTGGCGAGGCCTACAAGGTCGGAGCGGCGGTTGCCTACGCGCGCATCCCGCGCGCGTTCTTCCGTCAGACTTTCGATCTGGGCGGAGAGACGAAAAAGATCGACGCCGACATCAACCAGTTCGCGGGGAGCCAGACGTCGGATCGACTGATCCTGACCCTTGGGAAATTTGCGGTCACCGACGTGTTCGACACCAACAAATATGCTCATGATCCGCGCAAGGATTTCATGAATTGGTCGGTCGTTGACACCGGCACCTTCGATTACGCCGCCGACGCCTGGGGCTTCACCTATGGCGCCGCAGTTGAATGGTACAAAGGTGACTGGACATTCCGCGGCGGGATTTTCGATCTCTCCCGCGTCCCCAACAGCACCGAATTAGATCCGAGCTTTTCTCAGTTTCAATGGGTCGGCGAGATCGAACATCGGCATGAGATCTGGGGCAAGAAGGGGAAGGTTGCGGTCACGGCGTTTTTGTCGCGTGGCCGCATGGGGCGCTTGGACGAGGCCGTAACGCTGGCGCGGGCAACGGGAATGCCCGCTGATGTCGCTCTGGTCAGGCGATACCAAAGCCGAGCTGGCATCGGTGTGAACCTGGAACAGGAAATCACGGCTGACCTTGGTGTGTTCGCTCGCGCGGGCCTCGCTGATGGGTCAAAGGAAGCTTACGAATTCTCCGATATTGACTCGACGTTCGCTGCCGGGCTTTCGCTGACCGGTTCCTCCTGGAACAGGCCGAACGATACGTTCGGGCTGGCCGGCGTCGTCAACGGCATCTCGAGTGCCCGCCAGGCATATCTTGACGCCGGCGGTCTCGGTATTCTTGTCGGCGACGGGCGCCTGCCGAACGCCGGTCTGGAAAAGATTATAGAGACCTATTACAGCCTCCCAATCTGGTCGTGGCGTGCGACTTTGAACTATCAGCTTGTTACGAACCCTGCCTACAACCGCGATCGCGGCCCGGCTTCGATCTTTGGCATTCGGATGCGCACGCAGTTCTGACGCGTGCTTTGGGGCGGGCGCATCGCCGGGTCACGCTTGCTCGCCGCGGAATTGAAGACGCGTCGATTCCAAGCTGCTCCGGTTAGCTTTCACTCCGTCAGTCGACATCACTTTAGGTAAGGTCAGATCGGGCACTTTTATCTTAACGACCCTGCAAGGACCGCAGAGTTGTTGGAAATCCGAAACCGCTTCTTGACCGACCACGACGCGAGCCAAAAATTTTGTGGTAGATGGTAACGGGCGCTACGCGCGGGACGGACACATTCAGCAACAAACCCAACCGAAGAGCGGCCAGATGGAACGACGTAAAAATCCGCGGCGGCGTGTCCTGAAGAAAGGATCAATTCAATTTGGGGCATCAGCCATTGATTGCCTCGTACGCAATGTCAGTTCGGTTGGCGCGATGCTTGACGTCGAAAGTCCCGTTGGCATTCCGGTAGAGTTTGTGCTTGTCGTGCCAGTGGATGACATGCGCATGCGGTGCCGCATCATCTGGGCGAAGCAGAATCGATTGGGTGTTGAATTTCAATAGCCGCCAATCCGCTTAGTTTGCCATCGAAACCGGTGCACGCTCTTGCCGTGGCTAAAAGTATTTGAGAGCTTGACGCGCGTGCAAGCCCGTCAGCTATCACACCCGTCCGGGTAATAGAGGTTATTTTTCCGAACGCCGCGGTCACTGATTTCCAAACCGTGAAAGGACTTCAATAACACGGCATTCCCTGATCCTGCCATGATCGCTATTTTCGACCATTGCGCGTAGTTCCTTTCGCAGCGCCGTCAATCGTGCTATTTTGTGCTCGACATCAGCAAGATGAGCACGCGCAATCTGATCGGCCTCTTCGCAAGGCTCCTCCGGTAAACCCGCAAGGGCCAGAAGCTGCCGGATTGAATCCAGATCGAACCCGAGTTCCTTGGCGTGGCGAATGAAATTAAGGCGCCGGACGTCCACATCTTTGTAGACTCGTCGGTTTTGTTCGGTTCGCAACGCGGTTGGGACGAGGCCGATCTCCTCATAGTACCTGATTGTCGGCACGTTCATCCGCACCATCTCCGCAACCCTGCCGATAGACAGCTCGTCCTTCATCAGATTCAGCCCTTGCTCCTCAAGTGACTTGAGGATGTAAGCTCCTTTCTCGGTGATAATGCAAGGACCGAGAGGCCTCGATGGCCGAACGAGGTTTCGCATGAAGGTGCGAGCTTTTGGTTCAAGGGAGTACCACATGCCCCAGGATAAACCCGGTCAGCATCACGATCATCCGGGCCACAAA
The DNA here is from genome assembly GCF_001295845.1 of Rhodopseudomonas sp. AAP120. GTDB lineage: Bacteria > Pseudomonadota > Alphaproteobacteria > Rhizobiales > Xanthobacteraceae > Rhodopseudomonas. Next base: position 3,333 of record NZ_LJIC01000134.1, on the reverse strand, counting down.
CCGGGCGACGTCGATCAGCACGGCCATCGCGATAAGGCAGGCCAGAAGGAAGTCCCTGGCCAGCATCACGATCACCCAGGCCATAAGCCGGGTGACGTCGATCAGCATGGCCATCGCGACAAGGGCGGATCGGACAAGCGATAGCCCTTTTCAACCCCACCGTGGAGGGCGGACTCGCCCTCCACGGTTTTCTCGGCGCGCCCGACATCAACTGATGAGTTCCAGAAGATCGAGAACTGCATTTCTGGTCGGCGGCCTAATCGCTGTCCCACTGGCCGCGACGAACTTGGTCCTCGTGCTCAAGCGAATTTTCCCGGACAGCATCGCTGTGAATTTCATAGGCCCGGTGCTTTGCGTGCTCGGGGTTTTGCTATTGGTTATGTACCTCAGGCGCGAGCGATGAGCGGCGCTGCGAAAGTATCACCGACGGTCAGGAATACCGCTTGAGCGAAGCGCCGGAGACTTTAGACCCTGAAACAGAGCACCAAAGTCCGGTTGTCGGGACTAGCAAACCACGCCTGCTGAAAGTTCTTGGGCCTGGCCTCATTACAGGAGCTTCGGACGACGACCCCAGCGGCATCGCGACCTACAGCCAAGCGGGCGCTCAGTTTGGTTACGGCTTATCCTGGACGCTGCTTCTGACGTTCCCCTTAATGACCGCTGTTCAGATGATCAGCGCCAGGATGGGCCGCACGACAGGCCGCGGTCTCGCAGGGCTCCTCCGTCAACACTACCCGAGTTACGTCCTTCTGAGCATCGTCATTCCGCTGCTGATCGCAAATTCCATCAATATCGGCGCGGATCTTGGCGCCATGGCGGATGCCACGCGCCTGATCATTGGTGGGCCCCAAATTGTATACGTTCTTCTGTTCGCTGGGATCTCCACCGCGCTGCAAATCTTCATGCAATACACGAGCTACGTCGCCGTTTTGAAGTGGCTGGCTTTGATCCTGCTGGTCTACGTCGCGACGATGTTCATGGTCCAAGTGTCCTGGGGCGAAGCGCTATACCGGCTTGTGGTACCGGACATTACGTGGAGCAAAGAGTATCTGACTACGCTGGTTGCGGTCTTCGGAACCACCATCAGCCCGTACCTGTTCTTCTGGCAGGCTTCTCAGGAAGCGGAAGACGTCCGCGAGCTGCCGAAGCGACGGCCGCTCACGCGCGCACCACAGCAAGCACCGGCGGCGCTTGCTAGGATCGAGCTTGATACGATCGCCGGCATGGGCATCTCCAACTTCATTGCCCTCGCGATCATGATCACGACCGCAGCAACGCTGAACGTCGCAGGTGTCAAGGATGTCGAGACGTCGGCGCAGGCTGCCGAGGCGCTCCGCCCGATCGCCGGCCCCCTGGCCGAATTGGTCTTTGCTCTCGGTGTGATTGGGACGGGTTTGCTCGCGATACCGGTGCTGGCTGGCTCGGCGGCCTATGCGGTTGGCGAAGCGCGAAAGTGGCCAGTCGGTCTGGCGCGTCAGCCCCTTGAAGCCAAAGCGTTCTACATAACGATCGCTGTTGCGACGCTGGTTGGCATGACACTTAATTTCACACCGATCAATCCGATCAAGGCTCTGTACTGGACCGCGGTGATCAATGGCGTGGTGGCGGTCCCCGTGATGGTCATCATGATGCTGATGTCAGCTCAGACGAAAATCATGGGTGAATTCACAGTGAAAGGTTGGCTCAAAGCGCTTGGCTGGTGCGCGACGGCCATCATGGCGGCGGCTGTGGCCGCGATGGCGGCGACCTCATTCTAAGTAGTTGCTCGCCGTCCACCGAGCCGCGATGTCATAGCGAAGGGCCGTACCGAGCACCGGGGCCAGAATCGCCGGCCGTTTCGCACGTACTGCAGCATAACAGTTAGGAGATTGCATCATATCTATCGGCGATAGTCCCCCGGAAACACCAAGTCCTGGTCGACAAGGACATTGAACTTGTATCCAGGGCGGATTTCCAAAGTCGGCTGTACGTCCATGTTGCGCGAGATCGTGCGCTCGGCCATGCGTCCGAAAGTTTCTGCAAACGATCGCCGGGCCGCATATTCGGCGGTGTTCTGCATTCCGAACGAATTACGATCGCGCGGGATCGCCATCTCCGTGCCGGCGCCGATCAAGGCGATCAGGATCGCAGAGCCGAAGGTCTGCAGCAGTTTGCGGTCGATCTTGTCGCTGAAGCCGCCATAGCCCTGCGCATCCGTGCCGGCCATGCCGCTGATCTGCAAGGTCGAGCCGTTCGGCAGGATGATGTCGGTCCACACGACGAGCACGCGCGACTGGCCGAAGGAGACCTTGCTGTCGTAGCGCCCGAGCAGTCGCGTCCCCTGTGGGATGAGCAGGCGATGGCCGGTCGCGCTATCGTACACGTTTTGAGACACCTGCGCTGTGATGCGCCCGGGAAGGTCGGAATTGATGCCGGTGATAAGAGTCGCCGGAATGACCGAGCCGCGCTTGAGTTCGAACGGCGATCGTTGCGGCACCACGGAGTTGGGCAGATAGCCGAGCTTGGTGAGGTCGCTGTTGAAGAAGCTCTCTTTCGATGTCTGCCCGTTCGGGTCGATGGGCTGCCCGGTCAAACCGGCGCGGAGCGCGGCCGCGTAAAGATCGGCCGCGCCCCCATTGCCAAGCGGGCTCGCGGCTCCCGGCCGTTGTGGCTGTTGTTGTGCCCCGGCGGGCGTCGCGGTCTGCAACTTGGCGAGGTTCACGCCAAGCGGTGAATCATAAGCGGTACTGTGCGCCTGAATGCGCGCCATGCGCTGTCGGTGTTGCTCGCGCAGATACTGCTCACGCTGCTCGCGCTCGATGCGGGCGCGCCAGGCCTCCTCGGATTCGATCGCCGGCCCCTCGCGCACCGGCTGGGGTGCGGGGGTGAACGGGTTCGCCGCCGGTCGCTCGGGCGCCGGCGGAGGCGCAGGCTGGAAGACTTGCGCCGGCGTCGGGTCCTCGATGATGCCGTCTGGCACATTGCGCTTCATCGCATCGGCGTAGGTCGAGGCGGGACTCGATGGCGGACCGTCGGAACCGCGATCGCCGCGGAAATACAATCCGCGCGTCGTGAGCCCATAGAGGATCACGCCAAAGAACAACACGACAAACACGATCGCAGCGATGACCGGCAGGCGGTTAAGACGACGGATCTTCGGCGCGGGTCCGCCGGCATTGAGATCAAGCGACTGCGCCATCACCGTCCTCCGCTAACCGCGTTGCATTACCGACACGGGACTCGTCGGCTTCGCGCCCGAGGCCGTCACCGTATAGGCGCGGCCGAGATCGAGTTGCTGCGTCGACAGTCGCGCGAGGATCGTGCCATCGAGATTGTCGACGACATACGCAAGAG
>NZ_LJIC01000133.1 GCF_001295845.1 Rhodopseudomonas sp. AAP120 | reverse complement strand
CTGGCGCGACCGGCTCGGCCATCGCCTGCCACAGCGACAGCCGGATTTGCCCGCCGACGACGCGGTGCTGCTTGATCTCGATCGCGGTGCCGGCATTGGCGCCGCTGCTCCAGCTCAGCCGCCCGCCGCCGAACAGGCCCGGCGCAAAGCCGTCGAGCCCCGCCACCGCGAAGGTCGACACGCCGAACGTCGCCGCGACACTGCCGGTGCCGCGCCAGGCCGGACTGCCGAGATCGACGCGGCAGCGGCCATCGCCGAGGTCGGCGCCGCAGCCCGCGGTGTACAGCCGGCCGCTGTCCTGCGACAGCAGGTCGGCAAGCCCGCGCAATTCCGCCGTGAACGCCCGCCCCTCACGCCGCACCTCGCCGAGCCTGCCGCGCGCGGTCAGCAGCCGCAGCGACGGCTCGCTCCAGTCGACCAGCCAGCTCTCGACCGCCGCCGCATCGTAGCGCCCCGCCGCGAGATCCGCCTCGCTCAAAAGATCGTCGTCCAGCGCGCCGGAGATCTCCGCGCCGTCGACCGACAGATCGAACCGCTGCGCCGCCTCCGACGCCGCAAATCCGGTCCCGGCGCGGCAGGAAATCCCCTCGATGATCAGATCGCGATCATGATCCGTGAAGCCGAGCACGCCGCCATTGCGCCGCCGCACGATCCAGCACTGCGCCAGCGTGGTGACGCCGGAATCGAGTTTGGATTGGAGAGAGGAAGGGATGAGGCGCATGGAAAATGTCCTGCAGCGAGACGGCTGCTATCAGCGATCAGATGAAGTTACTTAGCGATCGGCACTGCCTGACAGGACTACCCAAGGCCTGTAAATCGCACGACCTCTTGGGCGTCTGCCCCATTCGTACAGCTGCTACATGCCGGGTGGATCGAACAATGCTTCGGACGAAATCGGGAATTCCTGACGACGAGCAAGCGCGTCCGTGACGCTACGGACCATGCCACATGTCACCCCCGATTTACTGCAAGAGCCGTGGGCCTAGTGTCATCGCGCGGTCGTGCGGGTCGCACGACGCCATCAAGAGGTTGTCCAAATGGTTGACGATTCAAAGAAGGTCTGGCCCACGGGCCTGACCATTGCGGAGTCCGAAGAGCTCCACAAGCACGTCATCGACGGCGCCCGCGTGTTCGTCGCGATCGCCATCGTCGCTCACTTCCTGGCGTATGTTTATTCGCCCTGGCTGCACTGAGGAGGATCGGACATGAATCAAGGTCGCATCTGGACCGTGGTGAACCCCACGGTCGGTCTCCCCCTGCTGCTCGGCAGCGTCGCCGCCATCGCGTTCGCCGTGCACTTCGCCGTCCTCGAGAGCACCACCTGGGTCTCCGCTTTCATGAACGGCAAGCCTGTCGCAACGTCGGCGCCCGCACCGGCCGCCGCACCTGCAAAGAAGTAATATCAGCCGACTGAGGAAGGGAGCTCGGCCGCGCGACGCGCAGCCTCCGGCGGCCAGCACGACCGCGCTCCCTTTCTCGAGCTTAGCTCGTTTCGCGCCGGAGAGAGCGTGCTCGACCGCGAGGCGAGCGGTCGGCGTGTCGCCGGTCAGGCCTCTCCGCGGACGATCTTCCATTGGTACATCCGAGATGAAGACTAGCTTCGGCCGCTGACCTCGAACCTGATCGGCGACATTTCCGCGGCCGTGCATCAGCAGCGGCGCGCGATCGCCCTTTTGCAAAGGTCCCTGGTTTGACGAATTTTGGCGGCCCGACAGCAGCCGACTTGGCGACTCGTCGTCAGGCGACGAGCGATCGCTTTCGCCTCGTGGCGAGCGCCGCCGTTGCCCCTGGCCTGGACGGACCGATCATGTCTGCAGGCGGCACCTGTGAGGATGCCGCCTGCGCCGTGAAGTAACTCGGGAGGTGCGCGAGATGGCAGGCTCGCTAAATCTTCGAGTCACTGCAGGCTGCCTGCAAGAATCTGGCTGAACATTCATGCAGGCAGATCGGGGAGAACAATGCGTGGCGCATCATCAGGCTCTTGTCAGGAATAGCGTTCGGCTGTCGAGCAGCAGGGGCGTTCCGGAGAACGGCTGATAGTCTCCGGGCTGGTCGAGCAAGAGCGGGTTCCCGGAGAACGACTTGTAGGGCACGCCGCTTAGCAGCAACGGCGTACCGGATAAGGAACGATACCCCTGCTCTTGCGCGATCAGCAGCGGCTCGCCCGAGAACGATTCGTACTTGCGCTTCTGCTCGATCAGCAGCGGCTGGCCGGAATTGCCTTTGAAGGCGCCGGATCTCGAGAGCACGGGAAGCCGCAGCAGCGAAGAGAACGGAGCCGCGGCGTCCCACTTGTCGGGCGGAGCTGCGGCGGTCTCGCGGATCGGATTGTACTTGCCGAGAATTTCGACGGCCTTGCCACCGGTGCCAAAATGGCTCGGCACGATCGCCACCGCGCCGCCGGCTCGGATCAGCTTGGCGAATTCAACGGCTTGGGCGCGCAGGATCCCGAGCTTGGCGATCGACTCGGTCAGATCGTCCAGCTTGGCGCCGGCGCCGATGGCGGCGTTGGGGAGAACCTTCGCGGTCTGGAAGCCGGCGGCGTTGAGTTCGGCCTCGAGCCCGGAAACCTGGCGAACGCTCTCGTAGCAGCGAGTGATAGGATGGGACATGGCAAACTCCAAATGTGCCGCCTCGCGAGGCCCCTCTCCGATAGGTTGATCGGCCGACTCCTGCGGTGACCGACATCGTCGATCCCGGTCACCGCAGCAGCAGTCAGCGAGCGTCTCAGACGGATGCGACCGACGCCTCGATCATGGCGGTCTTACCGTTCATGAACTTCGCCACCCAAGTCGTGTGCGTCAGCACAGCGAAGTGGACGAGGATGACGATGACGGCGACGCTGCCGAGCAGAAGCGGCAGGCCAACGGTCGGCTTGACCACAGTCCAGATGCGACCTTGATTCATGTCAGATACTCCTCAGTGCAGCCACGGCGAATAGACATACGCCAGGAAGTGAGCGACGATGGCGATCGCCACGAAAATGCGCGAGCCGTCGATCACGTGCTTGTGGAGCTCTTCCGACTCCGCGATGGTCAGACCCGTCGGCCAAACCTTGTTCGGATCGTCTACCATTTGATAAACTCCTAAGAGAGTTACGATCAGTTCCGTGCTGAACCTGCACGAAGGTTGTTTCGCTGCTACGCCGAACGATGGTTCGCGTGGTCAGCTATCGCTTCGCTCGCACTCGTTCTGATGAACCAGTCTTCGCTCGGCATTCGCTGTGCTCGTCACGCTCAAGAATTCGTGATCGAGGAGCGGCGCCACGCTACGCCCCCTGCGCGAAGCGTCAATTTGGGCTGACAGAACTGAGCCGTCCGTATCAATCTGGAAATCGAAAACCCGCGTCAGGTTTTCCTGACGATCCGTTTTGATCTGACCCAACTGAGCGGCGATTGCGAAAGTGTACCTTTCACGACGTTCGAGGCGTCAGGCTGCGACCGTCATGTCCCGCATCACGGTGAAGCTCCAAGGTTGGGGTGGCCACTATGGATCAGATTACGAACCGCCGGAGCTGCGGCTCCACTTTGCGGATCTTCATCGCGGACGATCACCCGGTAGTCCTGAGCGGCATCAAGGCGCTGCTCGCCGCCGAGCCGGGCTTTGACGTCGTCGGCGAGGCTGGCGACGGACCCACGGCGCTGCGCCGGGCCATCGAGTTGCAGCCGGATGTCGCAGTGTTCGATCTGTCGATGCCGGGACTGTTCGGCATGGAAGTGATCCAGAAATACTTCACGACGCGCCCCAAGGCGCGCGTGGTGGTGGTCTCCGTGCATGAGGACGGCTCCAATCTGCGGCGGCTGCTGAAGCTCGGCGTCGCCGGCTACATCCTGAAGCGATCGGCCGCCGACGAACTCGTTCGCGGTATCCAGGCGGTGGCGCGCGGCGGACTTTACCTCGACCCCGCCATCGCCGGTCAGGCGGTGGGACGCGCCGTGCCGCCGCCGCCGGTGCACGTGGAAACCGATCTGATTGCGCAGCTCAGCACGCGCGAGCTCGAAGTCCTTCGCCTCGCCTCGGTCGGTCACAGCAACAAGGTGATCTCGGCGCGGCTTCAGGTCGGACCGAAAAGCGTCGAAACCTACAAGGCGCGGGCGATGGACAAGCTGGGCTTTTCCAGCCGGGTCGAACTCATCCGGTTTGCGCTCGATATGGGATGGCTGGAGCGCGCAGATCTGTAGCGGCCGCGATCACCAACGACCGCAGCGCGCGCATGTGTCGATCCCCAAACTTCGAGATCATCGACGGATGGCAGGCTCCTGGTGGCGGTGACCGGCAACCTATCTTGCGGCGGCTTGATCTACCGCAAACCCCAACGCCAGCTGCGAGATCAGTTTCGTCGAACAATGTTGGAACGCTGCCGCGCTCGTTGACCGAGGCCGGTGAGTTCTGGCCGCAGTCGAGACCCGGGGCGTTAAGGACATGATTGATCGATCGGTCGCAAGGCAGGTTGACTTGGCCGGCTGCGACGACGAACCGATCCATATCCCGGGCGCGATCCAGCCCCACGGCGCGCTCCTTGCGTTCACGGCCGACATGAAGCTCGCAACCGCCAGCGTCAACCTGCCGAGATTGGCGGGTCTGGGGGCCGAGACACTGTTCGGCCGACCGGCCGACGCGTTGCTGGATAGCGGCAGCCACGCCCGGCTGACGGCTGCGCTCGGCGAGCCCGGCTTCTCCAACGGGACGCCGTTCAAGGCGCGTTTCCGAAACGGCAGCGGAGCGCCGTTCACAGCATCGTGGCACCGGCACGATCAGCTCGTGTTCGTCGAACTCGAACCGCCGCAACCGGACGTCGGCGAAACCCAGGCGTTCTTCCGGCGGACCAACGGCGCCATCCGGCGGCTGCAGGCGGCACGCAGCATGGAAGACGCCTGCGCGGCGGCGGCGCAGGAGGTCCGCGAGCTCACCAGCTTCGACCGCGTGATGATCTATCGGTTCTCGGCCGATTTCAGCGGCCAGGTCATCGCGGAAAATCGCTGCAACGAGGTCGAGCCCTATCTCGGCCTGAACTTCCCGGCGTCGGACATCCCGGCGCAGGCGCGCAGGCTCTACGCCATCAACTCGGTACGCATCATCCCCGACATCAACTATCGGCCGGTCCCGATCGATCCCTCCGTCAATCCGGCGAACGGCAAGGCGATCGATCTCTCCTTCGCCGTCTTGCGAAGCGTGTCGCCGATCCATCTCGAATACATGCGCAACATCGGCATGCACGGCACGATGTCGATCTCGATCCTTCGCGGCGACCGGCTGTGGGGATTGATCGCCTGTCACAATCGCGAGCCGCGTTACGTCGATCTCGATACGCGGCAATCCTGCGAGTTGGTGGCTCAGGTGCTGGCCTGGCAGATCGGTATCATCGAAGAGCAGATGATCTCGCGGCAGACGCTGAAGGGCCAGGCGATCCAGCGCAGCCTCATCAACGACATCGAGAAGCTGCACGATCATCGCGCCGGTCTCGCGCGCAACAGCGAGGCGCTGCTCGAACTGATGGGCGCCTCGGGACTGTGCCTGCACAGCCGCGAAGGCATGATCACGATCGGACGCACGCCGCCCGCCTCCGTCATCGACCAGCTGGCCCATCTGGCCGGGCAGTCCGGCGGGACCGAACTGTTTCAGACCGATCGCCTGGGCGAAAGCCTCTCCGAGGCGGAGGCGCTGACGGACGTCGCCAGCGGAGTTCTCGCCGTGCCGCTGTCGCGCACGCCGCCGCGCCGGGTCATGTTGTGGTTTCGGCCCGAGGTCGCCCAGACGGTGTATTGGGCCGGCAACCCGGACAAGTCCGTCAGCGCTGAAGGCGGGCGGTTGCGGCCGCGGAATTCCTTTGCGGCCTGGACGGAGCAAACCCGCGGCCGGGCGCTGCCCTGGCAGCCGCACGAGATCGCCGCCGCGGTCGAGATCCGCGATCTGATCATCGACGTGATCCTGCGCAACACCGAGAAGCTCGAACGCATCAACAGCCAGCTCGCGCGCAGCAACGAGGAGCTCGAATCGTTCGCCCACGTCGCCTCTCACGACATCAAGGAGCCGCTGCGCCACATCGAGGCATTTGCCGGAATGCTCGCCGAGAACGTCGCCTGCATGGGCGACAAGCGGCTCGGCACGATGGTGACTGGCATCGAGAAATCGTCGCGCCGGCTGCGCAATCTGATCAACGATCTGGCGGATTTCTCCCAGCTCGGCCGGCGCGCCAAGCCGCTCGCCTTGACGTCGTTGCAGGACGTCACCAGCGAGGTGCTCGCCGACCTGCAGCCCCGGATCGCGGAAGCCGCCGCGGACATTCGCGTGGATGCTTTGCCGCTCGCGCGCTGCGATCGCAGCCAGATCCGCCAGGTGCTGCAGAACCTGATCTCGAACGCGCTCAAATATCGTGCCGCCGGGCGCGCTTGCCGCATCCACATCTACGCCGAGGACGCCGAGGACGATCCACGCTTGGAGTCACGCAAGGGCACCACCGCGAAGATCAGCGTCGCCGACAACGGCATCGGCTTCGACAAGCGATATTCCGAGCAGGTGTTCGAGCCGTTCCAGCGCCTGCACGGCCCCGACGACTACGAGGGCAGCGGCATCGGTCTCGCGATCTGTCGCAAGATCGTCCAGCGGCACGGCGGGCGGGTCGGCGTCGAGACCGAGCTCGGCAAGGGCTCTACATTCTGGTTCACGCTGCCGCTTCCCACGCCGGCGGATGGGGACGCGGCATGAGATCGCAGCCGACTCAGCCTGCTGGTTCGAGCGCCGATCCGAGCGGCCGGATGGCGATCGACCTCACTGAATGCGACCGCGAACCGATCCACATTCCCGGCGCGATCCAGCCGCACGGCTATCTGTTCGCCCTCGCCGGCGGCGATCCTCGGTTGGTCTCGATGAGCGCCAATGTGGAAGCCTTGCTGGGCCGCCCGGTCGCCGATCTGGCGGATACGTCTCTGGTGCCGCACCTGTGCGGCGACAGCGCTGCCCGGCTCGACGCCGCGTTCGCCTCCGCCGATCCGGCAACGGTGAATCCGATCCGCATCGACGCCCGCACTGCCGCCGGCGAGCGTGCCTTCAACGGCATTCTGCACCGAAGCGGCGAGCTGACCATCCTCGAGCTCGAAACGCGCGACCCCGCTCAGCAAACCAGCGAGTTCTTCCGCAGCGTGCGCAGCGCGATCCGCCGTCTGCAGATTGCCGGCGACCTGGCCAATGCCTGCAACATCGCTGCCGGCGAAATTCGGCGCATCACCGGTTTCGATCGGGTCAAGGTCTATCGGTTCTCGCAGGACTGGAGCGGCCAGGTGATCGCGGAAAGCCGGGACGACAACGTCCCGTCCCTGCTCGACTTTCACTTCCCTTCCTCGGACATCCCCGCGCAATCGCGGGCGTTGTACACGACCAACAAGGTCCGCATCATTCCGGATATCGGCTACACGCCGACTCCGCTGGTGCCCGACTACAATCCGATCGTCGGCGGCCCGATCGACCTCAGCTTTGCGGTGCTGCGAAGCGTGTCGCCGACGCATTGCGAATACATGATCAACATGGGCATGCACGGCGCGATGTCGATCTCGATCGTGCGCGACGGGCGGCTCTGGGGCATGGTGTCCTGCCACAACGTCCGGCCGCGCTTTGTCTCCTACGAGATCAGGCAGGCCTGCGAACTGATCGTCCAGGTGCTGACTTGGCAGATCGGTGTGCTCGAGGAAGCCGAAATCGTGCGCCACAGCGTGCGGGTGCGCGCCATTCAGAACAGGCTGCTGCACGAACTCGGCGACGACCAGGGGCTGCCCGACGGGCTGCCCAAAGTCGGCGACGAGATGCTCGCGTTGATGAACGCCTCGGGCTTTGCGCTGTGCGGCTTCGACGGCGCAGTGACGTTCGGCCGGACGCCGCCCAGGGACGAGATCATGGCGCTGTCGACGTGGTTCTCGCGTCGCGAGCCACGCGCCATTTTCCAGACCGACCAGCTCTCGACGTCCTATCCGCCGGCGGTCGACTATTCGGATTGCGCGGCGGGCGTGCTCGCCGTGCCGCTCGGGCGGGCGTCCTCGATGCTGATGCTGTGGTTCAGGCCGGAAGTCGCCCAGACCGTGACCTGGGGCGGCAATCCGCACAAGCCGGTGCAGATCGGCCCGCGCGGACAACGGCTGCAGACCCGCGCCTCGTTCGATGCCTGGCGCGAAGAGGTACGCGGCAAGTCGCTGCCCTGGCGCAGCCACGAGATCGCCGCGGCGGAAGAGATCCGCGACCTGGTCGTCGACGTCATTCTCGGCCGCGCCGAAGCCCTGGAGAACGCCAACCGCGATCTGTCGCGCAGTAACGACGAACTCGAATCCTTCGCCTATGTGGCGGCTCACGACCTCAAGGAGCCGCTGCGCCACATCGAGGCCTTTGCGGGGCTTCTGAACGATCTGCTGCTGCCGGATGCGCGGGCCCGGCTGAGCACGATGGTGAACGGCATCGAGGCTTCGTCCCGGCGCCTGCGCGCGCTGATCAACGATCTGGCCGAGTATTCCCGCGTCGGCCGCCAGGCCCGGCCGCTGCAGCCGGCGAGCCTCAACGACATTCTGGCCGATGTCCTCTCCGACCTGAAGCCGACGATCGAGGACGCGCGCGCCGAGATCGTCGCGGGCGATCTGCCGGTCGTGCCCTGCGACCGCAGCCAGATCCGCCAGTTGATGCAGAACCTGATCAGCAATGCGCTGAAGTACCGAAGCTCCGACAGGATCCCGCAGATCCGGATCAGAGCCTCGCTCGAACCCGCCATGGCTCCGCCGGAAAACGACGCCGGCGTCGTCGAAGTCTCGATCGAGGACAACGGCATCGGTTTCGACGAGAAGTACAAGGAACAGATCTTCGAGCCGTTCCAGCGGCTTCACGGGCAGAACGAGTACGAGGGCACGGGAATCGGGCTGGCGATCTGCCGCAAGATCGTTCATCGCCACGCCGGAACGATCTCGGCGACGAGCAGCGCGGGGCGCGGCTCGGTATTCACCTTCACGCTGCCGCTGCAGCGTCCCGGCCATGCGGAGAATTAGATGCAGCGCGACACCACGAAACGCACCGTGCTGGTCGCCGAGGACCACGATTACGACAAGCTGATCCTCACCGAAGTGTTCGCCCGCGCGGCGATCTCGGCCGACCTTCGCTTCGTCGGCGACGGCGAACAACTGCTCGACTACGTCTACGGCCGAAACCTGTTCGCGGAGCGCGCATCGGCGCCGACTCCCTCGCTGATCCTGCTCGACCTCAACATGCCGCGCCTCGACGGACGGAAGGTGATCCGGATCCTGCGCGAGGACGACGCCAAGCGGCACCTGCCGATCATCGCGCTGTCGACCTCGGAGAGCGAAAAGCACATCAACGAAGCCTATTCGAGCGGCTTCAACGCCTATCTGGTGAAGCCCGCGAGCATTCCGGACTATATCGAAGCCATCCGCGCGCTATGGCGGTTCTGGATGGAAATCGCCTCGCTGCCCACGACCGAAACGGCCTCGCTGTGAGCAGCTGGGCCTCTCGCATCCTGCTGATCGACGATGCGGAGATCGAATTCTTGACGTTGCAGCGGATGCTGCAGAAGATTCCCGGCCAGCAGGCGACGCTCGACTGGGTCTCGCAATTCCATGACGCGATCACAGCCTTGGACCGCGAACAGCACGACCTCTATCTGGTCGATGTCCGGCTCGGTCATCACAACGGCCTCGATCTGATCCGTTACGCCCGCAGTCGCGGCAACATCAAGCCGATCATCGTCCTGACGGGCCACGGCAACCCGATGGTCGACGAAGCCGCGACCGACGCCGGCGCGAACGACTATCTGGTCAAGGGCGAGTTCGACGCGGTGCTGCTCGAGCGCGCGATCCGCTACGCCATCCGCGATGCGCAGGCGCTGGCCAAGCTCGATCAGCGGCTCGCCGAATGCCAGATGACCGCGCGCAAGATGGCGGTGCAGAGCGAACGGCGCGCCGCGGCGGAAGCCGACCTGCTGCAGGTGCTGCGCCAGACGATGACCGATCAGGAGGCGGAGCGCAAACGCATCGCCCGGGAGTTGCACGACAATCTGGGTCAGTTGGTGACGCTGGTGCAATTCGGGCTCGACGCGCTGGAGCGCAGCGAGGCGAGCGCGGCTGAGCGCAGCGACAGGATCTCGTCGCTCAAACGGACCGCCAACGATCTCAGCACCAGCCTGCATCGCATCGCATGGGAGGTTCGTCCCACGGCGCTCGATTCGCAGGGGCTGGAGGACGCGATTACTCAGCTCGTCACGAGCTGGGAGCCACATTGCGGGCTGGTGTTCGATCTCCACCTCGGCATCGGCGAACGGCGGCTGCCGCCGGACGTCGAGATCGCGCTCTACCGCATCGTGCAGGAGGGCATCACCAATGTGGTGCGCCATGCCGAAGCGACGCGGGTCGGCATCATCCTCGAACGCCGCCCCACCGACGTGATCTGCATCGTCGAAGACGACGGCTGCGGGCTGGTGGCTGCGGCATCCGATCAGCAGTCGCCCCGCCGGCTCGGCCTTGTCGGGATGCGGGAGCGGCTGACATCGCTCGGCGGCAGCGTCGAACTCGAATCCGATAGCGGCCGCGGCACCGCGCTGTTCGCCCGCGTCCCCCTCGCGGCAACGAAAGACGCCGAATAACTCCGGCACCGTGTCTTCAGGTCGATCGCCAGAGCTCGGCGTTGAAGGCCAGTTCGCCGTTCGCACGGCTTCATCGGTGCCAAGTGGACGAACCAGCAGCGTCCCGTGACCTCGTTTCGCCGGCCTCCTCGGCCAGGCGCAACCTCGTGAGCCCACTTCGGCGCCAACCGAACGGACGATTCCGTTCGTCAACGCCGAAAGAACAGCATCAACGTTTCGTCTCTTCGGCGGCAAGGAGAAGCACTTTCCCTTTCCCCAGCGGCGGGTTGCCGCACGCCTGGGCAATCGTACATATCGGTGCATCACCCCTTCAATTCCGGGCTTCCGATGACCGACCTTTCCGTCGACGCACGACTCCTTGCCTCCGATCGCAGCAGCGGTTCCGGGCAGCACTCCATCAACACCACGGTGGTCGCCATCGGCCTCGCAGCGCTCAGCGCCGGCGCGGTTGCGCTCGGACAGGTGTATGGCTGGCGCCAGGGCGCGCTGTTCGTGCTCGGCGGCGGTCTTGGCCTCGTGCTGTATCACGCGCTGTTCGGCTTCACGTCGGCGTGGCGCGTGTTCATCGCCGACGGCCGCGGCGCAGGTCTGCGGGCGCAGATGCTGATGCTCGCCGTCGCCGTCGTTCTGTTCTTCCCTGCGCTGGGCTCCGGCTCGGTGTTCGGCCAGGCGGTGCGTGGCGAGTACGGCGCGGTCGGCGTCTCGGTGCTGGTCGGCGCGTTCCTGTTCGGGATCGGCATGCAGCTTGGCGGCGGCTGCGCGTCGGGCACGCTGTACACCGCCGGCGGCGGCAACACCCGCATGCTCGTCACGTTGTCGGCCTTCATCCTCGGCTCGACCATCGGCGCGCTGCATCTGCCGTGGTGGTCGGCGCAGCCGAACATCGGCCCGGTCTCGCTCATCTCCAGCCTCGGCTGGGCGCCCGCTTTGGCGATCAGCCTGGTGGCGTTCGCGGCGATCGCGCTGCTCACCCGCGTGATCGAAAAGAACAGGCACGGCACGCTACTGAGCGGCGCCGAGCCGCAGCACCGCGGCTGGCGCCGGCTGCTGCAGGGTCCGTGGCCGCTATTGGCCGGCGCGGTCGCGCTCGCGCTCGGCAACTTCGCGACGCTGTATCTCGCCGGCCGCCCCTGGGGCGTCACCTCGGCGTTCGCGCTGTGGGGATCGAAGCTGGCCGAACTGGGTGGCGCCGACGTCGCCTCCTGGGGCTACTGGCAGGTGCCGGCGCGCGCCGCATCGCTGCATCAAAGTGTGTTCGCCGACATCACCTCGGTGATGGATTTCGGCATCATCCTCGGCGCCATGATCGCCGCCGGCCTCGCCGGAAAATTCGCGCCGAGCTGGCGCATCCCCGCCCGCTCACTGATCGCCGCAATCGTCGGCGGCCTGCTGCTCGGCTACGGCGCGCGGCTGGCCTACGGCTGCAACATCGGCGCCTACTTCAGCGGCATCGCCTCCGGCAGCCTGCACGGCTGGGTGTGGCTGGTCGCCGCCTTCGCCGGCAGCGTGATCGGCACGCGGCTGCGGCCGGCGTTTGGGTTGTCGGTGGAGAGGGGTGGTCAGGCGTGAGGGGGCTGGGGCGAGAGGGCAGACGATAGCTCTTGAACTATCAGCAGCTTCAGGCCACAGCTGAACAGCACGCCGTCGCACGTGCTTGCACGTACGAATTCTCCGGCGGGCTATCTGCGGAATCTCGGGATCCCGTCCCACGCCTCAAACGTGTGTCGCGTGCAGCCGGTCCATCTCTTTGTCGAACCGAGCCCAAAGCGAGACGCCCTCTTCGCCGAGCAATTCCGAATCGCGTTGAAAGCGGTTCTCCTCGTGCACGGCGTCAAGTGGATCACGCCACGGAAAAGTCGCCGCCGCTTCGAGCCTGGCCAGGGTCGCTTCCAAGCGCGCCCGGATTGTCGCGCGCTGTGATTGCGACAAGGAGTTGCGCGCGGCGTCATCTTGCGCGAACAAGTCTGCTTGGGTGAGTCTCATGGCCCGCAGACTATGCCCCCGCCGATACGGCGGCAACGGTATCGCAGCAGTCCGGAGGGGATAAGTGGCAAGCGTTTGGCGCAGGGATCGCCTGCCCGACATCGTCCGATCGATGGCCTCCCGGCCGCGACACGAGGCCTTGCGCGGTCTGGTCACGGAACTGCTGCGGGAAGGCTTCGGCGCCGCCTTCAGCGAGTTGGAGCACGAGCGCTACCTCGTCGACAACAGTGGACGCATCGACGTGGCGTGGGGCGCCACCGTCATCGAGCTGAAGAGCGATCTTCGCCGCGAAGAGCGCGATGTGGTCGCGCGCATGCCCGACTATCTGGCCGACGCGGGCCGCGACCGCGCGCCCGGCCGGACCACCGTCGGTCTCGCCACCGACGGGGCGACGCTGCTCGCCTATACGCTGGATCGCGGCACGCTCGAATCGATCGGACGCTACGAAGTCGATGTCGATCATCCCGAGCGGCTGCTGAGCTGGCTCGAGCCGCTGCTGTCGCCCGTTCCCGAGGTGATGCCGTCACCGATCGCGGTCGCGCTCGCTTTCGGCCGCTACAGCCTCGCCTTCGGCCGCGCCCATGCGGAACTGCAGCGGCTGTGGTCGGAGGTCGGCGACCATCCCGAGGTGCGGCTGAAGCGAAATCTGTGGGACGGTCTGCTGCGCCAGGTCTACGGCGACGATGTCGGCAGCGACGCGCTGTTCCTTCAGCACACCTATCTGACCATCCTCGTCAAGGCGATCGCGGCGCGCGTGCTCGATCTGCAGATCGGCGATCCGGCGGAGATGCTGTCCGGGCGCCTACTGGCGAACGAAGGCATCGTCGGCGCCGTCGAGGCGGACTTCTTCGACTGGCCGCTGCTCGCAGCGGGCGGGGAGCAACTGGTGCGCGCGCTGGCCGCGGAGACAATTCGCTTTCGCCTGCGCGACGTCGAGGTCGACGTGCTCAAGAGTCTCTACGAGAGCCTGATCGATCCCGACGAGCGTCATGATCTTGGTGAGTACTACACGCCCGATTGGCTGGCGGCGCGCGTCGTCGCGGCGGCGATCGAGCAGCCGCTGCAGCAACGCGTGCTCGATCCGTCCTGCGGCTCGGGGACCTTTCTGTTTCATGCGCTGCGCCGACTGATCGCCGCCGGTCGGGAGGCGGGGATGCCGCCGGCCGAGATCGTCGCGACCTGCGCCGATCGGGTATTCGGCATCGACGTACATCCCGTCGCGGTCGCGCTCGCACGCGTCACCTGGCTGCTGGCGCTCGGCGAATTGGTGCAGGATCGGCCCGCCACGCTCAGCGTGCCGGTCTACATGGGCGACTCGATGCAGTGGAATTTGCGTCCGCTGGGCGCCTCGTCCGAAGTTTTGGTCGACGTGCCGCCGAACGATCCGCCGCTGCGCATCCCGGCCGGGCTGGCGAGCGATCTCGGCCTGTTCGAGCATGCGCTCGAAGAACTCAACCGTGGGCTGGATACGCTCGCCGAACCGGAAGCGGTTCGCGACGCCATCGCCCGCGCCGGTGCGACGGCTCAGGATGCGGAGATGCTCGGCCGCACCTTCGCGCAGTTGAAGCAGCTCTTTCTCGACGGCCGCAACCACATCTGGACCTTCGTGCTGCGCAATTTGCTGCGGCCGGTCTGGCTGTCCCATCCCGACCATCGCGCCGACGTGCTGATCGGCAACCCGCCCTGGATCGTCTATCGCCATTTGAGCGCCGAGATGAAGGACCGCCTGCGCGAGGCGCTGCACAGCTACGGCCTCTGGGTCGGCGGCCCTCTCGCCACGCACCAGGACATGTTCGCGCTGTTCTGGGCGCGCGGAGCCGAGCGTTATTTGCGCGAGGGCGGCACGCTGGCGCTCGTCCTGCCTTATGCTGCGCTCAATGCACCGGTCTTCGCCGCCATGCGCGACGGCAGCCTGCAGCGCGTCAAGGTGGCGATCACCGGCGCTTGGGGGCTGGAGCGGGTCTGGCCGATCTTCGGCGCGCAATCCGGCAGCAGCACGACCAGCACCTGCGTGCTGTTCGGCGCGCGGGACAGCGATGACGTGTTGCCGAGTGAGTTCGATCGCTGGGTCGGCGTGCTGAGGCGGCGCGATGCGAGCGAGGCCGAGGCGGCCGAAGCCCTCGAACATATCAGCGCGCCTTGGCCGAGACCACGAACGTTGATCGCCGCATCGCCGTATCGAAGGCGCTTCCGGCAAGGGGCGACGCTGACGCCGCGTCGGTTTTTTCTGGTCGAAACGGCCCCCACAGGGCGCTTGGGGAGTCGCCGCGATGCACCGCGCGTGCGCGGCCGTGTCGGCAATCTCGACAAGAAGCCGTGGACGGACGTGACGCCACCCGAGGGGCCGGTCGAGCGCCAGTTCCTGCGGCGGATCGCGCTCGGTGAATCGGTCGCGCCGTATCGCGTTCTCGACCTCGCGACCGGCGTGGTGCCGATGGAGAACGGCGCGGTGCTGACGGCCTCCAGCGCGGACGGGCGCGGACATCGTAACCTTGCGGCCTGGCTGCGCGACGCCGAGGCGAAGTGGAACGAACACAGCAACAAGGATGCAGAAGGTGCGCCGCGCGTGACGCTGGCGCAGTCTCTCAACCACCTGCAGAAGCTGACGGCGCAAGCTACTAAGTCGCCAGTTCGTATCTTTTACTCCGCCTCAGGAACGCGTCTAAGCGCGTGCTGGTGCGCCGATGATGATGTCATCGTCGATAAGAAGGCCTATTGGTCTGCGGCGCATTCCCTTGAAGAGGCCGGGTATGTCGCTGCAATCCTCAATACAAGCGTAGTCCTGGATCGCGTTAAGGATCTTCAACCAATCGGCCAGCGCGATCCGCGCGATTTCGACAATCTGGTCTGGACGCTGCCGATCCCCGAATACGATCCAGCCGAGGTTTTGCATGCCGACCTCGCAGCAGCGGCGCTGCACGCCGCAGAGGTCGCCGCGCGCGTCGAACTGCCCGACGCCGCGCACTTCACCGCCAAGCGCCGCCTGATCCGCCAGGCATTGACCGAGGACGGCGTGGCCGAAACGATCGAACGCCTCGTCGACGCGCTGCTGCCGCTTTGAACTAACTCGTTAACGAACTTCGCTTCTGGCCCTGGCCCTGAGCGGACAATACTCTCTGCTCGCCCTCTCGCCCGGACGCAGCGACGCGAGCTCGCCGCCGTCGCGGCTCCGCCCTACCCCCTGATCTCCACCACCGGAATCTTCGGAATCGCCCCCGCGGCGAATGCCGATAGATCGACTTCGAGATAATCGGTGTCGAATCGCACCGGGACGTCGAACTGATAGCCGGCAGTGATGGCGGCGCCGGGTGGCGGGAGGTGGCCGGGCGCGAAGGTGACGAGGCCGGTGGTCGGATCGAGGCTGAAGCCGCTCGTCACTTCGCGGCCACCGACGGCGATGCGGACCGAGCCGGCGACTGGCTTGGTGATGGCGCGTGTATAAGGCGCGAAGCCGGCGCCGTAGGTTTTGACCAGTTGATAGCTCGCAGTGACGCCGTCGCCGCTGCCGAGGCCCTGATCGAGCGGCGAGACAGGCTGGCCGGGCGCGGCGGAGGTGTGATCGAGCCGGTCGCGCCAGCGGAAGCCATAGAGCTGGCCGCGGCGCTCCTCGAAGAACGCCACCACTGCCTGCAGCGCCTCCAGCGTCTTGATGCCGTAGCCGGCGTCGTAGCGCCGCCGCGAATCCGCCCAGCGCGCGTTGCGCTGTTCGCGGCCGGAGCCGAACGTCACGATCTCGGTCCGCCGCTCCGGCCCGCCAGCGCTCTTCAGCGCGACGTCGAGCGGAAACAGCACCTCGTGGAATGGGGTCATGATGACGGCACCACGCGCGGCTCTCGAGCCGAGAGCGCTATCAAGAATCGATTGGTAAGCAGCATCTCCCCTCGTCATTGCGAGGAGCGAAGCGACGAAGCAATCCAGCCTCGTGCACGGAACTGGATTGCTTCGCTTCGCTCGCAATGACGGGGAAAGTCCGTCGGTGTTGCGCGAACTCAGCGCAGCTTCTACAGCCCCCGTTGACCGCGCTGCACTGCGCGGGCGATCTGGCCGGTGACGTAGCTCTCGGAGCGGCGGAAGCTGTCGGCGTCGGGGGTGGCGATCTGGATGTTGACGACACTGCTGCCGCCGGCGCCGGCGACGCCGAGGCGGCCGTCCGGACCGCGCTGCAGCGGCAGGATCGCCTCGGGGCCGGCCTCGCCGGCGAGGCCGACGCCGCCGCCCATCATCGGAAAGTAAGTCGGCGTGCCGATCACGCCGCCGGCGGCGAACGGCTTGATCGCGCCGTCGGCGTTCTTCGATGTCGTGCCGCCGAACAGCCCCGAGAACAGGCTGTCGAAGCCGCTGGCGAGGCCGTTGGTCAGCGGCTTCAGCGCCGCCTTCAGAGCCAGGTCCGAGACCTTCAGCGCGAGCGACTTCAGCACGTCCTCGAATTGCTTGCCGCCGGTGATCGACTGCGAGAACGCCGAGGTCATGGCGCGGGCAAAGCCCTTGGCTTCGCTGCTGAGCGCCTGGGTCTTGGTGGTGAGCTGATCGGCCTTCTGCGACGTGTCGTCGACGCAGCTGCAGTCGCACTCCTCGCAACTCCCCGTCATCGCGCCTGCTCCTTGTGATCCGGATAGCGCCGCATCAGCGCGTCGAGGCCGCCGCGGTCGAGCGGCGCGGCGATGCCGCCGCGGGCGCCGATCAGCGCGGCGGCGAGTTCGCGCGGCGTCATCCGCCAAAATGCATCGGGTGGCAGCCGCAGCGTGCCGAGGCCGAACTGCATCGCCTCACGCCAAGGAAACGGAGTCATGCCGCCGCCTCGCCGAACGTCGCGGCGATCAGCTCGGCGGCGATCGTCGCATAGCCGGCCGCGCCGCCTGCCACGGTCATCGCAGCGACCTCGTCATCGCTCACCGTCTCGCCGGCGCCGCGCAGGCCGGCGGCGATGATGCGCACGAGGTCGCGCGCCGACAGATGCCCGCTGCCGAAGCGCTGCGCCAGCGCCACCAGGTCGGAGGCGGCGAAGGCGGCTTCGAGTTCGGCCAGCGCGCCGAGCGTCAGCACCAGCGTGCGGCGCCGGCCGCCGAGTTCGGCGTCGATCTCGCCGCGATGTGTGTTGGCCATTGTGCCCTCCCTACAGCGCCGCGAAGCCGAGCGCGCCGGCGCTTTCCAGCGTGATGTCGAACGTGACTTCGCCATTGTGCTCGCCGGCGAATTCCAGGCTGGCGATCTGGAACGGCCCGCTGATCGCGCCGAAATCCGGCACGATAACCTGGCAGTCGCTGATCAGCCCGCTGAAGAACGCTTGCCGCACCACCGCGTCGGACGCCGCGTCCTTGAACAGGCCGCGGCCGGAGATCGACGCGCGGCGCACGCCGGCGCCGGCCAGGAGTTCGCGCCAGCGATCGGCGGATTCGGCGTGGGTGATGTCGACCAATTCGGCGTTGAACGCGATCTTGCGGCTGCGCAGCCCGGCGACGGTGACGTAGCCGGCGCCGTCGTTGATCTTGACCAGCAGGTCCTTGCCTTTCTGTGCGCCCATGCGCGGCTCCTTGTTAGTTCGGTTCGGTGACGGCGCGAAACCGCACCAGCGCGTGATAGGTGCGGCCGTCGGCGGCGCGGCGGATGTCGGCGAGCGCGAAACGCAGATTGACGAGGCGATGGCCGGAGGGCTTCAGCGGCGCGTCATCGAGCGCCTGCAGCAGCGCGCCGGTGATGACGTGCGCCTCCTTGTGGCCGCCCTGCCGCGACCAGGCATGCAGCGTGAGTTGATGCTCCTGCAGCGGCGCGTCGTCCGCCGAGACGTCGCTGATCCGCGCCTCGCCGAGCGTGACGTACGGAAACGCCGCGCCCGGCGGCGGCTCGTCATAGACCCGCGCGCCGCCGAGCGCGGCCTGCAGGCCGGGATCGGCGATCAGCGCCTGATAAATCGCAGCGCGCAGCGCCGCGGGTGCAGTGAGCATGGGACTAACTCCGAAGTTGGTACCACCCTCCCCTGGAGGGGGAGGGTCGGCATGTAGCGCGCGCAGCGGGATGGGCGGCGGGGTGGGGTGAGCCGCGGGCTCGGCGGATGAACTCTTCGCCACCCCACCCCGCTCGCTGCGCGAGCGACCCTCCCCCTCC
>NZ_LJIC01000132.1 GCF_001295845.1 Rhodopseudomonas sp. AAP120 | reverse complement strand
GTCTCCGCAAGTCTGAGCCGCTCGGCTTTGTCGAGGCGCCCCCTCACCCGCCCTGGCGTCGCTTCGCTCCGCCAGGTCGACCTCTCCCCGCGCGCGGGGAGAGGTGAAAGAGCCGCAGCGCTTCACCCCTGCGGCAACACTGCATTGCTCGGGGTCACGCGGTCGCTGATCTGCATGCCGAACAGGCTGCCGATCAGCTCGACCGCCACACGCGCGGTGCGGCCGCGCTCGTCGAGGAAGGGGTTGAGCTCGACGACATCGACCGAGTGCACCAGGCCGGAATCGTGCAGCAGCTCCATCACCAGGTGCGCCTCGCGGTAGGTCGCGCCGCCCGGCACGGTGGTGCCGACGCCGGGCGCCACCGACGGGTCGAGCACGTCGACATCGAACGACAGATGCAGCACGCCGCCGGCAGCGCGGACGCGGTCGATGACGCGGCGGATCAGCACGCCGACGCCGAACTCGTCGATCGCCCGCATGTCGACCACCGGAATCGCGCGGGCGCGTACCAGCTCCTTCTCCAGGGGATCAATCGAGCGGATGCCGAATAGATCGAGCTGGCTCGGCGGGATCGAGACCCGCGGTTCGGCGCCGAGCAGATGATCAAGCCCCGGCTCGCCGCACAGGAATGCCGCCGACATGCCGTGCATATTGGCGGACAGCGTCGTGGCCGGCGTGTTGTAGTCGGCATGGGCGTCGAACCACAGTACGAACAGCGGCTTACCCTGCTGCTGCCAATAGCGCGCCACGCCGTTGATCGAGCCCATCGACAGGCTGTGATCGCCGCCCATGAACAGCGGCACGGCGCCGGAGCGCGCCAGCTCGTAGGCGCGCGCCGAGATCGCCCCGACCCAGCTGCGCACCTCGTCGTAGTAATTGGCGTTGGCCGGCACCGGATCGTCGCTGCGCGTGACCGGCGGATGCGCCATGTCGCCATGGTCCTCGACCGTGAAGCGCAGCTGTTCGAGCACGCGGCCGATGCCGGCGGTACGCAGCGCCGCGGGGCCCATCAGAGTGCCGCGCAAGCCGGCCCCGATCTCGATCGGCACACCGAGCAGCGCGATGCGGCGGGAAGGGACGAGGAGGGAGCCGGATGGCGTCATGCGCGGCGCCTTTCAAGCTGGCGTGGCCTGTTCGGCCCAGCATGTAGCAGCGACGCGTGACGCGCGCGCGTCGCCGCGATGAGTTCGATCAGGCCTTGAAATAGGTGATCTGATGCGTCGTCGCCAGCAGCTTGCCGCTCGGCGACCATAGTTCCCCGGTCTGGTCGCTGAAGCTCTTGTGAAACACGTTGGCGTCGGCAACGCCGAGCACGGCGGTGATCGGCTCGGCCACGAGGTCGGCGGCATCGACGTGGAAATAGGTCGTCATCGACACCGTGCCGATCGGCAGCAATTCGCCGCGGACATGGAAAATCCGGGCGAAGAACGCGTCGGCGATCGCCGACAGCGACAGCAGGTCGAGCGTGCGCGGCACGGCGTGGCCGATCCACGCCTTGGTGTGGGGGCTGGCGGGACCGGCCTGCGTGCCCGCGCCGAAGCTCGGCTCGTTCTCGACAAAGCGGAACTCGAATTGTCGCACCCATGCGGCGGCGACGCCGGCGCGGGAATACACCGGCGCCTCGTCATAGGACGCGGTCTGGGGCATTTCGGCCGGACGGTGGCTCCAGGTTTCGCGGCGCTGCGCGAACACCGCGGTGGCGAAGGCTTCGACATCATCGCCGCCCTGCGTCAGCTCGATGCCCCAATGCTGCGTCGAGCGCGTCGCCTTGATCAGCCGCGGCGTCAGATCGAAGCGGCCGGCGGCGATCGGCGCGCAGAAATTCACCGTGAACGCCAGCGGATCGCCGGTCCGCTCCGGCTGCGCCATCAGCGCGCGCAGCAGCGTCGCCGCGGTGGCGCCGCCGAACTGGCCGACGAAGGCGTGATAATCGTCGCTGGTCGCGCCCTGCCAGCGGCCGCCCAGCAGCTCCACGCGGGTGGCGGCGTCGAACGGATGGATGCTGTCGTCGACCCTGGCGTCCATGATTGCTCCCTGTGTTGTTATTCTTCTTTGCGCCGCACAATCTGCCCCGCGCCGCGCAACGACGCAATGGCTGTCGGGCGTCATGTGATGGGCCGCGCCATAGACGGTCGAGAGGCCGCTTACCGACTAGCGCAATGAGCCGCCCCGAGCCGCGGCGCGCTCCCTCTCCCGCTTGCGGGAGAGGGCTGGGGTGAGGGCGCCCCAGGCACTGACTCTGCGACTCGCGGAGCGGAGAGCCCTCACCCGGATCGCTGACGCGATCCGACCTCTCCCGCAAGCGGGAGAGGTTATCACCGATGCGGAGGCGTTTCGGCGCGCAAGGCTTCGGCGAGGCGATGCAGGCCCGGGTCGCGACAGCCCTGGGCTTCCAGCGAATGCACCGTCGACAGCACGTAGTCGCGATTGGGGCCGGACTGGCCGTGGCCCTGGCGGACCAGGCGGAGCTGCTCGGCCGGGGTCAGCCGCCCGGCATACTGCGCGTGGCCGCGATCGACCACATAGGCCAGCGCGCTGATCCGCCGCCGCGCGTCGTCTTCCAGCCAGACCGAGCGCTTGACCTCGCGATACACGCTGGTGACCTGCTCACGCTCGCGCAAATACGCCACCGTCCGCATCCGGTGCTCGTCCGCGACCCGGAACGCGATGCCGCGGCAGGCGCCGCCGCGGTCGAGCCCGAGCACCAGCCCGGGCTGCTCGGGCGTGCCGCGATGCACGAACGAATACACGCACAGCGCCCGATGTTCGCCGATCAGCCGCGCCGGCAGCTGTTCGACGAAGTCGAACCCGGGCCGCCACATCAGCGATCCATAGCCGAACACCCACAGGTCGCCTTCGGCAAGCTCGGCATCGGTCAGGATCTTGGCGGACATGATGGCAAGACTTCAGAGCAAGGCTTCGCGCAAATGACAAATTCCGTCTCTACCGCATCGGGCCGGCCGATGTCAGCGCTTTCGCACGACGATCGGCAGGACGGCGATGCGCCGCGCTCCCGTGATTTGCCTTTTCGGGCACACACTCTAAGTAGGCTCGATGACCGAACACACGCTTCCCACCCGCCGCCGGCTCTGGCCACTGTTCCTGCTGCCGGCGATGCTGCTCGTCGCCGCGATCGCCTGGAGCGGCTTCTGGTTCTTCTCCGTCGCCCAGGTCGACCGCATCGTGGATTCCTGGCGGGCCCGCGAAGCCGCGGCCGGTCGTGCCTATGATTGCGGCGACCGCTCGATCGCCGGCTTCCCGTTCCGCCTGGAAGTGCGCTGCGCCGACGCCAGCGTGGCGCTGACCGCGCAGACCGCCGAACAGGTGGCGAGCCGGACGCCGCTGACGGCGAAGCTCGCCGAGATCCTGGTGGTGGCGCAGATCTATCAGCCGAGCCTGCTGATCGCCGAGTTCAAGGGGCCGGCGACCTTCGCTGATCTCGGCCAGCCGCCGTCGATGCAACTGAACTGGGCGAGCGCGCGCAGCAGCGCCGCTGGCCTGCCGGGGCCGCCGCAGCGGGTGTCGCTGGTGTTCGAGGCGCCGACGCTCGACCGGCTCC
>NZ_LJIC01000131.1 GCF_001295845.1 Rhodopseudomonas sp. AAP120 | reverse complement strand
CGTATCCGCGAGTCGCAAAGGCTCGGCATCGTGGAGGCGCCCCCTCACCCGACCAGCTTTGCTGCGCAAAGCCGGTCGACCTCTCCCCGCACGCGGGGAGAGGTTAGGAAGCGCGCGGTGCAGCGGATTGCGTAGACCAAGAGTCCTCTACAGCGCCATCTGTCGGCTGATCTCGGCGGGGTCGAGAGTGGCGCGATCGCAGGTGTATTTCACCGCGCCGCGATCCATCACCGCGAAGCTGTCGCCGAGTTCGCAGGCGAAATCGAGATATTGTTCGACCAGCACAATGGCGATGTTGCCGAGATTGCGCAAATACGAAATCGCCCGGCCGATGTCCTTGATGATCGACGGCTGGATGCCTTCGGTCGGCTCGTCGAGCAGCAGCAGCTTGGGCCGCATCACCAGCGCGCGGCCGATGGCGAGCTGTTGCTGCTGGCCGCCGGACAGATCGCCGCCGCGTCGGCCGAGCATCGAGTTGAGGACTGGAAACAGCGAGAACACGTCGTCGGGGATCGACTTGTCGGCGCGCTTCAGCGGCGCGTAGCCGGTTTTCAGATTTTCTTCGACGGTGAGCAGCGGAAAGATCTCGCGGCCCTGCGGCACCAGCGAGATGCCGCGGCGGGCGCGCTCGTAGGGCTTGAGATGCGAGATGTCGGCGCCGTCGAAAGTGATCGAGCCCGACGAAATCGCCTGCTGGCCGACCATGGCGCGCAAGAGGCTGGTCTTGCCGACGCCGTTGCGGCCGAGCACGCAGGTCACCTTGCCCGGCTCCGCCGCGATCGACACCCCGCGGAGCGCCTGCGCCGCGCCGTAGTAGAGATTGATGTTGTCGACGTTCAGCATCAGAGCGTCCTCGATTAACTTATTCGGCAAGCGCCGGCATGTTTTGCACGGTCGTCATCCCCGCGCATGCGGGGGATCCAGTACGCCGCAGCATTGCGGTGAACACGCGGCGCCCTGGGATACTGGGTCGCCCGCCTTCGCGGGCGATGACCATTGAGAGCATGGCAGCGCATGAAATCCGCATCACCGCCCCAAATACACTTCCACCACCCGCTCGTTCGCCGAGACGTCGTCGATCGTCCCTTCCGCCAGCACGGTGCCTTCGTGCAGGCAGGTCACCTTGACGCCGAGTTCGCGGACGAAGGTCATGTCGTGCTCGACCACGACGACGGTCTTGTCGTGGCTATTGATCTCTTTCAACAGCTCGGCGGTCTGATGCGTCTCGACGTCGGTCATGCCGGCGACCGGCTCGTCAACCAGCAGCAGCTTTGGATCCTGCGCAAGCAGCATCCCAATTTCGAGCCATTGCTTCTGGCCGTGCGACAGGTTGCCGGCAAGTCGGTCGCGGGCGTCGCCGAGCTTGATGATCTCCAGCACGCGGTCGATGCGCTTGCTCTCCGGCTCGCTGCGCCGCCAGAACAGCGTGCCGCGAACACGGTGATCGACGTTGAGCGCCAGCAAGAGATTGTCCTCGATCGTCTGGCTCTCGAACACTGTCGGCTTCTGGAATTTGCGGCCGATGCCGAGCGTGGCGATCTCGGTCTCGTCCAGCTTGGTGAGATCGACGCTGCCGTCGAACACCACCTCGCCTTTGTCCGGCTTGGTCTTGCCGGTGATGATGTCCATCATCGTGGTCTTGCCGGCGCCGTTCGGGCCGATGATGGCGCGCATCTCGCCGGGCTCGAGCGTCAGCGACAGATTGTTGATGGCATGAAAGCCGTCGAACGAGACGTGGACGCCGTCGAGATACAGCATCGCCGAGGTGGTGCGGGTTTCCAGCATGCTCATCGGGCTTACTCCGCCATCTTCGGCGCGATCACGCCGTCTTCGCGCGCTGCGCTCTCCCGTGCTGCGGCCGCCGCGTCGTCGCGCTTGGCCTGGTCCTTCTCCTGGCCCTTCTCCCACCAGGCGTTGAAAGTGCCGATGATGCCCTTGGGCAGCAGCAGCGTCACCAGCACAAACAGCGCACCGAGCATAAACAGCCAGTACGGCGCCAGCGGCCCGGAGGTGAACACGGTCTTGGCGTAGTTGACCACCACGGCACCGAGCGCCGCGCCGACCAGCGTGCCGCGGCCCCCCACCGCGACCCAGATCACCGCCTCGATCGAATTGCCCGGAGCGAATTCGCCCGGGTTGATGATGCCGACCTGCGGCACATACAGCGCGCCGGCGACGCCGGCCATGCAAGCCGACAGCGTAAACACGAACAGCTTGTAGGATTCGACCCGGTAGCCAAGGAACCGCGTGCGGCTCTCGGCATCGCGGATCGCGATCAGCACCTTGCCGAGCTTGGACGTGACCACCGCGCGGCAAATCAGGAAACCGACGCCGAGCGCGAGACAGCTCAGGAAGAACAGCGCCGCGCGGGTGCCTTCGGCCTGAACGTTAAAGCCGAGGATGTCCTTGAAGTCGGTCAGGCCGTTATTGCCGCCGAAGCCGAAATCATTGCGGAAGAACGCCAGCAGAAGCGCGTAGGTCATCGCTTGCGTGATGATCGACAGATACACACCGGTGACGCGCGAGCGGAACGCCAGCCAGCCGAAGCAGAAGGCGAGCAGCCCCGGCACCAGCAGCACCATCAGGGCCGCGAACCAGAAATGGTCGAAGCCGTACCAGTACCAGGGCAGTTCCTTCCAGTTCAGGAACACCATGAAGTCCGGCAGGATCGGGTTGGCGTAGACGCCGCGGGTGCCGATCTGCCGCATCAGATACATCCCCATCGCGTAGCCGCCGAGCGCGAAGAATGCGCCGTGGCCCAGCGAGAGAATGCCGCAATAGCCCCAGATCAGGTCGATCGACAGCGCCAGCAGCGCGTAGCAGACATATTTGCCGAACAGCGAGATCAGATAGGTCGGCACGTGCAGCACCGAGCCGTCCGGCAGCAGCAGGTTGGACAGCGGCAGCAGGATTCCGACCGCCGCGAGGATCAACAGGAAGATCGTGGCACTGCGGTTGAGCGAGCGGGTGAGAATGTGCGGGGTCATGCGCGGCCTCCGCGGCGGCCATCCTTCGAGGCCGGCGCCATGCGCGGGCACCTCAGGATGACGGCTGTGCCGTGAAGCGACGTGTAGTTCCGGCGAGCACAGAGCGCTCCCCTCCCCCTTGCGGGGAGGGGTCGGGGGTGGGGGTCCGCGGGCACTGAG
>NZ_LJIC01000130.1 GCF_001295845.1 Rhodopseudomonas sp. AAP120 | reverse complement strand
AAATCGATCGGCCCCGGCTCGCCGGTGGTGACGCCGGCGCCGCCGCCGGCCCGTCCGCTGCCGCCGTCGCAGGCCGCCGCCAAGCCGCCGGTCGCGGCGACGTTCAACGGCACGCTGCCCGGCCAGCCGCTGCGCCGCCGCCTCAAGGCCGACGACGATCCGTTCGGTCCGGTCGGCGATTACGCCGGCAGCTTCCTGATCAAGGGCGCGGTCGAGCTCAACGGCGGCTACGACAGCAATCCGGGCCGCATCGCCACGCCGCAGGCCTCCGGCTTCTACAAAGTGTCGCCCGAGCTGATGGTGACGTCGGACTGGGACCGCCATGCGCTGGTCGCCGACCTGCGCGGCTCGTTCACCGGCTACGGCCACGACTTCAACAATCCGGGCAGCGGCGTCACCTCGGCGCCGCGCAATCTCGACCGGCCGGATTTCGACGGCCATGTCGACGGCCGCATCGACGTCACCCGCGACACGAGGCTGCTCGGCCAGGGCCGACTGATCGTCGGCACCGACAATCCCGGCAGCCCGAACAACCTGTTCGGCCTGCAGAAATTCCCGATCTACACGCAGATCGGCGTGTCCGGCGGCATCGATCAGACCTTCAACCGGCTGCAGGTCACGGCGATCGGCAGCGCCGACCGGCGGACCTATCAGCAGTCGGTGTTCACCGATGGCAGCACCGAGCCGAACAACGATCGTAACTTCAACCAATATGCCGGCACCGGCCGCGTCAGCTACGAGGTGCTGCCGTGGCTGAAGCCGTTCGTCGAAGGCCAGGCCGATACCCGCCAGCACGACACCGCGGTCGATCGCTATGGCTACATGCGCGACAGCAATGGCGGCTACATCAAGGGCGGCACCAGCTTCGAGCTGACGCGCCTCTTGACCGGTGAAGCCTCGATCGGCTGGGCGGCGCGGACCTACAGCGATCCGCGGCTGCTCAAGCTCGAGGGCCTGCTCACCAGCGCGTCGCTGATCTGGACGGTCACGCCGCTGACGAAGTTCAAGCTCGGCGCCGACACCTCGATCGACGAATCGCCGCTCGCCGGCGTTTCCGGCGTGCTGACCCGCACCTACACGGCCGAGGTCGACCACGACTTCCGCCGCTGGCTGACCGCGGTCGGCAAGTTCACTTACGCGACCTACGACTACCAGGGCTCCGGCCGCAGCGACCGCTTCAATTCGCTGGAAGGCAACCTGATCTACAAGATGAGCCGCCAGCTCTGGGTCAAGGGCACACTCCGCCGCGACCAGCTCGACTCCAACGTCACCGGAGGCAGCTACAACGCCACCGTGGTGATGCTAGGGGTGCGTCTGCAGAACTGAGCTTGATCCAAGCCTCTCCCCGACCGCAGCGCTCTCCCTCTCCCGCTTGCGGGAGAGGGTTGGGGTGAGGGCGACGCGCACTCAGTGCCCGGGGC
>NZ_LJIC01000013.1 GCF_001295845.1 Rhodopseudomonas sp. AAP120 | reverse complement strand
CCCGCCCATCCACGCCTTTACTCCCTCGCGAGGCTTGAAGGCGTGGATGCCCGGAACAAGTCCGGGCATGACGGTGCATGGGGATGCTTGGCGTTACACGTCGCGGGCTCTACACCACCGGCGCAAAGCTCTCCGCCCGTGCCATCGCCCAGGCCTGCTTGAAGCGCGGATCTTCGGTGCCTTGCAGCAACTCGCCCGGGCGCAGCGTCGGGTAGAGCTGAGCGAACGACACCACGTCGGACGCCGAGGTGCGCTGCGAGAAGTGATAGGGCCGGATGTCCTGCGGGTGATCGAGCCCGGCGGCGGCGATCAGCTCGGCCAGCGCATGCAGCGTGGCGCGGTGATAGTTGTACACCCGCTCGGCCTTGTCGGGCACCACCAGCGCCCGATAGCGATTGGGTTCCTGCGTCGTGACGCCGGTCGGGCAGCGATCGGTGTGGCAGCTCAGCGACTGGATGCAGCCGAGCGCGAACATGAAGCCGCGCGCCGAATTGCACCAGTCGGCGCCGAGCGCCATCGCCCGCGCCATGTCGAATGCGGTGGCGATCTTGCCGGAGGTGCCGAGCTTGATCTTGTCGCGCAGGCCGGCGCCGATCAGCGCGTTGTGGACGAAGTTGACGCCGTCGCGCATCGGCATGCCGAGATGATCCATGAACTCCAGCGGCGCCGCGCCGGTGCCGCCTTCCTTGCCGTCGACCACGATGAAGTCCGGCGTGATGCCGGTCGCCAGCATCGCCTTGCAGATCGCCAGAAATTCCCACGAATGGCCGATGCACAGCTTGAACCCGGTCGGCTTGCCGCCGGACAGCCGCCGCATCTCGGCGATGAAGCGCAGCATCTCGATCGGGGTCGAGAACGCCTTGTGATACGGCGGCGAAACGCAGTCCTCGTCCATCGCCACGCCGCGGATCTGCGAGATCTCCTCCGACACCTTGGCGGCCGGCAGCACGCCGCCATGGCCGGGCTTGGCGCCCTGGCTGACCTTCAGCTCGACCATCTTGATCTGATCGTCCGACGCGACGCGGGCGAACGCCTCGGGATCGAACTGGCCGTCGCGGGTGCGGCAGCCGAAGTAACCGGAGCCGATTTCCCAGATCAGGTCGCCGCCGTTCTCACGATGATACGGGCTGACGCCGCCCTCGCCGGTGTCGTGCGCGAAATCACCCTTCCTGGCGCCGGCATTGAGCGCCCGGATCGCATTCGGACTGAGCGCGCCGAAGCTCATCGCCGAGATATTGAACACCGACGCCGAATACGGCCTCGTACATTCCGGTCCGCCGATGCTGATGCGAAAATGCTCCTCGGCGTGCGGCCGCGGCGCCACCGAATGATGCATCCACTCGTAGCCGTTGTCGTAGACGTCTTTCTGGGTGCCGAACGGCCGCTTATCGAGCACCATCTTGGCGCGCTGATAGATCAGCGCCCGTGTGTCCCGGCTGAACGGCTTGCCGTCCTTCTCGCTCTCGAAGAAGTACTGCCGCATCTCGGGGCGGATCTCCTCGAGCAGGAACCGCAAATGCGCCGAGACCGGATAGTTGCGCAGCACCGCGTGGTTCTTCTGCACCAGGTCCCACAGCCCGAGCGCCGTCAGCGCGGCGAACACCAGCGCCAGCGTCAGCACCAGGCCGAACAGATCGCTGTCGACATCGGAGATCGCCACCGCGGCGAACAACGCGGCCAGTACGGTGCAGATCGTCAGGGCGATGAAACGCGGCGAGAACGGAAGCAGGAGGGTGTCCATGAAGTCTCCGCGGGCTGGATCGCAGGGCGCGCCGGCTGTGTTGGCGTGGCGGAAAGCGCACGCGGCGGCGTTCATAGCATGCCGATCGCGACACGATAACGGCAGCGCCTCGCTGGATCACGCCTCGTTGATCCGCTAGGTTACGATCTCGCAAATCGCCCGGACCACGCCCCCGCCGGGTCTTCACGCCGAAGCTGCATGCCGATCCTTCAGGACATTCGCGCCGGAAAGCCGAGGTATTACCCCGACCAGGCGATCTATGCGGCCTATGCGTGCGCGCAATTCGGCTTGAGCTTTCAGGATCTCGACGGCGGCAGCGGATTGCTGTTCAGCATCGCCTCGGCGCGCCGCGAAGTCTGCTTCGGCGGCGGGCGCTGCTCGTATTATCCGCAGAACAACGCCACAGCGGCCACACTGGCGACCGACAAGGCGCTCGCCAACGCGCTGCTGGAACGCGCCGGTGTGGCCACACTGGGCGGACGCTACTTCTTTCTGCACGAGCGCCATCGCGGACTGCGTCCCGCGGGACACGAACGTAGCGACGCCGCGGACTACCTGGCGAGCCTCGGCGGCCACGCCTTCGCCAAGCCGCTGGCCGGGTCGCGCGGCGACTTCGCGCGGAGCATCGATGGACCAGCTGCGCTGAGCTCGTATCTCGACGAGGTCGGGCGTTATTACGATGCGGTGCTGATTCAGCCGATCGCCACCGGAGACGAGTATCGGGTGTTCGTGATCGACGGCGAGGTTCTGTACAGCGCACGAAAGCTTCCGCCTTACGTCATCGGAGATGGGGCGCATACGCTGCGTGGGTTGGTTGCGGATCATGATCGTGCGCTTCGCGAGCGCGGCCTGTCCGATACCGCGACCGACGCCCCCGCCTTCACTCGCGTGCCGGCGGCGGGCGAGCGCGTCGAAATCGGCGGCCGGATGAATCTCAGCGCCGGCGGCGTGATGAGCATGGCCGACGCGGGCACAGCTGCGCGCGCCGCCGCATTGAACGCCGCGACGGCGCTCGGGCTGCGGCTCGGCGCGGTCGATCTGTTCGTCGATCCGGACGATGCGACGGCCGTGCGGGTGATCGAAGTCAATGCCAATCCGGCGATCCGCTTTCTGGAGAGCTGCGGCCGCGACGATCTGATCCTGGCGATCTGGCGCCACACCTTCACCACCATGGGACTGCTGTAGATGTTCGATCTGCCGAAATACGGCGAAGGCCTGTGCCTGGCGCGGCTCGGCGCGCTACTCGGTAAGCTCGGCGTCGATCGCGAGCGGCTGCGGCGCAGCGCGATCGCGGTGTGCGGCTCCAACGGCAAGGGCTCGACCGCGGCGTTCACCGCCAGCATCGCCAAAGCCTACGGGCTGCGCACCGGGCTGTTCACCTCGCCGCATCTCTATCGCTTCAATGAGCGCTTTCGCATCGACGGCGAGCCGATTGCGGACGACGTGTTGAACTCACTGCTGACTCGCGTCGCCGATGCGCTCGCCGAAGTGGCACGCGAACGCGGCGAGCAATTCGGCGCGTTCGAGGCGCAGTTCGCGCTGGCCTGCGTGTACTTCCAGGAGAATGACTGCGACGTCGCGGTGTTCGAAGCCGGCATCGGCGGCCGCTACGATCCGGTGCGGCTGCTCGGCACGCCGGTGAGCTGCGTCGCCTCGGTCGATCTCGAACACACCGCCCTGCTTGGCAACTCACTGGCGTTGATCGCCTCCGACAAGAGCGACGCTTGCGCGGCGGGCGGCACCATCGTGTATGGCGAGAACTGCCGGCCGCTGCGCGATCACCTCGCCGAGTACAATCGCAGCCGCAATATCGAAGCGCTCTATGTCGGCGACGAGATCGCACTCACCAACGCTGCGATCGTCGATGCGACGCAGCGTTTCCATCTGCGGATCGGCGAGCGCAACTATCCAGGACTGCAGACATCGTTGCTCGGCGCATTCCAGCTCAACAACGCCGCGATCGCCGCCACGCTGCTGTCGCTGTGGCTGCAGCGTGCGCGGCCCGAGGCCGATGCGGCGCGGCTCGATCGCGCGATCCGCAGCGGTCTGCGCGACGCGCGCTGGCCCGGCCGGCTGGAGACGATCAGCAACGAGCCGCTGACGGTGATCGACGTCGGCCATACCCCGGACGGCATCCGGCAGGCGCTTGCGGGCCTTCACGCGGCGCACGGTCCGCGGGGCTGGCTACTGGTGCTCGGCGTGTCGCGCGACAAGGCCGCGGCCGAGATCGTCAACGCGCTGGCGCCGCAGTTCGACACCATCGTCTGCAGCTCGGCGCATCACAAGGGCGCACCGGCGGATGTGATCGCCGAGGCCGCGCGCGCGGCCAATCCGCGCGCCGAGGTGCACGTCGCGCCGACCATTGCGGACGCGGTGCGCGACGCGCGCGCGCTGGCGGAACGCCTCAACGCGCGAATCTATGTGGCGGGCGGACTGTTCCTGGCGATCGAATTCGCCGCCGTGCTGCGCGGTGGCCGCGCTGAGGATCTGCGCTTCTTCTGAGATTCCCGTCATTGCGAGGAGCGCAGCGACGAAGCAATCCAGCTCGGTGCACTGCGCTGGATTGCTTCGCTTCGCTCGCAATGACGGAGTCCGCGGGATTTATCGTTGCGCATCATGACGGCGCCGACTAGCGTCCGGCGCCATTACAGAACAATCGCCAAGGGAGAACGCATGACCACCGTCAACCGCCAGGTGCTGCTGATCGAGAAGCCGAAAGAGAAGCTCGGCGCGGAGCATTTTCGCTTGGCGGAGGGCGCGATGCCGGAGCCGAAGGACGGCGAGGCGCTGGTCAAGGTGCGCTACATCTCGCTCGACGCCGCCAACCGCGCCTGGATGCAGGGCGCGACCTATCGGGCCGCGGTCGAGACCGACGCGGTGATGCCGGGCGGCGGCATCGCCGAAGTGGTGAGTTCGAAGGCGCCGGGGCTGGCGCCCGGCGACATCGTGTTCGCCGACACCGGCTGGCAGGACTACGCGGCGCTGCCGGCCAAGCATCTCACCAAGCTGCCGAAGGTCGAGCCGCTGACGCATCTGCTCAGCGTCTACGGCATCGCCGGCCTCACCGCTTACTTCGGCCTGCTCGACATCGGCAAGCCGAAGGCGGGCGAGACCGTCGTGGTATCGGCCGCGGCCGGCTCGGTCGGCTCGATCGTCGGGCAGATCGCCAAGATCAAGGGCTGCCGCGTCGTCGGCATCGCCGGCGGCAAACAGAAGTGCGACTGGCTGGTCAATGAGCTCGGCTTCGACGCCGCGGTCGACTACAAGGACGGCGCGCTGTTCAAGGCGCTGCGCGCCGCGGCGCCGAACGGCATCGACGTGTATTTCGACAATGTCGGCGGCGATATACTCGAAGCCTGCCTGGCCCAGATGAATCTGAACGGCCGCATCGCCTGCTGCGGCGCGGTTTCGCAATACGACCGCACGCCCTCGGCCACCGGCCCGCGCGGCATCCCCGGCCTGATCGTGGTGAAGCGGCTGATCATGCAGGGCTTCATCGTGATGGACTACATGAACCGCCGCGACGAGGCCGTCGCCGAGCTGCAGGGCTGGGTCAAGAGCGGCAAGCTCAAGGTCCAGGAAGACGTCATCGACGGCCTGGAAAACACCCCCGCCGCCCTGATCGGCCTGCTCGCGGGCGAGAATCGCGGCAAGCGGATGGTGAAGGTGTGAGCGGACGCGGACGCCCGGTGATCAGCATGCGACGTCCTGTCGGCCTCTCGCGTAGAGCCGGCGCTTGATCGTCCTGATCCCCTGTTCGAGCCGACGGCCGAAGTCGGGGGTTGGGATCGCCCAGAAGCCGAACGACCCAGTTTGCTGCGCCACCTCGGTTAACACCTGACGCAGGCTCTCTGCGAGCCCGGCGGGATGGCGTGCAAGCACCGCGGCATCCTCCGCAAGCGCATTGCCGAACTCTGGAGCGCCGCGGACGAGTTCGATCACAGCGTCACGCCAGGCGGCACGGCTGTTCTCGCTCACGATCCGCCGCGGCAGGTCGCTGTCCTGGAATGGCGGCGCCGGCGAATACGCGCCGGCAATCCTGCTGGAATCGTATTGCGCGATCTTGATATCCGATTTGCAGTCGGCGAACCGCTGCAGCGCGGGAGGCAACTGCCGGCTGAGCGGCGCCACCGCGACGAGATTTTCGCCGGCGAGCAGCCTGAGATAGGCGGGCGGCTCCAGCCATTCGATCGTCCGTCCTGGTCCAAGGCAGGCGCGCAATTGCGGCGGAAATCGGCCGATCAGCAAGACCTCCAATCGCTGCGCCCGCGCGACGTCACCAATCCCGGCGCAGACTTCCTCGATGTCCGGCGCCAGCATCGGCTCGGCGCTCGACGTCCACAGGATTGCGCCGCAGCCGCCGCCCTTGCGCGCCGGCAGCCGATCCTGACCGGGATTCGGCAGAAACCGTGCCTTTGCGGCAATGATCCCGTCGAGGCGTCGATCGAGCTCGGACAACAGCCGGCGCGACGGCGAGGTCACCGCCGCGGCATGACTGAGGCACCACCGGATCGCCTGTTGCTCCCGGTGTCGACGCCCTCTGTCCGGCGCCGCCGCATCGTCCTCGGTAAGAATAAGGTCGTCGATATCGTAGACGAAGGGCAGATTGCGTTCGCGCAGCCACGTTGTTTGTCGCTGGCTCAGGTTGCGATGCGCGATCAGAACATCGTAGCGGTCCGAAACCTGCCCGGCGAGCCTCATGTTACGATCGACGAAGGCCAGCCTGGCCCGGCCAGAAGTGCATAGCGGCGCCAACAAAGGAATGATTCTGACATAGGCGGTCAGAGTGTCTGATATGAAGAACAGGATACGAAGCACCGGCGACGCTCCCAGCAAAGACTTGGAATAAATTCAATTTCGTGAATAAGTGATCAGTCTAATGGCTTGAATAACCCGCGGCGATTATATCACGTCACCGTCGATCGAGATGGTAGTTCACTACGACAATACTGATATCTTTAGACTGAAGGCGCGGACGCTCGCATGACGAATAACGATTTCCAGCGCGACGCGAATTACCAAGGTCAGCGTGCACGCATCGTCGTCACTGTCGGCCTCATCTGCCTGATCAACATCGGACTGATCGCCTGGCAGGCTCATCTTGATCAAATTAACAATGATGGCATCCTGTACGTGCGGGCGGCCCGGCTGTTCGCAGCCGGAGACTGGGCCGGCGGGCGGCAATTATTCTTTTGGTTCGCCTATCCGCTAACGCTTGGCGGCGCGATGGCCGCCACTGGCCTCGACGCCTGGCCGCTTGCGTTGATCCTGAACGGTACGGCTTCGACGCTCACCGTCCTGCTCATCCTACGCTGCGCTTGGATTGCGCGCCCGCAGCGCGCGACGCTGATCGCCGCCGCGCTGCTGTTGTTCGGCAATCTCTGGTTCAACGATCTACGTGCAACCATCGTGCGTGAACATATCTACTTCCTATTCATGATGTCGGGCTTTGCCTTTCTGCTCCGCGATCTGCAAGCGCCCGGTATCGGCGCCAAGCTAGGCTTCGTCGGCCTCACCTTGCTCGCCGCAGCTTTCCGGATCGAGGCATTGGGATTTCTGGCGCTCGTCGCAACGCTGCGGATCGCGATCGAAACCTCGTCGCGCGGGTTGAGAGCAGCCGCCATCGCGGCGCTGGTGCTCGCTCCTGTGGCGGCGCTGAGCGCGATCTGGGCCTGGGGTCATTCGAGCAATCTGCAAGATCTTCTCGCTGCGCCGTCGGCACGGATCGAGATCCTGCGCTCCGAAGTTTTATTTCCGTTCGAATCGCGTAAAGCGCCCTATGCCTACGCCGCGATGGTCGGCGGTCTCTTGACCTACGGCCTTGTCAACGCGATCGGTATCGCGACGATCCTATCGACGGTGATCGCGTGGCGTGCCGACCCGGCCGTGCGGCGGTCGCCGGCGTTATATCTGGCATCGCTGTATCTGACGGCGGGAGTGGCGATCTACGCCACGCAGATCTACTTCAACCTGGTGTTCGATCCGCGTCACGGCCTGATCCTGTCGTTGATCCTGACACCGGTGGCGGCAATCGGCCTGACCGACCTGTTCGGCGCAGCAGCGCAGCGGCGCCCCCTCGCGGCACGGAGCGTTGCGGGCCTGGTGGCGGCTTTGCTCTTATTGGGATTTGCGGTCGGCATGCGGAAATATGATTCGCACGCTTACCGCTTTACTGCCGGCGCGTGGCTCGCCGGCAATGTCGCGACGACGGCACGGATCGCCAGCAACAGCAGCCAGATCCTGTTCTATGGCGGGTTCGCCAACACCACGCCCGACCTGGTAGTCGGCCTCAGCGCGCAGAAGCCGGACGCGGCACTGTTCGATCGCTGGGCGGACTATGACGTGATCGTGCTGGAGCTGCGCGAAAGCCAGCTTGTCCTCGTCCAGGACCTCCAGGCGCGGTTCGGACATGCGCCGGTCCAGACGCTGCGCAACAGTCGCGGCGACGCCATCGTGATCTTCCGGACGCGGCTCTGAGCGGAACAGCCGAGGCAAGGCACCGCGTGCGGCGGGGAATTGGCGATCCCGGGATGACTCGAACATCCGACCTACGGTTTAGGAAACCGCCGCTCTATCCGGCTGAGCTACGGGACCGGCCGGCCGCGGCGTGCCGCGGGCGTGTGGAATCCACATAGCAGAGCGACCGGCGAATCGCCACCCCCGGAATGGGCGATCGAGCGCGCCGGCGGTGCCCCCTCCCCACGGTCATCGCCGGCTCGACTGGGCGACCCAGTATTCCAGGGCGCCTGCGAGAAGCCATCAGGCGCCCTGGAATACTGGGCCCTCCGCTTTCGCGGAGGGTGACGGTCGAAGGGCGGGGCGGGCGTCGGTGTTTACAATCAATCGCCGGCTCACCGCGCGTTCGGCGATCGCCGCTTGCTACTCTCGTCACAACCACGTCACACATCCGATTAGTCCGCGGCGAGTTGTCAGCG
The DNA here is from genome assembly GCF_001295845.1 of Rhodopseudomonas sp. AAP120. Taxonomy (GTDB): domain Bacteria; phylum Pseudomonadota; class Alphaproteobacteria; order Rhizobiales; family Xanthobacteraceae; genus Rhodopseudomonas. The sequence continues at coordinate 19,351 of NZ_LJIC01000013.1, read as the reverse complement.
CCTTGTTCCGGCCATTCGCTGCACCTAGCTTTTGGCCGTTGCGATTGCGGCCGGCCGTGAACCAAGCGGCGGGGTTTGCGTTCGGCTTGTTGCCGCTTGTTCATGTCCGGCGGGCATACTGAGCGGAATGGTCACAGGAGGCGACGATGGGTTTGCTCGACATTCTCAACGGCATGCAGAACGGCCCGCGCGGCCCGGCCGATCCGAACGACAAGAGCGGCGGCATGTCCAAGTTCACCATGGCGATCCTCGCGCTGCTTGCCTACAAGGCTTACAAGCACGTCACCGCCGACAATCACCAGCAGGTGCCGGCCGGCCAGCCCCGACCGACCTCGGTGCCGAATTCGCCGCCGCCCACCGTCAATGCCGGCATGCCCGGCGGCGGCCTGAGCGATTTCCTCAAGGGCGGCCTCGGCGGCCTGCTCGCCGGCGGCGCTGCGGGCAGCATCCTGTCGGGCGGGCTCGGCGATCTGCTGCGGCAATTCCAGACCAGCGGCCTCGGTGACGCCGCCAACTCCTGGGTCGGCCGCGGCGAGAATCAGCCGATCGGCCCGAACGATCTCGCCAACGCGCTCGGCGCCGATCAGTTGCAGATGCTGCAGCACCAGACCGGGATGTCGCGCGAGGAGCTGCTCGACGGCCTCAGCCAGCAGCTGCCGCACTTCATCGACCAGATCACGCCGGACGGCCGGCTGCCGACCGAGGACGAAGCCTCGCGCTGGGTCTGAACCGGACCGCACTCCACGCAGACGGAACCTTTGGGCGGCCATTCTCATTGAGCGGAACGGCCGCACTATCGGTGACGGCCGGTGATCAACGACAGCTGAAGGAACGGGCGATGGGCGGGATACTCTGGATCATCTTGGTCGGCTTCGTCGCGGGCATCATCGCCCGTCTGCTCGCGCCCGGGCCGAACAATCCGCAGGGCTTCCTGCTGACGACGGTGCTGGGCATCGTCGGCGCCTTCGTCGCCACCGCGGTCGGCCAGGCGATCGGCCATTACGGCCCCAACCAGGGCGCCGGCTTCATCACCGCGACCATCGGCGCCGTGGTGGTGTTGTTCGTCTGGCACCGCTTCGCCGCCCGCCGAACCATGTAGCGTCGCCAGCCACTCCGTCATTGCGAGCGAAGCGAAGCAATCCAGCCCAGTAAACCGCGCTGGATTGCTTCGTCGGCTACGCCTCCTCGCAATGACGACGATTGGCAGCTATTGCTTCCGCGTCACAGCCTTGAACTCGCCGAGATGCATGCCGGCGTCCATGCGGACCAGTTCGCCGGTCATGCTGCTCGACCGCGGCGTGGCGAGGAAGCACACCAGTTCGGCGATGTCTTCCGGTGACGACGCGATCTGCAGCGGCACGGCCGACGTCACCGCATCGCGCACCTGCTTGGCGGCTTCGGCGCCGCGGCCCTTTGTGAACCACGGCGTGTCGATATAGCCCGGGCAGATCGCGTTGACGCGGATCGCCGGCGCCAGCGCACGGGCCAGCGACATCGTCATCACGTTGAGCGCGCCCTTGCTGGCTGCGTAGGCGATCGACGAGCCGACGCCGCTGATGCCCGCCACCGACGAGACGTTGACCACCGCGCTGGCGCGGCCGGACGCCTTGGCGCCGGCCTCGAGCAGATCGCGGGCGGCGCGGACCATCTGGTACGGACCAATCGTGTTGATCGCGTAGAGCCGCTGAAAATCCTCGGCCGACAATTCGTCGAGCAGATGATGGGCGACGTGCTTGGTGGTGCCGGCGTTGTTGATCAGCGCGTCGAGCGTGCCCCAATGCGCGGCCGCAGCCACGATCTTCTTGCAGTCCTCGTCCTTGGAGACGTCGCCCTGCGCCACTACCACCTCAGCGGCGCCGAGCTTGCGGCATTCCTCGGCGACGGCGTGCGCGTCTTTCTCGCTCGACGCGTAGTTGATCAGCAGCCGGGCGCCGTCCTGAGCCAGGATCCTGGCCGTCGCCGCGCCGAGGCCCGACGCCGATCCCGTCACGATCACATTCAGTGCACCCTTCGCCATCTTCGCTCCGTTTGTCCGTTCGCGCCCGCTGCGCGTGCGCCACCATATCGGCTGCGAGGCGCGCGGCAAGCGCCCCGCAGGCAGGCCAAGTCCACGATGCGGAATAACTCCATGCCGGTGCCGCAGGCGGCTGCGCGTGGACCGCCGCTTGTCAGCGCAGGCGGTTTTCCGCATCATGCTGCGCAACAACAAGGCTGCAGCTCCCCTGCCCGCGCCACGCGGGCTGCGACGAGATTGCGCAAAACGGGGAACGCTGTGACGGAGACCGACAACATCGTCGTCGAGACTGCGGAGAAGATCTTCGCCGACCTCGCCGATGCGCAGACCATCAACGCCGATAAATCCGGAAGCTGGAAAGCGCCGCTGTGGCAGGCGCTGAGTGAATCCGGCCTGCCGCTGTCGTGGGTATCGGACGAGTTCGGCGGCTCCGGCGCCAGCCTGGCCGAAGGATTCGGCGTGCTCAACGCCGCCGGCCGTGCCGGCCTCGCGGTGCCGCTCACTGAGACCATGCTGGCCGGCTGGCTGCTGGCGCAGGGCAAGCTCGCTTCGCCCGAAGGCACCATGACGGTCGCGCCGGCGCATCCCAAGGATCGCATCACACTCGCCGCCGACGGCACGCTCACCGGCCGCGCCCGCGGCGTGCCGTTCGGCCAGGACGCGCAGCACATCGCGGTGCTGGCGCAGGGCGCAAACGGCGTGTCGATCGCGCTGGTCGACGCCTCGGCCTGCCGCATCGACAAGGGCCTCGGCGTCGGCAACGACACGTCGGATGTCGTCAGCTTCGACAAGGTCAAGCCGCTGCAGCTTGCCGCCGCGCCGCAGGGCTTTACTGCAACCACGCTGCTGCTGATGGGCTCGGTCGCGCGCAGCCTGCAGATCGCCGGCGCGCTCGAAACGCTGCTGGAGATCAGCGTGCGCTACGCCAATGACCGCGTCGCATTCGAAAAGCCGATCAGCAAATTCCAGGCGGTGCAGCACAATCTCGCGAGACTCGCCGGCGAGACCTCGGCGGCGCTGGCGGCCGCGACCTCCGCGGCGGACGCGATCAGCAACGCCGAGTCATTCGACGACGCCATTTTCCTTGAAGCCGCCGCCGCCAAGATCCGCTGCGCCGAAGCGGCCGAGAAAGGCGCGGCGATCGCCCATCAGGTGCACGGCGCGATCGGCTTCACCTCCGAGCACATCCTGCATCGCTACTCGCTGCGCGCGCTCGCCTGGCGCGACGATTTCGGCAACGAAAGCCATTGGGCGGTCGAACTCGGCCGCATGGTGGCGGGGCGCGGCGCCGACGATCTGTGGCCGCTGGTCGCCTCGCGCTGACCGCAACAACTCAACGAGACACGCGATGACCGCTGCCCTCCGTTTCGATCCGATCCGCCTGCCGCCCGTCTGCGAAGAGCTGCGCAAGGAAGTCCGCGCCTTCCTCGCCGAGGAAATAGCCGCCGGCACCTTCGACCCGCACAAGCCGCAGCGCGAAGATTCCGATGCCCCGGAATTCTCCCGCCGCGTCGGCGAGCGCGGCTGGCTCGGCATGACTTGGCCGAAGCAATATGGCGGCCACGAGCGCACCTTCCTGGAACGCTACGTCGTCACCGAAGAGATGCGCGTCGCCAACGCGCCGACGCGGCGGTTCTTCGTCGCCGACCGGCAGAGCGGCCCGGTGCTGCTGAAATACGCGCCCGAGCACATCAAGATGGACATCCTGCCGCGGATCTGCCGCGGCGAATTGTGCTTCGCGATCGGCATGAGCGAGCCGAATTCGGGCTCGGATCTGTTCGCCGCCAAGACCAAGGCGACCAAGACCGACGGCGGCTATCTGATCAACGGTGCCAAGATCTGGACGACCTCGGCGCACATCGCCGACTACATGATCGCGATCTTCCGTACCTCGCCGCCCACCAAGGAAAACCGCCGGCACGGGCTGACGCAGTTCCTGGTGAACATGAAGTCGCCGGGCATCAAGGTGAACCCGATCGCGCAGCTCACCGGCCAGCACGAATTCAACGAGGTGGTGTTCACCGACGCCTTCGTGCCGGACGACCATGTGCTCGGCGAGATCGACGGCGCCTGGAAGCAGGCGACGTCCGAACTCGCTTACGAACGTTCCGGGCCGGAGCGCTTTCTGGAGACTTACTACGTGCTCACCGAATTGGTGCGCGCGCTCGGGCCGGAGCCGGACACCCGCGGCGCCGAGGGCATCGGCCGGCTGGTGGCGCAGCTGCACACCATGCGGCGGATGTCGGTGTCGGTCGCCGGAATGCTGCAGGCCGGCAAGGAGCCGGTGGTCGAAGCCTCGATCGTCAAGGACATCGGCACGATCTGGGAGCAGCAGCTGCCGCACCGCGTGCGCGAACTCTCCGCCTTCGTCGATGCGGAGAACTCCAACCACGCCACGCTGGACGAACTCACCGCATTCGCCACCAAGCTGGCGCCGAAACTCACCATCCAGGGCGGCACCACCGAGGTGCTGCGCGGCATCATCGCGCGCGGCCTCGGCCTGCGCTGAGCGCAGCGCGCCTCTCGAACCATTGAGGATTCACTGATGAGCAAGTTCACCGACATCGCGGTCGAAACCACCGGCCACGTCGCCTTGATCGAAATCCAGCGTCCGCCGCTGAACTTCTTCGACATCTCGCTGATCCAGCAGATCGCCAACGCGCTCGACGACATCGACGCCAATCCGGAAATCCGCGCCACCGTGCTGGCCGCGCAGGGCAAGGCGTTCTGCGCCGGCGCCAATTTCGGCGATCCGGCGCGCAAGGAAGTCGACGAAAAGGCCGCGCAGGGCGACCCGGCCGACAGCCTCGGCCAGATCGGACACTTGTATATGGAAGCGGTGCGGATCTTCCGTGCCAAGAAGCCGATTGTCGCCGCGGTGCACGGCGCCGCGATCGGCGGCGGCCTCGGCCTTGCGGTGTCGGCGGATTTCCGCATCACCTGTCCGGAAGCGCGCTTCGCCGCCAACTTCACCAAGCTCGGCTTCCATCCGGGCTTCGGCCTGACGGTGACGCTGCCGGAGCTGATCGGCAAGAACAACGCCGAGCTGATGTTCTACACCTCCCGCCGCGTCACCGGCGAAGAGGCGGTGAAGATGGGCCTCGCCAACGAGCTGGTGCCGTTGAATGAAGTGCGGAGCGCCGCGCTGAAACTGGCCCGCGAGATCGCCGAATGCTCGCCGCTCGGCCTGCTCTCCACCCGCGCGACGCTGCGCGCCGGCCTCGCCGACCGCGTCATGGAGGCCACCAAGCACGAGCTCGCCGAACAGACCCGGCTGCGCGCCACCGAAGACTTCAAGGAAGGCGTCAAGGCCACGGAAGAGCGCCGCGCCGCGAACTTCAAGGGGCGGTAGTTCTTACACCGGCCTCACGTTCGTCGTTCCGGGGCGCGCGCAGCGCGAGCGTCCCGGGGGGTGACGCCGGCTGGTGACTCGGACAAGCGCGAACAGGGCCGCGGCCGCAAGGGCCGCGAGCGAACGCGAGCCTTAGCGGAACGCCGAGAAGCGGCTGTCGAAATTGTTCGACGACACCACCGGCGCGGCGCCGGAGAGGGTGGCGGGCGCGGACGGCTTCAGCGCCGCGCTGGTGTCGACGCTCGGCTTGAGCTGCGGCTTGGCCGCCTGCCTGGGTTCGGCCGGCTTCGGCAGCGCCGCCTGCGGCCGCGGAGCGGGTTCGCTGCGGCGGGCACTGGTGACCTGCGAGGGCGAGGACGGCGTCGCGGTCGACGAGGTGGTTTCGCCGCTGCCCTTGTGGCTCATCCCGGACAGCAGGCCGCCGATATCGTCCTTCGACGCCGAGGCGACGCGCGGGCTGGCCGGCGCTGGCGTCGCGGCGACCGCGGTGGTTTCCGGCACGCGCAGCAGGTTATCGGACGGGCGGGGCGGATTGACGGTCGGCGGGATGGTGCCGGGCGCGCGCTCCATCGCCAGCGTCGAGCTGTCGCTGGACTCGGACAAGCCGGTCGAGCCATCCGGAATCTTCGAGGCGAAGATCTGGTTCATGCCGCCGTCGATGCCGGTGCGCATCCGCGCCACCGGGGTGCCCTTGGAGATCAGCTCGGCGAGCTGGGTCTGATCCTTCTGGTCCTTCTGCCGGACCGCGTCGGCGATGTCGGCCGGCACCGTATAGGCCGGGCACTTCGCCGAGGCGTTGAACTGCAGCGGCCGGTTGGTGCCGGGCAGCGGCGTCGCATCGAACACGTATTTATGTTCGCAGAAGTCGACCTTCGGCTCCTGCCGCGTCACCTCGAAATGGTCGTTGCCTTCCTTCAGCATCTTCCAGAACGGCATGTTCGGGTTGTTGCGATGCTTGGCGAAGTTGGCCGCCGTCATCTTGAACGGATAGGCCTGCAGCTGGAACGCGCGCTGGCCGCCGAAGAACGACTCGCGGCCGAGCGCGTAGATCTCGGCGATCTGCTCGTCGGTCATCGCGTAGCAGCCGCGCGACGAACAGTCGCCGTGCACCATCAGCTGCGACCCGGTGCGCCCCAGCGACTTGTCGAAGGCGTTCGGATAGCCGGTGTTGAACGACAGATAGTACGACGACTGCGGGTTCATCTGGCCCGGCGAGATCGAGTAGAAGCCTTCCGGCGCCTGGCGATCGCCCTCGCGGATCTTGGGGCCGAGATCGCCCGACCAGCGGCAGATCGGATAGGTCTTGAGCAGCTGGAATACGCCGGTGCGGTCCTGCTTCCAGACCTCGAGCTCGGCTTCCTGCTTGAACAGCCGCACCAGAATGGGCGACTGCAGGTCCATGTTCTTGTCCTGCATCGCCGCCACCAGCTTCGGCGGCACCGGCTGGTTGGCCTTGGCGTTGGTGGCGAGCGACATCTGATCGCTGTTGCAGCCGGCCAGCACCACGCTCGTCGCGATCGCGGCCGAAGCCAGCAGCGCGCGCAGCAGCGGAGTTCTCGTCACAGCGAAGCTCCCCGGACGATCGGAAAAGCTGCAGACCGGCTTGATCGGGTCAGCCGGCGCGCAGCTCGGTCCGTCGCTCTGACGCGATGGATTCCGGCCGGATTGGCTAGAATTTTATCGCGTGAATTTACCAAGATGCGCGGGACGTTTTCGCCTCGACACGGCGTATCCCGCACGCACGAAAGATTATCCTTAAGCCCCCGCCCTCGCAAGCCGATCGGCCGGACAGGCCGATTGCCGCGTTGGCATGGTCAAGGAACATTGAATCGGGCAGCCGCGGCGAAACTGCGGCCGGACCGGCCGATTTCAGGCGCAACAGAGCTGATGGTTAACCAAATCCCGAGGCCCGGGGGCCGACGGCTCAGGCCAGCTTGCGGCCGATCTCGAGGAATTTCTGCCGGCGCCGGTTGCGGATCGTCGCCGCGTCGAGGCCGTTCAGCTCGGCGAAGGCCGCCGCGATGGCGTCGCCGGTGGTGGCGATCATGCCGGCGGGATCGCGATGGGCGCCGCCCTTGGGCTCGGCCAGGATCTGGTCGATCACGCCAAACTTCAGCAGGTCCTGGGCGGTGATCTTCATCGAATTGGCGGCTTCCTGCGCCTTGGTGCCGTCGCGCCACAGGATCGAGGACGCAGCTTCAGGCGAGATCACGCTGTAGATCGCGTGTTCGAGCATCAGCACCTTGTTGGCGGTGGCGATCGCGATCGCGCCGCCGGAGCCGCCCTCGCCGATCACCACGGCGACGTTGGGCACGCCGAGCTGCAGGCAGGCGTCGGTCGAGCGCGCGATTGCCTCGGCCTGGCCGCGCTCCTCGGCGCCGATGCCCGGATAGGCGCCGGCGGTGTCGACCAGCGACAGCACCGGAATGCCGAAGCGGTCGGCCATCTCCATCAGCCGGACCGCCTTGCGATAGCCCTCGGGCCGCGCCATGCCGAAATTGTGCTTGAGCCGGGTCTCGGTCGAGGAGCCCTTCTCCTGGCCGATGACGCAGATGCTCTCGCCACGGAAACGGCCGAAACCGCCGATCAGCGCTTCGTCCTCGCCGAACTTGCGGTCGCCGGCCAAAGGCGTGAACTCGGTGATCAGCCCTTCGATATAGTCGACGCAATGCGGCCGCTGCGGATGGCGCGCCACCTGGGTCTTCTGCCACGGCGTCAGCGACGCGTAGAGCTCATTGAGGGCCTGGGCGGCCTTCTCTTCGATCTTGGCGACTTCCTCATGGATGTCGCTGCCCGAGGCGGCCAGCGCGCGCAGCTCGTCGATCTTGGAATCGAGTTCCGCGACCGGCTTTTCGAAATCGAGATAGCTGCGCATGGGCTCGGACATGATCGGAGACACGGGGGAGAGTTGCGGTGGCCGGACATCAGCCGGGCCCCGGCTTTTCGAACCAACAGCCCGGCAAGTCAAGCGGCTGGGACAGTCCGCCGCTTAGGCAATAGCAGCAATCGGGAAACCGCAGGCGCCGTGGGCGGAGGTCGGCAGGCGCACTGGCTGGCCCGGCGCATGAGCTCCCGCCTTCGCGCCAAAGGAGTAGCCCAACGCGCTCTACCAGCGCCGCGCGCAGCCGCGTTTCTTCTGACAAATCAGTCATTTGACTTTCGGCTGCAGATGGTGCGGAGCAGCACGGAGTTCCTCCACCGCGAAAGCCGCCCATGACCGTTTCCACCGACGCTTCGACCCCGAACGAGCCCAGCTATGTGCATCACCGCGGCCTGCGCTGGCTGCACTGGACCATGGCGATCCTGATCTTCGCGGCGATCGGGCTCGGCGTCGTCTCGGCCTATCTGCCGGCCGGGCAGGAGCCGCGCCGCAGCCTGCTGGAACTGCACAAATCGCTCGGCTTCACTATCCTGATCCTGCTGGTGCTGCGGATCGGCTGGCGGCTGGTGGTCGGCGAACCGGCGTTTCGCCAGCCGCTGGACCGCGTGACCCGGCTGGCGAGCCACGCCGGCCATCTGGCGCTGTACGGCCTGATGCTGTTCATGCCGATCAGCGGCTATTTATATTCGGGCGCCGGTGGCTATTCGCTGCCATGGTTCGGGCTGTTCCAATGGCCGCGGCTGGTGCCACGCGATCCGGCGCTGTCGCATCTTGGCGAAGTGCTGCACGACCGCGCCGCCTGGGTGCTCGGGGCGGTGCTGGTGCTGCATCTTGCGGCCGTCGCCTGGCATCATTTCGTCAAGCGCGACGAGGTGCTGTCGCGGATGACCGGGCGCCGCGCCGGCGATTAATGGCCTTCGGCGAGCGGGTGCAGGTCGCGCACCAGGCTCTTCAGCCGGTCCTCGACCACATGGGTGTAGATCTGCGTGGTCGAGATATCGCTGTGGCCGAGCAGGGTCTGGACGATGCGCAGATCGGCGCCGTTGTGCAGCAGATGGCTGGCGAAGGCGTGGCGCAGCACGTGCGGGCTGACCAGCCGCGGTGACAGCCCGGCGCGCGCCGCCAGATCCTTGAGATCGCGGGCGAAATGCTGGCGGGTCAGATGCCCGCTCTCGCCGAAGGACGGAAACAGCCATTTCGACGGAGGTGCCTGCTTGGCCCCCTTGGCGGCGGCCTTCGCGGCCGCATCGCTCGCCGCCAGGTAAGACGCCATCGCCTGCTTGGAGGAGCCGTTGAGCGGCACCAGCCGCTCCTTGTCGCCTTTGCCGCGGACCACGATCATCCGGGCATCGCGGCGCGCCGCCGACAGCGGCAGCGACACCAGCTCGGAGACGCGCAGCCCGGTGGCGTAGAGAACTTCCAGCAGGCAATAGAGCCGCAGCGCGCGCAGCCGGGCCGGCCCTTCGGCCGCCTCGGCCTCCTGCCGGGCGCAGTCCAGCAGCCGGTCGACATCGGCGATCGACAGCACTTTTGGCAGGCCGCGGCCGCGCTTGGGGCCGGACAGGATCGCGGCCGGATCGTCGGCGCGGATCCGCTCGCTCAGCAGAAATCGAAACAGATGCCGCAGTGACGACAGCCGCCGCGCCACGCTGGAGGTGGCGAAGCCGCGCTTGTCGAGGTCGGACAGATAGCCGCGCAGCGCCTCGGTATCGGCGGAGGCGAGGCTGTGGCGGCGGCGCGCCAGATAGGCCGACAGATCGGCGAGATCACGCCGATAGGCGTCGATGGTGTTCTCCGACGCGCCCTGCTCGGCGGCGATCATGTCGAGAAACAGCTCGCTCAGCCCGGCGTCCGAATAGGAAGCGGGCCGCAGCGGCGCGGCTTCGCCCGGCTCGGGGGCCGCAGCCGAAGGGGGCGCGCTGGTGCTGGTTCGCGGTCGTCGCATCGGTCGAGCCTCGGGTCTGGCGTCGTTCGACTACGCTTACGCGCTATTTCTTGAGAAATTTATCCGGCTGCACCACCACCGTCATCTCCCGCTCTTTCGGGCTGACGAAATTGGCGAGGGCGAAGATCGTTCCGTAGATAATACCGCCGATCACCGCGACGACCGACAGAAAGCGGAACAAGGTAGGCATTTCGGCGAATCTCGGCGGCGTGGAACGCGCATGCGCGGGTCCCGGACGATGACCATGTTCGTCCACGGGAGGCAAGAGACTCTGGCAGGTGGAGCGATCGCAGTAGTATAGCTGGCCGTTCCGGGCTCCAGCCGAGCCCGCCCAGAGCTATGAGCACCGTGCCAATGTCCGAAACCGCACCGACGGCCGTCGCCGCCAGGTCCCAGCAGGAAGCCGAGGTCGTTGCGGCGCTGGGCGAGCGTGCGGTCGTGCTCGTCGGTATGATGGGCGCCGGCAAGTCGACGGTCGGCCGCCGGCTGGCGCTGCGGCTGGGCCTGCCGTTCCTCGACGCCGACACCGAGATCGAGAATGCGGCGGCGATGACCATCCCGGAAATCTTCGAGACCCATGGCGAGCCGCATTTCCGCGACGGCGAGGCCCGGGTGATCGCGCGGCTGCTCGACGGCGGCGCCAAGGTGCTGGCGACCGGCGGCGGCGCCTTCATGCGCGAAGAGACCCGCGATCGCATCCGCGACAAGGCGGTGTCGATGTGGCTCGAAGCCGAAGCCGACGTCATCCTGCGCCGGGTCAAGCGCCGCGCCGACCGGCCGCTGCTGAAGACGCCGGATCCGGCCGGCACCATCGCGCGGCTGATCGAAGAGCGCTATCCGGTGTATCGCGCCGCCGACATCACCATCGCGTCGCGCGACGTGCCGCACGAGAAGATCGTCGACGAATGCGTCGCGGCGCTGCACGACTATCTGTGTGGCGCCTCCCCAACCCTGAGCGAGACCCCATGACCGCGCCGCTGAACCATTCCGCCCCGATCACCGTCGAGGTCGCACTCGGCGACCGCGCCTATGACATCGTGATCGGCCGCGACGTGCTCGGCTCGCTCGGCGAACGGATCGCCAGGCTGCGCCCCGGCGCCCGCACCGCGATCGTCACCGACCATACCGTGGCGAAGAGCTGGCTGAAGCCGACCGAAGAGATCCTCGACAAGGCCGGCATCGCCCACACCAGCATCGTGGTCGGCGAGGGCGAAAGCTCCAAGACCTATGCGGGGTTGCAACAGGTCAGCGAAGCGCTGATCGCCGCCAAGATCGAGCGCAACGATCTCGTCATCGCGCTCGGCGGCGGCGTGGTCGGCGATCTCGCCGGCTTCGCGGCGTCGATCCTGCGCCGCGGCGTCGATTTCGTGCAGGTGCCGACCTCGCTGCTGGCGCAGGTCGATTCCTCAGTGGGCGGCAAAACCGGCATCAACTCGCCGCAGGGCAAGAATCTGCTCGGCGCATTTCATCAGCCGGTGCTGGTGATCGCCGACACCGCCGTACTCGACACGCTGTCGCCGCGGCAGTTCCGCGCCGGCTATGCGGAAGTCGCCAAATATGGCGCGCTCGGCGACGAGGCGTTCTTCGCCTGGCTGGAAGCCAACCACGCCGACATCTTCAGCGGCGGCGCGGCGCGCGAACACGCTATCGCGACCTCGTGCCGCGCCAAGGCCGGCATCGTGGCGCGCGACGAGCGCGAGAACGGCGAGCGCGCATTGCTCAATCTCGGCCACACCTTCGGCCACGCCCTGGAAGCCGCCACCGGCTTCTCCGACCGGCTGTTCCACGGCGAGGGCGTGGCGATCGGCATGGTGCTGGCGGCGCAGTTCTCGGCGGCGCGCGGCATGATGCCGGAGACCGACGCGGTGCGGTTACAAAGCCATCTCGCCGAGGTCGGCCTGCCGACGCAGCTGCAGGACATCGCCGGCTTCCCCCAGGAGGGCCTGGCGGATGCCGACGCGCTGATGACGCTGATGACCCAGGACAAGAAGGTCAAACGCGGCAAGCTCACCTTCATTCTGATGGAAGGAATCGGCCGCGCGGTGATCGCCAATGACGTCGATCCCGCGCCGGTGCGAGACTTCCTGCACGGCAAGCTCGCAGAGGCGTAAACGCCGCGGCGCGGATCGCTTGTCCGCGCGAACCAAAGAGCCCGATGAGCCCGATCCTTTCCAACGTCCTGATCGCAGCGCTGCTGCTGATCGCCAATGCGTTCTACGTCGCGGCCGAGTTTGCGCTGGTGCGCAGCCGCGGCTTCCGCATCAAGGCGATGGCGGAGAAGCGCCAGTTCGGCGCGCGGCTGCTGCAGCAGATCCTCGACAATGTCGAAGCCTACCTCGCCTGCTGCCAGCTCGGCATCACCATGGCGTCGCTCGGCCTCGGCTGGGTCGGCGAGCCAACCGTGGCGGCGCTGCTCGCGCCGCTGCTGGAGCCGCTCGGCATTTCCGAATCGGCGCAGCACTTCATCGCCTTCATCGGCGGCTTCCTGTTCTTCTCGTCGCTGCACATCGTGATCGGCGAGCAGGTGCCGAAGACGCTGGCGATCCGCCAGCCCGAGCCGGTGTCGCAGTGGATCGCCTATCCGCTGCACGTCTCCTACATCCTGCTGTATCCGCTGAACTGGCTGCTGAACCAGGCCTCGCGCGGCATCCTGCGGCTGCTCGGCGTCGAGGAGAATTCCGAGCACGAGATTTTGACCGACGTCGAGATCGAGGGGCTGGTCGGCCAGTCGGCCGAGCACGGCAAGATCGAGAGCGGCGAGGCCGAGTACATCCAGAACGTGTTCAAGTTCGGCGAGCTCGTGGTGTCGGACGTGATGGTTCATCGCACCTCGATGGTCACCATCAACGCCGATCTGCCGACCGAGCAGCTGGTCAAGGAAGTGCTGGCGACCGAATACACCCGCGTGCCGCTGTGGCGCGACAAGTCGGAGAACATCGTCGGCGTGCTGCACGCCAAGGACCTGCTGCGCGCGCTGCGCGAGGCGGACGGCGACGCCTCCAAGATCGACATCGGCAAAATCGCGCTGTCGCCGTGGTTCGTGCCGGAATTGCGGCTGGTGTCCGAACAGCTGAAGGCGTTCCGCGCCCGCAAGACTCACTTCGCTCTGGTGGTCGACGAATACGGCGAAGTCGAAGGCATGGTGACGCTCGAGGACATTCTCGAGGAAATCGTCGGCGACATTTCGGACGAGCACGACGTCGTGGTCGCGGGCGTCCGCGCCCAGCCCGACGGCTCAGTGGTGGTCGACGGCTCGGTGCCGATCCGCGACCTCAACCGCGCGATGGATTGGGAGCTGCCGGACGACGAAGCCACGACGATCGCCGGCCTGGTGATTCACGAGGCCCGCTCGATCCCGGTACGCGGCCAGAGCTTCACCTTTCACGGCTTCCGCTTCCGCGTCCTGCGCCGCGAGCGCAACCGCATCACCGCACTACGCATCGTGCCGGTCGAGCGCGAGACCAAAGCCGAACTCGTCGACAAGAAGAAAGCCAAGCGCGCGCGGATCGGTCAGGCGAACTGACGACGTCAGCACGCGACGCCGTCTCAAAAGAGATTGCCGTCGACCCCGCCGAGACCTACGCTTCGCCGGGAGCTTTGGCCTTGATGGCGAGCGCATGCACGCCGGCTTTCAGTTCCGCGGCCAGCAGCTCGTTGACCATGCGATGACGATCGAGGCGGCTCTTGCCGGCGAAGGCGCCCGACACGATATTCACCCGGAAATGAGACTCACTCCGGCCCGAATGGCCGGCATGACCTTCATGCAGGTTGGATTCGTCGATGACGTCGAGGCTTTCCGGCGCGAAAGCTTCGCGCAACTTCTGTGTGAGAGTATCCTTGACGCTCATGGTTCGGCCGTCGCTAGGTTCGTCGCTGCGCTTCGGCCATCAACCCGGGGCTCCCCGATAATGTCAAGACTTGAAGCGCAACGCGGAGCGTAGTCAAAGTCCCCCATGCCCATCGACTCGTCCAAATTCTTCGACAAGATCCGTATCAAGCCGGCCAAGGCCGCGGCGGCCCGTGAAGCCGCGCGCGAACAGGTGGTGATGTGCGACGCGCCGGGCTGCGCCAATCGCGGCGCGCATCGCGCTCCGAAAGGCCGCGGGCTGGAGAAGGATTACTGGCACTTCTGCCTCAACCACGTCCGCGAGTACAACCAGGGCTACAATTTCTTCGAAGGCATGAACGCCGACGCGGTCGCGCGCTATCAGAAAGACGCGCTGACCGGCCATCGCCCGACCTGGAAGATGGGCCAGAACGGCGCCAAGAGCCGCGCCCGCAGCCCCGAGGATATCGAGGGTGCGGCCGATCCGTTCAACGTGTTCGGCGAGATCAACGGCCGCAGCCGCTGGCGGCGCGGGCCCGATCCGTCGGAGCAGACCAAGTCGGAGCCGCGCAAGGTGTTCAACGCCGAACGCAAGGCGCTGCAGGTGATGGGGCTCGACTCCGACGCCACGCTCGAGGTGGTGAAGGCGAAGTACAAGGCGCTGGTCAAGCAGCATCACCCCGACGCCAATGGCGGCGACCGCTCGACCGAAGACCGCCTGATCGAGATCATCAAGGCCTACAACTATCTGAAGACGGTGGTCCGGAGCTGATCCGGGCGGGCTTCGGCGGCCGAGCCCCGAGGCGTCGAACGCCCTTTACTTTGACAGCGCGCCGCCTTGGCGCCGTCGCCACAGCAGCCATCCCGCCGCGACCAGCACCGCACCGACCCCCGCCACCACCGGCAGCCAATGGTGCAGCCGGCCGTGGGATTGCTCCAGCGCGCTGGCGGCGACCACGCCGGGGAGCACATGGGCCGGCGCCCAGAGCAGGATCGCCGGGATGTTGATGGCGAAGAACCGTGCCGGCGCCATCTGCAGCGCGCCGGCCGTGACCGGCACGAAGGCGCGGATCGGCGGCACGAAGCGCGCGAACAGCACCGCCCAGCCGCCGAACCGCTGGAAGAAGGCCTCGGCGCGCGCCACCAGCTCCGGATGCCGCGACATCGGCCAGGCCGACAGGATGCGGCGTTGCTCGCGGTGGCCGAGCCAATAGGCGGTGCCGTCGCCGAGCGCAGCGCCGGCTGCGGCCGCGGCCAGCACGCTCAGCAGATCGAGCTGCCCGCCCGGGATCAGCGCGCTCAGCGCCAGAATGATGGTCGAACCGGGCACCAGCGAGCCGAGCACCGGCACGGCCTCCAGCAGCGCCGCCAGGAACAGCACCAGATAGGCGAGGCCGCGATGCGCGGACGCGAAGGCGATCAGGGAATCGAAAAAGGCATCCAACGAGAGCGCTCCGGAGCCGGACAGCGGGAGTGAGGCCAGCCTATGCGACTGCACCTTAGGAAAGTTTGCAAGTCTTCGGCGGCCGCCGGCAAACCCGGCGATCCGCTCACGCGGTTTCGCAAGGCAGCCTTTCAAAATCCCGCGCCACCGCCTATCTCAATGATAGATCGACGGAACTTTGATCATGCAGCGGGCTTCTGCCAATCGCGGCTCTCTGCTAGGTTTGAATCCGCACTCAACCGCATCCACCACCAGAGATCGGGTTTCGGGCGCGTCCGGGACCACGGAGGATTGATGACCGCCGCCACGACCACAGCCCAGGAGACCACCGGCCTGCCAGACATGAAGGTGTCGGTTCGCCAGGTCTTCGGCATCGACAGCGACCTCGAAGTTCCGGCTTTCTCCGAAGTCGACCCGCATGTGCCGGACGCCGATCCGGATTACCGCTTCGATCGCGCCACCACACTCGCCATCCTGGCCGGCTTCGCCCGCAACCGCCGCGTCATGGTCACGGGCTTTCACGGCACCGGCAAGTCGACCCATATCGAGCAGGTCGCTGCGCGGCTGAACTGGCCCTGCGTCCGCGTCAACCTCGACAGCCACATCAGCCGTATCGACCTCGTCGGCAAGGACTCGATCGTGGTCCGTGACGGCAAGCAGGTCACCGAATTCCGTGACGGCATCCTGCCCTGGGCGCTGCAGCACAACGTCGCTCTGGTATTCGACGAATACGACGCCGGCCGCCCTGACGTGATGTTCGTGATTCAGCGCGTGCTGGAAGTCTCGGGCCGGCTGACGCTGCTCGACCAGAACAAGGTGATCAAGCCGCACCCGGCGTTCCGGCTGTTCGCGACCGCCAACACCATCGGGCTCGGCGATACGTCGGGCCTGTATCACGGCACGCAGCAGATCAACCAGGGCCAGATGGACCGCTGGTCGATCGTCACCACGCTGAACTATCTGCCGCACGACGAGGAAGTCGAGATCGTGCTGGCCAAGGCCAAGCACTATCGCAACGCCGAAGGCCGCGACATCGTCAACAAGATGGTGCGGCTCGCCGACCTGACCCGCAACGCCTTCGCCAATGGCGATCTGTCGACGGTGATGAGCCCGCGCACGGTGATCACCTGGTCGGAGAATGCCGAGATCTTCGGCGACATCGGCTTCGCGTTCCGCGTCACGTTCTTGAACAAATGCGACGAACTGGAGCGCCCGCTGGTGGCCGAATTCTACCAGCGCTGCTTCAACGCCGAGCTACCGGAAAGCTCGGTCAACGTGGCGA
Organism: Rhodopseudomonas sp. AAP120; assembly: GCF_001295845.1. Taxonomy (GTDB): domain Bacteria; phylum Pseudomonadota; class Alphaproteobacteria; order Rhizobiales; family Xanthobacteraceae; genus Rhodopseudomonas. Next base: position 2,607 of record NZ_LJIC01000013.1, on the reverse strand, counting down.
TGAGCTGATCCAAACAGCCTCTCCCTGCTCGCGGGGAGAGGCGGAAGGGTGGCCATGACGACAGACACCAAGCTGCGCAGTTATTCGACCGAGCAGGCAGCAGCGGTCAGCCGTAGCTATGAGGACGACTTCTTCGGCTGGGTCGAGGATCAGGTTGCCCTCCTCAAGGCTGGCCGCGTCGACCGAGCCGATGTGATCAACATCGCGGATGAGCTTTCTGCCGTGGGCAACGAACATTATGAGAAGCTCGAAAGCGCGGTACGGATTGTTCTCCTTCATCTGTTGAAATGGGATTACCAGCCGGATCGTCGGTCGCGAAGTTGGGTCCTGTCGATCGCTGAGCATCGCCGCCGAATCGTTCGAGTATTGCGCAAGAATCCCAGCCTCAAGCCGCATATCGAAGAAGCGACAGGCGAGGCCTATGAAGATGCCCGCGGCGATGCGATGAACGAGACGGGCCTGGTCGCGACGATTTTTCCGAAACAGTGCCCCTATGACTGGTCCGCGATCACTGCTCGGACCATCGAATGGGACGATGTCCGATCGCCGGAATAGCAACGATCGGTTGGAGTGCTGGTTAAGCTGATGACGACATCCAACACCAAACTTCGCACCGGATCCAAGGAAGCGCCGACTGAGCCGTTCAAGCGGGCGGTGACGTCGTGCCTGCGGGCGATCGCCAAATCGCCGGAGCTGGAAGTCACCTTCGCAGCCGAGCGTCCCGGGCTGGCTCCGGGCAAAGCCCGGCTCCCCGAGCCCGCGCGAAAAATGAGCAAGCGCGACGCGGCGATCGTGCGCGGCCACGCGGACTCGATCGCGCTCAAGCTCGCCTGTCACGATCCGAAAGTGCATCGCAAGCTGATGCCGGGCAATCCGCAGGCGCGCGGCGTGTTCGAGGCGGTCGAGCAGGCCCGCGTCGAAGCGCTGGGGTCGCGGCGCATGGCGGGCGTCGCCAAGAACCTCACCGCGATGCTCGACGATCACTTCCACCGCGGCAAGTTCGACGAGATCACCGACCGCGCCGATGCGCCGCTGCCGGATGCGTTGGCGATGCTGGTGCGCGAGCGCCTGACCGGGCTGGCGCCGCCCGCGGCGGCCAAGAAGCTGGTCGATTTGTGGCGGCCGGTGCTCGAAGACAAGATCGGGCCGCGGCTCGATCAGCTCGCACGTTTCGCCGAGGACCAGGCGAAGTTCGGCGACGCCATCCACGACCTGCTCGACGTCCTCGAACTCGGCGACGAGCGCGACAGCGAGTCGGATGAGGAAGAGAACCAGGACGACAAGCAGGACGGCGAGAACGATCAGTCCGGCGCCGAAGGCGAGCCGCAGGGCGAAGCCGCGCAGGAGATGACCACCGAACAGGCCGAGACCTCGACCGACGAGATGAGCGACAGCGCGATGGAAAGCGCGCAGGCCTCGGCGTCGGATACGTTCGACGATTCCGAAATGGGCGAGGACGAGACCCCCGGCGAAGCGACGCGGCCCAACAACCGCGGCGCCAACGAGCCGCGCGGCCCGGAGTATCACGCCTACGCGCCGAAATTCGACGAAGTCGTCGCCGCCGAAGATCTCTGCGACCACGACGAGCTCGAGCGGCTGCGCAGTTATCTGGACAAGCAGCTGGCGCATCTGCAGGGCATCGTCGCGCGCCTGGCCAACCGGCTGCAGCGCCGCCTGATGGCGCAGCAGAACCGCGCCTGGGACTTCGACCTCGAAGAAGGCATCCTCGATCCGGCGCGGCTGTCGCGCGTCGTCACCGACCCGTTCCACCCGCTCTCGTTCATGAACGAGAAGGAAGCGACCTTCCGCGACACCGTGGTGACGCTGCTGCTCGACAATTCCGGTTCGATGCGCGGCCGGCCGATCACCGTGGCGGCGACCTGCGCGGATATTCTGGCGCGCACGCTGGAGCGTTGCGGCGTCAAGGTCGAGATCCTCGGCTTCACGACGCGTGCCTGGAAGGGCGGGCAATCGCGCGAGGCGTGGCTGGCCGCCGGCAAACCGGCCAATCCGGGCCGGCTCAACGATCTGCGCCACATCATCTACAAATCGGCTGACGCGCCGTGGCGGCGTGCGCGCAAGAATCTCGGGCTGATGATGCGCGAGGGGCTGCTGAAAGAGAACATCGACGGCGAGGCGCTCGACTGGGCGCACAAGCGGCTGCTCGGCCGGCCCGAACAGCGGAAGATCCTGATGATGATCTCGGACGGCGCGCCGGTCGACGACTCGACGCTGTCGGTCAACCCCGGCAACTACCTCGAGCGGCACCTGCGCCACATCATCGAGGAGATCGAGACCCGCTCGCCGGTTGAATTGATCGCCATCGGCATCGGCCACGACGTGACGCGCTATTATCGCCGCGCCGTCACCATCGTCGACGCCGAAGAACTCGGCGGCGCCATCACCGAGAAGCTCGCCGAGCTGTTCAGCGAAACTGCGGTGGCGCCGCCCTCTCCCGGCAAGCCGCGCCGCCGGCTGCATTCGTGAGCGCGCGCGAAGCGCGATGAGGCACCTGCACCTTCGCCCCGCTGAGCCGCTGGATCACAGCGCGAGCGACGGGGAAGGCGCGCTCCCTCCCCCCTTGCAGGGGAGGGTCGGGGTGGGGGG
>NZ_LJIC01000129.1 GCF_001295845.1 Rhodopseudomonas sp. AAP120 | reverse complement strand
GAGTGCCCTCACCCGGATCGCTGCGCGATCCGACCTCTCCCGCAAGCGGGAGAGGTTGCGCCGTGCTCGGCGCGACCTTAGCCAACTACTCGATCGCCGTTGCCCGCTCCACCACGGCCTGCTGGGCGCGGGTTTCGATGGCGCCGCGGCCGCGGGCGGTGCGGACCTGGTTGATCGCCTCGGTCGGCGGCACGCCGAGTTCGACCAGCAGCCTTGCGGCGATCATGCCGGCGCGGCCGAGGCCGCCCTTGCAGTGCACGACGAGGTCGTTGCCGTCGCGCAGCTGCTGCCGGATGGCGCGGCCTTCGATCGCCCAGCGCCGTTCGAACTCCGCGGTCGGCGGGTGATAGTCCGGGATCGGCAGATGCAGCCAGCGCATCGCGCGGCGCTGCACCTCGTCGCCGAGTTGCGGCACGCGGAGCAGCGCCAGTTCGCTCGGCTCCACCAGCGTGATCACCAGAGTGGCGCCCCAATCCCGGATGGCGTCGAGATCGGCGCCGAGGTCGCGCGCCCAGCCGCCGGTCAGCGCGGTGGCGTCGTGCTTGCCGGGGCAGAAGGTGATGCCGATCCGGCCGTGCGCCGGGCTGGCGCGGACTTCGGCGATCTGCAGCGGATGTGTCGCGCTGGTGCGCAGCCCCGTCGGCCGCCGGCTGCGCGGCGCGCCGCCGACGCGCTGCGCCAGATCGTCGCGCCGCGCGATCAGCAGCGCGGTGGTCGCCAATGCGGCGGGCGTGTCGCCGAGTACCTCGGTCACGACCGCGCCGATCGCCGCGTCATCGAGCTTCGCCACCTTGGCGACCGAGGCGGCCAGCGCGTGCGGCGTCATGGCCCCGAACACGCTCGCCGCCACCGCATTGCTGCGCGGATCGCGCAGCGTGTCGAACTCGGTCGCGGACGGGCCGAAATCGCTCTTCGCCGCGCCGCGCGCCCGATACGCCAGCGCGCCGCCCTGGTCGATCCGCAGCACCGCGCCGCTGCGGGTCACCAGCACGTTGTCGAGATCGGCGCCCAGCACGTCGCGATTGCCGAGCCAGGCATCGACGGCGAAGTCCCGGCACACCGCCGCCGCAATGCCGGCATCCGGGCCGGACAGCGCTTCGCCGAGCGAGGCGCCGCGCACCACGGCGCTCGCCACCGCCAGCGTGCCGCCGCGCACCACCAGCTCGACCTCCGCCACCGCGGTGCCGGCCAGAAGGTACAGCCGGTTGGCCAGCAGCTCGTTGCGCGCATGGTGATCGCTCGGCGGCGTCTTGACGTACCAGGCCCGACCGTCGGCATCGGTCATCAGCGCCGCCGGCATCGACCCGGCCTGCCCGCCGATCACCACCCAGCCGGAAGCATCAAGCAAACCCGGATCTCCGCGCTGATCGACCGTCTCGCGTCATGCGATGCCGCGTCCCGCCATGCCCGGCATTGTCGCCGCCGCTCCGGCGATCTCCGTGAGCTGGATCAAACCGCCCGGGACAAGGCCGGCGAGGGGCTAGGCGCGGCCCGTTAACCCCTTCTTAATCTCCGTTAACCAAGCTCGGTTTGTTTCTGTATGTTTCCAAGCCTGCTGAGTCGCGCGCGGCGCTCCGGCAGATGAGCGATTTTATCGGAGGCGCGGATTGCGCCATGGCTGCGATTTCGTCCACGACCAATCAGATCTCGCCGGCCAACGAGCGGCTGTACGGTCTCAGCCGCCTGGTCGGTGAGTGGAAGGGCAAGTGGGCCGGCAACGGCCAGGATGTCGGCTTCAAGGTCGTCAGCATCCGCGGCGCCACCGCGCAGGTCGAATACACCCATCACGGCCGCACCGAGCGCGGCCTCGCCACCGTCAAGGGCGGCACGCTGACGTTCGGCAACGTCACGATCGGCAGCAAGGACGGCAAGACCGCCGCGCTGGTGTTCTCCGCCGGCGGCGGCAAGGCCAGCGCGTATTTGCAGAAGCAGCAGCCCGCGGGCGAGGCCAACATGCTGGTCGGCAGCTGGGGCGGTTCGTCGGACGATACCCAGGGCACGTCGAGCTTCCGCGTGCTGTCGGTCGACGGCAAGGAGGCGAAGGTCCGCACCACCATCAACGGCATCACCCGCGAAGGCACCGGCATCGTCTACAAGAACGTCATCATGTTCGGTCAGGCCCAGCTCTCCACCCAGGACGGCAAGAAGGGCACGATCATTGTCCAGTCCGGCCTGCGCTCCTTCGCCGTCCCGGCCACCAAGTATCCGCCGGCCGACGCCGCGGCGACGGCGACAACCTCGACGGGCGTCAACAAACTCGTATAGCAGCAGATCGCCGTCGCGACGCGTGCACGAAGCCACCCCAAGCCGCAGCGCACCCCCTCTCCCGCTTGCGGGAGAGGGCCGGGGTGAGGGCCACGGGGGGCAGGGAGTCCATTCAAATCCAAGGATCGATAACCGCGGCGCCGGCCCGCTTGAACTCGCTGGTGTCGCGCGTCACGACTGTCAGCCCATGATGTAGCGCGGTGGCGGCGATCAGCAGGTCCGGCTGCGAGAAAGTGTGGCGCGCCTTGCGCCCCTGCTCGGCGAGCAATCGCCACTTCAGCATCACGTCCTCTGACACCTCAAGCACCCGTTGATCGAACATTGGGCGCACGCGGTGGGTGAGCCAATTGTTCAAGTCGGCACGGCGGGACGCGTCGCCGATCTGCTCGATGCCGAAACGCAGCTCGGCCAGCGTGACGACGCTGACATAGAGCAAGTCGAGCGGCTGTGCCGAGACGAAGGCGACCACCTTGCGCTCCGGCTTCGGCCGGCGAAGCTCGGACAACACGTTGGTGTCGAGCAGCCAGCCGGCCACGACCAGCGTCTACAGGTCGACGTCGCGGACCGGCATCCGCGCGCGCTTCGGGGCCAGTTCAAGCTTGCGGTGCGGCGATGCCTGCATCGCTTCGACCAGCGCCGCGCCGCTACGGTTGCCGCTCAGCCGGCGATAATGGTCCGCCGCAACTACCACCACTTCGTCGCGGCCGTGCACGGTCACGACCTGCGGCCCTTCCTCGCGCGCCGACCGCACCACCTCGCTGAACCGCGCCTTGGCATCCTGGAGTTGCCAGCGGCCGGGCCGGGCCCGCGATGTGCGGGGGGGCGATGGAGGGGGCTGCTTCAATCTGGTCATACTGACCAGATTAGGCAGGCGGAGCGGATTTGCAAGGGGCCCAGCGAACTCCCCGAATGGCCGCAATCCCCCAAGCGCCAAGGTGCTGAAGGCCGTCTATCCCCAAGCCGCAGCGCGCTCCCTCTCCCGCTTGCGGGAGAGGGGGTGCCGCGGGGAGTGAGTGCATTCGGCTATCTTCGTGGGGCGAGTCAGCCGAAGGCGCAACGCGCCGATGCGTGCCGTCAATTAAGGAGGCGGATGAAGCTGCGCTCATTCGCCCTACGAGTTATCGACTCGTCCGAACCGCATCCTCGAAAACGACCTTGCTGTGCGATGGATTTTTGAACAGAACAGCCAGGAATTTGTCTGGAAATTCTCTCTCGATCGAGGCAGTCATTCGCGCGTGAACATCATTGCAGAGACGATAGATTGGCGCCGGATCGTTGATCTCGTTCCTGAAATCGCTGATTGTCTTCGACAATCGGTTCAAGCCGTACAGCCGAAAGACAGCGGCTGAGAGAATCCGGTTTCCATGAACAAGAACGCCCCACGACGGACCATCCTTCTTTGATGAACTCTTCTTTCTTCGTTCGATCCATCCATAGATGTGACGGTTCATGGCCGTTGCGTTAAAGGCACGAGCTCCGCTTGTCGAGGGGTTGTAGATCGCGCGGTACGGAGCTTTCTGAAGATCGTTGAAGAACTTCCCGATTCCGGTTTTTGCCTGCACTGCAAGAAGTGGATCGCCAGATGCGCATGCAAGAGCCACAGTGACTTCCATCAGTTCGCAGCTGCTTGCCGAAGGGCTAACCTCCTCGCTACGCAAGAACTGATAGTCAATGCCTTCGACCGCCATCTCCTCCTTGAGTCGCTTCTGCTCGGGGTCTTGCGCAACGAAATCTCGCGATTCTATTCGATTTTGAAGATTATTTGTGCGTGTAACCTCTTTCCCGAAGCCGGCAGGCGCTGATTCAAGGATGATCACTCGGATTGGTACTCTGACCAATCCGAGGTTTGTATCGTTCTCGATGCGTCCAAGGGAGCTGACAGTTTGGGCGCCGTTAACGATCGAGGCGCCTCGAAAACGAAACTGTCCGGCAGATTGAGTTGCGGCCTTGGCTGGGGCAACAATTGCTTCCTCCGCAATCAAGGTGATTCCATTATTGAAATACCAGAATTTCTCGGGCGAGTTGAGTGCGGTCTGTCGGATTTCATTGTTTACGTCGGTTCCTCCGAGCGAGTGACGAATATTGGAGACGACTAAGCTTTTCCCGTGGCGTTTCCACCACGTCTTAAGCTGGTACCCGTCTACAATACCAAAATACGCGACATATGGAGAATTGATGCGAGACCAATCAAGAATCTGTGCCTCAAGAGTGACGTGTCCTCCTTCTGGATCGCTTGCAAGGCGAGTATAGACTTCGCTTAAACCGAGGATTTCCCACGTGACCAGTTCGTGCGGATCAGCACCGTTGAGATCTGATAGCAGTCGTTCAAAATGCAAAGTACTCGGCTTCGCAAGTTGGCTCAGGCCGGTGGTGACGACTACCAGATGGACCGAAGTGCCGGGCGTATTGATTTGAGCGAAGATGTCTTGAAGGCTGGCGTGTAATCGATTGTGGAATGCATCGACACTCTGTTCGATCGCATCGCGGACACCAGTGACAAAGGTCCCAATATCTTTTGCCTCCGGCTCACCAGTGCCCGCGTTGATCCATTTCGACTGGACAAAGACGACGGATTGATCTGATGGATCAAAGTAGGCTGCGTCGATCCCGTTGTCGCCACTCCCATCCCATACTGACTCTGCGGCTAGTTTTGGTGTGCAGCCAGCGACCGTAGAAACGGCTAGGGCAGCCAAGCATCGCGTTAGTATCTTCTGATCTCGCTCCGCGTCTCGCGGGGAGATGTCAGAGACATTCAGGTGCGGCTCGAACAGTTCACGCAGTCGGGCTTTGATTTGATTCACCTTTAGTGATGACATTGCTAGGGATGACATTGCGCCTCACTCGATTTTCAAAGCTTCGATTGAAACGCTATCGGTGCATATATCGATCTTCAATTGTTAGTTGTGATGAGAAGTTGCAATCGACGACGGTATTCGCGGAGGCTTCAGCCACGCTTGCACGATGGTCGATGGATTGTGTTGCGCTTGCTGAGACCCGCTTCATTCGCTCAGCTGAGGTCAGTTCGTAGGGGCGGGTTAATCGAAGGCGTAATCCGTCAATGCGTCATTGATGAAAGTGGCGGATTTCGCGGCGCTAATCCGCTCTACGGGCTGGGAGCTCAGGCCTTCCGCTTCCCCGTGCCTTTGCGATTAATAGCGTCCACTACCTTGGCTCCACCGATCAGAGCACCGATAGCTGTTGTCGCAATCGTCATATTTGCTCCAGCCCACCCCAATGCAGCTACGCCGCCGACGAAGACGGGCAAGCGAATGGCCCAGTCGATGGCGTCGTGCCCGTTCTCTTTCCACCACTTGTCTAGTTCAATTCCAACTTTCGAAACAGTATTTTGGCTATCTTTGATCGAAATTGATCCATCCGCATTGGGTGATTGCCGTGACAACGATTTCGCAATTTGTTCGAATCCCTCTGCAAAAATTTGGAGTAGTTCGATTTGCTTTATCTGGTGTGCGCGAGTTTCCGGATGATTTGCTGGGGTTGATGAGATTTCGGCGATTTCTGTGCGCGCCAAATTCGCAAGCGAAACGGAGAGATTGTAAATTTCATGCCGACGTCGAGCTAGGGGTGAATCCTGCAGACTGTCGTCCGCTTCCATTTTCTTCCAATCAATGTCGTTATTATCAGCCTGAACTAGACGTTCATTCGAAATGTCTATCATGACCGTTAGCGCGGCCAAAAAGTTGCGCAGTTTCGGATTTCGCTTTTCACGTACTACTGTTGAAAAGAAACCAGGACCAAGACCCGCTCTGGCTGCTATCTCGGGATTGCCTATCCGAAGAACGAAAGATGCGTTCTTTGCGATTGCCCAAAATCGCTCAGCTTCATCAGGCCCGTAGAAGCCTCGCGATACCTTTGATCGTAAAGATTCCGCTTCTCGCCGCAGCTCTCGGACTCTTGCCACTTCATCTAGCTGGTCAGGTCTTAGAATAGCACTTCTACCGGTCTTATAATTCAATCGATGCTCCATCAGAATCGAACTGGTGTTCAGTGGATGGAATGGTAACAGGGCAGGAATCGGTCCCGACGAAGACGATACAATCAACGCTTGACTGGCCAAAGAGAGTGTTTATATTCCTAGTCACTCCGCCCCATCGAGGGGCGCGTTGCCGGGACGCTGGTCGTCGCGGGGCGGGGTGCGGCGCCTGCGGGCGTGGGGCAGACGTTGCCTCGCGCACTCGGGACGCTCTGGGTCGCCGTCCGGCCCCACTACGGGGGTCTGCCACTTGTTAGTTGCCTGGACGCGGCACAGGTGAACGGCGGGAAACCGCCGGGATCAAGCGGTGCGGAGTGCATCGCGCCTGTGCCCGGAAGCACGGCCCTGGAGCGAAAAATCGCCGCGGTGGAGCGTCGAAAGGCGTTCCGCGGGATCATCGGGCCGCCGTGTCGGCGCGAAGGTCCTGCGGCTAACTATCAGTTGCGCCTTTCGGCGCTCCGCCGCCCTCGGCTTGGGCGACGACCTCAGCGACAGCGCAGGACGGACGGCTGCGGCGCATCGGCGCCGGGCGACGCCACCGGCTGCGCGGCATCCAGCAACGGAGAGCGGCGATGACGAAGCGATATCCGAAACGGTTCGAGACCAGGGAGATGCGGCGGCAGCGCGAGACGGCGCTCGCCGACGCGGCCCGCGACGACGAGGTCGCGGAGGCCTGCCGGCGCGCGGTGCGACGCGGCACGGCGGTGCATGCGCGGGCCGAGCGGCATTGTCCGATGCGGGTGTGCCGCCGCGCGCGGGCCTGCGTCAGCGACAGCTTCGCCTGCCTGGCGCAGCTGCGCCGCCCGGTGCTGCCGCCGCTCGCCGAAGACCTCGCCGTCGACGCGCTGCATCAGCATCTGTGCGAGGAGGCGGAGGTGCGCAGGTGAGGGCGCAGGCGATGGGCGGGAGCGCGCTGCGAACCTACGCTGCGATCGGCGCGGAGGTGCCCCGTTCTCTGTCCGTCATCCTCCGCGAACGCGGAGGATCCAGTATCGCAGAGAGCCGGCGTTCAGCCGCGCGCGCTCTGGAATACTGGGTCGCCCGCCTGCGCGGGCGATGACGGTGGGGAGTGGGGCGGTGCGGCGAGCGAACCGCGAGGGTCGCGCGAGCTGGCGATGGGTTTCGCCGCGCTCAACCCATCCTGCGGAGTGGCGCCTCGCGCTGTGGGAGAGGCGCCAGGGCGCCCGCTCAGAAGCCTTCTTCGTCCTCGTCGTCGTGCTTCTTGCCGCCGATGGTCTTGAGCTTGGCGAACACGGCGTCGACGTTGAGGTCGTCTTCGCTCTTGCCCGAAGACGGCTCGTATTCGTCCTTGCGGGTGGTCTCGGAGGCCGGCAGCAGGGTCGCGCCGCCATATTGCTGGTCGGCAGGCTTCTCCTTGGCGGCGCGCTGCACCTCGAAGTCGAGGTCGAGCTGCGAGCACAGGCCGAGCGTCACCGGGTCCATCGGCGTCAGCGTCGCGGCGTTCCAGTGCGTGCGGTCACGCACAGAGGCGATCGTGGTCTTGGTGGTGCCGACCAGACGCATGATCTGGGCGTCCTTGAGTTCCGGATGATTGCGCACCAGCCACAGGATCGCGCTCGGGCGCTCATGGCGACGCGACACCGGGGTGTAGCGCGGGCCCTTCTTCTTGGCGGCCTGCGGCAGCACCACCTTGCTCTCGGCGAGCTTGAGGCGGTATTCCGGGTCCTTCTCGCCCTTCTCGATCTCGTCGCGGGTGAGCTGGCCGGTCGAAATCGGGTCCATGCCCTTGATGCCCTGGGCGGCGTCGCCGTCGGCGATCGCCTGGATCTCCAGCGGGTGCATCTTGGTGAAGTCGGCGACCTGGTCGAACGACAACGCCGTGTTGTCGAGCAGCCAGACGGCGGTGGCCTTCGGCATCAGCGGTGCGTTGCTCATGGCAAATCTCCTTTGTCCCTTGCCCCTGGGACTTCTGAGGCAAGGCGGGTCATCGGCGATGACGGGAATTGGCGCTTATATATGCTGCCTGAGGCGATACGCGCAATGGTCCTGCTAAAGTGCAGCCGCCAACGGCCTTGACAGGACCGCAATGCCGTCCCAATTCCTTGACCAAGACGAAACACTCGCAACGCCCCGAGGTGTTGCCGGTGGCCGCCGCCGGCGGCATGTGGGCAAGCTTCCCGGATCGCGTAAAAATGCTGGCCAAACCGCCTCTGAAGATCGTGCTTTGCTCGCCGCGCGGCTTCTGCGCCGGGGTGGTGCGGGCGATCGACACCGTCGAGCGTGCGCTGGCGCTCTATGGCGCCCCGGTCTATGTCCGGCACGAGATCGTCCACAATAAATACGTGGTGGACAGCCTGCGCGCCAAGGGCGCGATTTTCGTCGAGGAACTCGAGGAAATTCCGGCCACCTCGGCGCCGGTGGTGTTCTCGGCCCATGGCGTGCCGAAGTCGGTGCCGGAAGACGCCATCAAGCGCAATTTCTTCTCGGTGGACGCCACCTGCCCGCTGGTCACCAAGGTGCACCGCGAGGCGGCGATCCATTTCAAGCGCGGCCGCGAGATCCTCTTGATCGGCCATTCGCATCATCCGGAAGTGGTCGGCACGCTCGGCCAGCTGCCGGCCGGCGCGGTGACGCTGATCGAGACCGCGGCGGATGCCGCCAGCTTCACCCCGAAGGACCCGAACAATCTCGCCTTCGTGACCCAGACCACTCTGTCGATCGACGATACCGCCGGGATCGTGGCGATCCTGCGCGACCGCTTCCCGAACATCTCCGGGCCGCACAAGGAAGACATCTGCTACGCCACCACCAACCGCCAGGCGGCGGTGAAGAAGGTGGCGCCGGTGGTCGACGCCATGATCGTGGTCGGCGCGCCGAATTCGTCGAACTCGCAGCGGCTGCGCGAAGTCGCCGAGCGCGAGGGCTGCAGGGTGTCGGTGCTGGCGCAGCGCGCCTCCGATATCGACTGGGCGCAGTTCGAGGGTATCACCAGCCTCGGCCTCACCGCCGGCGCCTCGGCCCCCGAGGTGATCGTCGAGGAGATCATGGGTGCCTTTGCCGAGCGTTTCGAACTCAGCGTCGAGACGGTGTCGGCCGCCGAGGAGAACGAGTTCTTCCCGCTGCCGCGCGTGCTGCGCCCGGACGCCGCCGCCGAGTAGCGGCGTTTGGCGGGGAGGGGCCTGGCCGCCCTTTCATTGCCGGCCGCATTGGTCTACCAAACCGCCACGATTCCTCGCTGACCAGGACACGCCATGGCGGTCTACACCGACGTCGCCGCCGACGACCTCGCCGATTTTCTCGCGTCCTACGACATCGGCGACCTGCTGTCCTACAATGGCATCGCCGAGGGCGTCGAGAACTCCAACTTCCTGCTGCACACCTCGCGCGGCAACTACATCCTGACGCTGTACGAGAAGCGCGTCGCCTCCGACGACCTGCCGTATTTCCTGTCGCTGATGGCACATCTCGCCGCGCGCGGCGTCAGCTGCCCGCAGCCGGAAAAGGCCCGCGACGGCACGATCTGCGGCACGCTGTCCGGCCGGCCGGCGGTGATCATCAATTTCCTCGAAGGTGTCTGGCCGCGCCGTCCGACCGTCGTGCACTGCGCCGGCGTCGGCGAGGCGCTGGCCCGGATGCATCTCGCCGGTCTCGATTTTCCGCATTTTCGCAGCAACCCGCTGTCGGTCTCCGGCTGGCGGCCGCTGTTCAACATGGCGGCGTCGCGGGCCGACGAAATCCAGCCCGGGCTGCGCGATTTCATCGCCGCCGAGCTTTCGCATCTCGAGGGTTGCTGGCCGCAGCAATTGCCGACCGGCGTGATCCATGCCGATCTGTTTCCCGACAACGTCTTCTTCATCGGCGACCAATTGTCCGGGCTGATCGACTTCCCGTTCTCGTGCAACGACATCCTGGCCTACGACGTGGCGATCTGCCTGAACGCCTGGTGCTTCGAGCCGGACCTCGCCTTCAACGCCACCAAGGCGCGGGCGCTGCTCAGCGCCTATCAGCGCGCCCGGCCGCTGAGCCAGGCCGAGCAGGCCGCGCTGCCGCTGCTGGCCCGCGGCGCCGCGCTGCGCTTCCTGCTGACCCGGCTGGTGGACTATCTCGACGTGCCGGAAGGCGCGCTGGTCAAGCCGAAAGATCCGCTGGAATACGTCCGCAAGCTGCGCTTCCAGCAAACTGTCGCCACCATCCGCGATTACGGTGTCGAAGCTGCGGGAGCGGTGGCATGAGCGACGAGGCCAAGCCGGTCATCATCCACACCGACGGCGCCTGCTCGGGCAACCCCGGCCCCGGGGGGTGGGGGGCCATCCTGAAATTCGGCGACGTCGAAAAAGAGCTCAAAGGCGGCGAGCCGCAAACGACAAACAATCGCATGGAGCTGCTTGCGGCGATCTCGGCGCTCGAAGCGCTGACGCGGCCGTGCACGGTGGATCTCTATACCGACAGCCAATACGTCAAGAACGGTATCGGCAGCTGGATCCACAATTGGAAGCGCAACGGCTGGAAGACTGCCGACAAGAAGCCGGTCAAGAACGTCGACCTCTGGCAACGCCTCGACGCCGCACTGAAGAGCCACAGCATTCGCTGGCACTGGGTCAAAGGCCACGCCGGCCACGCGGAAAACGAGCGAGCCGATCAGCTGGCGCGGGATGGGCTGGCGGAAAACCGGATGAAGGCGCGGGTGAGGTAACAGGGTCCTCATGGTGAGGAGGCGCGTAGCGCCGTGTCGAACCATGAGCTGGTAGTCCGCCGTGCTCTCGGCCATCCTTCGAGACGCCCGACTCCGCTCTGCGAGCGAAGCCGGGCTCCTCAGGATGAGGTCAGGGCGCGTAACTAATTAGAGCTGCCCGAGCAGCGTGTCGCCGCCGGAGACTTCGACCTTGCCGGGGTTCGGCTCGAGGTTGAGAGTTTTCACCACGCCGTCGTCGACCACCATCGAATAGCGCAGCGAACGGGTGCCGAGGCCGAAGCCCGAACCGTCCATTTCCATGCCGATCGCCTTGGTGAATTCGGCATTGCCGTCGGCCAGGAAGATCGCTTCGTCGCGCTGGTCGGTGTCACGCTTCCAGGCGTTCATCACGAAGGCGTCGTTGACCGAGACGATCGCGATGGTGTCGACGCCCTTGTCCTTGATCGCATAGGCGTTGAGGAAGATGCTCGGCACGTGCATCTTGTGGCAGGTTCCGGTGTAAGCGCCGGGCACGGCGAACAGCGCGACCTTCTTGCCCTTGAAGATGTCGTCGGTGGTCTTGGTCTGAACTCCGTCCTCGGTCATGACGCGGAACGTCGCGCCGGGCAAACGGTCGCCAACCTTTATGGTCATCTGTCTCTCCCTGAAAAGGTGCGACCGGTTCTAGCCCGCGGCAATGACACTGACAATATTCGGGCGGCTGCGGGCGCGACGGTCTCGCCTCAAGGTCTGGCTATCAAGGGAGAGACCTCTGCCTCAAAGTTCGTCATTCCGGGGCGCTCGCACTTGGCGAGCGAACCCGGAATCTCGCCCTTTCGGAGAAGCATCATCGCGGAGCGCTCCGAGATTCCGGGCTCGCGAGCTACGCTCGCGCCCGGAATGACGTGCCCGAGGCTGACAGCGTCAAGCCGCGGCCTGACCCTTCTTCTCGTCGCGCAACTCACGGCGCAGGATCTTGCCGACATTGGTCTTCGGCAAGGTGGTGCGGAATTCGATCTTGCGCGGCACCTTGTAGTTCGTCAGCTCGGTGTGACAGAATTTGATGATGTCCTCGGCGGTGACATCGGGATCTTTCTTCACCACGAACGCCTTGACGGATTCGCCGGTGCGCTCGTCCGGAATGCCGATCACGGCGCATTCCAGCACGCCGGGATGGCTGGCGATCACTTCCTCGACCTCGTTCGGATAGACGTTGAAGCCGGAGACCAGGATCATGTCCTTCTTGCGATCGACGATCTTGGTGAAGCCATCAGGGCTCATGATGCCGACGTCGCCGGTGCGGAAATAACCGTCGGCGGTCATCACCAAAGCGGTTTCGTCCGGGCGGTTCCAATAGCCCGACATCACCTGCGGGCCCTTGGCGCAGATTTCGCCGGCGGTGCCGAACGGCACTTCCTTGCCCTCGTCGTCGCGGATCGACAGATAGGTCGACGGCACCGGAATTCCGATGGTGCCGTTGAACTCGGTGACGGTCGCGGGGTTGCAGGTCAGCACCGGCGCGGTTTCCGACAGGCCGTAGCCTTCGGCGATCGGGCAGCCGGTCATCTTCAGCCAGGATTCGGCGACCGGCCGCTGCACCGCCATGCCGCCGCCGTTCGAGATCTTCAGCTTGGAGAAGTCCAGCTTGTCGAAGCCCGGCGCGTGCAGCAGGCCGTTGTACAGCGTGTTGACGGCGGGGAAGCTGTTGACCTGATACTTCGACAGTTCCTTGATGAAGCCGGGAATGTCGCGCGGGTTGGGGATCAGCAGGTTAACGCCGCCGGCGCGCATGCCGAGCAGGTAGCAGGCGGTCAGCGCGAAGATATGATACAACGGCAGCGCGCAGACGATGAACAGCTGATCGACCTTCGGCGGCTTGTCCAGCGCCGGCTGCAGCCAGGCGTCGTTCTGCAGGACGTTGGCCACCACGTTGCTGTGCAGCAGCGTCGCGCCCTTGGACACGCCCGTCGTGCCGCCGGTGTATTGCAGGAAGGCGACGTCACTCGGGCCGATCACGGGCTTGGTGAATGTCTGGTTGCGCCCCGCCGAGACCGCGTCGTTGTAGCTGACGGCGCCCGGCAGCGAATAGGCCGGGACCATCTTCTTCACTTTGCGGACGACGAGATTGACGATCACGCCCTTGAAGCCGAGCAGGTCGCCCATGGTGGCGACGATGATGTGCTTGACGGGCGTCCTGGCGATCACCTGCTCGACGGTGTGGGCGAAATTCTCCAGCACGATGATGGCTTCGGCGCCCGAGTCCTTGAGCTGGTGCTCGAGCTCGCGCGGCGTATAAAGCGGGTTGACGTTGACGACGGCGAAGCCGGCGCGCAGCACGGCGGCGATCGCCACCGGATATTGCAGCACGTTGGGCATCATCAGCGCGACGCGCGCGCCCTTCTGCAGACCCTTGCCCTGCAGATAGGCGCCGAGCGCCACCGACATCTCGTCGAGTTCGCGATAGGTGATGGCCTTGTCCATGCAGATGAAGGCCTTGCGGTCACGGAAGCTCTTGAAGCTCTCTTCGAACAGTTCGACCAGCGATGGGTAGCGCGTGACGTCGATGTCTGCCGGCACGCCCGGCGGGTAGTGCTTGAGCCAGATCCGCTCCATGGTCTTTTCCTCACATCGCCGGAAGCGCGAAGCCCCGCGTTATTGATTGTTACACATCGCCCTGCCGCGGCGAATTGGCCGAAAGGCGCGGCAAGTCGGGGCTGTCGAGTGCCAGCCACATACTACTGAGCGAGTATTGGGGGAAGCGCCGGCCGAACGCAAGCTGACCGGCCGCCGCACGCAGCCGGCCGTCAAGCGAAGTTAACACCGGACGGCAGCGGCCGATCCGCGCAGCCTCAGGTGCCCGGCTTGGCCTCGCTGGTGGCATTCGCAGCCGGCTTCGCGGCCGCCTTCGGCTTGGGCTTGGCGGCCGGCTTGTCGGCTCCGGCCTCGGGCTTGGTGCTGGCGTGCTTGGGCGCCGCGGGCTTCGCCGCAGCCGGCTTGGTGGCGGACTTGGGCTTGGCGGTGTCCTTGGGCTTGGTGGTATCAATCGTCACCGAGGTCCGCCCGTTCGATTTCTCGCCGGTGGCGGCCTCCTTGGACTCTGCCGCGGGCTTGGCGCCCTTCTTCTTCGCGGTCTTCTTCTTTTTGCCTTCGGCAGCCTGCTGATCGGCATCCTGTGCGGCGGCGGCAATCAGGGCTGCGCCGGTTCGGGTCGGGCCGGTGTAGACTTGGATCGGTTCGGTCGGGGCAGGTGCAGCGGCGATCATGTCGACCGGGCGCAGCGCTGGCGGCGAGAACATCGACAGCGCGGTTTCCCCGGCGGCGATCACGCCGGCGACCTGCTCGTCCTCGTCGCTGGCTGGGCGCTTGCGCTTGGGACCGCACATCTCGTCGCGCAGGTTCGGCGGGGTGGCGTCGATCGGCGCGAGATTGTCGACGGTGCCGAGTGAAGGCGTCAGCCATGCCAGCGTGTTGGCGGAGAAGCCGCGCTCCAGCAGTTGTGCCGCTTTCACGGCGCGGTCCTGGCCGGAGTTGGCGCCGAGCACGACCGCGATCAGTCGCCGGCCGTTACGGGTGGCGCTGGCGACCAGGTTATAGCCCGAGGCGCAAATGAACCCGGTCTTGAAGCCGTCCGCGCCGGGATAGCGGCCGATCAGCTTGTTGAAGTTATACGTCACGCGCTTGCCGAACCGGATCGCCGGAATGTGGACGAAGTACTCGTATTCCGGCAGGTCGCGGATCACCGCGCGGGCCAGGATCGCCAGGTCCCGCGCAGAGGTGACCTGACCGTCGGCGGGCAGGCCGTTCGGATTGACGTAGTGGGTCTGCGTCATGCCGAGCCGCTGCGCGGTGGCATTCATCATTTCCGAGAAGCCGTCGATCGAGCCGCCGACGCCTTCGGCCAGCACCACGGCCATGTCGTTGGCCGACTTCACCATCATCATCTTCAGGGCGTTGTCGACGGTGAGTTGCGTGCCGGGACGGAAGCCCATCTTGGAGGGCGACTGCGACGCGGCGACCGGCGAAACCGTCAGCAGCGAGTCGAGCGTGAGCCGACCTTCCTTCACCGCCTTCAGCGTGACATAGGCGGTCATGATCTTGGTGACTGACGCCGGATACCACGGATAGGTGGCGTTCTCCGCCTGCAACACCTTGCCGGTGTCGGCTTCGATCAGCAGCAGCGCCTCGGCGGAGGCCAGCCGCGGCAACGCCGTCAGCCCGAGCAGGGTGGCGAGGAGGATCCAGAACAGCGATGATCTGCGAGGCTGCGCGGTGAAGAAAGGCACTATCCGATTCCGGTCCTTTGAGATCCGTCCGAGGCAGACGAAGTCTTTACGGGTTGACGTTCGGGTTCAGGCGTTGGCCCAGCAGACCCGACCCTATACCGGCTTGTGCTCGTCGAACAGAGCTAGGCGGCGGTTAATCGGGGATGAAAGGGGCCGAAATTCGGCGGTGCTCAGAGCTGGGAAGCATTGTCGCCGGCGACGGTTGCGACAGCGGCCCGCGCGTCCTCCTGCACCATGAACTGTGCCCGCGCGAGCTCAGCGAAGTGGCCCCGCTGCGCCACCAGTTCTTCGAAGGTTCCGCTTTCGATCACCTTTCCGTTCTCGAAGACGAGAATGCGGGTGGCGTGGCGGATCGTGGACAGCCGGTGCGCGATGACGAAGGTGGTGCGGCCTTTCATCAGCTCGTCGAGGGCGAGGTTGACCTTGGCCTCGGTCACTGCATCGAGGGCCGAGGTCGCCTCGTCGAGGATCAGGATCGGCGGATCCTTGAGCAAGGCGCGGGCGATCGACAGCCGCTGGCGTTCTCCACCCGACAGCATCCGGCCGCGCTCGCCCGCGTTCGTGTCGAAGCCGAGTTCGCTGCGCTCGATGAAGTGCAAGGCCTGCGCGCGCTCGGCAGCCTGGCGAAGTTCCGCGTCGGTCGCATCGGGCTTGCCGACGCGCAGGTTGTCGGCGATCGAGCGGTTGAACAGCAGCGCCTCCTGGAACACCACGCCGATGTTGCGGCGGAGTCCGGCCAGCGTCAGGCCGCGCACATCCATGCCGTCGATCTTCACCGTGCCGGACTGCGGATCGAAGGCGCGATGCAGCAGCGCGATCGCGGTGGATTTGCCGGCGCCGGTGGCGCCGACCAGCGCGATGGTCTGGCCCGGCAGCGCGGTCAGCGTCAGGTCCTCGACCGCCGGGCGCTTGCCGTCGTAGGAGAACGAGACGTGGTCGAACTCGACCAGTCCGGTGAGACGGCCTGGATCGATGGCGTCAGGCCGGTCACGCACCGCCGGCACGGCATCGAACACGCCGATGAATTCCTGCAGCCGCGGTGCTTCCATCATCAGATTGTTGATGAAGCTCACCACCTGCTCGAGCCGCTGGATCAGCAGCGTGGCGAACGACACGAACATCACGATCTCGCCGACGCTGGTGAGCCCCTGCTGATTGAGCCAGATGCCGAGCGCGAAGATCGCCAGCACCGTGATGGTGGTCGAGGCGCGGGTGATCACGGTGACCAGCGCCCACCACGACAGCACCGGCATCTGCGCGGCAAGCAGCTTGTCGGCGACGAAGCGCAGCCCCTGCACCTCGGCATCGATCCGCACGAAGCTCTGCACCAGCGCGACGTTGCCGAGCGCGTCGGAGGCGCGGGCGGAGAGGTCGCTGTACTGCTCCTCGACCTCGTTCTGCATGCCGTAGGTCTTGCGCACCACCAGCGTCGTCAGCACCGTGAACACGCCGCACAGCACGAACAGCAGCAGCGCCAGCCGCCAGTTGATGTATAGCGACAGCGGCAGCAGCACGAGCAGCGACAGCACCGCTGCGAAGTGCTCGCGGAAGAAGCCGAGCCAGACCCGCCACAGCGCGTCGGTGCCCTGCAGCATCACCTTCATCAGCCGGCCCGAATGGGTGCCGGTGTGGAAGGTCAGCGGCAATTGCAGAATGTGCTCGAAATAGCTGGTGAGGATCACCTGGCGCTGGCGATGCGCCAGCCGGTCGGCATGCAGCGCGACGGCGGCCGAGCAGACGATGGTGAACAGGCCGAACGAGGCCCAGGCGGCGAGCAGCGGCCACGGCGAGCGCGTCTCCGGCACCAGTGCGCCGGTGGCCAGGTTGCCGCTCATGACGTCGACGATCCGGCCGAACAGCACCGGCTCGGCGAACTGCGCGACCGCCAGCAACAGATTGGCGATCGCCAGGATCCAGCCGAGCCGCGCCTCCTTGCCGAGCAGACCGAGCACGCGGGTGTAGAGACGTAGCAGCGACATCGACCGCCCCCGAACGATGAAACGCTAGGATTAGATGATTTGCCGCGGCGGCGGAATGTGCGTCGGCGGACTGAAAAGCGGGGCTGACACGGAACGGGCTCCCTGAAGACGGTCTCGGCCGGCCGTCGCGCAGGGCGGCATGGTGCCGCAGCCGCTCCGGAAAATCGATTCGAAGGCCGCCGAAACCACCTCCAGACGACCTGGAAACGCCCACGCAACAGGCCTTTGGTGCAGCTTATACCGCAGGTCAAGCTGCGGAAATCAAAATGGGATTTCTCCCATGCCCGGCCCCGGACCTTGATCGGCGTCAACGGTGCTTGACGACCTGGGTGACATGGTGACGATGCATGAACGTTCAGGGTCCTGCCGGATTCGGAGCGCGCGTGCTTCCTGTCGCCTCGAGGAGCCCCGCCGGTGATTGACCTGATCTTCCCGATCAACCCGGATGCTGCACTCGCCATTCACGTCGCGCTGTCGGCTGGTATCGTTGCGGCGATCATGCTGGTGGCGGCTTGGCTGCGCGAGAAGCGCTCCGGCGCGCGTGCCGACGTGCCGTACGAGGGCGGCGTGCTGCCGGCCGCGCCGCAGCAGGGGCCAGTCAATGCGCCGTACTTTCTGATCGCGGCGCTGTTCGTCATCTTCGACATGGAAGCCGCGATCCTGTTCGCTTGGGCGGTGGCGGCGCGCGACACCGGCTGGCTCGGCCTGATCGAGGCCGCGGTGTTCATCGGCGTGCTGCTGTTGGCGCTGGTCTATCTGTGGGCGGACGGCGCGCTCGACTGGCACAAGGAGCGCAAGCGATGACGCTCACGCCGAACCCGCCCGCCGAGCCTGTCTCGGTCGAAGAGCATATGGCGCTGTCGAGCCTGTTCACCACGCTCGAGGATCTCACCGCGTGGTCGCGCAAGCACAGCCTGTGGCCGTTCAATTTCGGGCTGTCGTGCTGCTACGTCGAGCAGGTCACGGTGCTGACTCCGGTCTATGACCAGGCGCGGTTCGGCGCCGAAGTGATCCGCGCTTCGCCGCGGCAGGCCGATCTCTTGGTCGTCTCCGGCACGGTGTTTCACAAGATGGCGGCGCCGCTGCTGCGGCTCTACGAGCAGATGCGGGCGCCGCGCTGGGTGATCGCGATGGGCGCCTGCGCCTGCTCGGGCGGCATGTACGACATCTATTCGGTGGTGCAGGGCGTCGACCGCTTCATCCCGGTCGACGTCTATATCCCCGGCTGCCCGCCGCGGCCGGAGGCGATGCTCGATGCGCTGATCATGCTGCAACAACAGATCGGCAGCGAGCGGCGTCCGCTCGGCGTCACCGTCGGCAACACCGCCGGCCTCGGCTTTGACGCGCCCCGCCGCCGCGACCAGCGTCGCGACGAGCGCATGGCGCAGACCCTTCTCGATCCGCCGGAGCGATTGTGAGCACGTCGAACCTCGTCGGCGAACTCAGCGCGCGGTTTGGAGACGCAGTGCTGGGCGAGCAGGTCACGCGTGACGCTTTCCCGACGGTGTGGATCCGTCCGGAGGCGACGATCGCCGTGCATCGTTACTTGAAGGACGAGATCGAACGCCCGTTCAAGATGCTGGTCGACCTCTGGGCGATCGACGAAACCGCGCGAAAATATCGCGACGGCCAGCCGCCGAGCGGTATCACCATCGCCAGCCATCTGCTGTCGCACGACCGCAACGCCGACATCCGGATCAAGACGCCGCTCGACGCGGAGTATCCGCGCGCCAAGTCGATCGGCACGGTGTTCCCTAACGCGCTGTGGTACGAGCGCGAAGCCTACGACATGTTCGGCGTCGAGTTCGAGCTGCAGCCGCACTCGAACCGCATCCTGCTGCCGCCCGGGTGGGAAGGCCATCCGATGCGCAAGACCCAGCCGGGTCGTGCCACCGAGCGGCCGCTGTTCAACATGACAGCGGCGCTGTTTGACGCCAAGGAGCACGCGCTCGCCGCCGACCCGGAGAAATTCGGCCTGCCGACGCATCGCGACGGCGTCGAACTGATGATCCTGAACTACGGGCCGCACTCGATGGCGACCCACGGCGTGTTCCGTATCGTGCTGGCGCTCGACGGCGAGGAGATCGTCGCGGCGCGGCCGGACATCGGCTTCCACCATCGCGGCGCCGAGAAGATGGCCGAGCGCCAGACCTGGCACAACTTCCTGCCCTACACCGACCGCGTCGATTATCTGGGCGGGGTGATGGGCGAGATGCCTTACTTGCAGGCGGTCGAGAAGGCTTGCGGCATCACGCCGCCGGATCGTGCGCTGACGGTGCGGATCATGCTGTCGGAAATGTTCCGCATCATGAATCACCTGTTGTTCTACGGCACGATGGCGCAGGACACCGGGGCGATGTCGCCGGTGTTCTACATGTTCACGGACCGCGAGCGCGGCTATCGCGTGATCGAGTCGATCACCGGCGCGCGGATGCATCCCGGTTACTTCCGCATCGGCGGGCTGTCGATGGATCTGCCGGAAGGCTGGGACAAACTCGTCCGCGAATTCCTCGACTGGATGCCGGCGCGGCTCGACGATTACGAAGGCATGGTGCTGCGTAACGAAATCTTCCGCGCCCGCACCAAGGGGATTGCGGCTTACGACACCGCGATGGCGCACGACTGGGGCGTGAGCGGGCCGGGGCTGCGCGCGACGGGCCAGGCCTGGGACGTGCGCAAGGCACGGCCTTACGGCGGCTTCGAGCATTTCGATTTCGAGATTCCGACCGGCCACAACGGCGATTGCTACGACCGCACGGTGGTGCGGGTCGAGGAGATCCGGCAGTCGCTGAGGATCATCCGGCAGTGCGTCGACAACATGCCATCCGGCCCGATCAAGGCCGACCATCCGCTGACCACGCCGCCGCCGCGCGAGCGAATGCTGCACGACATCGAGACCATGATCCATCATTTCGTCGGCGCCAGCTGGGGACCGGTGCTGCCGCCCGGCGAGACCACCGGGCAGGTCGAAACGGTGCGCGGGCTGACGCAGTTCGCGCTGATCTCCGACGGCGAGCCGTCGAGCTATCGCACCCGGATTCGCACGCCGTCGTTCCCGCATCTGCAGATGATCTCCGCGGTGGCGCCCGGCATGATGGTGGCCGACCTCGTCGCCTATCTCGGCAGCATCGACTACGTGATGTCGGACGTCGACCGATGAGCCTCAGCCCCCCGATCAAGATGGCGATCACCCAGGCCGCCGCCGCCCACGGCGGCAAGGCCGCGATGCTCGACGCGCTCAAGCTGGTGCAGGAAGCCGAAGGCTGGGTGTCGGACGAGCATCTGGCCGAGGCCGCGCGCACGCTCGGCGTCACCACCGCCGAGATCGAAAGCCTCGCAACCTTCTACAGCCAGATCTTCCGGCGCCCGGTCGGCGACACCGTGATCCTGCTGTGCGATGGCCTGAGCTGCTATCTGTGCGGCGGCGACGCCGTGCGTGATGCGGTGATGAGCAAACTCGGAATCGGATTCGGCGAAACCACGCCGGACGGCAAGTTCACGCTGATCAACATCTGCTGCGTCGGCGGCTGCGACCGCGCGCCGGTGGCGCTGGTCGGACCGGAGCGCAAGCTGGTCGGCCCGCTGACGCCGGACGATCTCGACGCTCTGATTGGTGGCCAGGCGATCGGAGGTGCGCGATGAGCGACAAGCCGCTCACCGGTCGCGCCCGCGCCGATCGCCAGCCGCACAGCCTTGCCGCCTGGCGCGGGCTCGGCGGTTATGCGGCGGCGTCGCAGGCGCTGAAGCGCCACAGTCCCGAGGCGATCATCGCGATGGTCGAGGCCGCTGGCCTGCGTGGCCGCGGCGGCGCCGGTTTTCCGACCGCCAACAAATGGCGCTTCATGCGCAGCGGCGCCGAGAAGGCCGGGCCGGGCCCGCGCTATCTGTGCGTCAACGGCGACGAGACCGAGCCCGGCTCGTTCAAGGACCGCCTGCTGATGGAGGCGCTGCCGCATCAACTGATCGAGGGCGCGCTGATTGCCGCCTATGCGATCGGCGCCACCGAAGTGATCATTCTGGTGCGCGACGAGTATCGCGCCGCTGCAGCCGCGCTGAGCCGCGCGATCGCCCAGGCCGAAGGCGCTGGTCTGCTCGGCCGTGACATCCTCGGCTCGGGCTTCGACCTGACGATGCGGGTCCACGCTTCGGCCGGCCGCTACATCGTCGGCGAAGAGACCGCGCTGATCGCGGCGCTGGAAGGCGAACGCCCGGTGCCGCGGCATCGGCCGCCTTATCCTGCGGTGAGCGGGCTATGGGGACGGCCGACCACGGTCAACAATGTCGAGACGCTGTCGGCGGTGCCGTCGATTATCGAGAACGGCGCCGACTGGTATCGCTCGCTGGCGCGGAGCGAAGAAGGCGGCACCAAGCTCTACGGCGTCTCTGGCTGCGTCGCACGCCCGCAATTGATCGAAGCGCCGATGGGCACGACCGCACGCGAGCTGCTTGAGCTGTGCGGCGGCATCCGCAATGGGCGTTCGCTGTTCGCCTTCCAGCCCGGCGGTGGCGCCACGGCGTTTCTCGAGACCGCCGATCTCGACGTCCCGCTCGACTTCGCGCACACCAAGAAGGCCGGCAGTTCGCTCGGCACCGGCGCGGTGATCGTGCTCGACGATCACGCCTGTCCGGTGGCGGCGATCGGCCGGCACATGCGGTTCTATGCCCGCGAGAGCTGCGGCCTGTGCACGCCGTGCCGCGACGGCCTGCCGTGGGTGACGAAGCTGCTCGACACTCTGGAAGCCGGCAACGGCACCCGCGCCGATATCGACGTGCTGCAACAGCACGTCGCGCTTTCTGGTCCGTCCGGCCGCTCCTATTGCGATCTCAACACCGGCGCGCTGACGCCGCTGCGCAGCGGCCTCGAACGCTTCGGCGATATCTTCAATGCCCATCTGGCGGGCGATTGTCCGGTGGGCCGCGCATGACCAGGAAGCTCGACATCGACGGCCGCATCATCGAGGCCAAGGACGGCGAGGATCTGCTGTCGGCGTGCCTGACGCATGGCATCGACGTGCCGTATTTCTGCTGGCACGGCGCGCTCGGCTCGGTCGGCGCCTGCCGGCAGTGCGCCGTGAAGGTCTATGCCGGACCGGACGACACCGAAGGCCGCATCGTCATGAGTTGCATGACGCCGGTGGCCGATGTCGAACGCGTCTCGGTCAGTGATCCCGAGGCGGTGGCATTTCGGGCGCAGGTGATCGAGTGGCTCATGGTCAACCATCCGCACGATTGCCCGGTGTGCGAAGAGGCCGGCTCGTGCCATTTGCAGGATATGACGATCGCGACCGGCCATCACGATCGACGCTACAAGTTTACCAAGCGCACGCATCGCAATCAGGATCTCGGCCCGCTGCTGACGCACGAGATGAACCGCTGCATCGCCTGCTATCGCTGCACACGGTTCTATCGCGACTACGCTGGCGGCCGCGATCTCGACGCCTTCGGCGCGCACGACAACGTGTATTTCGGCCGCGCCGAGGACGGCGCGCTGGAGAGCCCGTTCGGCGGCAACCTCGCCGAAGTCTGTCCGACCGGCGTGTTCAACGACAAGGGCTGGTCGCAGGACTACGCCCGCAAATGGGACATGCGGGCCGCGCCGTCCATCTGTCCGCATTGCGCGCTGGGCTGCAACATCCTGGTCGACCAGCGCGGTGGGCGGGTACGGCGGGTGCAGAACCGTTATCACGGCGCGCTCAACGGCTATTTCATCTGCGATCGCGGCCGCTACGGCCCGCTGCACGTCGTCTCGGATCAGCGGCTGAGCCAGCCGCTGCTGCAGGGGGAGCCCGCGACCGAACACGACGCCTGCGCGGCCGCGCATGCCGCGGTGGCCGAGGGCGCGATCGGCATCGGCTCGCCGCGCGCCTCGCTCGAGGCCAACTACGCGCTGCAGCGGCTGGTCGGGCCGGAGCGGTTCTTCGCTGGCGTCTCGGATGCCGAGGCACAACTGGTGCGGCGGATCGTCGAAATCATCCGCGCCGGGCCGGCCAAGGTGGCGTCGCTGGTCGAGGTCGAGCGGGCCGATGCGGTGCTGGTGCTGGGCGAGGACCTGACCAATGCGTCGCCGCGCCTCGCGCTGGCGCTGCGCCAGACCGCGCGCGGCGCGGAGCGCGACCTTGCCGCGCAAAAAGGCGTGCCGCAATGGCTCGATCCGGCGGTGCGCACCGCCGGCGAAGGCCGCCGCTCGCCGATCATGCTGGCAACGCCGCTCGCTGATGCGCTCGACGATATCGCCACATTGGCGCTGCGGCGCGATCCGCTGGCAATCGCGACATTCGGGGCCGCTGTCGCCACTGCGCTTGGTGGCAACGCCAGCGCCGATGCCGAGGCACAGCGCGTCGCCGAAATTCTCGCCGTCGCGAAGCGGCCGCTGATTATCGCCGGCTGCTCCCTGATGTCAGCGGCGATCGTCGAAGCAGCTGCGGCGGTCGCTGCGGCGCTCGGCACCAAGGCGCAGATCATGCTGCTGCCGCCGGAGGCCAACAGCATCGGCCTGGCGTTGCTCGGTGGCGACGGCATCGAGAGCGCCGCGGCGCTGCTCGAGCGCGGTGCCGCCAAAACCGCGATCGTGCTCGAAGCCGATTTGTTCGACCGCGCCCCGCGCGCCAGCGTGGAGCGGCTGTTCACAGCCGCCAAAGCGGTCGTCGCGCTGGACGCAGTGGCGAGCGAGACCACGGCGCGCGCTTCAGTTGCGCTGCCGGTCGCCGCCTTCACCGAATGCACCGGCACTTACGTCAACTACGAAGGCCGCGCCCAGCGCTTCATCGCCGCGCTGCCGCCCTCGGAGACGGCGCCGTCGTCGTGGCGACGGCTCGACGCATTTGGCGCCGGCGACTGGCACGGCCTCGATGCGCTGATCGGCGACCTGATCGTCGAGCGGCCCGATCTGGTCGGCGTCGCCGATGGTGCGCCGGATGCGGATTTCATGATGGCCGACGGCCAGGTGACGCGCGCGCCGCGGCCGTATTCGGGCCGTACCGCGGACGATCGTGCCGGGCAGTTCGCCGATGCGGCGCCGCCGATCGATCCGGATTCGCCGCTGACCTTCGGCATCAAGGGCGCGCGCGGCACCAAAGTGCCGCCGTCGCTGATCACCAGCTACAAGACCTCCGGACAGCACTCGGCCAACAATGTCGCCCGATTCGTCGAAGAGATCGGCGGCCCGCTGCGCGGCGGCGATCCGGGCGCGATGTTGCTGAAGGCGGGCGAGGCATCCTTGCCGGACGTCGTGTCGGCAGAGCCGGCGAAAGGCGAGGGCCTGCTGCTGATCCCGCTCCACGACGCCTTCACCGGCTTCGATCTGAGCCGCGCCAGCGCGTTGCTCACGGCTCGGCGGCCCGGGCCTCGCGTGCTGCTGCATCCCGACGACGCCGCGATGCAGCGTCTTGCGGATGGCGCGGCCGTGCTGATCGACGGCGAGCCATGCGCCGCGCCGGTTTCGCTCGATGCCTCCGTGCCGCGCGGCTGCGTCGCGATCAGCGCCGGCGTGCTCGTGCCGCGCGGGCCGCTGCGCCGCGTCAAGGTGGAGCCGGCGTCATGATCGGGATGATCATCACCGCGACCATTTCGGTGACGCTGATCATGGCGCTGCTGGTCATCGCCGGCACCTTCACCTGGGTGGAGCGGCGGCTGCTCGGCTTCGTGCAGGAGCGCTACGGCCCGAACCGCGTCGGGCCTTTCGGTTCGCTGCAATGGGTCGCCGACACGGTGAAGATCCTCACCAAGGAAGACGTGCCGCCGCCCGGCGCCGACAAGATCACCTACCTTCTCGCACCCGCCGTCGCCGCGACTCCGGTGCTGATCGGCTTCGGCGTGGTGGCGATCGGCGACGGCATCGCGCTGGCGCCGGTCGATGTCGGGGTGCTGTTTCTGCTCGGCATGCTGGGGCTCACCGCCTATGCGGTGCTGCTCGGCGCCTGGGCGTCGCACAACCGCTTCTCGCTGATGGGCGGCATGCGCGCCGCCGCGCAGATGCTGGCCTATGAGGTGTTCCTCGGCCTGTCGCTGATGGGCGTGGTGATGCTGGCCGGCTCGCTGTCGATGAGCGAGATCGTCGAGGCGCAGCGTGGCGCCTGGTTCGTGCTGCTGCAGCCGCTCGGCGCGGCGCTGTTCACCATCGCCGGCGTCGCCGCCGCGCATCGGCTGCCGTTCGATCTGCCCGAATCCGAAAACGACCTCGTCGCCGGCTTCATCACCGAATACACCGGCATGTCGTTCGGCCTGTTCTTCCTCGGCGAATATCTCGCGGTGCTGCTGGTGTCGGCGCTGGCGGTGACGCTGTTCTTCGGCGGCTGGCTTGGGCCGTGGTTGCCCGGGCCGGTGTGGTTCGGCCTCAAGACCGGCATCATCGCGGTCGCCTTCGTCTGGCTGCGTGCGACGCTGCCGCGGCCGCGTTACGATCAGTTGCTGAGCTTCGCCTGGAAGATCGCGCTGCCGCTGTCGCTGCTCAATCTGCTGCTCACCGGCATCGTCGTGGTGGCGAGGAGCGCGTCATGATCGGATTCGGATGGCTCGAAGCGCTGCTCCGCGTCGGACGCAAGCTGTTCGTCAAGCCGGAGACGCAGCTCTATCCGGAAGAGAAGCCGAAGCTGTATCCGCGGATGCGCGGCCGCATCGTGCTGACGCGCGATCCGGATGGGCAGGAGCGCTGCGTCGCCTGCAATCTGTGCGCGGCGGTGTGCCCTGTCGGCTGCATCGATCTGGCCAAAGCCGTCGCCGACGACGGCCGTTGGTACCCTGAACATTTCCGCATCAATTTTGCGCGCTGCATCTTCTGCGGCTTCTGCGAGGAGGCGTGCCCGACCGCGGCGATCCAGCTGACGCCGGATTTCGAGCTCGGCGAGTGGCGGCGCGATGCGCTGGTGTACGAGAAGCACGATCTGCTGATTGCCGGCGAGGGCAAGGTGCGGGGCTATCGCTACTGGTCGGTGGCCGGCAAGGCGATCGCCGGCAAGGACAAGGGTGAGGCCGAGCACGAAGCGCCGCCGGTCGATCTGAAGGGGCTGCTGCCATGAGCCTCTTGCTCGCGCTCTATGCCGGCGCCTTTGCGCTCGTGTCCGCCGGGCTCGCAGTGACGCGGCCCAATGCGGTGCACGCGCTGCTGTATCTGGTGGTGACGCTGCTGGCGTTGGCGGTGTGCTTCTTCGCGCTCGGCGCGGCTTTCGCGGCAGTGCTGCTGATCATGATCTATGCGGGCGCGATCGTGGTGCTGTTCGTGTTCGTGGTGATGACGCTGCCGACTTCGCCCGAGGCGAGCGCGCGCGAACGGCTGGCGCTGCGCGGCGCCTGGCCGCTGCCGCTGGCGATGGCGGTGCTGGTGGTTGCGCCGTTCGTGTTCGGGCAGTTCGGCATCGCCGCCGACACCGCCGCCGCGCCGGTGTCGGCGCAGCAGGTCGGAAGGCTGCTGTTCGGGCCGTGGGCAGTGGCGATCGAACTCGCCTCGCTGCTGCTGCTCGCCGGCCTGATCGGCGTCCGCCATATCGGCCGCAGCGATCGCGCATCGGGGAAGCGCCCATGACCGGCTCCGATCTGATCGGCTTGATGATCCTCGCCGCTGGCCTGTTCGCCATCGGCGTGTTCGGCGTGCTGGCGCGGCGCGGCATCCTGTTTCAGCTGGTCGCGCTGGAGGTCGCGCTCAGCGGCCCGGCGCTCGCCTTCGTGGCGGCCGGTGCGTATCACGCCGATCCGCAAGGGCAGGGCATGTTCATTCTGGTGCTGACGCTCGCCGCCGCCGAGGTCGCGGTCGGACTGGCGCTGCTGCTGCGCATCCGCCGCATCGCCGGCAGCGACGACAGCGACGCCATCAGCGGCCTGAAGGGGTGAGCATGGCGCAGCTGCTTCCCTTCGTCCCTGTGCCGGCGCTGCTCGGCTTCATCGTGCTGTCGCTGTTGCCGGTCGCGCTGCCGCGCGCTGCGGTGATCGCGCTCGGCGTCGGCGCTGCGGTGCTGCCGGCGTTGCTGTTCGCCCCGGTGGCGCTGTCCTGCAGCGATGGCGGCTGCGTCGCCGGCGCGGTGGTGCCGATCCTGTCGATCGATACCGGAGTGTTCGTCGCGCAAATCGCGATGTCGATGGACCCGCTCAGCATGGTCACCGGCGGCACCGTGGTGCTGGTCGGCGCGCTGGTGCTGATCTATTCGGGCGCCTACATGGCGTCCGAGCCGCTTCCGGATTTACGCCGCTTCTTTGCGGTGATGAACCTGTTCTTGGCCGGGATGCTGGCAGTGGTGTTCGCCGCCGACGTCATCCTGCTGTTCCTCGGCTGGGAAACCATCGGCCTGTGCAGCTTCATGCTGATCGCGTTCTACGACCGGCTGCCCAAGGCGGTCGCCGCAGGCCGCAAGGCGCTGATCACCACCCGTGTCGCCGACAGCCTGCTGCTCGCCGGTCTGATGATGCTGTTCCTGTCCGCCGGCACGACGCGGCTCGACGGCATGCTGGCGGCGGTGCCGGGCATCGATCCGTGGCGGCTTGGACCGATCGCCGGGCTGATCGCTCTCGGTGCGCTGGGCAAGTCGGCGCAGATCCCGTTTCACACCTGGCTGCCGAGCGCGATGGCCGGCCCGACGCCGGTGTCGGCACTGCTGCATTCGGCCACGATGGTGGCGGCCGGCGTCATCCTGCTGGCGCGGCTGGCGCCGCTGTTCGCCGCCGCGCCGGAAATCTCCGCGATGGTGGCGATGCTCGGCATCCTCACCGCGGCGCTCGGCGCGCTGGTCGCGCTGATCCAGACCGACGTTAAGAAGCTGCTGGCGTTCTCGACCATGAGCCAGATCGGCTTCATGGTGCTGGCGCTGGGGCTCGGCGCGCCGGCGGTGGCGCTGGCGCACTTCGCCATCCATGCGGCGTTCAAGTCGCTGCTGTTCCTCAGCGCCGGCGTGATGAGCCACGCGGCCGGCGGCTCGACCGCGATCGCGGCGCTGCGCGGCTCGCGCTATCGCCAGCCGCTGGCGTTCTGGAGCTTTGCCATCGGCGCGGCGTCGCTCGCGGGCCTGCCGGTGATCACCGCCGGCTGGTACTCGAAGGAGGCGGTGCTCGCTGCGGTGTGGAGCAGCGGACCGTGGGGCGTGCCGCTCTGGCTGCTTGCCGCCAGCGCGGCGGTGCTGACCGGCGCCTATGCATTCCGGGTCGTGTTCGTTGCCGCGGGCGAAACCGCCGATATGGCCGCGCCGCCCTGGGGCGGCCTGCCGGTGGTGCTGCCGCTCGCGGTGCTGACCTTCCTCGCCGTCGCCGGCGGCCTGTCCGTGGGTGTGCTGATCGACTTCACCGGCGGCGCGCCGGAACACATTCCGCTGCTGCCTGCGCTGCTCGGCGCTGCCGCGCCCGTCCTCGGCGTGCTGCTGGCGCGCTGGCTGGTGCGGCATCCGCCGGTGCTGGAGCGCTGGGCGCGTCGGCTGCGCCACCTCCGCGTCTTCCGCGTCGACGTGCTTTACTACTTCTATTTTGTCCGCCGTTTCCGTCGCGTCGCCACTGTGCTCGGCAATGCGGAGGGCACCGAGGCCGTGGCGGATGCGGTGCTGCTGCGGCGCGGCGGCGTCGACGTGCCCGGGCTGGTGACCGACGATCCGCTCGGCCGCGGCGCCGGCCAGGTCCGCGGCATTCGCACCGATCTGATCACCCGCGCGACCGACGGCCAGACGCCGGTGGTGCGGATGGTGGCCGGCGATCCGGTCGGCCGCTTGTTGATCGTGGTGGCCCGGCTGTTCGTCGGGTTCTTCGTGGCGCGGTTCAATCCGGATCGGATCGATCGTGCTTGGTTGGGGCTGGCCGGCGGCGTCGGAGCCGCCTGGGGCTATGCGCGGCGGCTGCAGACCGGCCGCGTGCGCGACCAGACCTTGTGGGTGGCGGTCGGCTGCGCCGCCCTTCTGCTCTACGCGTGGGGGACGTCATGGCGCTGATCGCGCTCATCCTGCTGCCGACCATCGGCGGCCTTGTCGCATTCCTGGTCGCCGGCAAAGGCGAGCGCGAGCGCTGGGTCGCAATCGCGACTTTTGCGCTAATGCTGTTGTTGCTGATCGGGATCGTCGCCGGCGCGCCCGAAGGACGTTGGTACGCCAAGGTCAGCTATCCGTGGGTGCCGTCGTTCGGCATCGCGCTCGACTTCGCGCTGGACGGATTGTCCGCGGCGCTGATCGCGATCGCGGCCGGGCTCGGCATCATCTCGGTGATGGCGTCGTGGTCGGAGATCCGCACGCAGTCGGGCCTGTTTCACGCCAGCCTGTGCTGGACCGTGGCGGCGACCGTCGGCGTGTTCGTCTCGTTCGACCTTTTGATCTTCGCGTTTTTCTGGGAAGCGATGCTGGTGCCGGCCTTCATGCTGATCGCGGTGTGGGGCCACGTCGACAAGGAAGGCGCGGCGCTGAAATTCCTGATCTTCAACGCGGTCGCCGGCTTCGGCCTGCTGGCGGCGTCGTTTGCGCTGGCGGCGATGGCCGATCACATGACGTTCAGCGCCTTCGAACTGGCCGAGATGAAGCTCTCCACCTCGGTCCAGGTGTGGATGCTGCTCGGCTTCTCGCTCGCCTTCATGGTCAAGCTGTCGGTGCCGCCGTTCCACGCCTGGCTGCCCGAAGCGCACACGCTGGCGCCGACCGCCGGCTCGATCCTGCTCGCCGGCATTCTGCTGAAGACCGGCGCCTACGGCTTGTTCCGCTTCGCTCCCATGCTGTTTCCGCAAGGTCTCGCCGCGGTCGCGCCCTATGGCATCGCGCTCGGCGCCGCCGGCGCGCTGTATGGAGGCCTCGTTGCTTGCGGACAGAACGACGCCAAGCGGCTGGTCGCCTACACGTCGATCGCCCACATGTCGATCGTGCTGATGGGCATCGCCGCCGGCGTGCACTACGCGCTCGCCGGTGCGGCGGTCGAGATGATCGCGCATTCGTTCTCCGCCTCGGCGCTGTTCCTGCTGATCGGCGCGCTGTACGAGCGCACCCACACGCGCGACCTGCGCCAGCTCGGCGGATTGCAGCAGAGCGCGCCGCGCTTCGCCGCGGCGTTCGCGCTGTTCTGCTCGGCGCTGCTGGCGCTGCCCGGCACGGCGAATTTCGTCGGCGAGGCGCTGGTGGTGGTCGGCATCTTCCAGGTCAACTGGGTGTTCGCGCTGCTGGCGCTGTCGACGCTCGTCGTGTCGGTGATCTATGCGACTCGGCTGCTCAAGGGACTGGTGTTCGGCGCGGCGCAGCCGAAGGCGCCGCTCGCCGATCTGAGTTGGCGCGAGTATTGGCCGGTGCTGGTGATGAGCGCGGCGACGCTGATCATCGGACTGTATCCGCAGAGCCTGCTGGCTCTGCTCGAGCCGGCCATCAAAGCCGCGCTGACGCAGACGCCGTGATCGCCGCATCATGACCGCAGCCCAGTTCGCCGCGCTTTCGCCGCTCATCGCGCTGGCCGTCGCCGCCATCGCGGCGATGATGCTGGTGCCGTTGGCGCGGCTCGAAGCCGGGCAGGCCGCGGCGGCGGCCGGCCTTGCTGCGGCTGCGGCGCTGGTGCTGCTCCGCGTCGGCGCGCCGGCGGCGCCGATAGGGGCGCTGTTCACCGACGATGCGATCGCGCGGTTCGGCATCGTCTATATTTGTCTGGCCTCGCTCGGCGCGCTGGTGTTCCTGCGCGCCGGCCACCCGGCCAAGGAAGCTCCGTCGCTGCTGGTCTTGGTCGCGATCGGCGCGGTGACACTGGCGGGCGCAGGCCACGCCGCGACGCTGTTTCTCGGCATCGAGATCGTCAGCCTGTCGCTGATCGCATTGTTCGCGTTCCGGCTGTCGCGGCAGGGGCTGGAGGCGGCTTACAAGTTTCTGGTGATGAGCGGACTGGCGTCATCGGCGCTGCTGCTCGGCATCGCGCTGATCTATGCGGAGACCGGCGCGCTCGATTTCGCCGGCTGGACTGGCCAGGGCGCGCTGGCAGCGCTCGGCACCGCGCTGCTGCTCGCCGGCCTCGGCTTCAAGTTCTCGCTGGTGCCGTTCCACATGTGGACACCCGACGCGTTCGAGGCGTCGCCCTCGAGCGCCGCGGCGCTAGCTGGCGTCGTGTCGAAAGCCGCGATGACCATCGTGATCCTGCGGCTGGTGCTCACCGCGCATCTGCCCGAGCCGGTGTGGAGCAGCGGCCTCGCCGCGCTTGGCGCCGCCTCGGTGCTCGCCGGCAATCTGCTGGCGCTGGGCCAGCCGCAACTACCGCGCATGCTCGGCTATTCGACCATCGCGCATTCGGGCTATGTGGCGCTGATCCTGGCGTCGGGACAGCCGCTGGCCGGTGAGGCGGCGCTGTTCTATCTCGGCGCCTACGCGCCGGCGATGCTGGCCGCGCTGTGTGTCGCCGGGCTGCTCGGCCGCGCCCCGACGCTGCCGGATCTGCATGGACTTGTGAAGCGCCGTCCACTGGAAGCGATCGCACTGTCGCTGTCGATGCTGTCGCTCGCCGGCCTGCCGGCCGCCGGTGGCTTCATCGCCAAGCTGTATTTGCTACGCGTGCTGGTCGACGGCGGATTGTGGACGCTGCTGGCCATCGTGGTCGCCGGCTCGTCGCTGGGCTTCTACTACTACGCGCGCTTTTTCACCGCGCCCCTGGTCGGGCAGAGCCATGAGGAGTCCGAGCCGCTGTCCGCGCTCGACCGTGGTTTGCTGATGGTTTGTTGCGCGCTGATCATCCTGTTCGGCGTTGCACCGATGACGCTGATGGCCCTCATTCCGTCTCCTTCGTAGCGTGGGCTGTGCGCAACGAGGCCCACGCGCTCCGCGCCTTTGCCCACCCTACAAAGGACGTCTATCCGGCGCCGACGGAACTTGCCCCCGCGTCTTTCATCGCGGCTTTGATCACGCTGGCGTCGCCGCCGGAGACCGAGACTTCGATAACGTCGTTCAGCTCCGGATCGCCGTGCTTGTCCTCACCAGGATGACCGCTTTCGCGATCGGCGCCGGCCGGTTTGGTGCCGGCGCTGTTGTCCTGGCCCCGGGCCTGCACGACGACCTGTTTGCGGTCGACGCCGTGTTCCTGCACCAACCGCTCGACCGCGAGTTCGGCGGCGCGTCTGGTTGAAAACGCGCCCGTGATCTTCTGCTGCATGTCGCCTCCGGAATGCCGTTCGAAACCTTTGTCGAGCGACAACCGGAGGCAAGCAGCGAGGTTCCGTTACGCGGCTCGGGCGAGACGTCCCGCCGCAAGGCCGCGTTCCAGATCGACGATGATGTCGTCGATATGCTCGAGGCCGATCGACAGCCGGACATAGCCGTCCGACACGCCGGTCGCGAGTTGGTCTTCGGTGGACAGCTGCGAGTGCGTGGTCGAGGCCGGGTGGATGGCGAGGCTGCGGGCATCGCCGATATTGGCGACGTGATACAAGAGCTGCAGCGCATCGATGAATTTGCGCCCGGCCTCCAAGCCGCCGGCGAGTTCGAAGCCGACCAGGCCGCCGAATTTGCCCTTCAGGTAACGATCCGCGCGTTCGTGGGCGACGCCGGTCTGCTTGGAGGGGTGGATCACCTTGACGACTTCCGGCCGCTTTTCGAGATAGTCGGCGACCGCCTGGGCGTTCTGGACGTGACGCTCGATCCGCAGCGGCAGAGTTTCCAGTCCCTGCAGGATCTGGAACGCGTTGAACGGCGACAGCGCGGCGCCGAGGTCGCGCAGCAGCGTGGTCCGTGCCTTGATGATATAGGCGATCGGGCCCAGCGGCTTCACCGCTTCGACCCAGACGGCGCCGTGATAGCTCGGGTCCGGGGTGTTCAGGGCGGGCTGGCGCTGCGGGAACTTCTCCCAGTCGAAATTGCCGCCGTCGACGATCAGACCGCCGAT
Organism: Rhodopseudomonas sp. AAP120; assembly: GCF_001295845.1. Lineage (GTDB taxonomy): Bacteria > Pseudomonadota > Alphaproteobacteria > Rhizobiales > Xanthobacteraceae > Rhodopseudomonas. The sequence goes on along the minus strand of NZ_LJIC01000129.1, from coordinate 68,894 downwards.
CGAGGTGCCGTGGCCGCCGAGATATTTGGTTGCCGAGTACACGACGACGGCGGCACCGTGTTCGAGCGGCTTCACCAGCAGCGGCGCCGCAGTGTTATCGACGATCAGCGGGATGCCGTGCTTGCGGCCGATCGCGGCGACTTCGGCGATCGGAAACACCGCCAGCTTGGGGTTGGGCAAGGTCTCGGCATAGTAGGCGCGGGTGCGGTCGTCCGTCGCGCGTTCGAACGCCTCGGGATCGGACGGATCGACAAAGCGCACTTCGATGCCCTGGTCCTTCAGCGTGTTGGCGAACAGATTCCAGGTGCCGCCATACAGGTCAGTCGAACTGACGACGTTGTCACCGGCGCGGGCGAGGTTCTGCAGCGACAGGGCGGACGCGGCCTGGCCGGAGGCGACAGTGAGCGCCGCGACGCCGCCTTCCAGCGCGGCGATTCGCTTCTCCAGCACGTCGGTCGTCGGGTTGCCGATGCGGGTGTAGATGTTGCCGAGCTCCTTCAGCGCGAACAGGTTCGCGGCGTGCTCGGTGTTGTTGAACTGATACGAGGTGGTCTGGAAGATCGGCACCGCGACCGAGCCGGTCGACGGATCGGCGCGCCAGCCGGCATGCAGCGCGAGGGTCTCGGGGTGAAGTTTCTCGGTCATAGCAAAAATCCCTGCGACGATGAAAGGCGAACCGCCGCCGCGTCCTGGCCATATACGGCCAGCGCAAAGGTTCGCCGGGACGGCCATCAGGTCGGGCCGGGGAAGCCAAGTCAATCAAGTTTGGGAAATAAAAATCTGCGAGCTGGCGAAATGCGTAGGCGCAACGCGTTCGTTCTCTTAAGAAATGGCCCGAGAAGGAAAAATTTTCTGACGTGGCCGGACGGCAAAGACCCGCCGCGCCGTGGTCACGTGGGTTGTCTGCAGGGGGCGTGGGCCTTGCTTTGCTCAGCCGCCCAACGAGCTCAGCCCTCTCTTACCGGTCCTCCAAACGAAAAGTGCCGACCCTGCGAGCCGGCACTCTCGATCCGATCCGATCCGATGGGTGGACGCGTTACGCGTCCAAGTTACGCAGCTGCTGGCGGTTGCGCAGTTCGATCTGGCGGGCGCCGGAGAAGCCGAGGATGCCCTGGCTCTGCAGCTGCGACAGCGCGCGCGACACGGTCTCGAGGGTGAGGCCGAGATAGTCGCCGATGTCGCGGCGGCACATCGGCAGCGCCATCATGCCGGCGACGGCGAGGCGGCGATCCATCTCGAGCAGGAAGTTGGCGACCCGCTCCATCGCATTCTTGCGGCCGAGCAGCAGCATGTGATCTTCGGCGTGGCGCAGCTCGCCGGCGGTCATCGACCACAGGCTGCGGGCGACATGGACGTCGGTGGCGGCGGCCTGTTCCAGGCTGCGGCGCTTCAGCAGGCGAACGGTGGTGTCGACGATGGCTTCCGCGGTGAGGCGATGGGTCGGTCCCGACTCCAGCCCGAACACGTCACCGGGGAGATAGAAGGCGCCGATCTGGCGGCGGCCGTCGGAGAGAAGCTTGTAGCTGCGGACCGCACCCGACACGACCTGATAGACGTATTCGGAAGGCTCGTCCTCGCCGTAGATCTCCTCTTCCTTCTTGTAGGTGAACTCGGAGGCGATCAGGCCGGCGTGACCGGTGGTTGCAAAAAACTGATCAGCCGGGGAACGGGAGGGGTCAACCGGAGCCTTTGCGACGGTCGGGGCCCTGAGCGACTGGTTCAGCATCTTGCCATCTCCTGCGGGTATCGGGATCGGATGGCGTGGTTGTAGTGAAGATTTCCGAGGCCGAATATTTCGCCCCATATCTTAAGGTGGGTTCCCTAAGGGGTTTTACGGAGACGATGGCCGTCCACCACTTCCGCCTACTGAGCAATATCAACGGTTTAGGTGAAGTCAAAGACCCGGCGTACAGAGCGGCGCGCCGTCATTCTTGAGCGCGCCGCGGATATGAAACACCAGGCTCTCTTCGAGATGCGGCTTCAGCACGACATGGCGTACGCCGACGGCCGCGGCGCGGCTCGAAATGCTCTCGTCCGGATAGCCGGTGATCATCACGACGGGACAGGCGACCTTGCGGTCGCGCAACTTTTGCGCGAGGTCGATGCCGTTCATGCCGGGCATCTTGTAGTCCACGACGATGCAATCCGCGCGTCCGTCGTCGAGCGAGTCGAGCAGCGCCGGCCCGCTGCGAAACGTACGAACTTCGAATCCGTCGGTTTCCAGCAGGAATCGCAGCGATCCGAGGACGCCCTGATCGTCGTCGACGACGTAGACAACAATTTTTGAGGGCGCGCAGGTCATTACTTGCTTCCTACGCACCCGGTCCAGCGAACAATTTTCTCATAGCCGGAACGATAATCGCCGCCCGGCGACGTGGGTTGATCTGCCTCAATCCTTGATCACGCCACCGCGCATCGCCATTCGGACGAGTTCCGACAGGCTCGAGGCTTGCATCTTGGTCATCACGTTGGCGCGATAGACCTCGATGGTGCGGGGACTGATGTCGAACTCGCGTGCGATCACCTTGTTCGACATGCCGGCGATCAGTCCGTCCATGACCTGGCGTTCGCGCGGGCTCAACGACTGGACGCGCGCGACGATATCCTGTGATACGGCCTCACTCCTGGCTTCGTCGCCGGCCTGCTTCAACGAGGTTTCGATCAGGCCGATCAGGCGATCGTCGTCGAACGGCTTTTCGATGAAGTCGATCGCACCGAGCTTCATGGCTTCCACCGCGAGCGGCACGTCGCCATGGCCGGTCATGATCACCACCGGCAGCCGGCTGCGGCCGGCTTTCAGCCGCTTCAACAGATCCAGCCCGTCGATCCCCGGCATCCGGACGTCGGACAGCACGCAGCCGAAGGCGATGTTGGCCATCGCATCGAGAAACGACGCGGCGGATTCGAACAGGCGGACCTCGTAATCGGCGGAGGTGAGCAGGAAATCGATCGACTCCCGCATCGCCTGATCGTCGTCGATCACATAGACAATGCCCTTACGCGCCATCGCTCACGTCCTCGCCCGGCGCAATCGGCAGCGTGAAACGAAAAGTCGCGCCGCCCGCGCTGTTGGTCTCCGCCCACATCCGCCCGCCATGGGCTTCGATGATCGAGCGACTGATCGACAGTCCAACGCCCATTCCGGTGTCCTTGGTGGTGAAAAAGGTCTGAAAAAGCTTTGCCTTGACGTCGTCCGGGATGCCGCTGCCGGTGTCCGAAACGGTCACTTCAATCATGTCGTCGGCGACCCGCGCATTCGACGCCGACAATTCCTTTCGCGGCGAGTTCGCCATCGCCTCGAGCGCGTTGCGGAACAAATTGACCAGCACCTGCTGGATCTGGACGCGGTCGACCAGTACCAGATCGTTGGCGGGGTTCATTTGGAAGCGCAGCACCACACCCTGTTCGCGCGCGCCGGTGAGACCGAGCGCGCCCGCTTCCTCGACCAGCTTGGCGAGACTCTCGACCCGCTTCTCGGATTCGCCGCGGGCCACGAAGTCGCGCAGCCGGCGGATGATCTGGCCGGCGCGCAGCGCCTGCTCGGCGGCGCGCTCCATCGCGTTCTCGATCTTGGCCGTGTTCGGATCGCGGCTCGCAGCGAGCAGCCGCCGCGACCCTTTCATGTAGTTGCTGATGGCCGACAGCGGCTGATTGAGCTCGTGCGCGAGTGCAGACGCCATTTCGCCCATCGCGGTGAGGCGCGAGACGTGGACGAGTTCGGCCTGCAATTCGTGCAGCCGGGCCTGGGTCTGCTGATACTCGGTGAGATCGCGAATGAAGCCGGTGAAGTAGCGCTCGCCGCCGGACTCCATCTCGCCGATCGACAGATGGATCGGGAAGGTCGTGCCGTCCTTGCGCTGGCCGGTGACAATGCGGCCGATGCCGATGATGTGGCGTTCGCCGGTGGAGTTGTAGCGGGTGATGTAGTTGTCGTGGCGGGTGGCGTCCGGGCGGGGCATCAGGATGCTGATGTTTTGGCCGATCGCTTCCCGCTCGGTCAGTCCGAACATCCGCTCGGCGGCGCTGGAGAAGAACCGCATGATGCCGCGGCCGTCGATCAGGATCATCGCGTCCGGCACGGTGTCGAGGATCGAGCGGAGCTGGCTCTGCTGCAGCCGAAGCTCCTGTTCGAGCACCTTCTGCTGGTCGACGTCGAGCACGATGCCGCAGAGATAGCCGGCGCCGCCGTCCTCCCTGATCAGGCCGCCGCGCGAGCGCAGCCAGTGGCTCGCCTGGCCGCGGTCCACGACGCGGTACATGATATCGAGGTTTTCGCCGTTATCGATCGAGCGCTGCATCGCCTGCGCGACGCGGTCACGATCCTCCGGATCGATCAGCGACAGAAACGCGTCAAAGTCGACCGGAGCATCCGGGGCGACGCCGAACAGGCGTCTGGCCGTCACCGACCACACCAATTCCCGCGTGGCGAGATTGAGCTCCCAACTCCCCACGCCGTATTGATCGATGCCTTGCTGCAGCCGCCGGTCGCGCGCAAGGTCCTCCGATGATTGGGCTAGAACGGTCACGCGCTACCTTCGCAACTCATAGGATTGGTCTTATCATATAGGTGTTCTGATCCGCAACGGACGCTGCAGTCAGCAAAAAACCGACACGGCAAACTGTCGGTTTGCCGCATCGGTCAATGGTGTCAAGCCCTTGCTCGCCCGAAGGCGTGCGAATGTCAGATCGTCTTCTTGGCGGAGCGGTCGTCTTCCGGCGAATTGAGATAAAAGCCCGACATGGTATCGACCCAGCACAGGTGGTCGTGCACCTCCTTGACGCCGCAGACATTCTCGGCGACCACGATCACCGCCTGGCGCGAACTCTCTTCGGTGATCACGCCGTTGAGATGCACGACGCCGTTGCGCACCACCACGCTCAGCCCGAACGGACGCCAGTCGTTGCGCTCGATTTCGGCGATGATCCGGTCCCGGATCTTGTCGTCAGCGGCGGACGGGTCCGGCGCCTGACGGGCGAGTTCGGCGACCGCGCGCAGCAGGTTCTTGCGCGTGACGATCCCGACCAGACGGTCGCCCTGCATCACCGGCAGCCGCTTGACGTGGTGCTTCTCCATCGTCCGGACGATCGTCTCGACCGACGTGTCCCCGGTGATCGTGTGAGGATGATGGGTCATCACCTCGCCGACCTTGCGCCCGTGCTCATGGACGAAGTCGTCCGCGCAGGTGCTCGGACCGAGCAGCAGCCGTAGCCAGCGGTTGCGCTTGCGCTGTGTGCCGAGTTCGGCGCGGCGGATGAAGTCGCCTTCCGAGATGATGCCGATCAGCCGTCCGTCGGCATCCACCACCGGCAGGCCGCTGACGTGGTGCTGCAGCATCGCGTTGGCGGCATCGACGATCGAAGCCTCGGGGCTGATCGTCACCACTGGCGATGTCATGATCTGGTCTGCGCGCATATCCGTATCCCCTCCGGCACATCGGTGCCGCCTTGATCGAAGTCCGTTCGCCCGTTTGCGATCGCTGCGGACGCAGCTCAGTGCGAAATCAGCGCCGGCAGCGTCAGCGACTTGAAGATGCCGCGGGTGACACCACCGAGAATGAACTCCCGCAGCCGCGAATGACCGTAGCCGCCCATCACCAGCAGGTCGGCTCCACAGTCGGACGCCATCGACAGGATGGTGTTGTGGACGTTGGTCGGCGGCGCGGTGAAGTGGTGGGCGGTGGCGGCGAGGTCGTGGCGCATCAGATGGGCCAGCAGCGCCTTGGTCGTCGCTTGGCCGACGTCATCCTCGTCCTCGTTCACCGCCAACACGTCGATCGTCTTGGCCCGGCGCAGGAACGGCATCGCGTCGTGCACGGCGCGGGCAGCCGGGCGGCCGCCGTCCCAGCACACCAGCACGCGGTCGAGATTCAGCGGTCCCTTGTGGATATACGGCACCATCAACATCGGCTTGCCCGAGTTGAACAGAATGCTTTCCGGCAGCGGATCCTGATGGCCGGGCTTGGCGCGATCGGGCTGCGGCACGATGCTGAGGTCGTACAGCCGCGAGATCTCCGAAAGCGATTCGTTGGCGAGCACCGGCGTGTCGCAGACGCTGCGTGCGCCGTGGGTGACGGCCGCGGCGCGGGCTGCGATCTCGAACTGGTCGAGCCGCGCGGCGGCGTCGTCATTGTCGGTGTTGTACTGATTGACAGCGGCGTAGTAGGCGGTCGAAGCACCGACCACGATCGCCGGATTGATCGGCTGATAGGTGCAGACGATGCCGTCCAGATGAGCGTCGAAGGTCTTGGCGACCGAAACAGCGCAGTCGATGATTCCGTCTGCCGGCCGGTCCGCCGGAATGTGCACGACGACATCGTTCAGCATGGCAGTGGTCTCCGGATCGCACGTGCGGCGATTTGTGGTCCGGAATATATCCGCCTGAGGCCGCTGCACTTTGATCTAGCTCATCGTGTCGATATGCCCGCTGCCCGAACATGGCTCGCCTGCAGCAAGGAGGCGCCCGGTCAGGACGATTAGTTCGGGCGACCAGTCCAAAGGGAGGTTCCGATGACGTATTCGACGGTCATGGTCGCGCTGCAATGCGACCAGCCGAATGCGTATGCGCTCGGGGTCGCCGCAGAGTTGGCGGAGCGGTTCGAGGCGCGGCTGATCGGCGTCGCGGCGTCCGACCTCAGCCCGCCGCTGTATTATACCTCGGGAGATCAGGCCGACCGGCTGCTCGAACAGGGGATCAGCACGATCCGGCAGCGGCTCGCCGATCTGGAGACCGAGTTCCGCGAGGCGATGCGCGGCCGTGCCCGCGAACTGCAATGGCGCTCGGCGATCGGCCAGCCGGCCAAGTACATCGTGCAGCAAGCCCGGGCAGCCGACGTCGTCGTGGCCGGCGCAGCCGATCGCGGGGCGTTGACCGACCCGTTCACCGTCGCCGATCCGGCCGATCTCGTGATGCGGATCGGACGCCCGTTGCTGGCGGTGCCGGCCGGGGTCTGTCGGGTCGATCTGTCGAGCGTGATGGTCGCGTGGAAGGACAATCCGGAAGCGCGTCGCGCTATCGTCGACGCTCTGCCGCTGCTGCGCCAGGCCAGCCATGTCACCGTGGTCGAGATCGTCGAGGAGGACGGTGACCGGGCCGAGGCGCTGGCGGGCATCCACGACGTCGTCGACTGGCTGTCCCGGCATCATATCCATGCGGTGGGCGACGTGCCCGCCGAGGCCGGTGAGGTCGCCGCAAGGCTCGACAAAGTCGCCGACCACATCGGCGCCGGCGCTGTCATTGCGGGGGCCTATGGTCACTCCCGGTTTCGGGAGTGGATTCTCGGCGGCGTCACCCAGCATCTTCTTGAACAATCCGCCCGGTGTGTGTTCCTCGCCCGGTGAGCGATCCGCAGCCTCGGAGATCGGCTCCGTCCAATCCCGCATTGATCGTCATCAACGCCTCTTCGGCAGCGGCTGCCAGGCTGAGGACCGACGCATCGCGACGCAAGCTTAACCATCAGACAAATCGCTGCGATCCGCCGTCCTGTGACGACGCTATGACAGCTTCGTCATCCTATCTGTCGATGAAGTCGCGCTGCCGCGGGGAAGCGGCCGGCGATACCTTCCAGTGCCACCCGAGGCGCACCCAGAAGAGGCGATGATGCTGCAGAACCAAGCCCCAGGGCTTCCCGCCAACGTCGAGTCGCCGCAGGCAGCCGCGCATGCGCGCGCCAGGGACAGCGATCGCGGTCTGCATGCGACCTTGGCGCCGCTGACAGGCGGATTGTCGCCCACCGCGCTGCTGCTGGCCTATGCGGACTGGCTGTCGCATCTGTTCTGGTCGCCGGCGCGTCGTCTCGAACTCGCCCATGATGCGTTGCGCCGCGCCTCGCGTGTGACGGAGGCGGCGCTGTTTCCCGTCGCACCATGGTCGTTGATCGCGCCCCAGGCACAGGACCGGCGGTTCAGCGCACCGGAATGGCAGCAACCGCCGTTCAACCTGATGGCGCAGAGCTTCCTGCTCGCCGAGGAATGGTGGCACGCGGCCACCACCGGCAATCGCGGCGTGTCGAGGCAGAACGAGAAGATCGTCGAGTTCGCGACGCGCCAGATGCTGGACGTATTCGCACCGTCGAACTTTCCGGGTACGAACCCGGAGGTGATCCAGAAGACGCTGGCGTCCGGCGGCGGCAATATCACGGCCGGCCTGCATAATTGGTGGGAAGATCTGCTGCACGCCGTGTCGCGCGAGCCGGAGCCGAACCCCGACTTCAAGGTCGGCCGGGATGTCGCCGTGACGCCGGGCAAGGTGGTGTACAGCAACGACCTGATCGAACTGATCCAGTACGCCCCGGCCACCGCAGAGGTCCGGCCGGAGCCGGTTCTGATCGTGCCGGCGTGGATCATGAAGTACTACATCCTCGATCTGTCGCCGCACAACTCGCTGGTCAGGTACCTCACCGAACAGGGCTTCACCGTATTCATGGTGTCGTGGCGCAACCCGACCGAGAAGGAGCGCGACGTCTCGCTGGAGGATTATCGCCGGCTCGGCGTGATGGCTGCGCTCGATGCGGTCGGCGCCATCGTACCGGGTCAGCGGATTCATGCCGCCGGCTATTGCCTCGGCGGCACGCTGCTGTCGATCGCCGCGGCGGCGATGTCGCGCGACGGCGACGATCGGCTGAAGTCCATCACGCTGTTCGCCGCGCAGACCGACTTCACCGAGGCCGGCGAGCTCACGCTGTTCATCAACGAGAGCCAGGTCGCCTTCCTCGAAGACATGATGTGGAAACGCGGCGTGCTCGACACCAGCCAGATGGCCGGTGCCTTTCAGATCCTTCGCTCCAACGACCTGATCTGGTCGCGAATGGTGCGCGACTATCTGATGGGCGAGCGGTTCCCGCCCAACGACCTTATGGCGTGGAATGCCGATGCGACCCGGATGCCCTATCGGATGCATTCGGAATATCTGCGCAAGCTGTTCCTCGACAACGATCTCGCCGAAGGCCACTACGTGGTCGACGGCAAGCCGATCGCGCTGTCGGACATCCACACGCCGATCTTCGTGGTCGGTACCGTGCGCGATCACGTCGCGCCTTGGCGCTCGACCTACAAGATCCATCTGCTGGCGGATGCCGAGATCACCTTCTGCCTCACCGGCGGCGGCCACAATGCCGGCATCGTCTCGCCGCCGTCGCCGAAAGCTCACGGCTATCAGGTCATGGTCAAGGAAGCCGATGGTCCCTATGTCGGACCGGACGTCTGGCTCGCCGAAGCGCCGCACGCCGAAGGCTCGTGGTGGACCGAATGGGCGAATTGGCTCGCGGGTCGATCGGGCGCCCCGGTGTCGCCGCCGCGGATGGGGCTGCCGGATGCGAACGCTGCCGCACTACCGGATGCGCCAGGGAGTTACGTGCTGCAGACCTGATCGACGAGCCGCAGTGCCGCCAGGGCACGTATCAGGGTTTTGTCCGGTGAGCCGGACGCATCGATCGTCGTCCAGCCGATGTCGCCCTGCTCATAGGCCTGCTGCTGCCGCACGATGTCGGGTGTAGCGTCGGACGCGTCGCCGATCCGGTGAGCGACACGATCGAGCCGGGTCTTCACGTCGGCGACAAGATAGAGCCCGGAAATCTCGACGTCCTGATCCCGGGCGACGGCTTCGATCGCGGCGCGTTCTTCCTGCCTGGAGAATACGGCGTCGACGATCACCGAACAGCCTTGCGCCAGGATGTGCGCGGCGCGCTCGCCAAGAATTCGATACACGTCGGCGGTCGCGTCTCGCGAATAGCCGGCCTGCGGCAGCCGCTCGGTGTCGGCGACCCCGAAGAGCCGCTTTCGGATCACATCCGAACGTAGCACCACCGCGCCGGGCAGAGGCGGAACGCGGCCCGATAGCCCCCGGGCAAGCACCGACTTTCCGGTGCCTGAGAGGCCGCCCACTGCGATGAGGCGGGGGTGCGGCGGCGCGATCAGTCGCTCGGCGAGAGCAAAATAGGACATGGCGATTTGCCGGTTGCTGCGCTCCGTTGCAACGTCCAGGGCCGGTCGCGACAGCATCACCTTGGCGCGGACGGCGGCGCGGAGCGACATCAACAGCGGCAGGGCCCGCAGCCCTTCTGCATGGGCCTCGTCGCCGACCGCGAGATAACGGTTCAGCACTCCGGCCGCTGCGTCGCAGCGATCGTGCTGGATCAGATCCATCAGCGGGAAAGCAAGATCATAGAGCAGGTCGACCGAAGCGAAGACTGGGTCGAACTCGATCGCATCGAACAGCACGGGCTTGCCGTCGATCAGTACGATGTTCGCCAAATGCAGGTCGCCGTGGCACCACCTGACAAATCCCTGCGCGCCGCGCTGTTCGAGCAACGGGCGGATTCGCTCGAAGGCGGAGCGACTGGCACGATCCAGCGCCGCGACGCGGTCGGGCGGGAAGCCGCCGGCGATGAAAGAGCTGGTGTTGTCGGCAAGGATCGGGAGCAGCGATGCCACCCACGTCGCCGTGTCGGCTTTCGGCGCCGAACGATGCGAAGCCTCGATCGCATCCGCAATGGCGTCGGCGAGGGCCGGCGCGAGCGGTTGCTCCCGGGTGAGACGGTCGATCGTGCGGCTTTCGTCGAACCGCTGCATCTCGACGGCCCATTCGACCGGTTCGCCGTTGCCTCCGATTTCGAATGCGCCGTTCGCAGCGCGCGTGATCGGCACCACGCGGCGATAGATTTGCGGCGCGAAGCGGCGATTGATCTCGAGCTCCTGCTCGCAGGCGGCCTTGCGGCGCGCCAGCGTCGAATAGTCGAGAAACGGGAACCGCACTGCGCGCTTGATCTTCAGCGCGCGATCCCCGGACAAGAACACGACGGCGCCGTGGGTATCGATCCGGGTGGCGGACGCACCGTCGTGCGTTGTCGCTTCCGCGACAAATCGGAACACCTGCTCCTGCCTTGAGCGTTCGGAGGCGGGGATCGGATCGTCCATGGGGATGTTCGGGAACCTACGTATTGTCCGGAATTGGATCAGTGGTGCAGGTCGGTCGGACGGATTTGTTGCAAGGATAACAAGAGGTCCGGGAAAACGGAGGGTGATTGACCTTAATCAATTCAATTCCGCAAAGCTGCGGTCAATTTGCCCGAAAGGGCGATTAGCAGGTGCCTCGATACGCGTAGCCTGCGCCCTCGGACTAACGTTGCGGGCGATTGGAATCTGCTCTTGTACAAGTTTCTCGAGGCCACCGTTGCCGACCACATGACGCGCTCGGTGAAATCCGTATCGCGGGAAATGACGATGCGCGAGCTGGAAGACCAGTTCGAGCGCGACGACTACAATGCCTATCCGGTCGTGGAGAACGCCCGCGCCATTGGACTGGTGACGAAGTACGATTTTCTCAATTGCTTCGCGTTCCATCCGACCCAGATGTTGCCTCACTATGACGATCTGATGAATCGGACCGTCGGCGACATCATGACGCCCGACTTCATCTATGTTCATGCCGACACCAAGCTGACGCGGGTTCTGCAATTGATGGTCGAGCACCAGACCCGCAGCATTCCGGTGTTGGAAGACGACCGCAAGCTGGAGGGCATCATCTCCCGCGAGGACGTGATCAGGGCGCTGGCGAGCTTCACCAAGGCTGCGCCCTAGTCGCGCGGCGCTGAGCCGCGGCGACCGGAATTGGAATCGGGCGCGTATTTGTACTACACAGTCGGCGGGCGCCGGGACACGATGCATCCACGGACATAGGCCTCCGGTGCCCGGTGCCGAGGTGAGATGTCGACCTATCGATTAAGCAATCTCCTGGCGCCCGCTGCGGTGGCGGTGATCGGAGCCAGTCCGCGCCCGGCGTCGCTCGGCCGCGCCGTCCTCGAAAATCTGCGCAGCGCCGGTTTCAAGGGTGAGATCGGCGTGGTCAACCCGCGCTATCCCGAGATCGGAGGGTTCAAGACCGTCCGCACGCTCGCGGAGCTGCCATTCGTTCCGGATCTGGTCGTGATCACTGCGCCGTCGCGTTCGGTGGCGAAGATCGTCGGCGATGCCGGCGAACGCGGCGTCGCCGGTGCGATCATCATCAGCGCCGAAATGGGGCGGGGCAAAGGCTCCTACGCCGAAGCGGCCAATGTTGCGGCGCGCAAATCGGGCATCCGGTTGCTCGGGCCGAACTGCCTCGGCCTGATGGTGCCGGCTTCCAATCTCAATGCCAGCTTCGCGGCTCACATGCCGCGGCGCGGCCATCTCGCGCTGATCTCACAGTCCGGTGCGATCGCGGCCGGCATGGTGGATTGGGCGGCCGTCAAGGATATCGGCTTCTCGGGGATCGTGTCGATCGGCGACCAGCTCGACGTCGATATCGCCGACATGCTCGACTACTATGCGGCCGATCTCGAAACCCGCGCCATCCTGCTCTACATCGAGGCCATCACCGACGCGCGCAAATTCATGTCGGCCGCTCGCGCCGCAGCGCGCGTCAAGCCCGTGGTGGTGGTGAAGTCGGGCCGTCTCGCACACGGCGCTCAAGCGGCCGCGACCCACACCGGGGCGTTCGCCGGCGCCGACGCAGTGTACGATGCCGCCTTCCGCCGCGCTGGCATGCTGCGGGTGTTCGATCTGCGCGAATTGTTCGACTGCGCCGAGACGCTCGGTCGAGTCAGCGCGCCGCGTGGCAAGCGGGTCGCGATCCTCACCAATGGCGGCGGCATCGGTGTGCTGGCCGTCGATCGGTTGGCCGAACTGGGCGGCATTCCGGCGACGCTCTCCAAGGATGTCTGCGACAAGCTCAACGCGACGATGCCGCCGAGTTGGTCGGGTTCCAATCCGGTCGATATCACCGGGGATGCCGATGCCGAGCGCTACGCGACCGCGCTGTCGACGTTGCTGGCCGACCCCGATAACGACGCGGTTCTGGTGATGAACGTGCAGACCGCGATGGCGTCGCCGAGCGAGATCGCCAAATCGGTGATCCGGCTGGTCGGCGAGGAGCGGGTGCGCCGCACCTTCTTCAAGCCGGTGTTCGCGGTCTGGGTCGGCGCTGAAGAATTCGTCACCCATGCGTTCGATGCCGCCGGGATTCCGAACTACCCGACAGAGGACGATGCGGTCCGCAGCATCATGAATCTGGTGCGTTATCGCGAGGCGGCGCAACTTCTCACCGAGGTGCCGCCGAGCCTGCCCAAGGAGTTCGATCCCGATACAGAGGCGGCCCGGCTGGTGATCGAGAAGGCGCTGGCGGAGGGCCGCTCGTGGCTCGATCCGATCGAGGTCGGGGCGCTGTTCGCCGCCTATCAGATCCCGATGGTGCCGACGCTCGCGGCGCCGAATGCGGATGCGGCGGTGGCCTGGGCCGAGCCGTTTCTGGCCCAGGGCGTGACCGTGGTGGTCAAGGTGATGTCGCGCGACATCACCCACAAGTCCGATGTCGGCGGGGTGGTGCTGAACCTTACCAGCGTCGAGGCGGTGCGTTCCGCGGTGGTCGATATCCTGGACCGCGCCGCGAGGCTGCGGCCGAAGGCGCGGATCGAGGGCGTCATCGTGCAGCCGATGATCATCCGCCGCAAGGCGCGCGAGCTCACCGTCGGCATCGCCGACGATCCGACGTTCGGGCCGGTGATCGCCTTCGGCCACGGCGGCACCGCCGTCGAGATCATCGACGATCGCTCGCTGGCGCTGCCGCCGCTCGATCTGCCGCTCGCCAATTCGCTGATCGCCCGCACCCGCGTCTCCAAGCTGCTGCAGGCCTATCGCGATGTGCCGGCGGTCAAGGACGGTGCGGTGGCTCTGACGCTGGTGAAGCTGTCGCAGATGGCGGCGGATTTTCCGCAGATCCACGAACTCGACATCAATCCGCTGCTTGCCGATGAAAGCGGCGTGGTGGTGATCGATGCGCGCGTGATGGTCCGCAAGGCGCAGCGCAAATTCGCAGGCCTCGGCAATACCACCTTCGCGGTGAAGCCGTATCCGTCGCAATGGGAGCGGCACCTCGAGGTGAAGGACGGCTGGCGCGTGCTGGCCCGGCCGCTGCGTCCGGACGACGAGCCGGCCATCCACGAATTCCTCAAGCACGTCACGCCGGAGGACCTGCGGCTGCGTTTCTTCGCGGCGATGAAGGAATTCAGCCACGCCTTCATCGCGCGCCTGACCCAGATCGACTACGCGCGCGCGATGGCTTTCATCGCGATCGATGAAGCCACCGGCGAGACGCTCGGCGTGGTGCGCATCCACTCGGACTCGATCTACGAGAGCGGCGAATACGCGATCCTGCTGCGTTCCGACCTCAAGGGCAAAGGGCTCGGCTGGGCGCTGATGAAACTGATCATCGAATACGCGCGGGCCGAAGGCCTGAAATACGTTTGCGGCCAGGTGCTGCGCGAGAATGCGGCGATGCTGCGCATGTGCCGTCACCTCGGCTTCGAGGCCAAGGCGGATCACTCGGAGCCGGACATCCTCAACGTGACGCTGGCGCTCACCGAGGCGTCGGCAAGGGCTGCCGCGCAGGCGTGATTGCGCGGGCGCGCTGTTTAAGCAGCGTATTTGGTGGGCCTAGAGTCGGCTGACCGACACCACCCGGAAGGTATGCATGTCGCCTTCCTCGCGGATCGACACGTATTCGCCTTGGACGAAACGTTCGTCGCCGAAGTGATAGCCCGCTTCATCCGGAATCGCGGCGTCGGCCTCGTACTGGAATGCCCACGATCCGCCCGGGCGGTGGACCAGATGGCCGAGGCTGTCGGCCTGTTGCGGCCGCTGCCGGGCGACCCGGCAGGCCTCGCGATGGCTTCGCCAGATCTCGGCATCGATGCGGTCGTTCTCATCCAGCGGCGCGACGATCACATACGCGATCTGCGAAGCCCCCTCCGGATGACCGGGTTCGCGAGCGAGTTCGAGTCGAATTTGACGGAAGCGCGCGGGCAACGACGTGTTGAGGATGGCGGACGGAGAGCCCTTGGTCATCGGATCGATCCTGTCGTCCTTGATTGCGTAAAGCTTACGCAGCGCTCCGCCGCCATAATTGATTTGCATCAATCGTGTATCGCGACGCAAGCTGTCGCATCGATGGGCTGCGAGGCGGCCGGCGATTCGCAAACGGAGTACCGGATGGCGGCGTTGAAAGTCGGAGCGAAGCTGCCGTGAGTTCTGCGCCCGTCCTGAATGCGGCCACCGATGGCGATGTGCTCGAGTTGCGTCCGGGCGGCGCGTGGACCGCGACGCATTCGGCGGTACTTGAACGATTATTCGCCGGAGTCGCCCCACAGGTCGCTGCCGCGCGGTCGCTCAAGATCGACCTGAGCGACGTGGCTGAAATCGATACGATCGGGGCCTGGTTGCTGGAGAAGGTGTCCCGCGAGGCGGTGCAAGCCGGGCGCACCGCCTTGTTCGTCGGCGTCGGCGATCGTTACGCCGGGCTGATCGAGGAGGTGCGCCAGGTCAATCGTCGCGGCCCGGCGCCGCGGCCGAAGGTCAATCCGATTATCGCGCGGCTCGACCAACTCGGCCGCTCCGCCTACAGCGCGACGCAGGACATCTCGGTGTTTCTCGATATGCTGGGCGCGCTGGCGATGGCGCTGCTCGGCGTGCTGCGGCGCCCGCGGTCGCTGCGCCTGACCTCGTTGACCTACCAGGTCTATCGCGTCGGCTGGCAGGCGATCCCGATCATCGTGCTGATCACCTTTCTGATCGGTGCCATCATTGCCCAGCAGGGCATCTTCCACTTCCGCAAATTTGGTGCCGAGTCCTATGTCGTCGACATGGTCGGCATCCTGGTGCTGCGCGAGATCGGCGTGCTGATTGTCGCCATCATGGTGGCGGGCCGCTCCGGCAGCGCCTACACGGCCGAACTCGGTTCGATGAAGATGCGCGAGGAAATCGACGCGCTCTCCACCATGGGGCTCGATCCCGTCGAGGTGCTGATCCTGCCGCGGATCATCGCGTTGGTGATTGCGCTGCCGATTCTGGCCTTCATCGGCTCGATGGCGGCGCTGTATGGCGGACTGCTGACGGCGTGGTTCTACGGCGGCATGATGCCGGCGGTGTATATCGCGCGGCTGCACGAGGCGGTGTCGCTGTCGAGCTTCGAGGTCGGGATGTGGAAGGCGCCGTTCATGGCGCTGGTGATCGGCATCGTCGCCTGCAGCGAGGGGCTGCGGGTCCAGGGCAGCGCCGAGTCGCTGGGTCTGCAGACTACGACCTCGGTGGTGAAGTCGATCTTCCTGGTGATCGTGCTCGACGGCCTGTTCGCCGTGTTCTTCGCCTCGATCGGGATGTGACGATGGACGCGCTCGCCGAGCTTTACGCCATCCGCGTCTCCGACCTCGTCGTCGGCTTCGGCCGGCAGGTCGTCCTGGATCATCTGTCGCTCGACGTGCGGCGTGGCGAGATCCTCGGCCTGGTCGGCGCCTCCGGCGGCGGCAAGTCGGTGCTGATGCGCACCATCATCGGACTGATCCCCAAGCAAAGCGGGCACATCGAGGTGATGGGCCGCGTCACCGAACGTGGGCTCGGCCGTGTCGGCGCTTCGGTTGCGGCTACATGGGGCATTCTGTTTCAGCAGGGCGCGCTGTTCTCGTCGCTGACGGCGCGGCAGAACGTGCAGTTTCCGCTGCGCGAGATGCTCACCATGTCGGACAAGCTGCAGGACGAAATCGCGACCGCAAAGCTCGAGATGGTCGGCATCGGCCCGGACGATTGGGACAAATACCCGGCGCAGCTGTCCGGCGGCATGACCAAGCGTGTGGCGCTGGCCCGCGCGCTGGCGCTGGATCCCGGCATCGTATTTCTCGACGAGCCGACTTCCGGGCTCGATCCGATCGCGGCCGGCGATTTCGATCAGCTCATCAAGACGCTGCAGACGACGCTCGGCCTCACCGTATTCATGGTGACGCACGATCTCGCCAGTCTCAACGTCGTCTGTGATCGCGTCGCCGCGCTGGCGGACGGCAAGATCGTCGCGATCGGCCCGATGCACGATTTGCTGCAATCCGAGCATCCCTGGGTGCATGCTTATTTCCACGGCAAGCGCTCGGCGATGCTGCAGCCCAAACAGGACTAGGACGCCCATGGAAACCCGAGCTCCCTTTGTCGTCGTCGGTGCGTTCGTGCTCGCAGCCATCCTGGCGGTGTTCGGCTTCGTGTTCTGGCTGCACAACACCAGCGGCATCGGGGCGCGCACCAGCTATCATATCCAGTTCCGCGATCCGGTGCCCGGCCTGCTGGTCGGTGCCGCCGTGCTGTTCAACGGCATCCGCGTCGGCGAAGTGACGGCGCTCAGCCTGGCGACCGACGATCCGCGCCGGGTGAACGCGACCATCGCCGTCGCGACCGATACGCCGGTTCGACCCGACACCAAGGTGGGGCTCGACTTCCAGGGCCTCACCGGTGTGCCGGTGGTCGCGCTGGAAGGCGGCAAGGATCTCACTGGCTCCGCCATCGCCACCACGCTGGTCGCCGAGCCGGGGGCGGGGCTCAGCATGACTCAGGCGGCGCGCGAGGCACTCCGCAAGGTCGACACCGTGCTGGGCGAGAACGCTCAGCCGCTCAAGGACACCATCGGCAATCTGAAGACCTTCTCGGAATGGCTCTCCAGCAAGACGGGTGCGCTCGACGGCATTCTCGGCGGCGTCGAGCGCATGACCGGCGCCAACGAGCCGGTGGTGAAGAAGGTGGTGTACGATCTGCAGCCGGCGGCCGGTTTTCCGCCGCCCGCAGGCGCCATCAAGGGACAACTCACCATTCCCGAGCCGACCACAGTGGTGCTGTTCGATAGCCAGAAGATGCTGGTCGCGCCGAATCTCGACCTGCCGGCGTTCGCCGGCGCGCAATGGAGCGACAGCATTCCGAAGCTGGTGCAGGAAAAGCTGATCCAGAGTTTTGAGAACTACGACATCGCGCATCCGCCGCTGCGGCCGAACGATGCGGTGACGCCGGACTATCAGCTCCTGATCGACATTCGAAGCTTCCAGATCGCGGGCGACAGCGAGCCGACGGCCGATGTCAGCTTGGGCGCCAAGATCATCGACAAGAACGGTAAATTAGTCGCGGCGCGGCTGTTTCAGCAGGCGTCCAAGCTGGATAAGCCGGAGCCGGCGGCGGCGGTAACGGCCTTCGATGCGTCGTTCGACGCGGTCGCCAAGGCGCTTATTCCATGGACCGTGAGCAGCCTGTCGGGCGGGGCCGGCGAAGCCAGGCCGATCAGTCCAGGCTCTTCAGGTACGACAAAAGGTCATTGATCTCGTCCGGCTCGAGTTCGAAGGCCGGCATCTTCGGATGCCCCGTGTAGATGCCCTCGGCGAAGGCCTCGGCCAGCGTTTCGATCGGGTAGCGGGTGTGCAGCGTTCGAAATGCAGGGGCCTGCTTCAGCCGGCTTTTGCCCGTGCGTCCGATCGCGTGGCAGCGCGCGCAATGGGATTTGGCGAAAACGAACCCGCGCTGTTCGGCGCGCGTCGCGGCGTCGGCTGAACTGATCATCAGAAGCGTTGCCGATATTAGAACAGAAATGATTCGCATTCGGCGTTCGATCCGGAAGGGCGCTTCGTCGATCGACCATTCAGTGCGCGGCTTGGTACGGCCTTGATCTGTGTCAAGCTGCCTTGACGATTTGCCGACATATTAACTTTTCGGGCGCATCGTACGTGATCTACGACGGTAGTGCGCGGCACATGAAGTTAATCTGGCGACCGCATGGAGTGATGGATGCCGCACCTCGCTTTTCCGAACTCGACTTGCGACGGTTTTCGTTGCGCGACCCATTGTTCGGTCCGTCCACTGGCGATTTGCGGTGAACTGGAGCAGCTCGAGCACGAAGAATTCGAACGTCTCGCTCAGCATGTTCGCTATGGGCCGAAAGAGGCGCTGTTCTCCGAGGATGAAGTCGCCGACGCGGTGTACAGTCTGGTCGAAGGCATCGCGCGGCTCTACAAGCTGCTTCCCGATGGCCGGCGCCAGATCATCGGGTTCGCACTCCCGGGCGATTTCCTCGGCATGGCGCCCTCGGCGCGCTACTCGTTTTCGGCCGATTCGATCGGCGGCGTCACGGTCTGTAAATTCTTCCGTGGTCCATTCATGCGCTTCATCGAAAACCGTCCGCACATGCTGCTGCGGATGAACGAGTTCGCGACGCGCGAACTGAGTCTGGCTCAGGATCAGATGCTGCTGCTCGGTCGCCGGTCCGCTGAAGAAAAGGTCGCCGCCTTCCTGGTCGGCTGGCGCGACCGGCTTGCCCGGCTGGAGGGCGTTACCAAGACCGTGAGCCTGCCGATGGGACGGCAAGACATCGCCGATTTCCTCGGCCTCACCATCGAAACCGTAAGCCGCACCTTCACCAAGCTGGAGCGGGAAAAACTGATCGTGATCGTCCCCGACGGGGTGCGCGTGCTGGATCCGAAGCGTTTCGACGCGCTCGCCGCGGCCTGATACGGTTCGTTCGACGGCGCGTCCGCCTGGGACCCATTCGAGGCCCAATGATGCGCCACGACCGGCCGCTGCATCTCCGAGCACGGCAGTACTTCTACGAGATCCTGGAATCCCATGCGCAGAGTACGCCGGTCGGCGTGTTCGCCAACCGCGTCATCGTGTTTTTCATCATGCTCAGCATCGGCGTCACGGTGCTGGAGTCGGTGCCGCGATTTCGTGACGACTACGGCTCGCTGTTTCGCGCGCTCGAGTTCGTCTGCCTCGTGTTCTTTTCGATCGAATACTACATCCGGATCTGGATCGCCCCGGAGCACGTGCCCTACCGCGAAATGAGTTCGGTGCGGGCCGGCTGGGCCTATATGATCAGCCCGCAGGGCATCGTGGACTGCCTTGCGGTGATGCCGCTGTGGGTCGCGATGCTCGGCTTCGACGATCTGCGGGTGCTGATCATCCTGCGCGTCCTGCGCGTGCTCAAATTCGCCCGCTATTCGTCCGGGATGCGCTCGCTGCTCGAGGTGCTGGAAGCCGAGCGCCGCGCGCTGCTCGCGTGCCTGGTGATCCTCGGCTGTGCGACGCTGGTGTCCGCCACGGCGATGCACATCGTCGAAGGCAACGTGCAGCCCGACAAATTCGGCACCATTCCGGATGCGATGTGGTGGGCGATCGTGACCTTGACCACGATCGGCTACGGCGATGTCGTGCCGGCCACCGGCATCGGCCGGATGATCGCCTCGGTGACGATCGTCGGCGGCCTGATCATGATCGCGCTGCCGGTCGGCATCGTCGCCAACGCCTTCTCGGAAGTGATCCATCGCCGCGATTTCATCGTCAATTGGAGCATGGTGGCGAGGGTGCCGCTGTTCTCGCACCTCACCGCCGGCGATATCGCGCATATCATGCAGTTGCTGCAGGCCCGGCAGATCGAGCGCGGCGAGGTCATCTTCCGCCGCGGCGACCCGGCGACGGCGATGTATTTCATCGCCGAGGGCGACGTCGAGATCGAACTCGGCCCGGAGGAGCGATCGAGGCGGATCCGCCTCGGGGCCGGGCATTTCTTCGGCGAGATCGCAGTGCTGAACCGCGTCGAGCGCTCGGCCACCGTCAAGGCCGTGTCGCGGGCGCGGCTGCTGGTGCTGGATGCGGCGGATCTGCGCTCCCTGATCAGCCGCGAGCCAGGGATCGCCCGCAAGATCAACGAGATCGTCGAAGGGCGCACCGGCCGAACCCTCAACCTCGAGATCGCCGACGTCGAAGGCCAGGAGGACGTGACGGCGGACGTCCCCTTGGAGAAGATCGACTGACGTCGGATGCCATTCGGATGCCGCTGCGCGTCACGCGGCGGCGGCGAGTCAGGATGACTCGTCCTCGGTCGGGGCTGACAACGTTTCCGGCTCGTCTGGTTTGGCCGGCTTGCGGGGAAAGCGCGCCGAAGAAGCCAGAGACGCTTGCGGAGCGATCAGGTCCATCAGTTTGCCGGCTGCGTCCGCGTAGCAACAGCCATCCGGAAGATCCAGTGCGGCGCAATAGTCCGGCGGCATGGCAGCGCGTTCGTCGCGGAGCTCCATAGCGGTTCCCCACCACCACGCGGCCGCCGGCGCGCGTTCGCTGTCGGGGATGGCTGTCCAGGCGCGAAACTCCTGAACCAGCCGCTCGAATTGGACGATTTTTCCGGGGTGCACGCGCCGCTCGATCGTTGGTCGGCGCGGTAACTGCGCAGCAGCAAAGAAGTTGCCAAGCAGCGCGGGAATTTGGTGCCCGTTAGGGAACAGCGGTTGCAGGTCGGGGGGCGTTCTCAGCGGCCGTTCGACATGCTAACGATTCGCACATGAACCCGCGTACCAGCATCGATGTTCGCCACTCGACCTGCCCGCACGATTGCCCGTCGGCCTGTGCGCTCGAGGTCGAGGTGATCGACCGCTCGACGATCGGACGCGTGCGCGGCTCGAAGCGTCAGACTTACACAGCCGGGGTCGTCTGCGCCAAGGTCGCGCGCTACGCCGAGCGCATCCATCATCCGGACCGCCTCACTTATCCGATGCGCCGTTCGGGCCCGAAGGGATCTGGGCAGTTCGTCCGTATCAGCTGGGACGAGGCGCTGGACGAGATCGCGGCACGGTTCACAGCCGCCGAAGCGGAGTTCGGCGCCGAGGCAGTTTGGCCGTACTACTACGCCGGAACGATGGGGCTGGTGATGCGGGACGGCATCAACCGGCTCGCCAATGCGAAGAAGTATTCCCGGTTCTATTCGACGATCTGCTCCAATATTGCTTGGTCCGGCTATGCGGCGGGAACCGGCAAGGTCGCCGGCGTCGATCCCCGTGAGATGGCGAAGTCCGACCTGGTGGTGATCTGGGGTACCAATCCGGTGTCGACCCAGGTCAACGTCATGACCCACGCCGCGCGGGCCCGAAAAGAACGGGGCGCCCGGATCGCGGCGGTCGACATCTACGACAACGATACGATGAAGCAGGCGGATATCCGGATCATCCTGCGTCCGGGCACTGACGGCGCCTTCGCCTGCGGCGTCATGCACGTGCTGTTTCGTGAAGGCTACGCCGATCGCGCCTATCTGGAGCGCTACACCGATTGTCCGGCCGAACTCGAAGCGCACCTTGCAATGCGTACGCCCGAATGGGCGTCCGACATCTGCGGCGTGCCCGTCGAAGAGATCGAAGCGTTCGCGCGCGCGGTCGGAGAAACCAAGCGCAGCTTCTTCCGGCTCGGCTACGGCTTCACCCGCAGTCGCAACGGCGCCGCACAGATGCATGCCGCGTTGTGTATCCCCGCGGTCACAGGTGCCTGGCAGTACGAGGGCG
Organism: Rhodopseudomonas sp. AAP120; assembly: GCF_001295845.1. Taxonomy (GTDB): domain Bacteria; phylum Pseudomonadota; class Alphaproteobacteria; order Rhizobiales; family Xanthobacteraceae; genus Rhodopseudomonas. The sequence goes on along the minus strand of NZ_LJIC01000129.1, from coordinate 46,749 downwards.
GCGGCGCCTTCTTCAACAATGGGGCGATCTTCGGCTTCGACAAGACGCTGATCGAGGGACTGGACACGCTCGATCCGACGACGCGCGTCCTCGATCAGTCCAAAATCGGTCGCATCCTGACCGGCGACACCGAGGCGCTCGGTGGCGGTTCGCCCGTCAAGGCCATGCTGATCCAGAATACAAATCCGATGACGGTCGCCCCCGAGCAGGCTCTCGTACGCGCCGGTTTCTCGCGCGACGACCTGTTTGTTGCGGTCCACGAGCAGTTCATGACCGAAACTGCGCAAATGGCCGATCTGGTGCTGCCGGCGACGATGTTTCTGGAGCACGATGATTTGTACTATGGCGGCGGCCATCAGCACATCTCGGTCGGCGCCCGCCTGGTCGATCCGCCCGGCGAGTGCCGGTCGAACCACGAGGTGCTACAGGGCTTGGCGACGCGGCTGGGCGTCCACCATCCGGCGTTCGATATGACGCCGCGCGAAGTGATCGACGCGACGCTGAAGAGAAGCGGACGCGGCACGATCGAGCAACTGGAGGCCGATCTCTGGCGCGATCTGCAGCCGGAGTTCAGAACTGCGCACTTTCTCGACGGCTTCGCGCATGCCGACGGCAAGTTCCACTTCCGGGCCGACTGGAGCAACGTCAAGGTGCCCCGACAGTTGAAGTTCGGGCCGTGGCAGCAGATGCCGAGCCTCCCGGACCACTGGGCTGTTACCGAGCAGAGCGACGACGAGCACCCGTTCCGACTGGCGACCAGTCCGGCGCGGAGCTTTCTCAATACGACGTTCAACGAGACGCCGTCGTCGCGCCAGCGGGAAGGCGTCCCGACGGTGCTGATACATCCGGCTGACGCCGCTGTGATCGAGGTTCAGGAGGGGGACATGGTCACCCTCGGCAATAAGCGGGGTGAGACCACGTTGACGGCCAGGCTCGACGGTGGCTTGCGCCGCGGGGTGCTGATCGCTGAATCGGTGTTTCCGAACAGCGCGCATACAGGAGGAATCGGAATCAACGTGCTGACCAGCGCGGATTCCGTCGCGCCGCATGGTGGCGCGGCGTTTCACGACAATAAAGTGTGGATCAAGAAGGCCTTACCGGCGCCCGCGAAGCGCGACTGATATCCGAACCAGCGGCCAGGCCGCGGATCAGCAGCCCGAGACGCGCTTCGCGAGGCGGTTTTACGATCTCAGCGCTGGTGGCCGAGGCCGATGCCGAGCTTGAGCGCCTTCTGACGCAGCGAGCCGACGGTACGCTTGGTCAGCTTCGCGATCTCGGCGACCGGGGTCCGCGCCTTCGAGTGCGCGCGCAACTCCTTGATGTCTTCCTTGGTGTACTCGCGCCGAGTGATCTTCGTCTTCTTGGCGGGCTTGGCAGCGGTTTTCGCTACGGTCTTCGCCTTCTTCGACTTGGCTGCAGTCTTTGCAGTCTTTGCTTTAGCTTTCTTTGCCACGCGTAGGCTCCTTTAGTGAAGCGCCCTTCTACTACACTCGTTTCGTGTCGACAATTCTCAATTTCACGAAATCTAACTCATCGCGACGGCCGCGGTTAGCAATCGCTTAAGTCTGCTTAGTTGAGATTTTGGCGAAAATCAGCACCGCTTAGGTAGCAAATACGGGGCTTGCGCTGAGTATTAGGACGTCGGCGGAGCGGATTTGTGTCGATCTGTGGCTGCTGATCGTCTCGGGGGTGCGCTGATTCGCCACGATCGATGCTGGTAGCACACCGAGCCGGCGGACCGTCCGCATCGCGGGATATCCGTCCAACCAAAGACGTAGTGCGACTAACGGAGAGTGTCCCGACGGCCTCAGCGGCGCGGCTTCAGGGGCTGCGACAGCAGTGATCGGGCGCGGGCCAGGGTTTGATCGTAGTACTTTTCGCGATCCTGCCGCAGCTTGATCTGCAGATTTCGGAATGCAGCAATGCGTTTAAGAATTTCTGCGCGCTCCGCTGCCTCGCGCTCAGCAGCCGGTATTGCGGCATTTACGGGGGGCACAGGGGAGCGGGTGGACGCCGAAGCGGCTTCGTTCGCTGTTGTAGCTGTATCCGTCGTCTGTGCGGAGGAATGCGAGTGCTGGCCTGATATCTCAACCGGATGCTGTTCGATCCAATTTCGAGAGGGGGAGGCGAAGGGCTCGGTGTCCAAAGAGTCAGAGCCCGAGCTGGGCTCGCTATTCGGCGATTTCGATGAAGTCATTATGATCCTCGATCAACATCATTGAGTTCGCGATTCCCGGGCGTCAACCCGAACGCGGCCGCTGTCCTTCTGCCGGTGGATAAATCTGCGGTTCGCTTGCGGTGAAAAGCGGTACCCGGTAGCCAAAGTTGCTTAAATGGAGACAGGCGATGGCGAAGATTGATCTCGACGCGCTCAGCATCGAGGAATTGGCATCGTTGCGCGATGATGCAGCCCAAAAGTTGGCCGAAAAGGTCGCCGCCCGGCAGGCCGAGCTCGAAGCGGAGCTCGCCGCGCTATCGCGCTATGGAAAATCCACGAAGAAGCCGGTGCCCGAGCCGCGCAAGGACGCGACGGCAAAACAGGCTCACCCAAAAAGCCTCGACGCGCCGACGCCTTCACCCAAGGCCGCTTGAAGCGCTGATAGATATAAAGGCTGCCGGACGGGCTGATAGGGACGCGCACGCGCGTCCAAGTTTAGTCTGGGGGCGTCAGCTCGCAGCTGCCTGATGGGAGCAGGGCCGCGAGTCAAGCGGACCTCGTGTTAGCTGCCCGACCATCGTCGGTTGATCCTGCCGCGTGGCGATCGACGACGTGACTTGCAATCTTCTGCTTCATCGTTCTTATTCCCATGGCACGGCGGTGTCAGCTTGCCTTGACGCCCCGTCGTCTCTTGAAGCTGCGTTGTCGGGAAATAGTCATGCCAACTCATCATGGTCCTTTGCGCGTCGGCATCGGCGGCCCGGTAGGTTCCGGCAAGACTGCGCTGATGGATTTGCTCTGCAAGTCGATGCGGGATCGCTACGACATCGCGGCCATCACCAACGACATCTACACCAAGTGGGACGCCGAGTTTCTGGTGCGGTCCGGGTCGCTGACGGCCGATCGCATTGCCGGCGTCGAAACCGGAGGCTGCCCGCACACCGCGATCCGCGAGGACGCGTCGATGAATCTCGCAGCCGTCGCGGAGATGCGCAGCAAGTTTCCGGGGCTCGATCTGGTGCTGATCGAGTCCGGTGGCGACAATCTCGCCGCGACGTTCTCGCCTGAACTGGCCGATCTGACCATCTACGTCATCGACGTCTCGGCCGGTGACAAGATTCCCTCCAAGGGCGGACCTGGGATCACGCGCTCGGATCTGCTGGTGATCAACAAGATCGATCTTGCGCCGCATGTCGGCGCCTCTTTGGAAAAGATGGATACCGACGCCCGCCGGATGCGCGGCGAGCGCCCTTTCATCATGACCAACTTGAAGAAGCGCGACGGGCTCGACCGCATCATCAGCTTCATCGAGGCCAAAGGCGGTCTTTGCCCGCAACCTGCGACAGTCTGATGGCGCACCTAGTAACCCGTTGGCTTTTCGGCAAAAAATAGCCAAAGCTGGAACAATCCGGGGCTGCTCACGTTGTGCCGCTTCGGACCCGACAAGTCGTGCTGCAAGGATATCACCAGCAATGGTCCCAGTTGCCTCGCGGCAGATCGGCTTTCCTGATGGGCGCGGGCATCGGGATGAAGGGCGCGAAGCCCTCCGTCTGTTGATCGAGTAGAAGCGTTGGTTCGGCTGGGATTCATCATTGCGCTGGTGGCGATCGTCGGGGTCCTGCTTTCGGGTCTCGCGGCCTTTCGCATTTACGATCAAGAGTCTGCGGTCGAGCGAATCGCGCTCGGCCGCGCCATCGACGTTCATGCCAGCCAGGTCCAGGATCGGCTGACCGAACGGGAGTTGCTGGGGCGCGTGGCTTCAGGCCTGTTCCGGACGCCGGCGGTCATCAAGGCCGATATGCTGAAGCCGCTGCGGTCGTCGATTTATGCGTTCAAGACAGACTTCCTGCTTGCGAGCTGGGTGGTGCGGCTGAAAGGGCCGGAATTCGCGGCCGCCGAGGCCGAGCTGGCCAACGCCGGTTTCCCCGATATCAAGATCCGGCATTCGGACGGCAGCCTGATCGATCCTGCAACGCAGAGCGAGCCGCTCGACGTGGTGATGGATGTCGAGCCGCGCAACGACGAGACGACCGCGCTACTCGGCAAGTCGCTCGACGATCATCCGGTGCTCGGGCAGATGTTCGCCCGTTCGCTGGCCGATGGGAAGCCCGAAGCCTCCGACCCGGCTCGTTTGCAGGTGCCCGGCGGGCCGATCGGCATCGTTCTGGCCGCGCCCGTGATGAGCGAGGATGCGACCGAGGCCGTCGGCTTCATCACCTTCTCCTACGACCTTTCCGCGCTGATGCTCACCAACGACGATATGTCCTTGTTCTCGGTGGTGTTGAAGGATCCGCGCCAGCCCAATGTCGAACTGGTGGCCGACGAGCGCGGTAAAGTCAGCGAGCGTCAGACCAATCCGGACGGGCAGCCGCCCACTATCGTCAGAACCGTCACATTCGGCGACCGCGACTGGTCCCTGGCGTACTACGCAAAGGTGAGCCCCTATGTGCGTGCCCAGCAGGTCGCCGCGATCGTGGCGGCGATCGGATTATCGCTGACCTTCATCGTTTGCGGTTTGTTCGGCTACGTGACCAACAGCAACATTCGCTTGCGCCGGGAAATCGAGATCAGGATCGGGTTCGAGCGGCGGTTGACCGCGGTGATCGACGAACTCAACCACCGCGTGAAGAACATTCTGGCCGTCATCCAGTCGATCGTGACCCGAACGCTGCGGCATGGGTCCGACATGGACGTCGCGCGGGAATTGCTGATCGGCCGGATCCACGCGATGTCCAATGTGGTGTCCCTGCTGAGCGAGAGCCAATGGCAGGGCGTGATGCTGAAAGGGCTGTTCGAGGCCCGCGCCATTCCGCACGCCGACCGCATCGCAGTGAACGGTCCGGATATCGCGGTGAGCGCCCGCGCCGCGCAGAGCCTGTCGCTGCTGTTTTTCGAACTCGCCTCACACTCCGACGAGGGATTATCGCTGGTCGGCAAGCATCCGCACATCGTTGCGAGCTGGGAGGTCAGCGGAGACGGGGCGGAGTCGATGTTCAACTTCCGTTGGGAAGAGTTCAATACCAGCGAAGCGACACGGCGGCCCGACAGCGACTTCGGCGTCATTCTGCTCGATCGCGTCGCGCCGGAGGCCCTGGGCGGCACTGCCAAGCGCTATTTCACCGACGTCAGCTACGTGTACGAGCTGACCGCGCCGATGGAGACCGTGGTCGACATGAACGAACGCGACCGAACCGGCCAGATCTCGGCGCCCGTCCGGCGCAACTGATCGGTCACGCTCGCCGCTTTGACGGGGTCTTCGGATCACGAGTCACGACATGGCGAAGCGGCCTTTCGGCCGCTTCGCTTTTGATGAGGGACGGGAAGCTATCAGCCGTTGCTGCCGATCACGGCACGGACGGTGTCGTCCGGCCCAAAGTCTTCAGCACCGTCGACATACAGCAGGGCGCTCAGCTTCGAACGGGCGCGGTTCACGCGGCTCTTGATGGTGCCGACCGCGCATCCGCAGATCGCCGCCGCATCTTCGTAGGAGAAGCCTGAGGCGCCGACCAGGATCAAGGCCTCGCGCTGGTCCTGCGGAAGCTTGTCCAGCGCGGTCCGGAATTCCTCGAACTCCAGATGCGCGTTCTGGCCGGGCTGAGACTTCAGCGTCTTCGCGTAGCTGCCGTCGGCATCTTCCACTTCACGTCGGCGCTTTCGATAGTCGGAGCGAAACAGGTTGCGCAGGATCGTGAACAGCCAGGCCGGCAGATTGGAGCCGGGCTGGAAGGAGTCGATATTCGCCAGCGCCCGCAGCAGGGTTTCCTGCACCAGATCGTCGGCCCGGTCGCCGTTGCCACTCAGCGAAATCGCGAAAGCGCGCAAGCTCGGCACCGCGGCGAGGATGTCGTCTCGAAGGGAGTCGGTGAGAGGCATTAATCCCTCCTCTCGCTGTCGACCGCTGCGGAATCGCTTTGTTGCTGGGGCTCGTCTAGCCGTTTGATCAGATCCGCGAAACGATCGGGTACGCCTTGCCGGACGACATCGTCATACATCGCGCGCAGCTGGTGGCCGATTCTCGCTTGAATCTCCTGATTCAAACCGCCCTTACTGCCAGGCGCCGACTTCTTCATGGTTTTAGCCTTGAATTCTGCCATGACTGATCCAATGTTTTCCCCATGGTCAAGTCCCTGAAAATCTAGGGTTTTGCTTGATTTTTGAAGGTTTTGCCGTGTCACTGGGAGCCTAATTCGACAGCGGCTCTAAAGTTCCCGGGCGCGATGGAACTTTTCGTCCCGTTCGGCGTAGGTAGTGCTGCAGGGGCCCGGCCGCCCCGTTCGATGACGGGCCGAGACAAGCTTCGAGATTGGAGTGGGGATGTCGAGATCGCAATTGGTTGCTGAGCATTTGCCGTTACTGCGCCGTTATGCGCGCGCGCTGACCGGGAGCCAGGCTTCCGGAGACGCTTACGTAGCGGCGATGTTGGAGGCTTTGCTGCAGGACCCGGGCCTGCTGGACGAGCGTCATGGTCCGCGCGCGGCGCTGTTCAGGCTGTTCGCGCAGATCTGGAATTCGGTCGCCCTCAACGATGATTCCGAGGTTCGCTCTCTGCCGATGCCGTCGGAGCGGCGTTTGTCCGCGATCACGCCGCTGCCGCGTCAGGCCTTCCTGCTGCTGTCGCTAGAAGGCTTTTCCGAAGAAGAAGTAGCTTTCGTCCTGCACACCGACGTCAACGAGGTTCGTCAGCTCGCCGACGCCGCCGGCCGCGAAATGGCCGAAGAAATCGCGACCGATGTGCTGATCATCGAGGACGAGACCTTCATCGCGATGGACCTCGAAAGCCTCGTGAAGAACCTCGGTCACAACGTGATCGGCGTGGCTCGCACGCACTCCGATGCAATCGCTCTGGCGCGCACCAAGAAGCCGGGCCTGATCCTGGCGGATATCCAGCTTGCGGATGGCAGCTCCGGTCTCGATGCGGTCAATGAACTCCTGAAGACCTTCGAGGTGCCGGTGGTGTTCATCACTGCCTATCCCGAGCGCTTCCTCACCGGCGAACGGCCCGAGCCGGCGTTCCTGATCTCCAAGCCGTTCCAGCCCGCGATGGTTTCGGCCGTCGCCAGCCAGGCGTTGTTCTTCCAGCGCAATTCGCGCAACAGGACGCCGAACGCCGCCGCGTCCTGACCGCCGTCCATTCCACGAAAGCCGCTCGTGCCAAAGCGCGGGCGGCTTTTGCTTGCCGGCTGTTTCGCCGGCCGGATGCTGCGGTCGAAACTGATAGGGTGCTGAAAAAAGAACAGGGCGCAGCTGGCATCACCACAGCTGCGCCCTGTATCGCCGGTTAATTGGGGCAGGGGGACTAACCGGCCTTCGAAGAACACGCGGCCATCAGATTTCGTTCCGCTCCCCCGACAAAAAACGTCACACGCTTAGTTGATCAACCATGATCGAACCTGATGCCCGCTGAGGCGATTAATTTATGCAGCGGGGATTGACAAGCCGCTGAAACCAGGATGCGGCGATTCTGCCGCGGCGAGCTAACAGCGGCTGGATCACCATGTCACAGATCGTGCGGGGAATTTTCGGCGTCATCGCGGTCACGGGCACGCTGGGTGTCGCGCAATTGGCGATCGGCGGTGACCTCGGGCAGCCTCGTCTGCAGGAGCAAGCCGCAGCGCAGGCCGTGAACCGGGACGGCAAGGCCGACCGCGGCGCGGTGAGCCAAATGTCGTCGGCGCCGGGCCAGACCTACGGGGTGACTCTGGTTGGCCAGTCCGTTCTGGTTAGAGTTCCGGATGCGCAGGTCGGTCAGGCCGGTCGTCCGCGCGCCCAGCAGCCCTCCGCAGCGCCGCGCCGGATGGTCGCCTGCGAGCCGGTAGTCAGCGTCCTCACTGACGTCGCCAAACAGCTCGAGCCCGGCCGTTGCATGACCTGACGGTCCTGCTTCCTCTCAAGAGTGGTTAGCCTGAAAGCATCCGCCACCCACGGTGGCGGATGTTGTCGTTTGGATGCATGCCTGGGTCTAGAGTGCCGCCTCAGGTCTCGTTGCCGGGCAGATGCGGCGCGTCCTCGGGCAACAGGTGCTCCTTCATCACCAGGCCGACGATCAGCAGCGGCGACGCCAGGAAGCCGCCCATCGGTCCCCACAGCCAGGTCCAGAAGGCCAGCGCGATGAAGACGGCAAGCGCATTGAGCTCCAGCCGTCGTCCGATGATGGTCGGCGTGATGAAGTGCCCCTCGACGAAGGTCAGCAGGGCGAAGCCGAGGGGCCCGATCAGGCCTTCGCCGAGCGTCGGCATACTGATGATCCCGACCAGGGTCAGGACAATGAACATCACCGAGGGCCCGATGATCGGAATGAAGTTGAGGATCGCCGCCAGCGCGCCGAGGCCGGCCGGATTGGGCATCCCGGCCAGCGCGCAGATCACGCCGGTCGCCGCGCCGTAGCACAGGTTGATGGTGGTCACCGTCAGCAGATAGCCGCCGAGACTGAGTTCGATCTCGTTGAGAATGCGCAAGGTCCGCAACCGCGCGTCGCGGCCGCCGAAATTCATCACCAGGGCGCGGCGCAGATCCTTCCAGCTCGCGACGAACAGCACCAGAGTCACCAGAAACAGCAGAAACTCGGTGAGCGTCGGGGAGACGAATTCCAGCGTCGGCTGCATCCAGTCGATTTGCGGCATCTGGATCGGCGAAGAGGGCAGTGCTTCCGACCCGCCGATGGACGCCTGCAATTGCCGCCACAGCCCGATCGGGCGCTCCAGAAAGCTCAGCTTTTCGCGCAGCAGGCCGCCGAGTTCGGGCAGGCGGCTGCTCCATTCGATCAGCGGCACTGAAATCAGCGCCACCATGAAGCCGACGGTGATCAAAGCGAAGCCGACGATCAGCACGGCGCAGACCGCGCGCGGAATTCGCCAGCGCTCCATATAGGTCGCGGCCGGCGACAGCATGGTGCCGACGACGAAGGCGGTGACGATCGGCAGGAAGAACGGCTTGGCGACGTAGAGCAGGCCGGTGATCACCACGATCAGCAAGGCGACGAGCGCGAAAGCGACGACTTCGGTGCGCCGGATCAGCGGCGGCCGCTCCTCGTTGCTGTCGGGAAGCGGAGTGCCGGCGGGCTCGATGGGAAGAGTTCGCACGAGTGCCCACCCAGCTTCTGCGGTCGAGATCGCGTTGACAGAGGACGGCGCGCGGCGCGCCGGTTGCACCGCCGGGCAAGTACGCGGCAGTTCGTGGCTTCAACAGCAAGCATTCGCGAAAGTTCCGGCGCGGCCTCCGGCGCTTAGTTAGTGCGTGCGGAGGGAGGCGCGGAACAGTTATGACGCGGTCGCGTTGCTCAGCGGCATCCACGACGATGCGCCGACAAACGCGGGGATATCATCATGATGACTTCGGAGATCGCAGCGCGAAGCAACCGGATGGCGCGTCCGATCCTGGCCGTCGCCGCCGCTCTTGTGATGACCGCCGCGCTGCCCGGCGCCGCTACCGCGCAGCAGATGATGGGCTATGCGGCTGCTCCGCAAGCCGGCCCGTTCAGCAGTGACGAGGACGTGCTGGCGGCGCCCCCGGCGGTAGAGCCGGATGGCTCGGTGCCGGCCGATGAGGACGCTCAGTTGTCCGATCGCCTTCGCCGCCAAGTCGTCGCCTATGGCGGCAATCAGCCCGCCGGCACCATCGTGATCGATACCGCCAATACCTACCTGTACTACGTGCTCGGCGGTGGTCGCGCCATTCGCTACGGCGTCGGCGTCGGCCGCGAGGGCTTCACCTGGTCCGGCACCGAGGCCATCACCCGCAAGGCCGAGTGGCCGGACTGGCATCCGCCGGCGCGGATGATCGCGCGCCAGCCTTATCTGCCGCGCTTCATGGCCGGCGGTCCGGGTAATCCGCTCGGTGCGCGGGCGATGTATCTCGGCTCGACCGAGTATCGAATCCACGGCACCAACGATCCGTCGACGATCGGCAAGTTCGTCTCTTCCGGTTGCATCCGATTGACCAATGAGGATGTCGAAGACCTGTTTAGCCGCGCGCGAGTTGGCACGCGGGTGGTGGTACTGCCGAAATCCTCGCCGAACCTGCAAGCCCGTAAGACTCAGCCGGGCCGGCAGGCGATGAACATTTCGGTCTCGTCGGTCGACTAACGTCCACACGGACCGGAGGTCCAGAATGATCCGCTCTGTCGCCAAATCGACCGCCGCCGCAGCGGCCATTCTGGTCGTCAGTCTCAGCTCCGGCGCCCAGGCGCAGGACTTCTTCTCCGCCTTGTTCGGAGGCTTCCAGCCGCAGCGCGGCTACGCACCGCAGATGCCGCGGGCCTTTCCGTTCGCAAGTGAGGGCGACTACGGCGCGCCGCGATCCGCCCGACCGGCGCAGCGCGGCTATGCCAGCGCCGGCGGACAAGCCTATTGCGTCCGCACCTGCGACGGCCGTTACTTCCCGATCTCGGCGACCGGCGGCGAGAGCAAGGACGCGACCTGCAACAGCTTCTGTCCGGCCAGCGAAACCAAGGTCGTGTACGGATCGACGATCGACGCTGCACGAACGGCTGCCGGCAAGCCGTATTCGGAGCTTCCCAACGCGTTCAAGTTCCGCAGCGAGATCGTCGATGGCTGCACCTGCAACGGCAAGGACCATTTCGGTCTGGCCAAGATCAAGGTCGAGGATGATCCGACCTTGCGACGCGGCGATATCGTAGCCGGCGAGGACGGTCTCAAGGTGGCCAGCCGGATCGACCGTCGCGACGGGGCCGTCAACTACTCCCCGGTCCCGGCGTCGGTGCGCGCCGCTTACGGCAAGATCCCGGTGGTGGCTTCGAACTGATCGGCGCACATCGCTGCTTAATCGCTTGGTTCCGGTGTCGGAACTCTCGGCCCTGCCGTTTGTTGTCACGGCGGCGCGGGCAGACCGCGGGCTGAGAGGATTATGCGATGCTGATCGGTATTCTGGTTACGTTTCTTGTCGTCATTCTGGTTCTGTACCTGATCAACCTGCTGCCGCTGGACGGCCGGGCAAAGCAAATCGCCCGCGCCGTGGTGATCATCATCGGCATCATCTCGCTGCTGAAGTATCTGGCAGTGTTCTAGCGCCGGCAGCCGATGGCGACCAAACGGGCGTCCACCGATCCGGCGGGCGCCCATTTTGGTTAGACATCGCCGAACCCCCGGATTGCGAGACATTCAAACGCCCAAAAAAGAAAGCCCCGCGACCTGCCGGGGCTTTCTTGTCTTACAGGCCAGTTGCCGGATCAGCGCAACGTCTTGAACCAGTCGTCGACGTCGCTGCTCACCTTGTCCTTGGCGTAGCCGTAGCGCTCCTGCAGCTTGCCTTCGAGCTGATCGCGGCGGCCATTGATCACGTCGAGATCGTCGTCGGTGAGCTTGCCCCACTTCTCCTTGATGTTGCCCTTGAACTGCTTCCAGTTGCCTTCCACACGGTTCCAATCCATCGGTCTTCCTCCATCATCTGATACGAAGGCAACCGGCGGCGAACATGATGGTTGCGGGCCGTGACGATGCGTCGCCCGCTGCTGAGGGGCGTAAGCCGCAGTCGAATAGCGCGCCAAACAAAGAGGCCCCTCCCGCATCCGGGAGAGGCCTTGATTATGGCGCATGACCGGACCTCGACGGTGGTCCGGCTAACCCGTTACGCGATCAGCGCAGCGTCTCCAGATGCGCCGCCTTCGCTTCGCGGCGGCGTTCGTGCAGGATGTATTCGGTGTAGCCGTTCGGCTGGGTGCGGCCCTTGAAGATCAGGTCACAGGCAGCCTCGAACGCGACGCCGTCGAAATCCGGCGCCATCGGACGATACAGCGCATCGCCCTCGTTCTGCTTGTCGACTACCACCGCCATCCGCTTCAGCGACTCCATCACCTGCTCCTTGGTGACGACGCCGTGATGCAGCCAGTTGGCGAGATGCTGGCTGGAGATGCGCAGCGTGGCGCGGTCTTCCATCAGGCCGACATCGTGGATGTCCGGCACCTTGGAGCAGCCGACGCCCTGGTCGATCCAGCGCACCACATAGCCGAGAATGCCCTGACAGTTGTTGTCGATCTCCTGGCGAACATCGTCCGGCGCCCAGTTCGAGTTCGACACCGGAATGGTGAGGATGTCCTCGAGCTTGGCGCGCGGGCCGCCCTTGGTCAGCTCCTGCTGACGCGCGATCACATCGACCTGGTGATAGTGCAGCGCGTGCAGCGTCGCGGCGGTCGGCGACGGCACCCAGGCGGTGGTGGCGCCGGCCTGCGGGTGGCCGATCTTCTGCGCGATCATGTCGGCCATCTTGTCGGGGGCCGCCCACATGCCCTTGCCGATCTGGGCGTGGCCGGGCAGGCCGTCGACCAGGCCGGTGTCGACGTTCCAATCCTCGTAGGCTTTGATCCAGGGCTGCGCCTTCATCTCGTTCTTGCGGATCATCGGACCCGCTTCCATCGAGGTGTGGATCTCGTCGCCGGTGCGGTCGAGGAAGCCGGTGTTGATGAAGCAGATCCGCTTCGAGGCGTTCTGGATGCAGGCCTTGAGGTTCACCGTGGTGCGGCGCTCCTCGTCCATGATGCCGACCTTCAGCGTGTTCTCCGGCAGGCCGAGTAGCTTCTCGACGCGGCCGAACAGCTCGACCGTGAGCGCGACTTCGTCCGGGCCGTGCATCTTCGGCTTGACGATGTACACCGAGCCGGTGCGGCTGTTGCGGGTCTTGCCGAGATGCTTGAGGTCGTTGATGGCCAGCAGGCCCGACACAGCGGCGTCGAGGAAGCCTTCCGGGATCTCCTGACCTTCGCTGTCGAGCACCGCGTCGGTCCACATGTGGTGGCCGACGTTGCGGATCAGCAGCAGGCTCCGCCCGTGCAGGGTGATCTGCTTGCCGTCGGGCGCCGTGTAGCTGCGATCGCCGTTCAGCGCGCGGGTGACAGTCTTGCCGCCCTTGTCGAAGCTCTCCGACAGCGTGCCGTTCATCAGGCCGAGGGTGTTGCGATAGATCAGCACCTTGTCTTCGGCGTCGACGGCGGCAACCGAGTCCTCCATGTCGAGGATGGTCGAGACGGCGGACTCGATCACCAGATCGGCGACGCCGGCCGGGTCGTCCTTGCCGATGGTGTTCGAGCGGTCGATCTTGATCTCGATATGCAGGCCGTTGTTGACCAGCAGCACGGCGCTCGGCGACGCGGCATCGCCGTTATAGCCGGCGAACTGCTCGGGCTTCTTGAGGCCGGTGGCGTTGCCGCTCTTCAGCTTGGCCGAGAACTGCCCGGCGATCACGCTGTAGCCGGTGACGTCGCTGTGGCTGCCGCTGGCCAGCGGCGCGGCCTGGTCGAGGAACGCCTTGGCCTTGGCGATCACCTTGTCGCCGCGGACCTTGTCGTAACCCTTGGCCTGGGTGGCTTCCTGCGGGATCGCGTCCGTGCCGTAGAACGCATCATACAGCGAACCCCAGCGCGCGTTGGCGGCGTTCAGCGCGTAGCGCGCGTTCGACAGCGGCACGACGAGCTGCGGGCCGCACAGCTTGCCGATCTCTTCGTCGACATTGGCGGTCTCGACCGGGGCAGTCGTGGGCTCCGGCAACAGATAGCCGATCTCCTTCAGGAAGGCGGTGTAGGCCGCCATGTCCTGCTTCTTGCCCTTGTTGGCGAGATGCCAAGCGTCGATCTTGGCCTGCAGATCGTCGCGCGTCTTCAGCAGCGCGCGGGTCTTCGGCGTCAGGTCGCGCAGGATCGCGGCGAGCCCGGCCCAAAATGCGTCGGGGTCTACCCCGGTCTTCGGCGCGGCCTCCTTGGCGATGAAGTCGAACAGGACGGGCGCGATTTTCAAGCCGTGGGCGTCAATACGATTCATATGAGGATGTCTCGCGAGAAAGGGCGCCGCAGCGGCGGCCGTTTCAGGGTTCGAAATGAGCCGATGCCGCCTGAGGCGGCCCCGGGGGCGCCTCTTTTAGCGCCAAAGGAGCGGGTATTGGAAGGGGCCCCGGGGGAAGCGGCCGGGAGCTAGGACGCCGGATGCTCGTCCGCCGCCAGTCGCTCCAGCACGATCTTGAGCAGGATCGTCAGCAGCGCCACCGCCGTCAGCGTGGTGGCGGCCGCGAAGGCGCCTGCGACATTATAGTCCTGGTACAGTAGCTCGATCTGCAGCGGCAACGTGGTGGTCTGGCCACGAACGTTACCCGATACCACCGAGACCGCCCCGAATTCGCCCAGCACGCGGGCGTTGCACAAGATCGCGCCGTACAGCACCGCCCAGCGGATGTTCGGCAGGGTGACGCGCAGGAAGGTGGCGAAACCGCCGGCGCCCAGCGTCACCGCGGCCTCTTCCTCGTCGGTGCCCTGCACCTGCATCAGCGGGATCAGCTCGCGCGCCACATAAGGCGCGGTGACGAACATGCTGGCCAGCACGATGCCGGGCAGCGCGAACATCACCTTCAGCCCGAGCATATCGAGCAACGGGCCGAACAGCCCCTGCGTGCCGTAGACGAACAGATAGGCTACGCCGGCGACGATCGGCGAGATCGAATAGGGCAGCTCGATCAGCGCGATCAGCAGGGTGCGGCCGGGGAAGTCGAACTTGGTCACGGTCCACGCCGCCGCGAGACCGAACAAGATATTCACCGGCACCACGATCAACGCCGTGACGGTGGTGAGCCACATCGCGTGCAGCGTGCCGGGATCGCCGAGGTTGCGCAGGAACACGCCGATGCCCTGGGCGAAGGCCGAACTGAGGATCACCGCCAATGGCGCTATCAGGATGAACAGCGTGATGACGCCGACGATGCCGAGCACCACGAGGCGTGTCACCGGGCCGGCACCGACCGGCGTCACCATCCAGTCCTTCTTATGTGTGGCCTTGAGTGGCGTGTTAGGCTTGCTCATCACACGCCTCCACGGCCTAGATAGCGCAGCTGCCAGGCCTGTACCGCGTTGGTGACCAGCAGCATCGTGAAGGCCATCGCCAGCATCACCACGGCGATCGTCGCGGCGGCCGGGTAGTCGTATTCCTCGAGCCGGATGAAGGCGAGCAGCGCGACGATTTCGGTTTTCATCGGCTGGTTGCCGGCGATGAAGATCACCGCGCCGAACTCCCCGAGGCTGCGCGCGAACGCCAGCGAACAGCCGGCGAGCAGCGCCGGGAAGATCGACGGGAAGATGATCTTGGCCAGGATCTGCAGATCATTGGCGCCGAGCGAGCGGCTCGCCTCTTCGACATCGCTGCCGAGATCCTCGATCACCGGCTGCACCGTGCGCACCACGAACGGAATGCTGGTGAACGCCATCGCGATGCCGATGCCGAGCGGCGTGTAGACCACGCTGAGCCCGAGCGGCTCCAGCACGCTGCCGAACCATCCGGTTTTTGCGAACAGCGCCGTGAGGGCGAGGCCGGCGACTGCGGTCGGCAGCGCGAACGGCACGTCGACCAGCGCATCGAGCACGCGCTTGCCCGGAAACGTATAGCGCGCCAGCACCCAGGCCAGCAGCGTGCCGTAGATCGCGTTGAAGATCGTCGCCGCCAGCGCCATCGTCACCGTCAACCGGATCGCCGCCACCGTCCGCGGCGACGACAGGATCGCCCACAGCTGCGCCGCCCCGATATCCGACGCCTTCAAGATCAACGCCGCCAGCGGCAGCAACACGATCACGCCGAGATACAGCACCGTGATGCCGAGGCCGAGGCCGAAACCGGGAATGACGCTGCGTTGCACGGGGATGATCCGGGTGGCGAGTGGAATGGTGAGCTCGGGTAGTCAGTCGGTATCAGTTGGGAATGGGTGCCTCACCGCGTCATTGCGAGGAGGCGAAGCCGACGAAGCAATCCAGAGCCGGTGCACTGCGCTGGATTGCTTCGCTGCGCTCGCAATGACGAAATTTAGCGTTTTTCATTCCGGGACGACGACCTGCCTCTCGTTCGTCATTCCGGGATGCGCGCTCTTGCGCGCAGGCCCGGAATCCATACTCCCGGCGGTGGTTATGGATTCCGGGCTCGCGCGGAGCCTGTCATCGGGCCGGCCGGAGGCCGGACCCGTTGGCGCGCCCCGGAATGACGAACTTCGAGATCGTGACGTGGGAAGGGCCCGTATCGGCTAGGCCCCCGCCTCGGACTTCACCGCCCCCCGAACAACTGATCGAGCTTCGCACCCGATGCCAGGTGCTCGGCGTTCAGCTTGTCCCAGCCGCCGAACTCGTCCTCGACCTTGTACAGCTTCACGTCGGGGAACTTGTCCTTGAACTTCTCGATCACGGCCTTGTCGTGCACGCGATTATACGCTTTGGCCAGAATGGTCTGGCCCTCCGGCGAGTACAGATATTCGAGATACGCGGTGGCGAGCGCGCGGGTGCCGTGCTTGTCGGCGTATTTGTCGACCACCGTCACCGGGAACTCGGCCAGCAGGCTGGTCGGCGGCACCACCACTTGATACTTGTCGGCGCCGGCGAGGTCGCGGATCGCGCTGGTCTCGGCCTCGAAGGTGATCAGCACGTCGCCGGTCTGGCGCTCGACGAAGGTCGTGGTCGCGGCGCGGCCGCCGGTGTCGAACACCGGCACGTTGGCGAACAGTTTCTTGATGAAGGCGTCGGCCTCGGCCTCGCTGCCGTATTTATGCTTCGCGAACGCGTAGGCGGCCAGATACGTATAGCGCGCGTTGCCGGAGGTCTTCGGGTTCGGGAAGATCACCTTGACGTCCGGCTTCACCAGATCGTCCCAGTCCTTGATGCCCTTTGGATTGCCGGCCCGCACCAGGAACGCCGGCAGCGAGTAGTAGGGCGATGAATTGTTGGGCAGGCGCTTGGCCCAGTCGGCCGGGATCAGCTTGCCCTTGTCGTGCAGCACCTGAACGTCGGTGACCTGATTGAAGGTGACGACGTCGGCCTCGAGGCCTTCGAGGATCGACCGGGCCTGCCGTGACGAGCCGCCATGTGACTGGTTGATGGTGATGTCCTGGCCGGTCTTCTGTTTCCAATACGGGACGAACGCGGCGTTGATCTCGCCATAGAGTTCCCGCGCGATGTCATAGGAGACGTTGAGCAGCGTGGTGGACGTCTGCGCCTGCGCCGGGAATGCGGTCGCGAGTGCGCCGAGGCCGGCGAGCAGGGCGAGGGCGAAGCGGTTCACGAGAACTCCTTATTGCTGGCCTTGGATGAGCCTCGCTGAGCTGTCGAGCGAAGCGATGGTTGCGCCAAGGGAACGCGGGGTTCGTGGTGAGATAGGTGAGATAGCAGGGAGTGTGAAGCCGCCGCGCCGCAGCCTCGGCCGCGCTGCCTTCGGTTTGCCTCAAGGTTCGAACGGGCGCGGAGAATGATAACCTCTGGCGATCCGCCGGAAGGGATGGAAATTCCCTTCGCCGCCTCCGGGTTGCAAAGGATTGGTTTTCTTCCGCCGCGACTTGTAAGAATTCCACGTAGAAAATAATTCTGGCGGACCCGAAAGGGCAACGGAGCGGGCATGCGGTTTCTTCCGGTCTTTCTCGATCTCGCGGCAGGGCCAGTGATTCTGGTCGGCGCCGGAGAGATGGCGCGCGCCAAATTACGGCTGCTGCTGTCGGCCGGCGCATCGATCCGCTGGTACGCGGTCGACGGCGATCGCGATCTGTCGGGCGTCAGCGACGCCGATCGCGCCCGCATCAGCTTTGCGGACGGCGATCCGCTGCAGGCCGATCTGCGCGGCGCGATCGCGCTGCTGTGCGCCGGCGCGGGCGACCTCGCGGCGCCGCTCGCGGCGCGGGCCCGCGAGATTGGCGTTCCGGTCAACGTCATGGACGAGCTGTCGCATTCGACCTTCATCTTTCCGGCGATCGTCGACCGCGGCGATGTCGTGGTCGCGGTCGGCACCGGCGGTTCGTCGCCGGTGGTGGCGCGGCGCGTTCGTGAGATGATCGAGGCCGTGGTGCCGGCCCGGATCGGCGATCTTGCCGCGCTGATCGGACGCTGGCGTCATCCGATTAAAGCGCGACTGCCCGAATTTCCGCTGCGTCGCCGGTTCTGGGAGCGCGTGGTCGACGGCCCGATCGGCACCGCCGTGCTCGAAGGGCGAGGCGCCGATGCCGAAGATCAGCTCAAGGAGATTGCGGATCCGTCCGCTTATGCGCGCCAATCCGCGACCGGCCATGCCGAAGGCCACGTCACCCTGGTCGGCGCCGGTCCCGGTGCCCCTGATCTGCTGACCATCAAGGCGCTGCGCGCCCTGCAGGACGCCGACGTCGTGTTCTACGACGAGCTGGTCTCCGCCGAAATTCTCGATCGCATCCGCCGCGACGCAGCGCGCGTGCCGGTTGGCCGCCGCGTCAACAAGCCCGGCATCGGCCAGATTGCCATTAACAAGCTGCTGATCGAAGCCGCGCAGGCCGGCCAGCGCGCCGTGCGCCTGAAGGGCGGCGATTCCTTCGTCTTCGGCCGCGGCGGCGAGGAAGTCGAAGCGCTGCGAGACGCGGGTGTTTCTTATTCGGTGGTGCCCGGCATCAGCGCCGGCTTCGGCGCCGCCGCGCAATTCGAGGTGCCGCTGACGTATCGTCACGAGGCGCTGCGCATCACCTTCCTCACCGCGCACAAGGCCAAGGACGCCGAGGCGGTCGACTGGTCCGTCCTCACTGACGAGAAGATGACCGTCGTCGTCTACATGGGCATGAGCGCGGCGCCGACGGTGCGCGCCGGCCTGCTGCAAGCCGGCCGTCCGCCGCAGACGCCCGTCGGCGTGTTTGCACGCGTCACGCGGCCGGATTCCAAGGCCGCCGTCGGCGTGCTGGACGATCTGCCGGCGCTGGTTGAGCAGGTCGAAGGTGGCCCGGCCGTTCTGGTGATCGGCGACGTCGTCGCCCATTCGGCGCCGTGGCGCCAGCAGCAACTTCAGCAACTCGTTTCGACCTATCAGGTGGCCGCCGAATGACGTCTCCGCTGCAACAGAAAATCCGGATCACCGGCCCCTCGGTCGTGACCGCGAACCGCACCTTCGACGGCGTCGTGATCTACCGCACTAACAACGGCGGCTGGTCGACCGATCTCGCCGACGCCGCGATCGTGCGCGAGGCCGAACCGGCGCGTGCGCTGCTCGCCGAAGCCGTCGCCGACGATGTCGGTGCGGTCGGCGCCTACATCGCCCCGGTGAAGATCGACGACGCCGGCACCATCATCCCCGGCAATCTGCGCGAACAAATCCGCAAGACCGGTCTAACCATCGCGCTGACCGCTCAGGCTTAAGGCTGTTTTTCCAATGTATGTTTACGACGACCTCGACCAGACCCTGGTCAACGAACGCGTCGCGGAGTTTCGCGACCAGGTCCAGCGCCGGCTGTCCGGCGAACTGACCGAGGACGAATTCAAGTCGCTGCGGCTGATGAACGGCGTCTACCTGCAGCTGCACGCCTACATGTTCCGCGTCGCGATCCCTTACGGCACGCTGTCGTCGGCGCAGCTGCGCAAGCTCGCGCATGTGGCTCGCAAATACGACCGCGGCTACGGTCACTTCACGACGCGGCAGAATATCCAGTTCAACTGGATCGCGCTGAAGGACCTTCCCGACGCGCTCGCCGATCTCGCCGAAGTCGGCATCCACGCGATGCAGACCTCGGGCAACTGCACCCGTAACGTCACTGCCGACCAATGGGCCGGCGTTGTGCCCGACGAAGTCGAAGACCCACGCGTGTGGGCCGAGATCCTGCGCCAGCACACCGCGCTGCATCCGGAATTCTCGTTCCTGCCGCGCAAGTTCAAGTTCGCCATCACGGCGGCCGATCATGATCGCGCGGCCATCAAGGTGCACGACATCGGCCTGCGGCTGGTCAAGAACGACGCCGGCGAGACCGGTTTCGAGGTGCTGGTCGGCGGCGGCCTCGGCCGTTCGCCGTTCATCGCCAAGACCATCAAGCCGTTCGTCCCCGGCCGCGACATCCTCAGCTATGTCGAGGCGATCCTGCGAGTCTACAATCAGTACGGCCGCCGCGACAACATCTACAAAGCGCGCATCAAGATCCTGGTGCACGAGCTCGGCATCGAGAAGTTTGCGGCCGAAGTCGAGCAGACCTGGCGCGAGATCGCCGACGGCCCGCTGACGCTCGACGACGAGATGATCGAGGAGATCCGCTCGCGCTTCGTTTATCCGGCCTATGAGAAGCTGACGGACGATCCCGCCGAGCTGCGCGCCGCCGCGGCCGATGCAAGGTTCGAGGCGTGGCGCAAAAACTCGGTCGCCCCGCATCGGCAGCCCGGCTACGCCATCGTGACGCTGTCGCTGAAGCCGGTCGGTGGCCCACCCGGCGATGCCACCGCCGAGCAGATGGATGCGATCGCCGACCTCGCCGACAAATACTCGTTCGGAGAGATCCGCGTCGGCCACGAGCAGAACCTGGCGCTGCCGCATGTCGCCCAGCGCGATCTGCCGGCGCTGTGGACCGCGCTCGACGCGATCGGCGTCGCGACGCCGAACGTCAATCTGGTCAGCGACATCATCGCCTGCCCGGGGCTGGATTATTGCTCGCTCGCCAATGCCCGCTCGATCCCGATTGCCCAGGAGCTGACGCGGCGTTTTGCCAATCATGAGACCGCCAATCTGATCGGTCGGCTCCACGTCAATATCTCGGGCTGCATCAACGCCTGCGGCCATCACCATGTCGGCCACATCGGCATCCTCGGCGTCGAGAAAAACGATCAGGAAGTCTATCAGATCACCATCGGTGGCCGCGCCGACGAGCACGCCAAGCTCGGCGAACTGATCGGCCCCGCGGTGCCGTATGCGCAAGTCGCGGACGTGGTCGAGGATATCGTCGAGGCCTATCTGGCGCTGCGCGAGCGGCCGGAGGAGCTGTTCGTCGACACCGTCAAGCGGCTCGGCGTCGAACCGTTCAAGGAGCGCGTCTATGCCACTCGTTAAGAACGCGCAGATCGTTGCCGATGAGTTCGTAACGGTCGCGGACGACGCCGAGCTGCCGGCCGAGGGCGCCGTCCTGCTGTCGGCAACGCGTTTCCTCGCCGACGCAGGGACGTTGACCAACAGCAATCGCGCACTCGGTGTCGCCTGGCCGAACAACCGAGACGTCGCCGAGCTCAAGCCGTGGCTCGACCGGCTGGCGCTGATCACGCTGGTGTTTCCCACCTTCAGGGACGGCCGCGCCCACAGCCAGGCGCGCCGGCTGCGCGAGATCTATGGTTATCGCGGTGAGCTGCGGGCGACGGGGCAAGTGCTGCGCGACCAGTTCACCTTCCTGGTGCGCAACGGCTTCGATTCGCTCGATGCCAAGAAGGAAGCCGATGCCCACGCCTTCCGCGAGGCGACGCACCGCTACACCGAATTCTATCAGCCCACCGGCGACGGCCACCTCAGCGCCCTGCAGCTGCGCAAGCAGCGCCACAAGGCTGCGGCGACGTAGCATCGTCGAGCCGAGCAGGGCCTGACCTCTCCCCGCGCGCGGGGAGAGGTCGATCTGGCTGAGCGCAGCGAAGCCAGGTCGGGTGAGGGGGGGCCTCCGCGAGCCTGAGCGGCCGGGTTGCTTAGACTGATCATCGTCGAGGATTGGCGCTCGGCCTTGTGGAGACGCCCCCTCATCCCACCCTTCTCCCCGCGCGCGGGGAGAAGGAGCAGGCCGCGCTTGGGACATCGCCTCACATCACCAGCCGCCTGTTGCTTCCTCTTTGAACTTGCTTTGGCGCGTAGCTTGCCGTTTTCTCCGCCGCCATGAACGCCTCACACCTTGACAACGTCGTCGCCGAGATCGCCGGCGACATGGCGCAGCGCACCGACCGTGGCGAGGTCGCGAGCTACATCCCCGAATTGGCGAACGTCGATCCGCAGCGCTTCGGCCTCGTGGTGATCGACGCCGACGGCCATGTCGCGGCTGGTGGCGATGCCGATGTGCCGTTCTCGATCCAGAGCATCTCCAAAGTGTTCACGCTGACGCTGGCGCTTGGAAAGTCCGGCGATCGGGTGTGGCGGCGGGTCGGGCGCGAGCCGTCGGGATCGGCGTTCAATTCGATCGTGCAGCTCGAGCGCGAGCGCGGCATCCCGCGCAATCCCTTCATCAACGCCGGCGCGATCGCCGTCACCGACCTGATCCTCTCGGGCCACCAGCCGCGCGAGGCGCTCGGCGAGATCCTGCGCTTCATGCAGTTCCTCGCCGGTGACGACAGCATCGTGATCGACGAGGCGGTCGCCGCCTCCGAGCAGCGCACCGGCTTCCGCAATGCTGCGCTGGCCAATTACATGAAGTCGTTCGGCGTCCTCGACAATCCAGTCGAGTACACGCTCGGCGTCTATTTCCACCATTGCGCGATTGCGATGAGCTGCCGCCAACTCGCGATGGCCGGGCGCTTCCTGGCGCATAACGGCCGCAACCCCTCCACCGGGCACAATGTCGTCTCGCCCCAGCGCGCCCGGCGTATCAATGCGTTGATGCTGACCTGCGGGCACTATGACGGTTCGGGCGAATTCGCCTACCGGGTCGGTCTGCCGGGCAAGAGCGGGGTCGGGGGTGGCGTGCTGGCCGTTGCGCCCGGTAAGGCGTCGATCGCCGTGTGGGCGCCTGGGCTGGATGCCGCAGGCAATTCCCATCTCGGCCGGATTGCGCTAGAGGCGCTAACCAAGCGGCTCGGCTGGTCGATCTTCGGAGGCTGATCCAGCGGGCGCGCAAAACAAAGGGCCGAAACGTTCGCACGCCGGCCCTTCGTCAGATTTGGAATGTTACGCCCCAGGGCGTTGTCGGCTCCGGTGTCATTGCGGCTTTCGCGGTTGCTCGTCGAGCATCGCTGCCTCGTGATACCAGCTCGAACTGGTCACGACAGCGTGGCTGACCGTCTCGGTCGTCGCCTGCTCGCGCCGGGCGATGCCACCACGGCCGCCGACCGGAAACTGGTAGATTTTTGCGGATGTCTGCTCCAAGCTCCTCACGCTGTTCTCCTTCTCTCCTTGTGTTGCTCTTCCGTCGCGCGCCTTGATGCACGGTCTGTGAATATCGGGCCCGCCTAGGCGAGGTGCAATATGCTCAAGGAAAAATCATCGATTGCTCTAGAACTGAGCATTTCTGACATTGCGCGGCGAGTAGCCACTGAAATTGGCGCGAAGGCTGTCTTCTGCCTTCAGAAAGCATTGGGGCGCCGCCCATGCCTAAAGCGTGCGCTTCATCGGTTAACATTGTCTGGCGATAGGTCCGGCGCCTGAATCCCCGCTGAAATCGATCATTTCGCCAAACCAAGCGGCGTCCGACACAGAAGTTCCTTAAAGGGGTGTCTTGTCGCGCGATTTTGTCGCAGAGGCTGCGCACGTTGGCACGGCACATGCTTACGTGACAGCCGGATGTCGGCCGCCGGGGTGCGGTTCCGTCTCCGCTTCGGGTCCTCACCCTTTGCAGTCAACAGAGAGAACCGCATGACCAAGTACAAGCTCGAGTACATCTGGCTCGACGGCTACACGCCGGTGCCGAACCTGCGCGGCAAAACGCAGATCAAGGAATTCGAAGTCTATCCGACGCTCGAGCAACTGCCGCTGTGGGGCTTCGACGGCTCCTCGACCATGCAGGCCGAAGGCCGCAGCTCGGATTGCGTGCTGAAGCCGGTCGCGATGTTCCACGACGCCACCCGCAAGAACGGCATCCTGGTGATGTGCGAAGTGATGATGCCCGATGGCGTCACCCCGCATGCCAGCAACACCCGCGCCACCATTCTGGATGACGAAGGCGCCTGGTTCGGCTTCGAGCAGGAATACTTCTTCTATAAGGACGGCCGTCCGCTCGGCTTCCCGGAGGCCGGCTATCCGGCGCCGCAGGGCCCGTACTACACCGGCGTCGGCTTCAAGAACGTCGGCAACATCGCCCGCAAGATCGTCGAAGAGCATCTCGACCTCTGCCTCGCCGCCGGCATCAACCACGAAGGCATCAACGCCGAAGTGGCGAAGGGCCAGTGGGAATTCCAGATCTTCGGCAAGGGCTCGAAGACCGCCGCCGACCAGATGTGGATGGCGCGCTATCTGATGCTGCGTCTGTGCGAAAGCTACGGCATCGACATCGAATGGCACTGCAAGCCGCTCGGCGACACCGACTGGAACGGCTCGGGCATGCACGCCAACTTCTCGACCAAGTTCATGCGCGAAGTCGGCGGCAAGGAGTACTTCGAAGCGCTGATGGGGCAGTTCGAGAAGAACCTGCACGACCACATCGCCGTGTACGGTCCGGACAACCACATGCGTCTGACCGGCAAGCACGAAACCGCGCCGTGGAACAAGTTCTCCTACGGCGTGGCGGATCGCGGCGCCTCGATCCGCGTGCCGCATTCCTTCGTCAACAACGGCTACAAGGGCTATCTGGAAGATCGCCGCCCGAACTCCATGGGCGACCCCTACCAGATCGCGTCGCAGATCCTGAAGACGATCTCGGAAGTCCCCACCTCGAAGGCCGCTGCGGCCTGATCCATCCTTGACCCCGCGGACGCCTCCTCCTCCAGGGCGCCCGCAGACGGCCCGGACGCAAGTCCGGGCCGTTGTCGTTTGGGGGGCGGGGGTACAACGCCGGAAAAGACAGTCATCGCCCGGCTTGACCGGGCGACCCAGTATCCCAGAGAGCCGCTGATCGGTTCTGGGCGCTCGCTTCCTGCCAGAAATCGCTTGCACTGGAATACTGGATCCCCCGCATGCGCGGGGGATGACGGTCATGATGTGGAGCGGATGTGGTCAGCACGGCTCCTTCTGCCGTCTTCACCTTTCAGCCACGGTTGATGTGCAACAACATTCGCGCGTTGCGGGGCCGATGGGGATCGGCTTGCATGCGTGGATGGGGAATTGCTGGATGTTGCGTGGGGTGATGGCCGTGCTCGGCCTCGTGTTGCTGGCGGGATGTGCCGGCGAGGTGGCGCCGACCGTCGAAACGCCGTCGATGTATGCCAGCATGGCGCGCGAAGGCGCCAAGGTCGACTCGATCGCTGCGGCCACGATGATCTCGCAATATCGTCAGAACAACGGGCTCGGCCCGGTTGTGGTCGATCCGGCGCTCACGCAGCTCGCGGAAGACCAGTCCGCCAACATGGCCCGGCGCAACAAGCTCGATCACGACGCCAAGGCGCCGCTGGCGCAGCGGCTCAATGCCTCGGCCTATCCGGCGTCGATCGCGGTCGAGAACGTCTCGGCTGGTTATCACACGCTGGCGGAAGCGTTCTCCGGCTGGCGCGACTCGCCGCCGCATCGCGCCAATATGCTGAAGAACGGCGTCACCAAGCTCGGCATCGCCGCCGTCTATGCGCCGAACACGAAATATAAAGTATTCTGGACGTTGATCCTGGCCTCGACCGAGCCGCCGCGATAACCCGGCCGTGATCGGGTTTGACCGGGCGCGCGATTGACGCCGGGATTGCGGAGCGCCACGGTGCCGATCCTGTCCGTGGCGAACTCATGAATTCTCCCCATCATCACCCCAAACCCGCCGTTCATCCGCGTCGGGTGCTCGTGCTGCAAGGCGGCGGAGCGCTCGGCTCATATCAGGCCGGCGCGTATCAGGCTCTGTGCCACCATGATTTCGAGCCCGAATGGCTCGCCGGCATCTCGATCGGCGCGATCAATGCGGCGATCATCGCCGGCAATCCGCGCGAGAAACGCGTCGAGAAGCTGAAGCAGTTCTGGGAAATGGCGTCGTCGCCGGTGCCCTGGCAGCCGATGCTGCACACCGACCACGCGCATTCGCTGTTCAACGAGGCCAGCGCCGCGATGATCGCGGCGTTCGGTGTGCCGGGCTTCTTCACGCCGCGGTTTCCGCCGGCGCATTTGATGCCGACCGCGGATCCCGAGACACTGAGCTACTACGACACCAAACCGCTGCGCGCGACGCTCGAACGCCTGGTCGATTTCGATCTGCTCAACAGCAACGGCATCCGGCTCAGCGTCGGCGCCGTCAATGTCGTCACCGGCAATTTCGAGTATTTCGACAATACGCGGGTGACGATCGGGCCGGAGCATATCATGGCCTCCGCGGCATTGCCGCCCGGCTTTCCGGCGATCGAGATCGACGGCCAGTACTATTGGGATGGCGGCATTGCCTCGAACACGCCGCTCGACTACGTGCTCGACAGCGAGCAGCGCGACAGCCTGCTGATCTTTCAGGTCGACCTGTTCAGCTCCCATGGCCGATTGCCGCAGACGTTGCTCGAAGCAGCCGAGCGCGAGAAGGACATCCGCTTCTCCAGCCGCACCCGGCTCAACACCGACAAGAACAAGCAGATCCACAACACCCGCAAGGCGCTGCGGCATCTGATCGATCGGCTGCCGGACGAGCTGCGCAACGATCCGACCTACGCGATCCTGCACGAAGCAGCGAAGGAAAACTCCGTCACCGTGGTGCATCTGATCTATCGTAAGAGAGACTACGAGGCGTCCTCGAAGGACTACGATTTCTCCCGCCTGAACATGATCGAACACTGGAAATCCGGAGAGCAGGATGTCTATGTCTCGATGCGCGATCAGGAATGGCAGCGCGGGCCGCAGGACGGCGAGGCCATGGTGACCTGGGACCTGACCCGGGATGCGTTCAAATAGCGGTCGTTCACGCCGCTTCAGACGATCGAACAGGAGCAGATGATGGCTAATCTCACGGGCAAGACCGCAGTCGTGACCGGCTCGACCTCGGGCATAGGCCTCGCTTACGCGCGCGCCTTCGCCAAGGCCGGCGCCAATGTGGTGCTGAACGGCATGGGCGACGCCGACGCGATCGAGAAGGAGCGCAAGTCGATCGAGACCGACTTCGCCGTTAAGGCGGTGTACTCTCCGGCCGACATGCTGAAGCCCGCCGAGATCGCCGAGATGGTCGCGCTCGGCGAAAAGAGCTTCGGCTCGGTCGACATCCTGGTCAACAATGCCGGCATCCAGTTCGTGTCGCCGATCGAGGATTTCCCGATCGAGAAGTGGGACGCGATCATCGGCATCAACCTGTCGTCGGCGTTTCACGGCATTCGTGCCGCGGTGCCCGGCATGAAGAAGCGCGGCTGGGGCCGCATCATCAACACCGCCTCGGCGCATTCGCTGGTCGCCTCGCCGTTCAAGTCGGCCTACGTGGCCGCCAAGCACGGCATCGCCGGTCTGACCAAGACGGTCGCGCTCGAAGTCGCGACCCACAAGATCACCTGCAACTGCATCTCGCCCGGCTACGTCTGGACGCCTTTGGTCGAAAAGCAGATCCCCGACACCATGAAGGCGCGCGGGCTCACCAAGGAGCAGGTGATCAACGACGTGCTGCTGCAGGCGCAGCCGACCAAGGAGTTCGTCACCGCCGAACAGGTAGCCGCCCTCGCGGTCTATCTGTGCAGCGACGACGCCAGCCAGATCACCGGCGCCAACCTGTCGATGGACGGCGGCTGGACGGCCGCTTGATCACGGCGGACTTTGATCGGTCGTCGCAGTCGTAGCCTTAGCCACGTCATGATCTGTCATCCTCCGCGAAAGCGGAGGATCCAGTATCCCTCGGCATTGACGATTTCACTTACATGATCGCCCGGACGAGCCGGGCGATGACCGGCGATAGTGAGACGCGGCATGGAAAAGGCGCGAAGCGCTGTGCCCACGCGCAGTTTCGCTTAGCGTGCCTGTTTGGCTACCAGCATCGCTTTGCCAGGCCCCTAAAGGGGGCGCCGCGAGGTGTGGCGGATGTGAAGGATTTCGATCCGGTCGGTCTGCACCCGGTAGAAGATCCGGAATGGATAACGGATCACCGCCGCAGTTCGAACATTCGAGCGCTGCGAAACGCGTGGCGCGGACTCGGGAGAGATCGCAATTCGCGCGATCACATCTTCGATACGTTGCCCGATCGCTCGGGCAACAAACGGACTAGCTTCGGATCTGTAATACTCGGCGATCCGCTTGAGATCCCCGACAGCTTGCCGCGAATAGATCAGTTTCACTGTCGGAAACGAACAAAGGCGTCCCTGACGTCATCGTCGGAGGCTTGTTCGCCCTGGTCGAGCGAGGCCATAGCGGCGTCGACTACGCGCAACTCGTCCGCGCTCGCAAGGTATTCTTTCGCCTTCAATTCGGTCTCGATCTGCTCGGCGATCGAGACGAGTTCTTCCCGAGCCGCCTCAGGCCAGCTCTCGGCACGATCAATCACGGCTTTCAGATCCGAACTCATTGTTTGACACTAACACAGCCGGATAGGTCAGGCGAGCCTACCCGTGGCTGTCGATCGCGAGCCGGATGTGGTCAGAAAACGCGCGTAGCGCCGTGCCACGCGCATTCCGATACTGGCTCGAAATGTCCGGCCTTGGGCACGCTGCGCTGCGCCCGCCCTACGTTTTTCTCCCGAACGCCAGCACGTGCAGCCCTAACCGTTTGCGCACAATCCAGAACAGCAGCACGGTTTCGAACGTCAGCGCCGCCGAAGTCGCTGCCGCTGCGCCGTAGCCGCCGAATTTCGGCACCAACACGAGGCACAACACCAGATTGGCGCCGAACGCCAGCGCGTAGGCGAGGGCACACATATTCTGGTGGCCGAGCATGTTCAGCAGCCGCTCGACCGGGCCGATCGCGGCGCGGACCAGAAGGCCGATGGCGGCCACGAACATGATGCCATAGCCCTCGGTGAATTGCGGCCCGAACAGCCACAGGATCGGTTCGCCGAGCGCCAGCAGCAGCACGGTGGCGCCGAGCGAGGGCCAGAACGTCCAGACGATTGCATGCCGCACATAGGCGGCGAGCCGGGCCTTGTCGCCGGCAGCGTGATATTCGGTGAAGCGGTGCGCGGTGGTGGCCGACATCGCGTAGTGGATGAACGACACCAGCGCCAGCGTCTTCACCACTGCATAGTAGACGCCGACCTCCTCGGCCGGGCGGAATTGCTGCAACACCAGCACGTCGGTGTAAGACAGCAGCAGATAGAAGCTCTCGACCAGCAGGATCGGCAGCGACGTCGCCAACCAGCCGCGGAAGTCGTAGGCGCGCGGACCGGCCGGGACGTGCACGCGCAGCTTGCGGTTCAGCGCGATCATCTGCCCGATCATCGCGATCCACACCGCGGCGCAACTCGCCGCCATCGCGGCGACCGCGCCGAGCTGGAAGCCGAGCACGAACAGCCCGGCGGTGAAGCCGATGATCAGGCCCTGCCGGATGATGAACTGCGGCATCAGGCCGAGTTTCATCCAGTCGTGCGAGCGCGCGATGCCATCCTGGGTATTGGCGACCACGAAGGCCGGGAGCGTCAGGCAGCCGAGATACAGCGGCAGCAAGGTCGCAGCGTCGATCGCACCTGACAGCACGAACACCAGTCCAGCAAGCAGCAGGGCCACCAGACTGGACGCTGCCAACGTGGCCCAGCGGCTGCCGGAGAGGAAGCCGCGCAGCCGGTCCTCGGCGCCGCTGGCGCGGTATTCGGGAATGATCTTCTGCGCGGAGGCGGAAATGCCGAAGTCGAGCATCGAGCCGAGCAACAGCACCCAGGTCCAGACATAGACGTAGACGCCGTAATCGGAGCCGCCCATCCAGCGCGCCAGCAGGATCTGGGCGAGGTAGGCGAGGCCGGCGCTGGCAACGCGGATCAGGAAGATCGTGCCCGCCAGACGGTTGGTCAGAGACCGCTCATTGCCCGAGCCGAACAGGCCGGCAAGGCGAGCCCTCAGGCCCGAGGTCGGCGATGTTGCCGGAGGAGCATCCATGGCAGCCAAAGCGAACCCCCAAATGCCAGGCCGCGATGGTCCGCGGTAGCCTGATCCGTCTAGCAACGAGACGTTACGATTCGGTTGGACGTGCGGTCTCCGTCATCGTGAATCGTCGTTAAGGCAGAGGCTGGTGCTATCCCGGGTGGAACCGGGAACCGCGGCTGATGTTGAATGGGAACTCGCGGTTGGCGGTTGAGCTTCCGACTGGAAGCCGCGCCGTGTCAGGAGACGACTCATGCCAAGGCTCACGTCCCGGACGATCTGGCGCGTTGCATTCGCCGGGCTGGCGGCCGTCGCTGTCGCAGGGGGGCTGTACGCGGTTTCGAATCAGACCCTCGGCTATTCGGGAGCGTCGGTTCGCAGCGCAGCCCTGAACGTGGCAAGCTTGGTGGTCGCCTTTCTGTTGGTTGCCGGCATTGGCCGCAAGACCGACAAGAGCTGACGCGTCAGCATCGTGCCGCTTTAATCGCGAGTAGCTCGCGGAATAGATGCCTCATAGATCCGCATTTCTTGCTGCCGTCGCGCCGGTGCAGTTACTGATGAGCTGCGGTCTACGTCTTTCGTCGGGTAGCTCGCTAACAACTGTATCGAGGTGTAGGAAACTGCGTCGATAATCGCCCTGTTTTCCGTCTCTGGACAGAGCGCGCATGGCTTGGACGAACTAACTCTTAAGCCATGGCTCG
Organism: Rhodopseudomonas sp. AAP120; assembly: GCF_001295845.1. GTDB lineage: Bacteria > Pseudomonadota > Alphaproteobacteria > Rhizobiales > Xanthobacteraceae > Rhodopseudomonas. The sequence continues at coordinate 16,394 of NZ_LJIC01000129.1, read as the reverse complement.
TAATTCTTCGAGGCCGGAGCCGCGAAGGCCCGGCCGGATCGTTCGAAGTCATTCAAGCCGGAATTCGCCGTGAAACAGAGCGTCACGCCGACCGACGTCGAAGTATTTTTCGATGCGGACGATATCATCGTCTCCAAGACCGATCTCAAAGGCCGCATCACTTACGCCAACAAAGTGTTCAGTGATGTCTGCGGCTACAGCGAGGCGGAATTGATCGGGCAGCCGCATTCGATCGTGCGCCATCCCGACATGCCGCGCTGCGTATTCAAATTGCTGTGGGATACGCTCGCCGAGGGGCGCGAGATCTTCGCGTATGTCAAGAACATGACGCGGAGAGGTGATTACTACTGGGTATTCGCTCACGTCACCCCGTCATTCGACGCGTCGGGCCGCGTGGTCGGTTATCACTCCAACCGCAGGGTGCCGGCTCGCCACGTCGTCGCAGCGCTGGCGCCGGTTTACAGGCAGCTCCTGGATGTCGAGGCGCGCCACCGCAACGCCAAAGACGGCCTTGCTGCCAGCACCCAGCATCTGGTCGACTTCATCAAATCGAAGAACATTTCCTATGATCAGTTCGTCTTCTCTCTTTAACGCGGGCGCCTGCCTAGCGGGCGTCGTGATATCGATCATGGCGGCCGCCGTCGGCGCCATCGCAGACGTGCCGTGGCTGATGCAGATCGGTGCTGTCGCCGTGCTGGCCTGTGCGGCGCTGCTGGCCCTGATGCTGGTGCGGATCGGGCGAGTGTTCGACGATTTTGGCGTGGTGTGCCGGCGCATCGCCGATGGCGACTTCGAAGCACGGATCATCGGCTGTCGCGAAGGCGGCCGGGTCGGCGCACTGACCCACACCTTCAACGACATGATCGACCGCTGCGACGCCTTCGTGCGCGAATCGAGTGCCGCGATGGCGGCGATTCGGGACGACAAATACTATCGCCATATCCTGCCGGCCGGCCTGCGCGGATCGCTATTGATCGCCACGCAGACGATCAACGATGCGATGCAGGCGATCGAGACAAGGGTCGCGGCGTTCAACGCCAATACGGCGGAGTTCGAGGGCGCCATCGGCGCCGTGATCGACACCGTGTCGACCGCGTCGAGCAACATGGGCGAGACCGCCGGCAGCCTGAACCGCGGCGTCGTCGCCACGCGCGACCGTGCGCTCGCGGTGTCGGCTGCGTCGGAGCAGGCCTCCACCAACATGGAGTCGGTCGCCGCCGCGACGGCCGAATTGACGGCCTCGGCCAACGAGATTCTCGGCAGCGTCAACCGCTCCGCTTCGATCGCGCGGACCGCGGTGGATGCCTCGGATCACGCCCGCGAGACGGTCGGCAGCCTGTCGACCGCGACGGAGCGCATCGGCACCATCGTGCAATTGATCGAGGAGATCGCCGCGCAGACCAACCTGCTGGCGCTGAACGCGACGATCGAGGCGGCGCGCGCCGGCGAAGCGGGCAGGGGCTTTTCGGTGGTGGCGCAGGAAGTGAAGTCGCTGGCGCAGCAGACCGCGAAGGCGACGCACGACATCTCCGTCAGCATCGCCGAGGTCCAGGAGACGACGCGCGCCGCGGTGGAAGCGATCTCCGGCATCGGCCGTAGTATCGGCGAGGTCGATGCCATCACCTGCCAGGTGGCGGTCGCGGTCGAGGCGCAAACTGCGGCTACGGGCGAAGTCGCCCGCAACATCGAGCAGGCCTTCGCGGGCATCCGCGACATCTCGGGCAATATCCAGAGCGTCAGCGTCAACGTGGCGGAGACCGAGCAGCATGCCGGAACGACGCTGACCGCGTCGGACTCGCTCGCTCATCAGGCGGCTGCCCTCGGCGAGGCTGTGCGCGGATTCCTGCGCTCGCTCCGCAGCGGAGAGGCGAAGCGCCGCGCCGCCTGACGGGTTCCGCGGCGTCGCGGGAGCAGCGTTACTACACGCTTTACCTTACGGCGATTTCATCAAGATGAACTCGGTCGTCAGCGCTCATTCACCTGCAACTTCTTAAGCTGTCCGCAGTTTTCAGAGTTGGATTGAAGGAGGTTGATCCGATGAAACTCAAGATCGCTGTTGCCGCCGCAGCCGCTCTCGGCGCCGTCGCACTCACCTCGGGCACCGCTTCCGCCGCGATGCCCAACGGCCTCGCCGGCGCCCCCGGTGCGGTCGCGAACCAAGCCGCCAACGTCGATCAGGTGCGCTACGTCTGTAACGCCTGGGGCCGCTGCTGGTGGCGTCCGAACTACTACGGCGCGTACGGCTACTATGGCCCGCGGCCGTATTACGGCCCGCGCTTCTATGGTGGGCCGCGCTATTACGGTCCGCGCTGGCACGGCGGCTGGCGCCGCTGGTAACAGCAACAGGGCATGAACGGATCGCGGGGCCTTCGGGCCCCGCTTTTCGTTGATGAAAGGTTAAGGCTGCGGCGGCTCGGAGCGGAGTTCGCTGACATCGACCCATTCCGCGCCGACCAGCTCGGCCATTCGCTGCGGAGCGATCCGCACGGCGCTGTGGGTCGATCCTGCCGCGGGCACGACGATGTCGAACGCCTGCAACGAGACGTCGCAGTAGATCGGCAGCGGCTGCTTCAGGCCGAACGGGCAGACGCCGCCGACCTCGTGGCCGGTCAGATCGGCCACCTCGTGGACGCCGAGCATCTTCGGCTTGGCGCCGAACGCGGCCTTAGCCTTCTTGTTGTCGAGTCGCGCTGTGCCGCTGGTCACCACCAGCACCACCCGCTCGCCGAGCCGCAGCGACAGCGTCTTGGCGATCTGCTCCGGCGGTACGCCGTAAGCTTCCGCCGCCAGCGGGACGGTGGCCGAGCTTTTGTCGGATTGCTCGACCGCGATGTCGGGAGCGTGCGCAGCGAACCAGGCGCGGACGGAATCAAGACTCATAGCGAAACCCTTGGCCGGCGGCATCGCGGGCCCTCACGCAGCGTCATAGCCAGCGGTGAGGCGACGAAGCAATCCATCCCACGCGGGGATCTGGGTTGCTTCGCCTTCAGCGTGACGACGAAGCTGTCAGATCCCCAGCAGCTTCCGCGCGTTCTGCTTGAGCACCTTCGGACGGACCTCGTCGCGAATCTCCAGCTTGGCGAAATCGGCCAGCCAGCGGTCAGGTGTGATCACCGGCCAGTCCGAGCCGAACAGCATTTTGTCCTGCAGCAGGCCGTTGATGTAACGCACCAGGATCGGCGGGAAGTACTTCGGCGACCAACCCGACAGGTCGATATAGACGTTGGGCTTGTGGGTCGCCACCGACAGCGCTTCTTCCTGCCAGGGGAAGGAGGGATGCGCCAGAATGATCTTCAGATCGGGGAAGTCGACCGCGACATCGTCCATGTACATCGGGTTCGAGTACTTCAACCGCATGCCCATGCCGCCCGGCATGCCGGAGCCGACGCCGGTCTGGCCGGTGTGGAACAGCGCGATCGCGCCGCCTTCCTGGATCGCTTCGTACAGCGGATAGGCCAGCCGGTCGTTGGGGTAGAACCCCTGCATCGTCGGGTGGAACTTGAAGCCCTTGATGCCGTAGTCGGCGATCAGCCGCTTGGCCTCGCGGACGCCGAGCTTGCCCTTGTGCGGGTCGATCGACGCGAACGGGATCAGCACGTCGGAATTCTGCCGCGTGAGCTCGATCATTTCGTCGTTGTTATAGCGGCGGAAGCCGGTCTCGCGCTCGGCGTCGACCGGGAAGATCACGGCGGCAATCTTCTTGGCACGATAGTAGGCGGCGGTTTCCGGCACGGTCGGCGGATGCTTGTGTGGCGACTTGAAGTACTCGGCCATCTGCGCCTGGAAATCGTCGTAGCCGTCGTCGGGATGCGTGCCGCAGGGCTCCTCGGCGTGGGTGTGAATATCGATGGCGACGAGATCGTCGGGATTGAGCATCGGGCGTTTCCTTCGGGGCCGTCTTGGGGCGGGAGAATTGATTATGGTCTATAATTATTCTTCGGACCTGTGAAGCGGCTGACACTGCGTTCCAGGCCGAATCGGGCAGTCGGTTGGGCGGACATCGAGCGGCCGGGCGTGCGCCCAAGTTTCTGGTGCGAACAGGCATGCAGAGCGTGCGGGTTCGATTGACAGGGCCGGTTCGGCTGGTTAGAAACCGACCGTCCCGGGCGGGCTGCCGCCGGCGGGCAAGGTATGTTTTACACCTTCGGCCAGTCCCAAACGGCCTTTCAAACAGTCAGGATAGACCCATGAAGGTCCGTAACTCGCTGAAGTCGCTGCGTTCCCGTCATCGGGACAACCGTCTGGTCCGCCGCAAGGGCCGGCTCTACGTGATCAACAAGGTCCAGCGCCGGTTCAAGGCCCGCCAGGGTTGATCCTTCCGGCCGGTTTTGACCGGCTGAGACTGCCACTCCATCACGCCTGTTTGACGCGCGCGCTGCTTTGCAGCGCGCTTTGTCGCGTCTAGACTTCGCGAATGGTTCTTCGAGCATTCGACCGGGTGTTGTTGTCCTGCGCGGCTTTCGCCATGGCGATGCTGCCGCTCGCCGCCGCCGCGCAGTCTGCCAAGGAGCGTCCGGACGGCCCTCCCAAGCATCATCTGGAAAAGCCGCTCGATCAGCCCCCGACGCCGCCCGCCAAGCTGCCGCGCGTCGGCGGTGATCAGACACGCGGGCTGGATTTCCTGTTCGGTGCGCTGAAGGCGGCACCCGACGAGGCCAGTGCCAAGCACGTCGAAGCGCGGATCTGGGCGTTGTGGACGCAGACCACCAGCGACACGACCGCGCTGTTGATGGCGCGGTCAAAGGTCGCGATGGATGCCAAACAATACGATGTCGCGGTCAAGTTGCTCGATGCCGTGGTCAAGCTCCGGCCCGACTATGTCGAGGGCTGGAACCGTCGCGCCACGATCTATTATATGCAGAACGAATATGCCCGATCGCTCGGTGACATCGAGCAGGTGTTGTCGCGTGAGCCACGCCATTTCGGCGCGCTCGCCGGGCTCGGCATGATCATGCAGGAACTCGGCGACGACAAGCGGGCGCTCGACGCTTTCCGCAAAGCGCTCGCCATCAATCCGCACCTCGACAAGGTGCCGGATCTGGTGAAGACCCTGTCCGAAAAGGTCGAAGGTCGCGACATCTGACGCGCCCGCCGCCGCGCTCGGCCGCGGCTTCGGCAACGGGCCACGCCAGCGCATGCAGAATCGCGTCGTTTCCCATTGTGGTCATCGCTCCGCGTTACGATGTGATGGGCACCAACCACAGCAGGAGTGATCCATGAGCACGACGTTCGGTTCGGCCAAGTGGCAGGGCGGCATCAAGGACGGCAAGGGCGCAATCTCGACCAAGAGCGGCGCGCTCTCCGACTATCCCTACGGCTTCGCCAGCCGATTCGAAGGCCAGCCCGGCTCCAATCCGGAGGAACTGATCGGCGCGGCGCATGCCGCGTGCTTCACCATGGCGCTGTCGCTGATCCTCGGCGAAGCCAAGCTCACTGCCGAGCAGATGGAAACCAAGGCCGACGTCACGCTGGAAAAACAGGGCGACGGCTTCGCCATCACCGCCGTGCACCTGACGCTGACCGCCAAGATCCCGGGCGCCGACGACGCCACCTTCCAGGACTGCGCCGCCAAGGCGAAGGCGGGCTGCCCGGTGTCGAAGCTGCTGAACACCAAGATCTCGCTGGACGCCAAGCTGGCGAATTGAGGCAGCTTACGTCGTCCGACCTATCGTTCGTCATTCCGGGGCGCGAGCGTAGCTCGCGAGCCCGGAATACATAGCCCCTGCTTGCAGTAGAGGGAGTGACGGGAGTTCGAGCGAACGCAACGAGGACGGTGGTTATGAATAGCCAGCTAACTACTCGCCCTACACATCCGCATCCGTCGGCCCCACATAGGCAATCCGCACCATGTTGGTGGCGCCGGGAGTACCCAGCGGGACGCCGGCGACGATGATCACGCGCTGGCCTGATTTGGCGAAGCCGTCGCGGAAGGCGATGCGGCCGGCGCGGTCGACCATGTCGTCCTGATCGCGGGCGTCCTCGGCGACGACGCAATGCACCCCCCACACCGCCGAGAGCTTGCGGCCGGTGTTGAGGTTGGGCGTGATCGCCACCACCGGCACTTTCGGCCGCTCCCGCGCGACGCGTAGCGCGGTCGAGCCGGACGACGTCCAGCAGATGATCGCCGACAGATCGAGCGTCTCGGCGATCTGCCGCGCAGCCCCCGCAATGGCGTCGCCGGCGGTCGCCTCGGGCTCCGGCCGCTGCGCGGTCAGCACGCCGCGATACAACGTGTCGCGTTCGACCTCTTCGCCGATACGGTTCATCGTCGACACCGCCTCGACGGGATACTTGCCCGCGGCGGATTCGGCCGACAACATGATTGCGTCGGCGCCTTCGTAGACCGCCGTGGCGACGTCGGAGACTTCGGCGCGGGTCGGCACCGGGCTGGTGATCATCGATTCCAGCATCTGCGTGGCGACCACCACCGGCTTGCCGGCGCGCCGCGCCATCCGGGTCATCTGCTTCTGCAGACTCGGCACGCGCTCCAGCGGCATCTCCACGCCGAGGTCACCGCGGGCCACCATCAACGCGTCCGACACGTCGAGGATGTCCTGCAGACGTTCGATGGCTTGCGGCTTTTCGATCTTGGCCATCACCGCGGCGCGGCCGCGGATCATCCGCTTGGCTTCGGCGACGTCCTCGGCGCGCTGCACGAAGGACAGCGCCACCCAGTCGATGCCGGTCTCGCACGCGGCCTCGAGATCGGCGCGGTCCTTGTTGGTCATTGCCGACATCGGCAGGTCGGTGTCGGGCAGGCTGACGCCCTTGCGGTCGCTCATCTTGCCGCCGATCACAACGCGGGTCACGGCACGATCCGGCGATGTCTCTTCGCAGATCAGCCGGACCTTACCGTCGTCGAGCAGCAGCGCATCGCCGACCTTCAGGGCCGACAGAATCTCGGGATGCGGCAGGCAAACACGATCGGCGTCGCCCGGCTCCTTACTCGAATCCAGCACGAAGCTGGCGCCGTTGTTGAGCTGCACCGGCCCGTTGGCGAACGAGCCGACGCGTAGCTTCGGCCCTTGCAGATCGACAAGGATACCGATCGGGCGGCCATAGCTCGACTCGACGTTACGGATCGTCTTCACCAGCTCCCGCATCTTGTCGTGCGGAGTGTGGCTCATGTTGATGCGGAAGACGTCGGCGCCGGCTTCGAACAGCTTCCGGATCATCGTGCTGTCGGAAGATGCTGGGCCGAGCGTCGCGAGAATCTTGATTCTGCGGAGACGTCTCATGGCTTGCCCCCGCCGTCGCTCGGCTTGGCCCCGGTGTCGGGGATTGGCGCGGGCGTGACCGGCGCGGTGCGGCCCGGCGTCGGCGGGATGCCGGGCATGCCGGCACCGGGCGGTGAACCGCTCGGCAATCCCGGCAGTTTCTGGGTGTTCTGCTCGTTGCTCTCGGTGAGCTGCACGGTCCAGGCGCGCTGTTCGCCGGTGTCGACCTCGAAGAAGCCGGTGCGGTCGAAGCCGCGCGCCAGGCAGTTTTCGGTCCCCTTAATGGTGAACTCCTTGTCGCGCGAGCACATGAAGGCCTGGCCGGACCATTCCCCGCCGCGGTCGTAGTCCAGCGCATAGATGTAGTAATAGCGCGCCACCAGCGTGCCGCGGAGCAGCGTCTCGCAGCTGCGCGACGACACGTTCCACCAGCCCTCGGTGGTCCAGCCGTCGACGTCCTTGTAGCCGAGCGCGATGCCGACGCGGCTCGATGTGTTGTTGCACAGCCGGAAATCCGCCGCCGCCGGCGAAGCGGCGAGCAGCAGGGCACTGAGCGTCAGCGCGGCCATGAGGGCCAGCGGCACACGGCGCGGTTGTGCAAGGCGGGGAAGAGAATCTGAGCTGATCATGCCGGCAAGCTATAACAGAACGGGAATGGTTTCGCGTGACATGATGGGGCTGTCAACGGCTGCGGCGGAGGCCTCGTCCGCCGTTCGGCGTTGATGGCGCGGTCCGTTCTACGGGCGAGATGTGGCAAAATCGGAGTCAGCGCCCATCTGAGCAGGGGCGTAGCGTGCACGAGAAGGTGAGTGTGATGGACGACAGGACCCGGACCGACCTCGAAGCGGCGGCGTTTCGCCGGCTGGTGGCGCATCTGCGCGAGCGCACCGACGTGCAGAACATCGACCTGATGAATCTCGCGGGCTTCTGCCGCAACTGCCTGTCCAACTGGCTGAAGGATGCGGCCGATGCGCAGGGCGTGGCGCTGACCAAGGACGAAAGTCGCGAGGCGGTGTACGGCATGCCCTATGAGGAGTGGAAGGCCAAGCACCAGAGCGCTGCGACTCCGGCGCAGGTCGAGGCCTTCAAGAAGACCCACAATCATTGAGGCAAACCGAAGGCACGCCAGCGACTCGCAGATAGGTGGGCCGGAAGTCCAGCGCCGAATTTCGCAGAGCGATTTTTGTCTGTGCGGTCGCTGTGGATGAGCACGAGGGGTCTTGACGGAGAGGGCCGCCGCGAAGACTGTCCGGCGCAGACGCGGCGCGTGGCGACCGTCCCTGCCGCCCTTTCCCGATCATCAGTTTCCAGGAGTGAACGATGGCCACCTCTGCTGCCGCCGTCCAAGACGAGCCCGCGACCCGATTCGCCAAGGACCAGCTCAAGGCCATCATCGAGCGCATCGAGCGGCTGGAAGAAGAGAAGAAGACGATCTCCGACGACATCCGCGACGTCTATGCCGAAGCCAAGGGCAACGGCTACGACGTCAAGGCGCTGCGCACCATCGTCCGCATGCGCAAGCAGGACGCCAACGAGCGCGCCGAGCAGGAGACCATCCTCGAGACCTATATGCAGGCACTCGGGATGCTGTGAGGCGAGAGCCTCATCCAAGCGGATTCGCTAGTCTTCGATTGCGCTGAGCGTGCGCTCTAAAGATGAGCCGCCTCGCTCTCCACTCGTCATCACCTGCGTAGGCGGGTGATCCAGTATCGCAGAGCGTCGATGTTCATCGATGCGGGCGATACAAGCTGGCGCTCTGGAATACTGGGTCGCCCGCCTTCGCCGGCGATGACTGGGGAAGCGTTGGGCTAAGCGGCTCGGCCTGTCGCACACTCAAATGGCGTCTCCACACGCACATCCTCATGGTGAGGAGGCGCGTAGCGCCGTCTCGAACCATGGGCCGCGAGTCGCGCGTGGCCCCATCCTTCGAGACGCCCCGGCTTCGCTCTTCGAGCTTCGCCGCGGCTCCTCAGGATGAGGACGCAGTGCCTGCGGGAATGCCGCAGCGCTCCATCTCATGATGAAGCGCTGCAAAGTGCGTCCCGGTCGGACGACTTGTTACTTCCGTCCCTGGCGGCGGCTGACGTCGCGGACGGCGCCGTTGGCGGCGCTGGTGGTCAGCATTGCGTAGGCCTGCAGCGCGGCGGAGACGACGCGCTTGCGGTCCTTCGGCGTCCAGGCGGCATCGCCGCGGGCGTTTTCTTCCTCGGCGCGCTTGGCGAGCTCCGCATCGGAGACGTCGAGTGTGATGGCGCGGTTCGGGATGTCGATCGAGATCCGGTCGCCGTCGCGCACCAGGCCGATCAGGCCGCCTTCCGCCGCTTCCGGCGAGACGTGGCCGATCGACAGGCCCGAGGTGCCGCCCGAGAAGCGGCCGTCGGTGATCAGCGCGCAGGCTTTGCCGAGGCCCTTCGATTTCAGGTAGCTGGTCGGATACAGCATCTCCTGCATGCCCGGACCACCGCGCGGACCCTCATAGCGGATCACCACGACGTCGCCGGCGACGATCTTGTTGGTGAGGATTGCCGAAACCGCGTCGTCCTGGCTCTCGAACACCTTGGCGGGGCCCGAGAACACCAGCACCGACGCATCGACGCCGGCGGTCTTCACGATCGAGCCGTCGAGCGCGATGTTGCCGTACAGCACGGCGAGGCCGCCGTCCTTGCTGAAGGCGTGCTCGGCGTCGCGGATCACGCCCTTCTGCCGGTCGAGATCGAGTTCGTCGTAGCGGCGGTCCTGGCTGAACGCGGTCTGGCTCGGCACGCCGCCCGGCGCGGCGCGGAAGAAGGTGCGCACGCTCTCGCTGTTGCTCTGGCGGATGTCCCAGCGCGCCAGCGCGGCGCCGAGCGTCTCGCTATGCACGGTCGGGCACGAGGTATCGAGCAGGCCGGCGCGGTCGAGCTCGCCGAGGATCGCCATGATGCCGCCGGCGCGGTGCACGTCTTCCATGTGCACGTCGGGCACCGAGGGCGCGATCTTGCTGAGGCAGGGCACCCGGCGCGACAGCCGATCGATGTCGCTCATCGAGAAGTCGAGTTCGGCCTCGCGCGCGGCGGCGAGCAGATGCAGCACCGTGTTGGTCGAGCCGCCCATCGCGATGTCGAGCGTCATGGCGTTCTCGAACGCCTTGAAGCTGGCGATGGTGCGCGGCAGCACCGAGGCGTCGTCGTTTTCGTAGTAACGGCGGGCGAGATCGACGATGGTGTGGCCGGCCTCGACGAACAGCCGCTTGCGATCGGCGTGGGTGGCGAGCACCGAGCCGTTGCCGGGCAGCGACAGGCCGAGCGCTTCGGTGAGGCAGTTCATCGAATTGGCGGTGAACATGCCCGAGCACGAGCCGCAGGTCGGACACGCCGAGCGCTCCATGGTCTGCACGTCTTCGTCGCTCATGCTGCTGTCGGCGGCGGCGACCATCGCGTCGATCAGGTCGACCGAATGCGTCTTGCCCTTGAGCACGACCTTGCCGGCTTCCATCGGGCCGCCGGAGACGAACACCGCCGGAATATTCAGCCGCATCGCGGCCATCAGCATGCCGGGGGTGATCTTGTCGCAGTTGGAGATGCACACCATCGCGTCGGCGCAGTGCGCATTGACCATGTACTCGACGCTGTCGGCGATCAGTTCGCGCGACGGCAGCGAATACAGCATGCCGTCGTGGCCCATCGCGATGCCGTCGTCGACCGCGATGGTGTTGAACTCCTTGGCGACGCCGCCGGCCGCCTCGATCTCGCGCGCGACCAGCTGGCCGAGGTCCTTGAGATGGACGTGGCCGGGCACGAACTGCGTGAACGAGTTGACCACCGCGATGATCGGCTTGCCGAAATCGCTGTCCTTCATGCCGGTGGCGCGCCACAGGCCGCGGGCGCCGGCCATGTTGCGGCCGTGGGTCGTCGTTCTCGATCGATAAGCAGGCATTGAACTGTTCCGTGAAATTGTCCGTCGCCGGAGGGCGCGCCGGCGGCCGAAAAGGGCTTCAGTGAAAGGCGCGCCGAAGCAAAGCGACCATCACCAAGCCTTACTGCAGAACCAGCGGCCTCTCAATGGTCGCCGGGCGCGCAGGCCGATGTCAGCGCGCGGGGCAGCCCCTCGGAGGCCGCTCGCCGACAGCTGTGCACGATCAATTGAACGGACGCGGCTCCGTTCCCGGCACGGCCCGTTGCCTGTCGTGAATGTAATGTTATAACATATCAATAAATCACCCTCGACACCACGGAAGGCCCCTCCGCCATGGATCATCTGCTCCCGGTCACCGTCCTGTCCGGCTTTCTCGGCGCCGGCAAAACCACCCTGCTCAATCGGATGCTGGGCAACCGGGACGGCCAGCGCATCGCCGTGATCGTCAACGACATGAGCGAAGTGAATATCGACGCCGAGCTGGTGCGGCAGGACGGCGGCCTGACCCGATCGGAAGAATCATTGGTGGAAATGACCAATGGCTGCATCTGCTGCACGCTGCGCGACGACCTGCTGGTCGAGGTGCGCAAGATCGCGGAAAGCGGCCGGTTCGACGCGCTGGTGATCGAATCCACCGGCATCGCCGAGCCGCTGCCGATCGCCACCACCTTCGAATTCCGCGACGAGAACGGCGCCAGCCTGTCGGACATCGCGCGGCTGGACACGATGGTCACGGTGGTCGACGCCGCCAGCCTGCTGGCGAATTACTCCAGCCAGGAATTCTTGCGCGATCGCGGCGAGGTCGCGGGCGACGAGGACGAGCGCACGCTGGTCGACCTGCTGGTCGAGCAGATCGAATTCGCCGACGTGATCGTGCTCAACAAGGTGTCGGCCACCTCGCCGGCGCGCCGCGAAGCCGCCCGCGCCATCGTCCGCTCGCTGAACTCCGACGCCCGCATCATCGAGACCGATTTCGGCGAGGTGCCGCTCGGCGCCGTGCTGCGCACCGGCCTGTTCGACTTCGACAAGGCGCACCAGCATCCGCTGTGGTTCAAGGAGCTCAACGGCTTCAAGGATCATGTGCCGGAGACCGACGAATACGGCATCAGCTCGTTCGTCTACCGCGCCCGGCAGCCGTTTCATCCGGCGCGCTTCCAAAGCTTCTGCAACCGCAACTGGCCGGGCGTGATCCGCGCCAAGGGCTTCTTCTGGCTGGCGACGCGGCCGCAATATGTCGGCGAGCTGGCGCAGGCCGGCGCCATGGTGCGAACCTCCAAGCGCGGGCTGTGGTGGTCGGCGGTGGCCAAGACCCGCTGGCCCGATCAGGACTCGTGGCGCCAGGCGATGGCGCCGTATTTCGATCCGGTGTGGGGCGACCGGCGCCAGGAGATCGTGTTCATCGGCACCGGCGAGATGGACGAGATCGCGCTGCGCCGGCAGCTCGACGCCTGCCTGGTCGGCGATCCTCAGCACTTTACGCCGGACGCCTGGCGCGCGCTGCCCGATCCGTTCCCGGCCTGGAGCAGCGCGCCGGCCTCCTGAGGCCGAGGCGCGTCGCCGCTCAGCTGTCCTCGGCGATCAGCGGCGTCTTGCGCAGGTGCAGATAGCCGGGGTCGAACTGGCCGAGTTCGACCAGCCGGGCCCAGTCGAGCACCTCCAGCTCGCCGCCGCGAAATTCGATCGCCTGCGCCCCGCGCAGCTCCGCCAGCGTCCGGTTCACGGTGGCGATCGCCATGCCGAGGGTCTCGCCGAGCTGCGCGAGGCCGATCGGCAGCGACATCACATTGCCGCGCGTCAGCCGCGACGCCTCGGCGCGATAGAACAGCTCGCAGAACAGATGCGCCATCCGCGCCGTCATGTCGCGGGCGCTGTTGTTGGTGATCGCCTCGCGGAAGATCGCGGCGTCGATCAGCGTCTCCCGCCACACGGCAAATCCGATCAGCGGCCGCAGCTCGAACAGCCGCGCCAGCTGCTTGTGCGGGATCGACGCCACCACGGCGGTGCCGATCGAGCACACGGCATGATCCATCCGGTCGAGAAACAGCGTCTGCGAGTCCGGCATGTCGCCGGCCATATGGAAGGACAGGTACTGACGGCGCCCGTTGGGCAGCAGATGATAGCGCGCCACCATGCCTTCGACGACGAGGGCGGAGACCTTCGCGGTGTCGCCCTGGCGAATGAAGTCTTCGTTGCGGTCCAGCTCGCGCACCGTAAAGCTCAGCGATTGAAGCGCGACCGCGTCGTCATTGGTGATTCGGGAATGCTCTCTCAACTTGTCAATCAGGATACGGTGAATGCGCTCCACGCAGGGCTCCGTTGAATGAAGCATATCATTTGATACGCCTCGAAAGTCTCGGAACCACTAAACTCCCGGGCCGTGAGCGGGTTTCAATCATCGACCTCGCCACCGTCGAAATGTCGGGCCGCGTTGGCAGCCGGGCGATCGTGGAACCCCGGAGACTGCCGAGTTGGCCTATCGAGAATTCCTGGAGAGGATTCGCCGCCTGTTCGAAGGCCCGAGCGAACATCTCGATCTGATCGCCGAGTCGCTCGCCAAAGGGCGTCTGAAACAGCCGATCAAGCCGATGTCGGACCAGGAGCTGGCGATCGCGATTCGCGAATTCCGCAAAATGCCGGCCTCCCCGACCGCGATCGAGAAGCTCGACACCGAATTGTCCAAAGACGGCAAATGACGACGCTTCGGCGCGCCTGACCGGCGTTGCGCCTCAGGTCCTCGACGCCGCGCCTTTCACGGCCGAGCCGGTTGCGGCCGCTACGCGCAGCCTCCTCTTGCCACCCTGGATCAGCATCAATTGCGGCCGCGGCTGCACGCTCGTCACCGGATCGGCCGACGGACCGCTCGCGATGCACGGATCGATCCCGGCCGCGTCGGACGAGTCTTCTGAAACACTTGGCGGTTCGGGATCGGCCGGATGCCGGCCCTCGAGGCGCTCGATCATCGCCCGGCCGGCCGCCGTGATCTGCCATCCGCGCTCGTCACGAACGACGAGTCTCTGCGTGAAGATATCCAGCGCCGGCTCGCGCGCCGCATAGCTGCGCATCCGGCTGGTCCAGTCCTCACTGCCGGACAGCACGGCCAGATCGGCATTCAGGGCCGCGGGTGCAGCGAGGCCGCCAGGATAGGTCGACAAGACCTTCAGGATCGCCACATGCACCGACACAACCAACACTCCGACTCACTTGAGCAAAGTATCCGTGCATCTACCGCAAAAGCCAGCCACCCGATAGTTATCCACAAAGACAGGAATAGCTAACTACCGGGAGCGGGCGCTGGCGTCAGGCGCTCACCTACAAACTGCACCGGCGATCATTCCACCCGACGGCGAATCAAGTGTGACAGCGAGCACGGCGACGCCCGGCCACGTCATGCCGCAGCGCAGCGGAAGCCTTGCGGCAATTGACTTCTCCCAGGGCCGCGACTTCACTTGCGTCGCTCCAGCCGGCCACAAGAGCCGGCGGACGCCCGAGGGAGGACGACACATGAGCTTTGCTTATTACGACTGGATCGCCCACCACGCCGAAGTGCGCCCCGACCGAATCGCCGTGGTCGATCTGGCGACGCAGCGCCGGCTGACGTATCGCGCCCTCGATGAGCGCGTCGACCGCCTGGCAGCTCATCTCGACAAACTCGGCGTCTCTCGCGGCGACCGCGTCGCCGTACTGGCCGCCAACACCACCGACACGCTGGAAGTGCAGTTCGCCTGCTTCCGGCTTGGGGCGATCTTCGTGCCGCTGAACGTGCGGCTGACGGTGCACGAACTCGCCTTTATCGTCGGCGACGCCGCGCCCCGGGTGCTGGCTCACGATTCCGATTTCGCCGCGATGGCGGGCGAGTTGCAGGGCAAATGCAGCGTGCCGCATCTGCTGCAGTTCGGCGAAGCCTATGAGGCGGCGATCGCCGCCGCGCCCCGGCTCGGCCGCACCGAAGCGGTGACGCTCGAGGACGTCTCGACCATCATGTACACCTCGGGCACCACCGGCAAACCGAAGGGAGCCATGATCACCCATGGCATGACCTTCATCAACGCGGTCAATCTCGGCATCCCGACCTTCATCTCGCAGCGGACGGTGTTTCTCTGCGTGATGCCGCTGTTCCACACCGGCGGTCTCAATTGCTACACCAACCCGGTGCTGCACGCCGGCGGCACGGTGATGCTGATGCGGGCGTTCGATCCGGCCGAAACGCTGCGGCTGATCGGCGATGCCGGCATCGGGCTGACGCATTTCTTCGGCGTGCCGTCGATCTATCAGTTCATGTGCCAGCATCCGGCCTTCGCCGGCACCGATCTGTCGCGGCTGCAGGTCGCCGGCGTCGGCGGCGCGCCGATGCCGGTGCCGCTCCTCAAGATCTGGCAGGACCGTGGCTGCGTGCTGATGCAGGGCTACGGCATGACCGAGACCAGCCCGGCCGTGCTGATGCTCGACGCCGACGACGCCGCGCGAAAGGCCGGCTCGGCCGGCAAGCCGGTGCTGCACGCGGATCTGAAGATCGTCGGGCCGGACGGCGAGCCGGTCGCGCCCGGCGAGATGGGCGAACTCTGGGTCAAGGGCCCGAACATCACGCCCGGCTATTGGAACAGGCCGGACGCCAACCGGACCAGCTTCACCGACGGCTGGCTGCACACCGGCGACGCCGCGCGCGTCGACCACGAAGGCTTCTACTACATCGTCGACCGCACCAAGGACATGTACATCTCGGGCGGCGAGAACGTCTATCCGGCCGAGGTCGAGGACGTATTGTATCAGCTGCCCGAGATCGCCGAAGCCGCCGTGATCGGCGCGCCAGATCCGCAATGGGGCGAGACCGGCGTCGCGATCATCGCGGTGAAGAGTGGCCACGAATTGCCCGAGACAACGCTGCACGCGCATTGCCGCGAGCGGCTGGCCCGCTTCAAATGCCCGCAGCGCGTGATCTTCGTCGAGGCGTTGCCCCGCAACGCCACCGGCAAGGTGCACAAGCCGACGCTACGCGAGCGGTTTCTGGCACGGGAGACGGCGGACGCGTGAGCGCCCTTGCTATCAGAGGCTCTTGACATCAAGGCCGCTGCTATCAAGGGCACCCACCACAAGCACACCCTCATGGTGAGGAGGCGCGCAACGCCGTCTCGAACCTGGGGCCGCAGGTACTCGTGGCCCCATCCTTCGAGACGCCCGGCTTAACCAGGCTCCTCAGCGCCCGACCGGAAATTCGATCCCAGAAATACGACCTTGAATGTTCGTCATTGCGAGGAGCGAAGCGACGAAGCAATCCAGAAGCCCCGT
>NZ_LJIC01000128.1 GCF_001295845.1 Rhodopseudomonas sp. AAP120 | reverse complement strand
CTTGCGGGGAGGGGGCGGGGGTGGGGGGCCCCGGGCACAGAGCTGGCGTCGTTCGCAGGCACGGCGCCGGCGTCGCTTCACACGGGCACTGTGCCCGTGTCGCCCTCACCCCAGCCCTCTCCCGCAAGTGGGAGAGGGAGCGTGCTGCGGCTCGGGGCGGGCGACTTTGCCGCATTTTGCGCCGGCTAGGCCTTCGTCTTCTTAGTCTTGGATTTGGCCGACTTGGCCTTGGTTGCCGTCTTGCTGGCTGGCTTCGTCGCGGTCTTCGGCTTTGCGGCTTTGGCTGGCGCCGCCGTCGATCTCTTCCCTTTTGCAGCGCCCGACGCTGCTTCTGTCTTAGGCGTCGCGGGCTTCGCGGCAGAAGATTTCGCCGCTGCGGTCTTGCCGGCGGACTTCGCCGCCCCAACCTTGGACGCCGGCTTGGCGGCCGTCCGCGTGGCCGGCTTCGGCATCAGGCCGGCTTTCGCCAGCCGCTTGCCGGCCGAGCCTTCCACGACGCTCTGCACCGCCTTCTTGGCCGCCGCCTTGGTAATCGCCGCGGCGCCGTCGATCATCATGTCGATCAGGCTGTCGACCAGCTTCGGCTTGGCCGCAGGCCGGCTTGCGCCGCGCTCCGGGCGGGGCGGGGCGTCGCGCTTGGGGGTGTCGTCCACTGGTGATCCTCCGCGGTGTGAAAGGGCTCCGGCTCGCTGATCTGTAGGAACGATGCCGCGCAACGACCTTTGAGGTGATGAAAACGAGGTATCAGCAGATGTCCGAGCTCATCACTTTGTTCCAGGTCGCCGCACCCGTGCTGGTCCTTTTGGCGCTTGGAGTCTGCCTGGTGATGGCGATCATGCTGCTGATCCGCCGCTTCGGCGGGCTGGTGTCGTGCCGGCCGCGAGTCGTGACGACCGCGCGCCACCGCGAATTGGTGCGGCAGATGCAAGGGCGCCGCCAGGGGCGGCCGTAGCCGCGTCACCGCGTCAGGAATTTCCACGCCACCACGATCGCCACCAGCGCCGCGAAGATCAGCAGCGCCGGCACCGGCTTGCGGCCGCCTTGCGGGGTCGGCCGGGCGCCGCGATCGGCCGGGCGCGCCGGCGCGGGCTTCGTCGGCTTCTGGAAGCGCACCACATTGTCGACCGCCGGCTCGTCGCGGACCGTGCGCGGCTCGGGCTCCGGCGCGTCGCCGGTGCCGCCCATGTCGCTGTAATAGGCCTGGTAGGTCTCGCGCACCGCGATCGCCTTCGACTCGATCTCGCTCATCCGGTCCAGCCGCGCGCGATAGTCGTCCAGCACCTTGCGGGCATTCTCCGGCAGCGTGTCGAAGCTGCCCAGCTTCGCCATCATCAGCCAGGTGGCGAAGTCCGCCTCGGCCCGGGTGCGGGCCTTGCGCGCGATGGTGGTGCTGGGCTTGGCGGCCATGGTGCTCCGATCGAGTCGTCCTCCCTCGATCGCTCGTGTTGATGGCGATCGTGCGACGCCTGCTCTCAATAGCCGAAAACGTCGGCGGGTGTCATGCGTTCGCGCCGTCGCCAGCAAATCGCCGCGGCGCACTGGCGAAGCGGCGGTATGATCGCTACATTGCGACGGCGAGGCTGCGTTTCGCGTCAGGAGCCATATATCCCCGGGGCCTTATCGATCCTTCAGGGAACTGTCCCTGGCCGGGTCCGTGGACCCGGTCACATGGTGCCCACCTACTTTCGTAGGGAACTCCGGGATCGAGCGCTTCAACGGTCATCGTGGCTTCGCACTTCTCCTTCCCTGCTGGTCCCCTCAGCTTTTCCCCGCCGCGGCGTCCGCCTATAAGCGGGAATGTCCGAGCTGACCGACGCCCCCAGCAAGAATGACCTGCGTGCCGCCGCTTTGGCGCGACGCCTCGCACTGTCCGAGGCCGAGCGGGGCGCGGCTGCGACGGCGGTCGCGGCGCGCGGCCTGCCGTTCGATCTGCCGGACAATGCCGTCGTCTCCGGCTACGCGCCGATCCGCGGCGAACTCGACCCCAAGCCGCTGCTGCAGGCGCTGGCGGCGCGCGGCGCCCGGCTGGCGCTGCCGGCGGTCGAGCTGCAAGGCCGGCCGCTGCGCTTCCATGCCTGGCAGCCCGGCGACGCCATGGTCCGCAGCCCGCTCGGCATTGACGAGCCGCGCCGCGAGGCGCCCGAACTGATCCCCGACATCCTGCTGGTGCCGCTGGCCGCGTTCGACGCGCTCGGCCACCGCATCGGCTACGGCGCCGGCTATTATGATTGCACGCTGGAGGCGCTGCGGGCGACGCGCCCGGTCGTCACCGTGGGCCTCGCCTTCGCGGTGCAGCAAATCGCGGCGGTGCCGGCCGCGGCCCACGACGTGGCGCTGGATTATGTGCTAACCGAGCGGGAGACGCTCATTTTCCGGAGTCGATAGGTTTGCGCATTCTGTTCATCGGCGATGTGGTCGGCAAGGCCGGCCGCGTTGCGATCGCCGAACATCTCCCCGGCCTGATCCGCGACTGGCAGCTCGACTGCACGATCATCAACGGCGAGAACGCCGCCGGTGGCTTCGGCATCACCGAGGCGATCTACAATGATTTCATCGACGCCGGCGCCGATGCGGTGACGCTCGGCAACCACGCCTGGAATCAGAAAGAGGCGCTGGTGTTCATCGAGCGCGCGCCGCGGCTGATCCGGCCCGCGAATTTCCCGCGGCACACGCCGGGCCGCGGCGCCGCGCTGGTCGAAACCCGCGGCGGCGCCCGCGTGCTGGTGATCAACGCGATGGGCCGCGTGTTCATGGAGCCGCTCAACGATCCGTTCGCCGCGGTGGCGCGCGAACTCGACGCCTGCCCGCTGCGCGAAGCCGCCGACGCCATCGTGCTGGATTTCCATGGCGAGGCGTCGAGCGAGAAGCAGGGCATGGGCTACTTCTGCGACGGCAAAGTCAGCCTTGTGGTCGGCACGCACACGCATGTGCCGACCGCCGATCACCAGATCCTGGCCGGCGGCACCGCCTACATGACCGACGCCGGCATGACCGGCGATTATGATTCCGTGATCGGCATGCAGAAGGACGAACCGCTGCACCGCTTCGTCACCGGCATCCCGCAGGGCCGCTTCGAACCGGCGAACGGCGAAGCCACGCTCAGCGGCGTCGCGGTCGAGACCGACAATGCCACCGGCCTCGCCGTGAAGATCGCCCCCGTCCGCATCGGCGGCCGCCTCAACCAGGCGCGGCCGGAGTTTTGGGTGACCAACTAACCCCGCGTCATTCCGGGGCGCGCCCCTTGGCGCGAGCCCGACCTCTCGTCACTCCGCGGCCTCTCCGTCATTGCGAGGAGCGTAGCGACGAAGCAATCCAGCGTCGCGCACTGCGGCTATGGATTGCTTCGCTGCGCTCGCAATGACGAGGAGAGTCAGTACCGCTCCGGCACATACATCTCCGGCGGGATCGGGGTGCGGTGGTAGTCGGGGTGGTGGATGCGCGGGGGTAGCACGACGCGTTCGGCCGGGATTTCCTCGTACGGCACCTGCTCCAGGAGATGTGCGATGCAGTTCAGCCGCGCCTTCTTCTTGTCGACGGCCTGCACCACGTGCCATGGCGCCTCGGCGATGTGGGTGCGCTCCAGCATCTCCTCCTTGGCCTTGGTGTAGTTCTCCCAGCGCGCTCGCGACTGCACGTCCATCGGGCTGAGCTTCCACTGCTTGAGCGGATCGTTGATCCGCATCATGAAGCGCAGTTGCTGCTCGTCGTCGGTGATCGAGAACCAGTATTTGATCAGCACGATTCCCGACCGCACCAGCATGCGCTCGAATTCCGGCACCGAGCGGAAGAACTCCTCGACCTCGGCCTCGGTACAGAACCCCATCACCCGCTCGACGCCGGCGCGGTTGTACCAGGAGCGGTCGAACAGCACGATCTCGCCGGCGGCCGGCAGATGCGACACGTAGCGTTGGAAGTACCATTGCGAGCGCTCGCGCACGCTCGGCGCCGGCAGCGCCGCGACGCGGCAGATCCGCGGATTGAGCCGCTGCGTGATGCGCTTGATCACGCCGCCTTTGCCGGCGGAGTCGCGGCCCTCGAACACCACCACCACCTTGAGGCCCTGATGCTGCACCCAGCTTTGCAGCTTCACCAATTCGCCCTGCAGCCGGAACAGTTCCTTGAAATACAAGCGGCGATCGACAGTGTCGGCCGGCGAGTGGCCGGCGAATTCGTTGGTCAGCGCATCGATGCGATCGTCGTCGATCTCGAGTTCCAGTTCCTCGTCGAAACTGTCCAGCATCTCCGCCGCGATCCGCTCGCGGACCGACATGGTGTCGACCGGCGCGGCGGGCTTGTGGGGCGGCTCGGCAGGTTTATGGACCGTCGGTGGCGCAGACTTGCGGGTCATCGGTTTCTCCAAGGTGGGAAGCGGGAAAATGCCGTTGCGTGTTTGTCACGCGTATGACGGCGACCAAGCTGCGGTGATTTGGCGCGAGGCGGGCAACTGTAGGATTGAGCGCAGCGCGCGCCCCGGACCGCAGCGCGCCCCCTCTCCCGCCTGCAGGAGAGGGCCGGGGTGAGGGCAACGCAAGCGCAGCGCCCAAGGTGGGGGCAACGAGCGCAGTGCCTGGAGACCCCCACCCCCGACCCCTCCCCGCAAGGGGGAGGGGAGAAGAGCACAGCGCGCTCCCTCTCCCGCTTGCGGGAGAGGGTTGGGGTGAGGGCGACACGGGCAGTGAGTCAGCGATGCGCGGAGGGGAGGGCCCTCACCCGGATCGCTGCGCGATCCGACCTCCCCCGCAAGCGGGGGAGGTTGCGCTGTGCGCGCGGCAGAGGGTGATCAGCTCGCTCGCTCGGCGCCGAATTGCAGCACGGCATCGACCATGCGGTCGACGTCATCAGATGTGGTGCGGTGGTTGACGATGGCGGCGCGGATGGCGAGCTTGTTGTCGATCGTGGTCGAGGACGGCGCGGCGATCCCGGACTCGTGGATGTCGGCGACGATCTCGGCGTTGAGCGCGTCGCTATCAATCCCGTCCGGCGCGCGAAACCGGAAGCAGACGATGTTCAGCGTCACCGGCGCCAGCAGCTCGAGTTGCGGCTCGCGCCGCACGCGGGCTTCGAGATGCCGGGCGATCGCGCAGGTCTGCGCGATCATCGCGCCCATGCGCTCGGCGCCGTAGGTCTTGAGCGTGAACCAGGTCTTCAGCGCGCGGAAGCCGCGCGACAGATCGGGGCCGAAATCGCACGGCCACGGCGAGCCGCCGGCGAGGCCGCGGGTCTCGCGGCGCAAGTAAGCGGCCGGCGCCGCGAAGGTCGCGCGGTGCTGCTCGCCGTCGCGTACCAGCAGGAAGCCGGCGTCGTAGTTGACCTGCCCCCATTTGTGGAAGTCGAGAGCGATCGAGTCGGCGTCGCTCAGCCCGGCGAGCTTCGGCGCGATCTCCGGCGACAGCATGCCGAGCGAGCCGTAGGCGCCGTCGATGTGAAACCACAGGCCCTCGTCGCGGCAGAGCTGCGCCAAAGTAGCAAGATCATCGATCGCGCCGGTGTCGACGGTGCCGGCCGAGCCGGTGACCAGGAACGGCTTGAAGCCGGCGGCGCGATCCTCGGCGATGCGCCGGCGCAGCGCCGTGATGTCGATGCGGTGCGCGGCGTCGAACGGGATGCGCCGCAGCGCGCCGCGGCCGAGCCCGGCGAGATCGGCGGCCTGAACGACACAACCATGCGCCGCCGCCGACGCATAGGCGGTGAGCGGCTCGCCGGCGAGGCCGCCTTCGCGCACCTGCGGCCCGAGCGCCGCACTGCGCGCCACCAGCAGCGCCATGAAATTGGCCATCGACGAGCCGGTGACGAATACGCCGCTCGCGGTGTCCGGAAAGCCGAACAGCTCGCGCATCCAGCGCACGATCTGGCGCTCGACCTCGATGCCGATGTGATTACGCCCGCCGCAATTGGCGTTCAGCCCTGCCGCCAGCATCTCGGCCAGCATGCCGACCGGAGTGCCGCCGCCATGCACCCAGCCCATGAAGCCGGGGTGCACATTGCCGGTGGCGTAGGGCGCGATGTGCCGGGTGAAGTCGGCATAGACGTCGGCGAGCGGCATCGCGTCGCGCGGCAGCGCTTCGCCGAAGCGGGCCCGCACGTCGTCGGGAATCTCTTGCCACACCGGTCGCTCGCGCACCTGCGCGATATGGTCGATCATGTCGTCGACCATGCGATGCGCCTCGGCGCGCAGCGCGGACCAGTCGGACGGATCGAGGCTGGTCGCAGAATTCGGGACGGCGTCGGCCGGCCCGCCTTGTTTGTTACTCACATCGATACTCGCTTAGGACGCGACCGCGTTCACGCCACGCTCTGCCGGCGCGCCGCGACGTGGCGCTCCAGCATCGCCGCGAAGGCGTCGAAGATCTTGGTCATCTGCGGCGGTTTGTAGGGATACAGCTCGGGGCTGTCCATATTGTGCACCACCGCGGTGTTGTCGATCTCGAACACCAATAGATCGCCGCGCGGCGTCTGGGCGCAGTCGATGGTGAAGTAATCGAGCCCGATCCGCGCGATCATGCCGTCGAGCGCGGTGCGATGCCGCCGCGCGAAGCCGAAATCGAAGGTGTGGAAGAACGCCGCCTCCTCCAGCCGCTTGCTGGCGCTCTGCGCCATGCCGGCGTTGAGGTACCAGATGTCCCAGCGGTCGGCGATCGCCATGTGGCAGGCATAGGGTTTGCCGTCGACCACGACGATGCGGTACTTGCGAAACAGCCCGTCGTCGCTGGCGTAGTCGACATAGCGCGCGACGAAATATTCGGGCTCGGCGCGCTCGGCGAGATACGCGGCGAGCGCCGCGCAGCTCTCGATCCGCGCCAGGCCGAAGCCGGCATGCGAGCCGCGCGGCCGCACGATCACCGGGAAGGCGACGCCGTCGGTCGTGTCCTGCAGCGTCGCGCTGCCGTCCGCCACCGCGGCGAGCGCGTCGCGCGACACCGGGATGGTGGCCGGAATGTCGAGCCCGTCGACGTCGCCGATCAGCCGATACAGCTTGTCGCGGTCGAGATGGCGGATCAGCTTCGGCGCGTTGAGCAGCGGCGCCGGCCAGGTCTCGGCGCGCGCGTCGATCGCCGCCAGCGCGCCGCGGCATTCGTCGGAGTCCGACGCGATCACGATCGCGACGTCGTGCGGCGGCAGCGGGTCCGGCAGCGGCGTGCCGTCGACGACGTACAGCGTCAGCAGTTCGATGCCGGAGGTCTCCAGCAGGAATTCGATCGGCGTGTTGCCGCCCATGTCGATATCGGCGGCGAGCGCCAGCACCCGCAGCCGCGGCTGCGGGCTGGAACATGGCGAGCGATACAGCCGGTGCTGCGCCAGCGTTTCGGTCTGCACCGACAGCCCGGCCTGCTTGTGGCCGAACAGCTGGGTGAGCAGCGCGAGGTCGAGCTGCTCGCCGGCGGTGGCGATGCCGGCGTCGACCTTGCTCATCAGCTCCTGCCACAGCGGAAACAGGTTCTCGCCGTCGAACGCCCGCTTGGTCAGGCGCGCGAAGCCGATCCGGTCGGCGATCTCTGTCGAGGCGAGCGGCTGCAGGTCAGACGGCATGGAGGTCCTGGGCTGATATGGTGCGTTCGGGCTGCGTCAGCAGCGCGGCGATGCGGGCGATCACCGTCGCGACGTCGTCGAGAATCGGGGCGGTCGCCTGATACGCATCGCCGGGGAAGGCCGCCCAGGCGTCGACCACATGGCGGGCGCTGATGCAGATCCGCAGCGCGGCGAACTGGTCGTCGCCGTGGCCGCCCCAGCCGACCGGCTGGCCGATCAGGCAGGGCGCATCGGCGTCGGTCTGGAGCGCGGCGGAGATCGCGCGGCAGCGCGCCAGCGACAGCGGGACGCCATCCGGCTCGCAGGTGAAGGCGAAGATCGTCGGCGCGGCGAATTCGTCGGCCTCGGCCGGGCGCGGCTGCGGCGGCAGCAGCCGCAGCGCCGGCGAAGCCTTGATGCGCCGCGCGATGCCGTCGCCGAGCAGGCGCAGCGCGACCCGGCGGAATTTGTCCGGGACGGAGTCGTAGGCGCGGATCTCTTCCAGCGCCGCTTCCCAGCGCAGCCACTGGCCGAAATTCGGCGCGGCGGCGAACTGCCCGCGCAGGCTGCGCCAATGCGTCGGCCAGTCGCTCCGCGTCGTATAGGCGGCGAGCCCCGGGGCCAGCGGGCCGGCGGTCTCGATCGCGGCCGCGAGCCGCGGCGGCAGCAGCAGCGCGCCGCTGAACGGCGGGCCGGCATAGAATTTCGAGCCGGTGATCAGCACCATGTCGCCGCGCCCCAGACTGCGCGCGATGCGTCGGCGGCCGAGCCGCATCTGGCAGGCGTCCACCACGATCTGCACCCGTCCCGGCCAGCGCGCCGCGATCTCGTCGGCGCAGCCGTCGCTCGGCGCCTGCAGGCCGAGCTTGGAGCAATCCATCACCTGCAGCATCACCCGCGCGCCGCGCGCGACCAGCGACTCCACCGTTTCCAGCACCTCGGCGTCGATCGCAGCAGGCGCGCGCAGCCGGCCGCCCTCGCCGCGCAGCCGCAGCGCCACGCTGCGCACCGGCCCGAGGCCGTCGATCGCTGCGCCCTTGGGCACGCGGCAATCGTTGGTGCTGCGGTCGCCGAAGTGAACGCCGCGGGCGGTGTGCACGGTGCCGGAGCCGGTCTGGTCGGCGCCGACCACCACCGTCACGAGGTCGTCGCCGAGCAGCGCGCGGCTCAGTGCCAGGGCCTGCAATTGCGCGTCGGTGCCGGAGGCGGCGAACACCACCTCGGTGCCCGAGCCGCTGAGCCCGAGCAGCCCGCGCAGCTCCTCGCGCATCGCCTCGATGCGGGCGTCGAAGCAGTCGATCAGGCCGTGCAGGATGGCGGAGGCCATCAGCGCGGTGCGCGCCGATTCCGCCGCATCGTAGCCGCGCTGCGAGATCGTGGTGGCGGTGCAGGACGAGAAGCTCGGGATCGCGGGCGTCGGCGCCGGACTGCAGCCATAGCCGTTGCGGCCGGTCGCGGGATCGCGCGCCAGCCGCGCATCGCCGCCGCAGACGAGAAGCTGGTCGAGCGGCGCGAACAATTCGCGCAGCGGCGAGGGGGCCTGGAGCCCCGGGCCGGCCTGAGACCGGTCGGTGAGTCGCGGCGCAGTCCCGGAGTTCGACATCGCTCAGCCTTCTCGCCCGGCGAGAACCGGGCGGTCGTCGCAGGCGCCTGGCCGGATGCCGGGCGCCCTGATTGGTAGCAACACGTAAACGCGTCTTGGTTAATAGCGCGTTTACCAATCGGCCGGCCCGGCTCCTCGTGGGTGCCGGACCGGCCTGGTTCGGGACTATGCGGCGCGGACGCTGTCGAGGAATTTCGCGACTTCGACCTTGAGCCGCGAGCTGTTCTGCGACAGCGACTTGGCCGCCGACAGCACCTGGCTGGACGCCGAGCCGGTCTCGGTGGCGCCGCGCTGCACTTCGGTGATGTTGGACGACACCTGCTGGGTGCCTTGCGCGGCCTGCGAGACGTTGCGGGAAATCTCCTGCGTCGCCGCGCCCTGTTCCTCGACCGCCGAGGCGATGGTCGAGGAGATTTCCGACATCCGCCCGATGGTGCCGCCGATCTCCTTGATGGCGGCGACCGACTGGTCGGTGGCGCTTTGGATGCCGCCGATCTGCTGGCTGATCTCGCCGGTGGCCTTCGCGGTCTGCTCCGCCAGCGCCTTCACCTCGGCGGCCACCACGGCGAAGCCGCGGCCGGCCTCGCCGGCGCGGGCGGCTTCGATGGTGGCGTTGAGCGCCAGCAGATTGGTCTGGCCGGCGATCGTATTGATCAGCTCGACGACGTCGCCGATCCGCGCCGCCGCCTTGGCGAGTTCTTCGACCCGGCCGTTGGTGGCGCGGGCCTGCTCGACCGCCTCGTGGGCGATCCGCGCCGATTCCTGCACCTGGCGGCTGATCTCGTTGACCGACGAGCTCATCTCCTCGGTCGC
Organism: Rhodopseudomonas sp. AAP120; assembly: GCF_001295845.1. Classification (GTDB taxonomy): domain Bacteria; phylum Pseudomonadota; class Alphaproteobacteria; order Rhizobiales; family Xanthobacteraceae; genus Rhodopseudomonas. The sequence goes on along the minus strand of NZ_LJIC01000128.1, from coordinate 7,814 downwards.
CGACGCCACCGACTGGACGTTGGTGGAGGCTTCCTCGGAGGCCGACGTCACCATGGTGGCGAGGTGCTGCGAGCGCTCCGCGGTCGAGGCCAGCATCGTCGCCGAGGCCTCGAGCTCGTGCGACGCTGACGACACCGTCTCGACGATCTCGCCGATCGCGCGTTCGAAATCGCCGGCGAGCCGCATCGTGTCGGCCTTGCGCTGCGCGGCGGCGCGCGCTTCGGCTTCCTCCTGGCCGGCCTGCAGCCGCTGCCGTTCGATCGCGTTGAGCTTGAAGACTTCAACCGCGCCGGCCATCTCGCCGATCTCGTCGGCGCGGCCGATGCCCGGCACGTCGGCCTCCAGCCGGCCGGCAGCGAGCTGCTTCATCGCCTGGGTGATCGCATGGATCGGCCGGGTGATGCCCCGCGCTACCAGCACGGATACCAGGGTAATGATCAGCAGCACGATCGCGGCGGCGATCAGCAGCCGCTGCGTCGCGCTCCAGGTCTGGGCTTGAAGATCGTCAATATACACGCCGGTGCCGACGATCCAGCCCCACGGCGCGAAGCCGGCGACGCGGCTCAGCTTGGGGAACTGCTGATCGGAGCCGGGCTTCGGCCAGACATACTCGACATAGCCGCTGCCGTCGCGGCGCACCGTCTCGACCATCTCGCGGAACAGCAGCTTGCCGTTCGGATCCTTGGTGTTGGTCTGGTCCTGGCCGATCAGCTGCTTGGCGATCGGGTGCATCAGCATCCGGCTCTGCATGTCGGTGATGAAGAAGTACTCGGTGCCGCCGTAGCGCAGCTTGCCGATCCGCGCCTGGGCGCGCTTCTGCGCCTCGTCGGTGCTGATCTCGCCGCGCTGCGCCGCGTCGTACTCGTCCTTGGCGATCGCCAGGGCCAAGTCGGCGATATGGCTGAGTTCGATCTGTTTCTGCTGCTTCAGCCCGGAGGCGATTTCCTGCGAGGCGAGCAGGCTGGTTGCCAGCAGGCCGAGAAATCCGAGGCCGATCAACAAATAGATCCGGCGGCTGATCGTCATGCGCAATCCTGAAAACATAAGGCGGTCCCGCTGAGTTGATTGATGGAGGTGAGAACGCCGAGCCCGGCGGTCCATGCAGGCTTGCCCCTTGCGGCGGTCACGCGGCTGCCGAAGCAGCCTGGCATGCAGGCTCGCGCCGTCTGCGGCGCACACGCCCGCGTTCGGTGCCGAAAAAGGCGCCGTGCGGCATGGCAAACCACATTGGGGTCTTGCGTCGCTTGCGAGTGAGTCGCCGCCGCTATACGGCCGCGTGCATCAATCGAGCGACGGTTTCATGTGAGGAACTATCCAGGAAGAACGATAGCTATTGGTAAATTTTCGGCAGGCGTATTGTCGCTGGTAGAACTACGAAGTCGGATTTCGGCAACTAAGTACCGCAGTGATGGATATCACGGACAAACTTTGGTCGAAGACCGTTCGTCTTACGCTTCGCAAAAGAAAAATCCGGGGCCCGCGAGGGAAAGCCGCGGCGGCGCCGTAGTCCTCACATCGGCCGGGACAGTCCGGCTCTCCGAATCACCCGTGAGGAAAGGACCCGATGATGCGCCAGATCCTGATCGCCGCCGTGTTCGCCGCCGCCGTGCCCGTGTCGGCGCAGGCCGCGCCCCTGATGGCGCCCGCAGCCACGGTGCGGGCAGCTGTCGCTGCGACGTCTCCGGTCGAGACCGTCGCCTGCGTCCGTGGCGGCTGGCGCGGGGTCGGCGTCTATCGGGGCTGCGGCTATTATCGCCCTTACTACCGGCCTTATCCCTACGTGGTGGCGCCGGCGCCGGTCTATGTGGCGCCGCCGGTGGTGGTCGCCGGGCCGGTGGCGCCGGCGCCGCGACGGTGCTGGATCGCGGGTGCCTGGCGGCCGTGCTAACCGGATGCATCGAGGGACGGCCGCGGCTGTGGCCGTGCTGACTGCAGCGGCGACCGGGCAGGGGATCGGCGCGATGGAGGACGACAGCGACGAGGCGCTGATGGCTGCCGTCGTGGCCGGGCGGCAGCCCGCGTTCCGCGCGCTGATGACGCGGCATATGCCGCGGGCCATCCGGGTCGCCCAGCGCATCGTCCGCAACGCCGCCGAGGCCGACGACATCGGCCAGGAAGCCTTCCTGCGGGTCTGGACCAAGGCGGCGTCGTTCGATCCGCAGGTCGCGCGGTTCACCACCTGGCTGTACCGGATCGTGCTGAACCTGTCGTTCGACCGGTCGCGCCGGCCGGCCCATGCGCCGATCGAGGAGGCGGCCGAGATCGCATCCGGCGAGCCGGCCGCGGTCGAGCGCCTGATCGCCGATCAGCAGCGCCGCGCGCTGGATGCCGCGATGACGCGGCTGTCCGACCGGCAGCGCGGCGCAATCGCGCTGTTTCACATGGAGGGCCTGCCCGGCGACGAGGCGGCGCGGGCGATGGGGCTCAGCCCCAAGGCCTTCGAGTCGCTGCTGGCGCGGGCCCGCCTCGCGCTCAAGAAAGAAGTCGAGACCATCGAGCAGACCAGGAGGTTGCCATGACACCCGAGCGTTTCAGGGAGCTGGCGGAGACATGGGGCGGCGATATCGCGCGCTGGCCCGAGGCGGAGCGGGACGCCGCGCGGGTCGTCGCGCAAAGCGAATCCGGCGGCGCGCTGCTGCGCCAGCAGCTGGCGTTCGATGCGCTGCTCAGCGTGCCGCCCGAGGTTGCGCCTGCGCGCGCCTCGCGCGCGGCGCTGGCGGTGCTGCAGGCGATCGCGGCACGCGAGGCGCGTCCGCCCTGGTATCGGCGCTGGCTGCGGCCGGTGTCGCTGTTGCCCGTTGGGAGTCTGGCCTGTTCGGCGCTGCTCGGCGTCTGGCTCGCCGGTGCGCTGCCCTATCACCAGAACGAGCAGGCGGTCGCCACGGTCGCGGCCGTGCTCGACGCCTCCGTCATCAGCCTGTGGGGAAACCAATGACGTCCCGTTTCGGCTCGCTCACCGGCGGCCGCCTGCTGCTGCTGGCGTCGCTCTGTCTGAACGTCGCGCTCGGCGCCTATGTGGGAGCGCAATGGCTGCAGCCCGAATGGGCCCTCAAGAACGCCGGCACGCCGGTCCGGCTGATCGAGCGCGTCGCCACGCGGCTGCCGGCCGAAGATGCCGAGATCCTGCGCCGCAATTTCCAGGCGCGGCAGCCCGAGTTGCAGCCGCTGCAGGAGGCCTATGTGGCGGCGCTGATGAAGACGCTGCGGCTGACCGGCCAGACCGAACTCGACAAGCCGGCGCTGCAAGCGGCGATCAAGGATGCGCGCGAGAAGCGGATCAAGATCGGCGACCAGGTGATCGACACCTTCGTGGACACGCTGGCGCAGATCTCGACGAAAGGACGCCGGCAACTCGTCGGCGGCATGTTTCGCTGAGCCGGCGCGGCGCGAGGGATCGCGGCGGCTGCAGCGTATCACCTATGTCCGCCTGCCGGACCTGCAGCCCGAACCACCACGTCAACCCGGATCGAAGGAGCCCTCATGCCCCGACTGATATCGACCTCCGGCCGCGCCCGCCCGGCCTTGTTCTACGCCAGCGACGCGCTGGTGCGCGCCTGCCTCGTCGCCGCATTGGTGATCGCCGCGCTCGCGGTGTCGCTCTCGGTCGCCAGCGCCCAGGACAGCTCTGCGCGCGAAGCCTGCAAACCCGACTATCAGAAATTCTGCAGCAACGTGACGCCGGGCGGCGGCCGCATCAAAAAATGCCTCGCCGACAATTTCGCCAGCCTGTCGGACGCCTGCAAGCAGGTGGTTGGAGCGGCGAAGTAGGCGTTGGCGAAGTAATCGACGCGTCAGCTCCACACCGCAGCCGTCATCGCCGGGCTCGACCCGGCGATCCACTTCGCGCCGTCGGCGCGCAAGCTCGTGCGGCTGCACGATTGTTGTGCCAGACCATGACGGCGCCCATGAGCGTAACGAGCATGGGAATGGCCAATAGATAGAGGACATTGCTCATTGGATGCTCCGCAGTGCGCTCCGTGCTGCCAAATGTAGGATTGCGCTCAAAACCACGCAACCACATCCAACGAACAGAAATTCATGTCTGGTGAGCATTGGGTGTTCGGACAAAAGCGACAGAGCCGGTGCGAATACACCGCCAGCGATCAGCCCCACGCCGAGGTTGCTGACGAAATTGGCCGTCAACTTGGACGTCTCGTTCCGTGCTGCCTGAGATGTGTCGGACATCGTTCGTGCCCTACAGCTTATACGCCGTCCTGAACCCGCCCCAGTGCCGCCCGCGGACCTTCACCGGGACGTCGATCTCGCGCATCATCACCATGTTGCCGCCGCCCATGTCGCGGGCGTAGCTCTGGATCAGGAACGGGCGGGTGTTGCGGCCGGCGGCGAGGCCGGCGGGGTCGTTGAAGATGCGGCGGTTGCGGGCATTGGCGGTGTTGAACGCGACGTCGCCGGGGCGCTGCGGCTGCGAGTAGATCTTGTTGTGCACCGGCAGATAGCCGTTGCGGTCGATCATCACGCAGAACGCCATCCGCGAGTCCTTGGCGAGGAACGCCTCCTGGAACGGCGGCAGCGCGCGGTCGGCCCAGTCGAGGATCCGGGTGCGATACTGCACCGGATTGGTGCCGGAAATTTCCACGTAATTGTCGTCGAACATGTCGTCGGGCGTGATCGCGCCGCTGGCGATGCCGCGCTCGAAGATGCGGTGCAGTTCGGCGCCGGCCTCCAGCGCCCGTGCCACGAACTCGGAATTCTCGTCGCGGATCGCCCACAGCCGATCCTCGATCGCCTCGCGCAGCGCCGCGCCCGGTGCGACGAACATCGCCTGCGCGCCGGCGCTGCCGTGCTCGGTGATGCGGATCCGGCAGGCGCCGACATCCTGCAGTTCGGCCTCGTAGGTCTGATTGACCGCCAATGACGCCGCGGCCGGGCCGGCGATCAGCACGCCGCCATGCGAGATCTCGTAGACCGGCGCGCTGATCCGCCCGCGCGGCGCCGCGATCTCGATCGCCAGGTGGCACGGCAGTTTCTCGCGCCGGCGCGCCTCCTCGCGATCGCCCTGTTTCAGCAGCACCGCGGTGCGGGCGCGCAGCTTCTCGGCGAACAGCGTCACGGTCTGGCCGGCGCGGGCGACGTCGGCGCCGTGCTGCTCGGCCTCCTGCGTGGCGCTGGCGATCTCGGCGGCGCTGTCGCCGACCGAGACGATGAAATTGCCGGCCGTGGCGGCATTGCCGGCGACGTCGCCGGTGGTGGCGTTCTGCTCGGCGACGGCGCCGTTGACGTTGTCGAACACCGGCCGGATCGCCGCGATCGCGCTGGTGATGCGATGCACCGCGTCGGCCGAACTCGAGGCGTCGCGCTGCAGCGTGTCGATCTTGCGCTTGATCTCCTCGGTCGCCTCCTGGGTCTGCACCGCCAGCGCCTTGACCTCGGTCGCCACCACGGCGAAGCCGCGGCCGGCGGCGCCGGCGCGCGCCGCCTCGATGGTGGAGTTCAGCGCCAGCAGCGTGGTCTGCCGGGCGATCTGGGCGATCAGGTTGACGACATTGCCGATCGCCGCCGAGGAATCGCGCAGCCGCTCGACATTGGCGGTGGCCTCGTTGGCGGCGGCGCTGGCGTCGTCGGCGAGTTGCGAGGCTTGGCGCACCTGCGCGCCGATACCCTCGGCCGAATGGGTAAATTTGTCGGCGGCCTGCGAGAACGACACCGCGGTGGCCTGCGCGGCGCTGGTGTGGCCGGTTAGCGCATCGGTGCGCTCGCGGATGGTGTGCAGCGTCGTGGTGGTGGACTGCACGCCCGTGGTGACCGAATGCGCGGCGCGCTCGAGCTGGCGAATCAGCGAGCCGAGTTCCAGCTCCAGCAGTTCGAGGATGTCGGAGGCCGAATCGGCCTCGTCCACCGCTGGCGCGGGGGCCGGCTGCGGGGGCGGAGCCACGGCCGCAGCGTCCGGCACCGGCGTTTCCGCCTGCCGCTTCCGAAAGAGGCCGAACGCCATAAATCCTCCCGCAAACCGAGAAATTCGCCAGATACTCGCGTGGTGTGGTGAAGGTGAGGTTAAATTTCCCGCTGCGGAAAACCGGCCATTCGGAGGAGAAGGCCGCGCAGGTCTTTGATTTCGGCCCTTCCGCCGCTTATAACCCCGCGCCGCAGCCCGAAATTTTCCTGATCGACCGCGAGAGAGCACGCATGGCCGGACATTCCCAATTCAAGAACATCATGCACCGCAAGGGCCGGCAGGATGCGCAGAAGTCCAAGCTGTTCAGCAAGCTGGCGCGCGAAATCACGGTCGCGGCCAAGCTCGGCACGCCGGACCCCGCGATGAACCCCCGCCTACGCGCCGCGGTGATCGCCGCCCGGCAGGAGAACATGCCGAAGGACAATATCGAGCGCGCCATCAAGAAGGCGATCGGCGGCGACTCTGAGAACTACGACGAGATCCGCTACGAGGGCTACGGCCCGGGCGGCGTCGCCGTGATCGTCGAGGCGCTGACCGACAACCGCAACCGCGCCGCCTCGGACATCCGCTCCTACTTCACCAAGTCGGGCGGCAATCTCGGCGAAACCGGTTCGGTGGCGTTCATGTTCGACCGCACCGGCGTGATCGAATACGACGCCGACAAGGCCTCGGCCGACGACATGCTGGAAGCCGCCATCGAGGCCGGCGCCGACGACGTCGCCTCGTCCGAAGCGGGCCACGAAATCTACGCCTCGCAGGACACCTTCCGCGACGTCGCCAAGGCGCTCGAAGCCAAATACGGCGAACCGCGCAAGGCGGCGCTGATCTGGAAGCCGCAAAACACCGTCGCGGTCGACGACGAGACCGGCGAAAAGCTGTTCAAGCTGATGGACAACCTCAACGACCACGACGACGTCCAGAACGTCTACGCCAACTTCGAAGTGTCCGACGCGCTGATGGCGAAGATGGCGGGGTAACTCCATGTCCCGGACGCGGCGCAGCGCGCAGCGCTGCTCCGCAGATCCGGGACCCCGGTTCCTCCGCTCACCACCACCGAGACCCCGGTTTTTGCCGCTCTGCCAGCACCGGGGCCCCGGATCAGCAGCGCACCACGCCGCCAAGAGCGGCGCGCTGCGCAGCATCCGGGGAACGGGCGCTGGCTGGGATGATCCGCAAGGGATGGAGCGTCTCCTGAAGCTTCGCTCCAGCCCGACCTCGCTGGGGACTGCGCTTCCCGATCCCCCGTTTCTGTTTCGTTCACGTCTATCTGGCGTTATCACTGCGCCATGAGCCAGCCGCCGATTCGCAGTGTTCGCATTCTCGGGATCGACCCCGGCCTCCGCCGCACCGGCTGGGGGGTGGTCGAGAGCGAGGGCAATCGGCTGGTCTATGTGGCGTGCGGCTCGGTCGAGCCGAAGGATACGCTGCCGCTGGCCGAGCGGCTGCTCGGGATCCATGCCGGGCTCGAGAAGGTGCTGGCCGCCTACGCGCCGGCCGAGGCCGCGGTCGAGCAGACCTTCGTCAACAAGGACGGCGCCGCGACGCTGAAGCTCGGCCAGGCGCGCGGCGTGGCGATGCTGGTGCCGGCGATGCACGGTTTGCTGGTCGCCGAATACGCTCCCAATCTCGTCAAGAAGACGGTGGTCGGCGCCGGCCATGCCGACAAGACCCAGATCCAGATGATGCTGAAGATCCTGCTGCCCAAGGCCGAGCCGAAAAGCGCCGACGCCGCCGACGCCCTCGCCATCGCCATCACCCACGCCCACCACCGCGTCAGCGCGCAGCGGCTGAAGGCGGTAGGGGCATGACGATTGTGGAGACGATGCCTCTCCCCTTGCGCGACGCGCTCCCTCTCCCGCTTGCGGGAGAGGGCTGGGGTGAGGGCGACGCGGGCACAGTG
>NZ_LJIC01000127.1 GCF_001295845.1 Rhodopseudomonas sp. AAP120 | reverse complement strand
ATGGCCGGGTCAAGCCCGGCCATGACGACGTGGGGAGGTGGTGGATGGAGGCGGAAGGCTGAGGGGTGGGAATCGAAAGCTGATGGATGGAGGCCGAAGGCCGATGAGGAGATGTCGAAGGCTCGGGGATCGAGGATGATGGCTCGTGAACGAACGCCTCCAGATCCCCGAATGTCAGATGGCATTCGCCCTTCTCCGCGCGCAATTTGCCGGTGCTGAGCAGGCGGCAGAGGCGGCCGTAGGCGGCGCGGTCGGTCGGATAGGCGAGCAGGTCCGGCGTGCCGTCGATGAAGCACAGCCGGGCGCCGATCAGCAGCTTGGGCTTGTGGACGAGGTCTTTGTTGTCGAGCTCGCTGTAGGCGCGGACCACGCCGGCCAGCGTGTTGCGGTCGGCGATGCCGATGGCGTCGAGGCTGAGTTCGCTCGCCTGATGCACATACTCCTGCGGATGCGAACCGCCTTCCAGGAACGAGAAATTGGTGGTGACGCCGATCTCGGCGTAGCGCGCGCCCATGGACGTCTCACCGCTCGATGACAAGCGAGACAGCGTGCCCCGGATGCAGCGCAGCGCGCCGCGCTTGCGGCGTGGTGCGCTGCTGATCCGGAGCCCCGGTGTCTTGCACGCGCCTAACCGGGGTCCCGGGTCTGCGAAGCGGCACTGCGTGCCGCATCGCGCCCGGGACAAGGGTGGACGGCTTTGTAGTCACGCGAACAATCCATGCATGTACCAGCGCGGCTGGCCGGTGCCGTCGGGCTGGGGCATCACCTCGATTTCGTAAAGTCCGTCGCGATACAGCCAGAAGCGGGCGCCGGATTCGTCCTCGACGCGGAAGTAATCGCGGGTCAGGCCGGGCTGCGCGGCGCGCCACCATTCCATGGCGATGCGCTCCGGGCCTTCGGCGCGGGTGACGCGGTGGCGAACGCGGCGCCAGGTGAACTGCGCCGGCGGATCGTCCGGCGCGCCGGCCATCACCTCGATCGGCTCGGGCTGCTGTAACAGCCGCAGCGGGCGTAGCGGCGGGGTGTCGGCGCGCGCCGGCCAGGGCGCATCGCCGGCGTCCGGCGGGCAATGCTGCACCGGCACGGCGAGCGCGACCCGCTCGGGAATATGCGTGTCCTGCGGCAGATAGCGCACCACCCGCCGGGCGCCGAGCCGCGCCGCCAGCGTGTCGGCCAGCAGGGCGACATCCTCGGCCTGGTGCGCGTGCGTGTCGAAGCCACGCTGCGCCTCGGTGGTGGTCACGCTGACGCTGGCGGCGAGCCGGATCAGATCGTAGCCGAAGCCGGGATCGAGCGGATCGGCCAGTGCGTCGAGCTTCTCGGCGAACAGCCGCTGCACCACCTCGACCCGCGTCACCGGCTGACCGGTCTCGACGCTGATACTGCGCACCGCGCCGTCGCTGCGGAAGAAGCTGGCGACCAGCTGCCGGGCGCCCTTGCCGCTGCGCTCCATCGCGGCGATCAGCAGCTTCGCCAACCCGAGCAGCGTCGGCAGGATCACCTCAAGGGTGGCGACCGGCTCGGGGAAGCGCTTGTCGACCACGTAGTCCGGTGCCGGCCGGCGCGGCGAGATCGGCGCGTCGTCGTCCCCGGTGGCCTGGCGCAGCACGGCGATGAAGTCTTCGCCGAAGCGGGCGGCGAGTTCGGACGGCTGCCGCGCCAGCACCTCGCCGATGGTCTTGAGCCCGGCGCGGCGCAGGCCGCGCACGATGGCATCATCGACGCCGAGCGCCGCCACCGGCAGCGGCGCCACCGCCCTCGCCTCCTCGCCCGGCGCCACGATGCTGCGCGGCGCGCCGCGGGTCAGCGCCCTCGCCGCCACCGCGGTGCCGGCAATCGCCGCGCTGGTCTCGAAGCCCTGACGCGTCAGCGAGGTCGTCAGCGACCGCATCAGCGCGGCCTCGTCGCCGAACAGATGGGCGCAGCCGGTGATATCAAGCAACAGCCCATCGGCGCCGTCGAGCGCCACCAGCGGCGTGTAGCGGTCGCACCAGTCGGCGATGGCGTTCAGCAGCACCGCGTCAGCATGCGGATCGTGATCGATGACGTCGACCGCCGGATGCATCGCCCGCACGGTGGCGAGCGGCATGCCGGGCAGCACGCCGCCCTGACTGGCGCGCGCATCGCAGGCGATCACCATCAGCGCGTTGTCGCGCTTGGCAGCGACCACGCGCGGCGGGCGCGAGGCCTCAGCCGGCGAGCCGGCGTTCGGAGCTAGTAACTGACGTTCGAACCGATCGGTCGGCAACCTCGGCAGCCACAGGCCGAGAATGCGTCTGCGGTTCACGGAACTGGCACGCATCACAATTCCATTCCATGATCCAACGGCCGGTCTGGCCGTGACGATTGCGGATGAGCGAGGTGTCGAGCACCGGCGCGCCCCAATCCTCACTCGGCGGCGAATGCGCCGCCCGCACCATCCAGCGCGTCTCCGCTGTCGAAGCTTGCGGCGCCGCGGCGATGCGCAGCATCAGCGCGGTCACGCCGCTATCCTGCGCCGCCAGCGTCAGTTTTCGGGAGGCGACCTGATCGAAGCCGCGGGTCTCGCCCCACAGCTCGGTGATCACCGCGCCGAGGCCGTTGCAGCCGAGCGCATCGGCGGCGGCGCGCAGCGCGCTGTCGGCATCAGGGGCGCGCACCATCACCAGCCGGCGTGGATCGAGCCCGAGTTCGGCAAAACCTTCCATTGCCAGTTCGCCGTTCTCGCGTGCGGAGAAATCCTGGCGGATCCACAGCAGGAACCGCTGATCGGCCAGCAGCCGCGCCACGCCCGCCGTGAAACCGGTCGCCGCCGCGCTGTGATGGCCGTCGCAGAACACTTCGTGCAGCGCGCCCGCCACCAGCCCGCCGTGCAGCACGGCGTCGGCTTCGGCATGGCCGAGCGGCACGCGGCGCAACGTCTCGGCCGTCCCGCTTTCGAGCCGGTCGATCTCGCCCTTCAGGCGCGCAAGCATGCTGTGGCGCGCGCCGTCCATGCGCCGCTCCTTTTTCACTGCCGATACGAAGAGTCGATGAACCCGTTGCCGGCTCATTTGTTCATGATATGTTCTAATAAATCCTTGCCCCGGGAGAGAGTCAATCGGGTTCATCCCGAGTCTCCGGAGCAAAATTTTTTCGGCAGCTGAATCAAGGAGATTCCCATATGGACGTGCAGCGCAAGCTGGCCATCCTGGCGGACGCGGCGAAGTACGACGCCTCCTGTGCCTCGAGCGGCACGGAGAAACGCGACAGCCGCGACGGCAAGGGGCTGGGCTCGACCGCGCCCGGCATGGGCATCTGCCACTCTTACGCGCCCGACGGCCGCTGCATCTCGCTGCTCAAGGTGCTGATGACCAATGCCTGCAACTACGATTGCCTGTATTGCGTCAACCGCGCCTCGTCGAATGTGCCGCGCGCCCGCTTCACCGTCGACGAGGTGGTGCAGCTGACGCTCGACTTCTATCGCCGCAACTACATCGAGGGGCTGTTTCTGTCGTCGGGGATCATTCGCAGCGCCGACTACACCATGGAGCAGGTCGTGCAGGTTGCACAGACGTTGCGCGAAAAGCATCACTTCCGCGGCTATATCCATCTCAAGACCATTCCCGAAGCCGACGAGGCGCTGATCGCCAAAGCCGGCCGCTACGCCGACCGGCTCAGCATCAACATCGAGGTGCCGGAGGAGAACAGCCTCGCCAAGCTGGCGCCGGAGAAAGACGTCCGCGCCATCCGCCGGACCATGGGGCGGCTGCGGCTGCGGCTGGATGAAGCGACCGAGGCCAAGGCCGAGGCGCGCAAGCAACCGAACCGCGCCAAGCCGCCGCGCTTCGCGCCGGCCGGCCAGAGCACACAGATGATCATCGGCGCCGACGCCGCCACCGACCAGACCATTCTGGACACCAGCGCCAATCTGTACGGCTCGTACAATCTCAAGCGCGTGTACTACTCGGCGTTCAGCCCGATCCCGGATTCGAGCCGCGCGCTGCCGCTGGCGGCGCCGCCGCTGGTGCGCGAGCATCGGCTGTATCAGGCCGATTGGCTGATGCGGTTCTACGGCTTCGGCGCGCAGGAAATCATCGACCCGTCGGTCGGCATGCTGTCGCTGGAGATGGACCCGAAGCTGGCCTGGGCGCTGCGCCACCGCGACCGCTTCCCGCTCGACGTCAACCGCGCCAGCCGCGAGGATCTGCTGCGCGTCCCCGGCTTCGGCCGCAAGGCGGTCGACCGCATCATCGACACGCGCCGCCACAGCGCAATTCGCAGCGCCGACCTCGCCAAGCTGCACATCCCAAGGAACAAGGCGCTGCCTTTCATCGTTCTCCCCGACCACCGCCCGCCGACCTACCTGCTCGATGGCGTACGGCTGGCGGAGCGGTTTCGGCCGAAGGCGCAGCAATTGGGATTTGGGTTTTGAGGGTTGTCGTCATTGCGAGCGAAGCGAAGCAATCCAGGAGCGCCGTGCACGGAGCTGGATTGCTTCGCTGCGGAGCCTGTGCTCGGACAGCGCGTAGCGCTGATCCGGGTGCTCCTCGCAATGACGGGGATAGGTGATTAGCTACAAGCACGGCCTCATCCTGAGGAGGCTGCGCAGCAGCCGTCTCGAAGGATGGAGACACGCACCTGGGGCCATCCCTCGAGACGCCTCGGCTAAGCCCTACGGGCTTTGCCGAGGCTCCTCAGGATGAGGGCTGTGCCACGTTGCAAGCGCGACCTGTACGTAACTAACAAATTGGATAGCCAAAGGCACATGCACGCCATCCGCCTCGACAGCGATACCGACTTCGACGGCTGGCGCAAGGCCGCGCGGGGGTTGGTGTTGGCGGATGTGGCGCCGGCCGATGTGAGCTGGTCGGTAGCGGGTGACGAGCCGGAGTTGTTCGATGCGCCGGGACTGGCGCAAGGTGTCGGAGCGTTTGCGGAGGCGCCAACAACATTCGATCAGGTAGCGCCGCCTACTCAGCCGGCATCGCCGTCATCCAACATGATACCGCCCTCTCCCACCCAAACCTTCACCGTCCCGGCCCGCTTCGTCGAGCTCGCCAAGACCGCGATCTTGCATCGCGATCCGCAGCGCTTCGCCTATTTGTATCAACTGCTGTGGCGACTGCGCGCCAATCCCGAGCTGATGCACATCGCCACCGATCCGGATATCGTGCGATTACAGGCGATGGCCAAGGCGGTGCGGCGGGACGAGCACAAGATGCACGCCTTCGTGCGCTTCCGCGAGATCGGCCGCGAGCCGAAGTCGCGTTACGTGGCGTGGTTCGAGCCCGAGCACCACATCGTCGAACTCGCCGCGCCGTTCTTCGCGCGCCGTTTCGCCGACATGGCGTGGTCGATCCTGACGCCGGACGTCTGCGCGCATTGGGACGGCCACGCGGTGGCGTTCACGCCGAGGGTCGCAAAGTCGATGGCGCCGTCGGAAGATCGCCTCGAGGAGACCTGGCTCACCTACTACGCCAGCATTTTCAATCCGGCGCGGCTCAAGACGAAGGCGATGCAGGCCGAGATGCCGAAGAAATATTGGCGCAATCTGCCCGAGGCAGCGCTGATCAAGCCGCTGATCGAGGACGCCGAGCGCAAGACCCACGCCATGGTCGCGGCCGAGGCGAGCGTGCCGAAGAAGCCGCAGCGACAGGAGCAGCCGATGGTGAAAGCAAAGCACAGTGCCGACACGCTGGCGCATCTGCGCGAGGAAGCGAAGGACTGCCGCGCCTGCGATCTATGGAAGCCGGCGACCCAGACCGTGTTCGGCGAAGGCCCGCAACATGCGACTGTCATGCTGGTCGGCGAGCAGCCGGGCGACAAGGAAGACCTCGCCGGCAAGCCGTTCGTCGGCCCCGCCGGCCAGATGCTCGATCGCGCGCTGGCGGAAGCCGGCGTCGACCGCGACAAGACCTACGTCACCAATGCGGTGAAGCATTTCAAATTCGTGCCACGCGGCAAGATTCGCCTGCACCAGAAGCCGAACACGCCGGAGATCAAAGCCTGCCGGCAATGGTACGAGCGCGAGCTGGCCACCATCAAGCCGCTGCTGGTGGTGGCGATGGGCGCCACCGCGGCGCAGAGCGTGCTCGGCAAGATCACGCCGATCAACGCCAATCGCGGCCACCTGATCGAGCGCGATGAAGGCCCGCAAGTGCTGGTGACGGTGCATCCGTCCTATCTGCTGCGGCTACCGGACGCCGACGCCAAGGAGCGCGAATATGCCCGCTTCGTCGACGACCTGAAGATCGTCGCCGCGCATCTGAAGGCGCACGCGGCTTGAGCCGGCGCTGACCGCCCCGCACGGCAGCGCACCAACCTCCGCGCTCATCGCGACATTTCGGCGCAGGCGATATGACGGCTTTGATTCAAACGAAACCGCACGAATTTCGGTAACCGTCGCAACCCGATCGGGTTGAGCAAGCGCGCCGAACCGGCTAACGCTGCGTCGAACTGCTGCACTGCAGAGCAGCGCATGCAGCAAGACCAACAACAACATGCGAGGAACTTGATGTCGGCTCTCTCCCGCTCGATCGCCACCCTGGCGGCCGCCGCTCTGCTGTCCGCCGTCGGCGGTCAGGCCATGGCGCAGAAGAAATACGGCCCCGGCGCCAGCGATACCGAGGTCAAGATCGGCAACATCGTCCCCTATTCCGGCCCAGCGTCGGCCTATGGCAGCGTCGGCCGGGCGCAGGACGCCTACTTCAAGATGATCAACGACAAGGGCGGCATCAACGGCCGCAAGATCGTCTACATCTCCTACGACGACGCCTACTCGCCGCCGAAGGCCGTCGAGCAGACCCGCAAGCTGGTCGAGAGCGACGAAGTGCTGTTCATGTTCTCGCCGCTCGGCACGCCGTCTAACACCGCGATCCAGAAGTATCTCAACGCCAAGAAGGTGCCACATCTGTTCCTGGCGTCGGGCGCCACCAAGTGGAACGATCCGAAGAAGTTCCCGTGGACGATGGGCTGGCTGCCGAGCTACCAGAGCGAAGGTCGGATCTACGCCAAGTATCTGATGAAGGAGAAGCCGGACGCCAAGATCGCCGTGCTGTATCAGGGCGACGATTTCGGCAAGGACTATCTCAAGGGGCTCAAGGACGGCCTCGGCGCCAAGGCCTCGCAGGTCGTGATCGAGGACAGCTACGAGCTGACCGAGCCGACCGTCGACTCGCACATCGTCAAGATCAAGGCCGCCAATCCGGACGTGCTGGTGATCTTCGCGACGCCGAAATTCGCCGCGCAGACCATCAAGAAGGTCGCAGAACTCGCCTGGAAGCCGCTGATGATCGTGCCGAACGTCTCGGCCTCGACCGGCAGCGTGATGAAGCCGGCCGGATTCGAAAACGCCCAGGGCATCATCTCCGCCTCTTACGCCAAGGACGCCACCGACAAGCAGTGGGAAAACGACCCGGGCATGAAGGCCTATTACGAGTTCATGGCGAAGTACGCGCCGGACGCCAGCCGCGCCGACTCGTCGTTCATGACCGGCTACAACATCGCCGAGACCGTCGCGGTGCTGATCAAGCAGTGCGGCGACGACCTCACCCGCGAGAACGTCATGAAGCAGGCGGCGAGCCTGAAGGGCGTGCAGCTCGGCGGCCTGCTGCCGGGCGTGACGCTGAACACCTCGGCGACCGACTTCGCCCCGATCGAGCAGTTGCAGATGATGCGGTTCGAAGGCGAGAACTGGAAGCTGTTCGGCGACGTCATCGAAGGCGAAGTCGCCGCGCCGACCGGCGGCTAGTTCGCCGGCCTCGTCATTCCGGGGCGCGAGCGCAGCTCGCGAACCCGGAATCGCGAAACTGTCGATCAAGCTTCGATTTAACGATCAGCCCTCCGCGATCCCCGCGGAGGGCTTTTTCGTTGAGAGCATGCGGTAGCTCTTCCCTTCTCCCCTCGTGGGAGAAGGTGGCACGGACGTAAGTCCGTGCCGGATGAGGGGGCGTCACGCGCAATACGCTCGTGCTTCAAAGAGAGCCCCTTCCGCGCGGCGA
>NZ_LJIC01000126.1 GCF_001295845.1 Rhodopseudomonas sp. AAP120 | reverse complement strand
TCGCCACCCCACCCCGCTCGCTGCGCGAGCGACCCTCCCCCTCCGGGGGAGGGTGAGGTGCTCGCGGATCGCGATGTGCCCTCATCCTCACTTCGTCACTCAATCCGGCAGATCGTCGCGGAACAGGCGTTCGCCGGAGACGATCGAGGAGATCATGCTCTGGCGGCTGAGGATGTCCTCGCGCACTGCCGCGTAGATGTGGACGATGACGAACACCACGATCGCCCACATGCCCAGATGGTGCAGCGTGTGCAGCGTCTGGCTGGTGAAGAACGAGAACATGAAGCCGAACACGGCGTACTGCCAGCTGTCGATGCCGTGGCCTTCGGAATACAGCGCCATGCCGCTGAGCATCATCAGCACCATGAACACCATGAAAGAGAACATCGCCACATGTGCCAGCGGGTTGTGGCCGATGTACTTCTTCGGGTCCTTGACCAGGAACGCGTACCATTTGAATTCATACAGCATGCCCCACCACCAGGTCTTGTTGGTGAGCGGCAGCCAGAAGATCTGGCGGGAATATTTGTTGCCGACGAACGCCCAGTACACCCGCAGCAGGAAGAACACGACCAGCAGCTGCCCGGCGGCGAAATGCACGAAGCGGATGTAGCCCATCTGGTAGCTGGCGGATGCTTCGCCCGGCACCGACGGCAGCGGCGTGCCGATGAAGTAACCGGTGACGCACAGCACCACGATCAACAGCGCGTTGACCCAGTGCCACAGCCGCACCGGCGCCTGATACACATAGACGGTCTGCAGCGACCGGGCCCGTTCGCCGGCCGAGTCGAGCGCACCCTGAACCCGTGCGATCTGTGTGTTCATGATCGTCTCCCTGGGGCGCTCAGCGCACGGTGACCCTGGTCATTTCCCGACCGTCCTCGCTGATCACATGCGTCGAGCAGGCGAGGCACGGGTCGAACGAATGCAGCGTACGGAGGATTTCCAGCGGCTTCTCCGGATCGGCCATCGGGGTATCGAGCAGCGACGCCTCGAACGCGCCGATGCCGCCCTTCGGATCGCGCGGACTGCCGTTCCAGGTGGTCGGCACCACCGCCTGATAGTTGTCGATCTTGCCGTCCTTGATCTTGACCCAGTGACCGAGCGCGCCGCGCGGCGCCTCGGTGAAGCCGACGCCCTTGACGTCCTTGGGCCAGCTCTCCGGACTCCATTTGTCGACATTGGCGGTGGCGCTGTCGCCGGCCTTCAGGGTGGCGACCAGCTTGTCCTGGAAGTAGCGCAACTGGTGCGCCGCCCATTGCGCCTCGAGGGCGCGCGCCGCGGTGCGGCCGAGTGTCGAGAACAGCGCCGGCAGCGGCAGGCCGAGATCTTTCAGGAGCTTGTCGGTCGGCTCCTTGAACTCGGCCTTGTTCTGCGCGTAGCCGATGATGTAGCGCGCCAGCGGCCCGACCTCGACGGCGTTGCCCTTCCAGCGCGGCGATTTGATCCAGGAATACTTCGCCTCCTCGTCGAGCGCCTCGATCCGGGTCTTGGTGCCCTTGGCGTTGGGGCCGAGCTTGAAATTCGGCTCGGTGACGCCGTCCCACGGATGCAGCCCCTTGGTCTCGTCGGGATATTTGTACCAGGAATGCGCGACGAACTCCTGCACCTGCGACGGATCGGTGAGATCCACCGGATAGACCTCGGCGAGATTGCCGTTCAGGATCACGCCGCAAGGCAGCTTCAGCGACGCTGCCGAGTAGTCGTTGGCATGCTCGGGGATGTCGCCGTAGCTCATCACCGACTTGCCCGACAGCCCGCCCCCATAGGTCCAGTCCTTGTAGAACGAGGCGATCGCCTGCAGGTCGGGCAGATACACCTGATCGACGAAGGTCACCATCTGGTCGATGATCGACGAGACGAGGTTGAGCCGCTCCATGTTGACGGCGCCGACCGCACCGACGCCGTCGATGTTGATGGCGCAGGGCACGCCGCCGACCAGCCAGTTCGGATGCGGATTCTTGCCACCGTAGATGGCGTGGATCTTGACCATGTCCTTCTGGAAATCGAGCGCTTCCAGATAATGCGCCACCGCCATCAGATTGGCTTCGGGCGGCAGCTTGTAGGCGGCGTGGCCCCAATAGCCGTTCTTGAACGGGCCGAGCTGACCGCTCTCGACGAACTTCTTCAGCCGGGTCTGGATTTCCTTGAAATAGCCGGGGCTCGACAGCGGCCAGGCCGAGATCGACTGCGCGAGCGTCGAGGTCGCCTTCGGATCGGCCTTCAGTGCCGACACCACGTCGACCCAGTCGAGCGCGTGCAGATGATAGAAATGCACGACGTGATCGTGCACCTGCAGCGTCAGCTGCATGATGTTGCGGATAGTGTTGGCGTTTTCGGGGATGGCGATCTTGAGCGCGTTCTCGACCGCGCGCACCGAGGTGAGCGCGTGAGTGCCGGTGCAGACGCCGCAGATGCGCTGGGTGAAGGCCCAGGCGTCCCGCGGATCGCGGCCCTTCAGGATGGTTTCGATGCCGCGCCACATCGTGCCGGTGGACACCGCGTTGCGGATGACGTTGCCGGAGTCGAGATTGACCTCGACCCGCATGTGCCCCTCGATCCGGGTCACCGGATCGACCACGATGCGGCGGCCGGCATTGTCGAGCTTGAAGCCGTTGGGTGTCGTAACGTTGGTCATGATGCTGGTATCCCGGGCTTAGGCGGAGGCGCTGGGCGAATTGCCGTTGGATTTGCCGTTGCCGTTCGGCACTTCCTTGCGCCGCGACAGGTTGCGCACGGTGGTGACCGCGGCGTGCGCGGCGATCGCCGCGCCGACCACGCCAGCCGCAGTGGCGCCGATCTTGTCGGCGTTGGCCTCGATGCCGAACTGATTGATCGTGGTGAGGCGATCGTAGAACGAGCCCTGATCCCAGAAATTGTCTTCCGAACAACCGATGCAGCCGTGGCCGGACTGGATCGGGAACGACACGCCGCCGTTCCAGCGCACGGTCGAACACGCGTTGTAGGTGGTCGGGCCCTTGCAGCCCATCTTGTACAGGCAGTAGCCCTTGCGCGCCGCGTCGTCGTCCCATTGCTCGACGAACTGGCCGGCATCGAAATGCGGCCGGCGGTAGCATTTGTCGTGAATGCGCTGCGAGTAGAACATCTTCGGCCGGCCCTGGCGGTCGAGTTCGGGCAACCGGCCGAAAGTGGTGACGTAAGTGACGACGCCGGTCATCACTTCGGCGATCGGCGGACAGCCGGGCACCTTGATGATCGGCTTGTTGCGGATCACCTTGTCGATCGGCGTCGCCTGGGTGGGATTTGGCTTCGCGGCCTGGACGCAGCCCCACGACGCGCAGGCGCCCCAGGCGATCACCGCCATCGAATCCTCGGCCATCTCCTTGAGCTTCTCGACGAACGGCCGGCCGCCGTCGATGCAGAACATGCCGTCTTCATTGAGCGGCGGATTGCCCTCGACCGCGAGGATGTACTGCCCTTTGTACTTGGCGCGTGTCTCTTCCAGGATCGCATCGGCCTGATGGCCGGCGGCCGCCATGATGGTGTCGTCGTAATCGAGCGAGATCATCGACAGCACCGCGTCCTTGGCGAGCGGATGCGCCGAGCGGATGAAACTTTCCGAGCAGCAGGTGCATTCCAGCCCGTGCATCCAGATCACTGGCACGCGCGGCTTGGTTTCGAGCGCATGCGCGATCTGGCTGGTGCCGATCGGGCCGAGGCCGAGGCTGGTGGCCGTCAGGCTGCAGAACTTGATGAAGCTGCGGCGGGTGATGCCCTGCCGCCTGATCACCTCGTAGAAGGTTTCGGTCGCTGCGCCCATGATGGCTCCTCGGTGTCCTCGCCGCGTGCGAAGTCTTTTCAGCTTCGCGTTGAGGCCGGGATCGCAAGAACCATGCCAGCGGCGCCGCAAGTCGCGCGCCGTGCCCCAAGTGATTGAAAGCAACTGGTAAAGGTGCGAGGGCGGCGGTTCGTGCTGCAGCGCCGCGCCGCCGCCGCGAGTGATAACTCCGTTGCTACGCTGCAAAGGCCGTGACCGCGGACCGATGATCCGCAATCAGGATGCGTCCGCTTATCGTGGAGCATGGGTGCAGGCGCGCACCCGGCTCACTTGCTCTTCGTCGCGAAGAATCGCCAGTTTGCGATCGCCGCCAGCCGGTGCGGCTGGGCTGTTTCCTGATAGGCTTTGGTTTCCACGATCCGCCTCAGATCGTCGAGGCTGCGATACCGGACGATCGCGATATCATCCCAATCCTCGTCGGGACCGGCCAGCAGGCCGCTGAGGCGATCGCCCGCATAGACGAGCTCCATCTCGATCCCGAGGTCCGCCGCGACGGCGCGGATCGCGCCCGCATAGCCCTGGTAGTAAGCCTCGCGTGAACTCTCTTTGGCGCCGGCAAACCCGTGGGGATAGTGCGGACGCTCGTGAAACCACAGCAGGTTGACCATGACGACAGGGCCGTCTCCGATCGTCTTGCGCGCGGCGTCCAGCGCCTGCGGCGTCAGTTCGTTCAAGATCATGGGCTCTCCGATTTCTGACGGAATGGCAATTTTTGTCAGAATGACAAGTTGACGAATTTCGATATTTTGTCAACAAGGACCCGGTGAGTGAAAAGCGAAGCAAAGAGCTGATCGCAATCGAGAGCGCGACGGACGTGTTCTCGCGATTCGGCTATGCCCGGACCACGATGGGCGACATCGCCGCGAAAGCCGGCATGTCGCGGCCGGCGCTGTATCTGCTGTTTCCCGACAAGCAGGCCGCATTCGATCGCGTCATCGCCGAGATGGACCGGCGCACGCTCAGCGAGATCGCCGCGGTGTTGCCGACGCTAAAAGGTCTGGAGGCCAAGCTGCTGCACGCCTGTGAGGCCTGGGGCCTTCACGGCGTCGAGCTCGCGGCGGTCCATCCGGATTCCGCCGATTTGTTCGACCTGCGATTCCCGGCGGTGCAGCGGGTCTATGTCAACTTCCAGACGCTGATCGCAGAGCTGATCGCCGACGCGGCGAGCTGTTCACGGGTGGGTGTCGACGCGGCGGAGATCGCGCGCGTGCTGGTCTACGGTCTGCGCGGCCTGCGCGAGGGCGCTTCCGACGTCGAGGACATGCGCCGTATGATCGCCGTCCACGTCGCGATATTCGCCCGAGCGCTGCAGGCGGACTGAGCCGCCGATTCAGTGCGCCGTGCACACCATGCAGGGATCGAACGAGCGGACGACGTGCTGCACGGCGACCGACTTGGCGCCGTCGGCGCCGACCGGCGTGCCGGCGAGCGCCTGCTCCAGCGGACCGGCGACGCCGTCGCGGTCGCGCGGCGAGAAATTCCAGGTGGTTGGCGCGATGATCTGGTAGCGGCGGATCTTGTCGTCAGACAATTCGATCCAATGGCCGAGGCTGCCGCGCGCCGCCTCGATCAGGCCGATGCCGGCGCCCTCGCCGCTCCGTGCGCCACGATCGAGGAAAGGCGCACGCAGATCGAGCCGGCGCGCCCAGTCGTGCATCGCCAGCGCGAGCTTCGCGGTCTCGCGCAGCCGTGCGATCACCCTGTTGACGACATTCGGTCCGCTGCGCGAGAGGAGATCGCGGATCAAGGGATCCCCGTCGACCGCCTGCCGCGCCAGCGCGCCGACTTCGACCGGGCGTCCGGCATAGCGCGGCGCCTTGCACCAGCTGTAGCCGGCCGGCTTGTCGGCGTCGGGATCCGTCTCGGCCTCCGCCGGCCGCAGCGCCGTGTCGCGCATCCAGGCGTGGGCGACGTCTTCTGAAATGACATCCGGATCGAGCGGTGCGAGCGTCCCCGTCGTCGGATCGTAGATGCCGCGGGCGAACAGCGGAGCGTCGCCGCCGTGATAGGCGCCGTAGCTCATCAGCGGCAGCGTCAGGCGGCCGAGCCGATCGAAGCCGAGATCGTCGGCGACGGCGAGGAAGCGGGCGAAGTCGCCGCCGCGGCCGTCGCGCCATCGCTCCAGCGCGGCGAAACTGTCGAGCGCCAGCACATTGTCGAGCGTATCGGCGAACACGACGCGTTCGAGGAAATCGCGCAGATCGCCGATGATCGAGATCAGCTGCACGCGCTCGCCGAGGTCGATCGCGCGTGTCGTGCCGCCCGGCTGAAACGCCAGCGAGTGCGGCCATTTGCCGGCGAGCAGACCCATGATCTGCAGCAGCCGCGCGCGGGCCGGCAACATTTGCTGCGCGGCGCTGCCCTGCACGGCCTTGAAGCGCGTCGCGACTTCGCCGTGCCACGGCCGCTCCGCGTAGCTGTCGCGGGCAAGGTCCGGCATGAAGAACAGATAGAAGTGCGTCAGATGATCGGCGGTGTTCTCCGCCGCGTGGGCGAGATTGGCCGCGAGGACGCCATTCTCGGCGGCGCGAATGCCGTCGACCGCGCGTAGCGCCGCCACCGCCGCGAGCGACTGCGACACCGAGCAGATGCCGCAGATCCGCGGCGCCAGCGTCAGCGCATCCAAAGCGGGACGGCCGCGCAAAATCTGCTCGAAGCCGCGATACAGCGGTGCGGTGACTTCGGCCGTCGTGACGACGCCGTCGTCGATATCGAGCCGCACTTCGAGATCGCCTTCGACGCGGTTGAACGGGCCGACCGTGACTCGCCGGGTCATTTGCGCCGCCCGCCGTCGCTACGCGGCGGCACGACGATGTGGTCGGCGGCGGCGTTGGCGCGCACGCGCTTGGGCGTCGCCGATTTCGACAGCGCCGCCAGCGCCACGAACCACGCCTTCGGCATATCGAGCGGCAGGCCGACCGGAATGCCGCCGAGCTTGGCGGTCTCCAGGAAGTTCTGCGAAGTTTCGAAACCCGGCGAGGTGCAGGCGATGCAGGCATAGCCGCCGCTGGTACACGAACCGCTGCCGTTCCAGCCGCGCTGATTGCAATCGCCCACCGCCTGGGTGGCCTTGCAGCCGAGATGCTCCATCAGGCAGCCCTGCTGCGACATCTCCTCGGCGCTGGCCTTGAATTCGTAGTACTCGTTGCGGGCGCAGCCGTGATGAGCGAGGTGGTCGGCATAGAACCGCGGCCGGCCGAAACTGTCGAGCGCATCCGCATCGACCCCGCCGAGCGCCAGCGCCGCCAGCGTTTCGGAGATCCAGCCGGGGTGCGGCGCACAGCCGGCGATGTTGATCACCGGCAGGCCGGCGCGGGAGCGAAACGCCTCGCCGAGCACACCGCCGGCTTCGGCTCCGGCGAATTGCAGCCCGCTGGCGTCGGTCGGATTGGTGCCGGCCATCGGCACGCCGCCGAACGCCGCGCAGCTGCCGGCGGCGACGACGTAGCCGGCTTGCGGCGCCAGGGCATTTACCCAATGCAGCATCGAGCGGCCAGTGCCGCCCAGCATATTGAAGCGGCCGCTGCCGTTCGGCCCGCGCAGCACTGAGCCTTCCAGCACCAACGCGTCGAGCCGCTGTGTGCCGTGGACGATCCGCTCGAGGATTGCGACCACCTCGTCCGCGGTCGCCTCGCTCAGCGACGGATGCCAGATCAGATCGATGCCGAACCGCGCCAGCTCGGCGAACCAGCCGGCATGGCCATTGTCGAGCGCCGCCATGGTGCATCCGCCACAGCTCGCGCCCTGCAGCCACAGCACGTTGAAGCGCTCCATGCCCCGCAGCCTCCCGCCCGCTGTTCTCTCTTGTTAGCGCGGGGACGGACTAAAGCGAGTTTCCCTCCGCGCCGCAAGCGAGGCCTTGGGAGAAGGACAGCCGAGAACCCACGACCTCGTCATGGCCGGGCTTGTCCCGGCCATCCACGCCTTTTCGGCGTTTCCGTCAGCAAGGCGTGGAGCCCGGCACGAGGCCGGGCATGAGGATGGGTGGTGCGTTAGAGAAGGCGAAGTGTCAGTGGTCCGCGAAGATGCGGTAGCGCTGCGGCTGCAGGCCGATGCGGTCGCCGACTTTGAGGGAGTGATCGCGCGGGGCGTCGATCTCGATCAGCGTATCGCCGGCGCCGCCGTTCAGCACGATGTCGGCGCGCTGCATCGGGCCGAAGGCGCGCACCGCCTTGACGGCGCCTTCGAGCACGCCGGTGCCGCTCGGGCCGACCGCGACGTCGTGACGGCGAACGAACAGTTTCGATGGGCCGGACACGGCGTCGGTCAATGCCAGATCGAGCACGCGGTCGCCGAGCCGGACGCGTCCGTCCAGCACCTCGACCGGCAGCACGATCGACTCGCCGATGAAGCCGTGCACGAAGGCGGAGGCCGGCCGCTCATAGACGTCGCCGGGCGAGCCGATCTGTTCGATGCGGCCCTTGTCCATCACCACCACGCGGTTGGCGACTTCGAGCGCCTCTTCCTGATCGTGGGTGACGAAGATCGAGGTGACGTGGATCTCCTCGTGCAGATTACGCAGCCAGGCGCGCAGCTCCTTGCGGACCTTGGCGTCGAGCGCGCCGAACGGCTCGTCGAGCAGCAGGATGCGCGGCTCGATCGCCAGCGCACGGGCAAGCGCGATACGCTGGCGCTGGCCGCCGGAGAGCTGGTTCGGGTAGCGGTCGGCGAGCCAGCCGAGCTGCACGAGGTCCAAGAGATCGCCGACCCGCTTCTTGATCTCCGCCTCGCTCTTGCGGATTTTGCGCGGCTGCACCCGCAGCCCGAACGCGACGTTCTCGAAAACGCTCATGTGCCGGAACAGCGCGTAGTGCTGGAACACGAAGCCGACGTGGCGCTCGGCGGCGCCGCGCGCCAGCGCATCCTCGCCGTCGAACGCGATCGAGCCGGCGTCGGGCCATTCCAGCCCGGCGATGATCCGCAGCAGCGTGGTCTTGCCGGAGCCGGACGGCCCGAGCAGCGCCATCAGTTCGCCGGTCTCGACTCGCAGGTCGACATTGTCGAGCGCGCGGAAGCTGCCGAATTCCTTGACGATGTTACGAACTTCAATGGTCATCGGGATGCAGCCCTTCCTCGATACGGCCTTCCAGCACGGTCTTGACGATCAGCGTCACCAGCGCGAGCAGCGCTAGCAGCGAGGCGATCGCGAATGCGGCGACCATCTGGTACTCGTTGTAGAGAATTTCCACCAGCAGCGGCATGGTGTTGGTTTCGCCGCGGATGTGGCCGGAGACCACCGATACCGCGCCGAATTCGCCCATCGCGCGGGCGTTGCACAGCAGCACACCGTACAGCAGACCCCATTTGATGTTCGGCAGCGTGACGCGCCAGAATGTGGTCCAGCCGCCGGCGCCGAGCGAGATCGCGGCTTCCTCTTCCAGCGAGCCCTGCTCCTGCATCAGCGGGATCAGTTCGCGCGCGACGAACGGAAAGGTCACGAAGGTGGTAGCCAGCACGATCGCCGGCACCGCGAACAGGATCTGCACGCCGTGCGCCATCAGCCACGGCCCGAACCAGCCCTGCGCGCCGAACAGCAGCACGAAGACCAGGCCGGAGATCACCGGCGACACCGAGAACGGCAGGTCGATCAGCGTGATCAGCAGCGTCTTGCCGGGGAATTCGAACTTGGCGATCGCCCATGCGGCGATCACGCCGAACACCAGATTGAGGCCGACCGAAATGCCCGCCGCAATCAGCGTCAGTTTGATCGCAGCCAGCGCCTCCTCTTCGGCCAGCGCCGCCAGATAGAAGCTGATGCCTTTCGACAGCGCTTCGGAGAACACCAGCAGCAGCGGCAACACCACGAACACCGTGAGGAACGCGACCGCGAAGCCGATCACCAGCAGCCGCACCCACGCCGGCTCGGTATGCGCGCCGCGCCGCGTTGCAGCCGCGGGGGTGGAGGCCGTATCGGCCGATTTGCGCACAGGGCGCCTCACTGGACTGGTTGCGACCAACGTCATGATATCACGCCGTGGCCAGCGACCGGGACTGTGCCCAGTGCTGGATCCGATTGAGAATGAAGATGATCACGAAGGAAAACACCAGCATGACGACGGCGATCGCGGTCGCGTCGGAATAGCGGAACTCCGACAGCCTGATCACGATCAACAAGGGCGCGATCTCCGAGACGTTGGGCAGATTGCCGGCGATGAAGATCACCGAGCCGTATTCGCCGACCGCGCGGGCAAAGGCGAGCGCGAAGCCGGTCAGCAGCGCCGGCGTCAGTGACGGCAGGATGACGCGGCGGATCGTCTGCCAGCGCGATGCTCCGAGGCACTCGGCCGCCTCTTCGAGCTCGACGTCGAGATCGATCAGCACCGGCTGCACGGTGCGGACGACGAACGGGATGCCGATGAAGATCATCGCCAGAAAGATGCCGAGCGGCGTAAACGCCACCTTGATGCCGAGTGCGGCGAGCGGCGCGCCCAGCCAGCCCTTCTGCGCGAACAGCGTGGTCAGCGCGATACCCGCCACCGCGGTCGGCAGCGCGAACGGAATGTCGACGATGGCGTCGAAGATCCGCCGGCCGGGAAAGCGATAGCGCACCAGCGCCCAGACGATCACCAGCCCGGCGACGAGGTTGACGCAGGCCGCCGCGAACGACAGGCCGAACGAAATCTTCAGAGCGTGCAGCGTGCGCTGCGACGTCACCGTCTCCCAGAACTGCGCGAGACTGAGATCCGCCGTCTTCACGAACAGCCCGGCCAGCGGAATCAGGATCATCAGCGACAGCCAGGTGATCGTGAGCCCCATGGTGAGGCCGAACCCGGGCAAAGAGCGCTTACGCGAAAGCGTGCTCACAGGGGCACCTGCGCGGTACCTTCGCATGAAGCGACATACGCCGCCACACGATCAGCGTCATTGCGAGGAGGCGTAGCCGACGAAGCAATCCAGCTCCGTGCACGGCGCTTCTGGATTGCTTCGCTTCGCTCGCAACGACGCGTGGAGAGGTCAGGGATTACGCGCAAAGGCTCGGCGGCGTTGCGACGCCCCCTCACCCCACCCCTCTCCCCGCGCGCGGGGAGAGGGAGCGCGCTGCTATCGGTGCTAAGCATACTGTCCCCAACTCTGCGGATCGCGGCCGCGCCGGACGGATCGCGACCGACGCCGCTCAGTTCTTGTAGATCTTATCGAACACGCCGCCGTCGGCGAAGTGTTCGGTTTGCGCCTTGGTCCAGCCGCCGAACACATCGTCGATGGTGAACAGCTCGACCTTGGCGAACGAGCCCTCGTGCTTCTTGGCAATCTCCGCATCGCGCGGACGATAGAAGTTCCGTGCGGCGATTTCCTGGCCGTCCTTGGAGTAGAGATACTTGAGGTAGGCCTCGGCGGCGGCACGGGTGCCCTTCTTGTCGACCACGGTGTCGACCACGGCGACCGGCGGCTCGGCCAGGATCGACACCGAGGGCGCGACGATCTCGAACTTGTCGGCGCCGAATTCCTTCACCGCCAGATAGGCCTCGTTTTCCCAGGCCAGCAGCACGTCGCCGACGCCACGCTCGACGAATGTGACGGTCGAGCCGCGCGCGCCGGTGTCGAGCACCGGAACCTGCTTGTAGAGCTTGGCGACGAAGTCACGCGCGCCCTCCTCCGATCCGGATTTCTTCAGCGCATAGCCCCACGCCGCCAGATAATTCCAGCGTGCGCCACCCGAGGTCTTCGGATTCGGCGTGATCACGCTGACGCCAGACTTCAGGAGATCGTCCCAATCCTTGATGCCCTTGGGATTGCCCTTGCGCACCAGGAACACGATCGTCGAGGTGTAGGGCGAGGAGTTCTGCGGCAGGCGCTTCTGCCAATCCTTCGACAGCAGCCCCTTGTTGGCGATCGCGTCGATGTCGTAGGCGAGCGCCAGCGTCACGACATCGGCCTGCAGCCCGTCGATCACCGAGCGCGCCTGTGCGCCGGAGCCGCCGTGCGACTGCTTGATGGTCAGCTTGTCGCCGGCCTCTTTCTGATAGGCGGCGGCGAAAGATTTGTTGAAGTCGCTGTAGAGCTCGCGGGTCGGATCGTAGGACACGTTGAGCAGCGTCACGTCCGCCGCCTGGGCGGAAGTCGCGATCACCAGGCCGGCGAACAGCGGAATCAGTCGGCGAAGCATTTCAATTCTCCATGGTCCGGACGGCGTCTGTGTCGTCTGCGGCGGAGCTGCGAAACTCAAGAATGAAGCCGCTCAAGTCAACGGAACCGAATTTCATTGTTCGATCGGGCGCGACAGCAATCTGCTACGAAGTCTTCATCGTGTGAATGCCGCATTCCGTCTTGCTGCGGCCCTGCCAGCGGCCGGAGCGCGTATCGTCGGCTGACGACGCGCGGCTGGTACACGGCATGCAGCCGACGGAGAGGAACCCGGACGCCAATAGCGGATGCGGCGGCAATTTGCCGAGCGTGTAGATCGCGTCGATCTCTTCGCGCGAGACGTCGGCGAACGGATTGAATTTCAAACGCACTCCATCGGCTTCGACCACCGGGATCTCCGCGCGCGCGCCGCCCTGAAATCGCTTGCGGCCATTGATCCAGCCATCGAACGGCGCCAATGCGCGGCGCAGCGGTTCGACCTTGCGGATGAAACAGCATTTGTCCGGATCGGAAAACCACAGATCCTGTGCCGGATCGTCGCGGTCGAGATCCGCCGGCAGCGGCTTGATCGAGCGCACGTCGGTGAGGCCGAGCTGATCGATCAGCGTATCGCGATACGCGAGGGTCTCGGCGAACAGCCAGCCGGTGTCGAGAAACACCACCGGGATCGCCGGATCGACATCCGCCATCACCTTGAGCAGCGCCGCCGACTCGGTGCCGAACGACGACACCAGCGCGACGCGGTCGCGGCCGAGCTCACGCACCGCGGCAGCGATGATCTCCGCCGGTGAGGCACCATGCAGCGCGCTGTTCAACGTGGCGGCGCGCACGGCCACCGCGTCGCGCGCCGGAGCCTGCGAAGGGGAGTGCTGGGTGAGCTCGCTCATAGCCGAATGACTTTCTGCGCCGGTCGCGTTGGCGGTTCATCAACGCGCCGCGGCGTGAAGTGACCGAAGAAGGATTGACTAGAAATATTTTCTATCTATGTATCTTACAAGCCAGATCGATAGAAAATTATTCTTTCTGTTGAGGGCTTCCATTGTAGAAATTCCATCCCTCACTTACGCGCCGCAGAGATGTTCGTTCTCCTGACGATGATGACGCCATCTTCTCCGCGCGACAACGGCGGTCCGGACCAGTCCGGACCTGCTCTGCCGGGAGCCTGTGCATGACCCTCGCTGCACCCGAACTTCGCGCCGCGCAGCCGGCGTCGCTGCCCGATCTTCCGCCGCGCGACGCGCTGCCGCCGATGGATCACCTCGACGCGCTGGAAGCGCAGAGCATCTACATCCTGCGCGAGGGCTTCGCCCGGTTGAAGAAGCTGGCGCTGCTGTGGTCGCTCGGCAAAGACTCCAACGTGATGATCTGGCTGGCGCGGAAAGCGTTCTTCGGCAAGGTGCCGTTCCCGGCGCTGCACGTCGACACCGGCAAGAAGTTTCCCGAGATGTACGCCTTCCGCGAACATTACGCGAAGGAATGGGATCTAGACCTGCGCGTCGATCCCTGCCCGCCGATCGACAGCGTCGACCCGACCTTGCCGCCGGCGGCGCGCTCCGCGGCGCGCAAGACGGAGGGCCTGAAGATGGCGCTCGCCAAATACGGCTTCGACGGATTGATCGCCGGCATCCGCCGCGACGAGGAAGCGACCCGCGCCAAGGAGCGCGTGTTCTCGCCGCGCGGCACCGAGGGTGGATGGGACGTGCGCGATCAACCGCCGGAATTCTGGGATCAGTTCAACGCCTCGCCGCCGCCCGGCGCTCACCTGCGCATCCACCCGATCCTGCATTGGACCGAGGCGGATATCTGGGCCTACACCAAGCGCGAGAACATCCCGATCATCCCGCTGTATCTGTCGCAGAACGGCAAGCGCTATCGCTCGCTCGGCGATCAGGACATCACCTTCCCGGTGGCCTCGAACGCCTCGTCGATCGACGAGATCCTGCACGAACTACAGACCACCAAGGTGCCGGAGCGCGCCGGCCGCGCGCTCGACCACGAGACCGAGGACGCGTTCGAGCGTCTGCGCGTCGCCGGCTATCTGTAAGCAAACGTCCGACCATGAGTGACGCCATGACCATTGCGGTCCCGCCCGCCTCGCTAACCACCCCGAACGGCACCACGCGGCCGCTGGTCCGCATCGTCATCGTCGGCCATGTCGACCACGGCAAGTCGACGCTGGTCGGCCGCCTGCTGCACGAAACCGGCTCGCTGCCGGACGGCAAGCTGGAAATGCTGAAGGCCGTCAGCGCCCGCCGCGGCATGCCGTTCGAATGGTCGTTCCTGCTCGACGCGCTGCAGACCGAGCGCGACCAGGGCATCACCATCGACACCACACAGATCAGCTTCCGCACGCGCTCGCGCGACGTCGTCCTGATCGACGCACCCGGCCACGCCGAATTCCTGCGCAACATGATCACCGGCGCTTCGCAGGCCGATGGCGCGGTGCTGATCATTGACGCGCTCGAAGGCGTGCGCGACCAGACGCGGCGGCACGGCTATCTGCTGCACCTGCTCGGCATCAAGCAGGTCGCGGTGGTGGTCAACAAGATGGACCGCGTCGACTTCTCGGCCGAGCGCTTCAGCGCGATCAGCGACGAGATCACCGCACATCTCACCTCACTCGGCGTCACCCCGACCGCCGTGATCCCGATCTCGGCGCGCGACGGCGACGGCGTCGCCGAGCGCACCGACAACATTCGTTGGTACCAAGGTCCGACCGTGGTCGAGGCGCTCGACGCGCTGACGCCGTCGCAGCCGCTCGATCAGCTGGCGCTGCGGCTGCCGGTGCAGGCGATCTACAAATTCGACGATCGCCGCATCGTCGCCGGCCGCATCGAATCCGGACGGCTGCAGGCGGGCGACGACATCGTCATCATGCCGGCCGGCAAGATCGCCAAGATCAAATCGGTCGAAAGCTGGCCGGTGACGCCGGTGGCCGGGCCGCAGGGCGCCGGCCGCTCGGTCGGCATCACGCTCGACCGCGAGCTGTTCGTCGAGCGCGGCGACGTCATCGCCCATGCGGGCGCGGCGCCGCGTGATACACGGCGGCTGCGCGCGCGCATCTTCTGGCTGCACGACCAGCCGCTCGAAGCCGGCGCCTCGATCCTCGTGCGGCTCGGCACCCGCGAGACCCGCGCCACCGTGGTGGCGATCGAGAAGGCGGTCGATCCCGGCGATCTCGGCAGCAGCGAAGCCAAGGCGATCGCCCGCAACCACGTGGGCGAGATCGACCTGTCGCTGGCGCAGCCGGTCGCAGCCGATCCGGCCGAGACCTTCCCGCGCACCGGACGCCTGGTGATCGAAGTCGGCGGCCGCATCGCCGGCGGCGGGCTCGTGCTGAGCGTCGATGCCGGCCAGCGCGCCGCCACCGCCGACATCGTCCCGGTGGAGTCGGCGCTGCGGCCGGAGGAGCGCGCGGCGCGCTTCCGCCACACCGGCGCGGTGCTGTGGTTCACTGGCCTGCCCGGCTCCGGCAAATCGACGCTCGCCAAGGCGATCGAGCGGCGGCTGTTCGACCGCGGCGGCTCGCCGATCCTGCTCGACGGCGACACGCTGCGCGCCGGGCTCAATAGCGATCTCGGCTTCTCGCCGGAAGACCGCAGCGAAAACATCCGCCGCCTTGCGGAGATTGCCGCGCATCTCGCCGCCAACGGCCATGTGGCGATCGTCGCCGCGGTGTCGCCGTCGCTGGAGGATCGTGCCGCCGCGCGGCGCATCGCCGGTGAGAATTTTCGCGAGATCTACGTGGCGACGCCG
Source organism: Rhodopseudomonas sp. AAP120 (assembly GCF_001295845.1). GTDB lineage: Bacteria > Pseudomonadota > Alphaproteobacteria > Rhizobiales > Xanthobacteraceae > Rhodopseudomonas. The sequence continues at coordinate 37,627 of NZ_LJIC01000126.1, read as the reverse complement.
GCGGAAGTGTGCGAACAGCGCGACCCGAAGGGGCACTACGCCAAAGCCCGCGCTGGCGCGCTGCAGAACTTCACCGGCATCGGCACCGACTATCAGCCGCCGGTCGCCAGCGAGCTGACGATCGACACCTCGGCGCACAGCGTCGCCGAGGCCGCCGACAAGGTCGAGACCATGCTGGCGAGCAGCGGCGTCCTGGTCGGCGAACTGATCGACCTCGCGGCGCATATCTGAACAATCAGTCGCGGCGCCGCCGCGACTGCCCAACTTCCCTCCACGACGTGCGACCGAAAATGGCTTGATCAGCGGCGGCCTCGTATCGTCTTATGGGTTCCGCCCGCCTCATTCCTGCCAGGAGACCGCATGGCCTTGTCGCGCCTCGAGATCAATCGCCGCACCATTCTGCTGACGTCGGCCGCGATCGCCGCCAATGTGATCAACCCGATGCGCGCCTTCGCGCAGGAGACGCCGCGCAAGGGCGGCGTGTTCAACGTCCACTATGGCGCCGAGCAGCGCCAGCTCAACCCGAGCCTGCAGGCTTCGACCGGCGTGTACATCGTCGGCGGCAAGATCCAGGAGCCGCTGGTCGATCTCGACGCCGCGGGCAATCCGGTCGGCGTGCTGGCGGAGAGCTGGGAAGCGTCGCCCGACGGCAAGACCATCACGTTCAGGCTGCGCAAGGGCGTCGTCTGGCACGACGGCAAGCCCTTCACGTCCGAGGACGTCGCCTTCACGGCGATGAACATGTGGAAGAAGATCCTCAACTACGGATCGACGCTGCAGCTGTTCCTCACCGCGGTCGATACGCCCGACCCGCAGACCGCAATCTTTCGCTACGAGCGGCCGATGCCGCTCAATCTGCTGCTACGCGCGCTGCCGGACCTCGGCTACGTTTCGGCCAAGCACATCTACGAGACCGGCGACATCCGGCAGAACCCGGCCAACCTCGCGCCGATCGGCACCGGCCCGTTCAAGTTCAATAAATACGAGCGCGGTCAGTACATCATCGCCGACCGCAACGACAATTACTGGCGGCCGAACGCGCCGTATCTCGACCGCATCGTCTGGAAGGTGATCACCGATCGCGCCGCCGCCGCTGCTCAGCTCGAGGCCGGCGGGCTGCAGCTCAGCCCGTTCTCGGGACTGACGATCTCCGACATCGCGCGGCTCGGCAAGGACAAGCGCTTCATCGTCTCGACCAAGGGCAACGAGGGCAACGCCCGCACCAACACCATCGAGTTCAACTTCCGCCGCAAGGAACTGTCGGACATCCGCGTCCGCCGCGCCATCGCGCACGCCATCAACGTGCCGTTCTTCATCGAGAACTTCCTCGGCGATTTCGCCAAGCTCGGCACCGGCCCGATCCCCTCGACCTCGACGGACTTCTATCCGGGCCCGAACACGCCGCAGTACCCGTACGACAAGAAGAAAGCGATCGCACTGCTCGACGAGGCGGGTCTCAAGCCCGCCGCCGGCGGCACCCGGCTGTCCCTGCGGCTGCTGCCCGCGCCGTGGGGCGAGGACATTTCGCTGTGGGCGACCTTCATCCAGCAATCGCTCGGCGAAGTCGGCATCCAGGTCGAAGTGGTGCGCAACGACGGCGGCGGCTTCCTCAAGCAGGTCTATGACGAGCACGCCTTCGACCTCGCCACCGGCTGGCATCAGTATCGCAACGATCCCGCCGTCTCGACCACGGTGTGGTATCGCTCCGGCCAGCCGAAGGGCGCGCCCTGGACCAATCAGTGGGGCTGGGAAGACGCGACGATCGACAAGATCATCGACGACGCCGCCACCGAAGTCGATCCGGCCAAGCGCAAAGCGCTTTACGCCGACTTCGTTACCCGCGCCAATACCGAGCTGCCTATTTGGATGCCAATTGAGCAATTGTTCGTCACGGTGATAACGGCGAAGGCCCGAAATCACTCTAATACGCCACGCTGGGCTTCCTCCACATGGCACGATCTTTGGCTGGCCGAATAGCGCCAACTTCGCCAAGATGATCGCATGCGTATCCTGAGCCTTGCGGGGCGGCGTCTCGCCGCCTCGATCCCGACCCTGCTGCTGATCCTGATCGGCATCTTCCTGTTGCTGCAATTCGCGCCCGGCGACACCGTCGACGCGATGATGGCCCAGATGGGCGGCGGCGACGCCGCCACCGCCCGCGAGCTGCGCAAATTCTACGGCCTCGATTTGTCGATCCCGCTGCAGCTCAGCCAGTATCTGTGGCGGCTGGTGCGGTTCGACCTCGGCTTCTCGTCGATCTACGGCAAGCCGGTCGCCACCGTGATCTTCGAGCGGCTGCCGGCGACGCTGCTGCTGATGACCGCTTCGCTGTCGTTCGCGTTCTTCGCCGGCCTGATGCTCGGCGTGATTGCGGCGCGCGGCGTCAACAAGTGGCCGGATACTCTGATCTCGACGCTCGGCCTGATCTTCTACGCCACGCCGTCGTTCTGGTTCGGCCTGATGGCGATCGTGGTGTTCTCGATCTATCTGCAATGGCTGCCGGCCGGCGGCTTCGAGGACATCGGCGCGGCCGCCACCGGCCTCGCGCGAACGCTGGACATCGCCGCGCACTTGATATTGCCGACGCTGACGCTGGGGCTGATCTTCCTGGCGATCTACCTGCGCATCATGCGGGCGTCGATGCTCGAAGTCCTCAACCTCGATTTCGTTCGCACCGCCCGCGCCAAGGGCCTCGACGAGACCCGCATCGTCGTGCGCCACGTGCTGCGCAACGCGCTGCTGCCGATGGTGACGCTGATCGGGCTGCAGGCAGGCACCATGTTGGGCGGTTCGGTGGTGGTCGAGAGCGTATTCTCGCTGCCGGGTCTCGGGCGGCTGGCCTATGAATCCGTCGTGCAGCGCGATCTCAATACGCTGCTCGGCATCGTGTTCGTCTCGGCGCTGCTGGTGATCGCCGTCAACTTCCTGGTCGACTTGCTCTACGCCCGGCTCGACCCGCGCATTACGGCGGAGACTTAGGCGTGATGGACGCGATCAAGCGCTACTTCCGCAGCCCGGCCGCAATTGTCGGCCTGATCCTGCTGCTGCTGGTGATCGGCATGGCGATCAGCGCCGGCTGGCTCTATCCGCGCGATCCGCTCGCGCTCGCCGGCCGGCCACTGATCTGGCCATTCAGCAATCCGCGTTTCCTGCTCGGCACCGATAATTCCGGCCGCGACATCGCCGCGCAGGTGTTCTACGGCGCGCGGATCGCGCTCTTGATCGGCGGCGCCGCGACCGTGATCGCGATCGTCATCGGCGTCCTGATCGGCGCCTTCGCCGGTTACTTCGGCGGCTGGGTCGACACCGTGCTGATGCGGATCACCGAGGCGTTCCAGATCCTGCCGAATTTCGTGCTGCTATTGGTGCTGGTCGCGGTGTTCGGCTCGACGCTGGCTACGGTGACGATCGCGGTCGGCATCGTGTCGTGGCCTGCGCCGGCGCGGCTGACGCGCGCCGAATTCCTCAGCTTGCGTAATCGTGAGTTCGTCCAGGCCGGCCGCACGCTCGGGATGAAGGACCTGCAGCTGATCCTCGGCGAGATCCTGCCCAACGCGCTGCCGCCGGTGATCGTCTATGCCAGTGTGGTGATGGCGGTGGCGATCCTGCTGGAGAGCGCGCTGGCGTTCCTGCGGCTGTCCGATCCCAACGTCGCCTCCTGGGGCAATCTGATCGGGCTCGGCCGCGACGTGCTGCGCGTGCAGTGGTACGTCTCGGCGATCCCGGGCATCGCCATCCTGATCACCGTGCTGGCGGTGTCGCTGGTCGGCCAGGGCCTCAACGACGCGCTCAACCCGAGGCTGAAGGGCCGATGACCGCGCCCGCAGTTCTCACGCTGGACAAGCTCAGCGTCCGCCTCCCCGCCGGCGCCGACCGCTCGCACGCGGTGCAGGGCGCCTCGCTGTCGATCGCGCCCGGCGAAATCCTCTGCGTCGTCGGCGAAAGCGGCTCCGGCAAATCGATCATGGCCAACGCCGTGATGCAGCTGCTGCCCGGCGGCGTCGCGCTCGGCGGCGGCCGCGTGCTGTTCGAGGGCCGTGATCTGGCGAAGGCCAGCGCTGCCGAGATGCGCCAGGTGCGCGGCGCCGGCATCGCCATGGTGTTCCAGGAGCCGATGACCGCGCTCAATCCGCTGCGGACCATCGGCGACCAGATCGGCGAGATGTTCTCGATCCACACCGATCTGTCCAAGCGCGACATCAAGGCCAAGGTGCTGACGCTACTCACCGACGTGCGCATTCCCGATCCGGCGCGCGCCGCCGGCGCTTATCCGCACGAGCTCTCCGGCGGCCAGCGCCAGCGCGCGATGATCGCGATGGCGCTTGCGCTCGATCCGAAGCTCTTGATCGCCGACGAGCCGACCACCGCGCTCGACGTCACCACGCAGGCGCAGATCCTGCATTTGATCCGCGAGTTGCAGAGCCGGCGCAACACCGCGGTGCTGTTCATCACCCATGATTTCGGCGTCGTCGCCGAGATCGCCGACCGCGTCGTGGTGATGCAGCATGGCCAGATCGTCGAACAAGGCAAAGCCGACGACGTGCTGCAGCGGCCGCAGCATCCCTATACGCGGCAACTGATCGCCGCAGTGCCGCCGCTGACCGCGCCGCCGCCGCGGCCGTTCGGCGGCGACACCATCCTGAGCATCGACAACGTCTCGAAGACCTTCCGCACCGGCGGATTCCTCGGCCGCGGCGCGCGCGTCACCGAGGCGGTGAAGTCGGTGTCGCTGAAGCTGCCGAAGGGCGCGACGCTCGGCATCGTCGGCGAATCCGGCTCCGGCAAGTCGACGCTGGCGCGCTGCATCATCCGACTGCTCGATCCGGATTCGGGCTCGATCCTGCTCGAGGGTCGCGACTGGGCGACGATGCCGCGCGACGAGGTCCGCCGCGCCACGCGCCACATGCAGATGGTGTTTCAGGACCCGTTCGCCTCGCTCAATCCGCGCCACAAGGCCGAGGAACTCGTCGCGCAGGGCCCGATCATCCACGGCACGCCGCGCAAGCAGGCGATCGCCGAGGCACGCAAACTGTTCGAACTGGTCGGGCTCGATCCGTCAGCCGGCGACCGGCTGCCGCACGAATTTTCCGGCGGCCAGCGCCAGCGCATTGGCCTCGCCCGCGCACTGGCGCTGAAGCCGGACGTGCTGATCGCCGACGAAGCGGTGTCAGCGCTCGACGTCTCGGTGCAGGCCCAGGTGCTAAAGCTGCTCACCGGCTTGCGCGAGCAGCTCGGCCTGTCGATCATCTTCATCACCCACGATTTGCGCGTCGCCGCACAGATCTGCGACCTCGTCGCGGTGATGAAGGACGGCGCAGTCGTCGAGCACGGCCCGGCCGGCGAAGTGTTCAACGCGCCGAAGCATCCATATACTCAGGCGCTGCTCGCCTCTGTTCCCGGCGGCGACTTCGCGCGGAGTCACGTTCAGGCGTAGCTCCGATACGCTGCAACGCTCCGGACGGCGGAGCCGGGCACGATCGACACCACCCGGCGTCGCCCCCTAGCGGGAATGCCGGCAGCGATCGACGATCCAGCGAACGAGTCGTCCCTCCGCCTCGGACAACGGCTGCTCGACGAGATGACAGAGGTAGTAGTCCCGGCCGTCCTCCAGCACAGGATCGAAAAGCCGGAGCAGGCGTCCCTCGCGGGCGAACACATCGACAAGCGAGGGGCGCAGCAGCGCGATGCCCAGCCCCTCCAGCGCCGCCTGTAACGCGAGATTGCCATCCTCGACCAGCAGCCCGTTGGGCGGCTCGCCCTCGACGCTGTGCATGTCCCACCACTGCTGCCAGCCGGCGCGATCCTGATCGTGGATCAGTGCGTAGTTCTGAAGTAGCTTCGGATCCGTCGCCACGTCCGGGTGCAGGGCCAGGTACGCCGGACTGCAGAACGCAGCCATCGCGCCGGACAAAATCCGGTGAGCCTCGTATCCTTTCCAATTGCCATCGCCGAAACGAACCGAGAGATCCGCCGAGTCGCTGACGTAGTTGCGATGGTGGGTGTACGAGACGTTGAGGTCGATGCTGGGGTTCTGGTCCAGGAACTCCTGCATGTTGCGGAACAGCCAGGCGCGCGCGAACAGCGGGATCACGCCGAGCCGAACCTGCGTGCTCCGGCTGCCCTCGCGCAATTGGTCGGTCGCGCCGCGCAGCACCGCGAAAGCCGTGCGGACCGAGCGGAAGTATTCGCGTCCGGCGTCGGTCAGGATGAGGCCGCGCCCCTGCCGCCGGGTCAGAGGCTGACGCATGAAATCATCGAGCAACGCAAGCTGATGGCTGATCGCCGACGGCGATACCCCCAGCTCTCGGGCGGCGGCGGTGGCTCCGCCGAGCCGTGCGACAGCCTCGAAGGCCCGCACCGAGGTCAACGGCGGCTCGTCCCGCTCGCTCATAGTCATTCCTCATATATTGAATAATTCTCATATAAATAGCCCGTTGACGGTTTAATTCCAGCGTTTAAGCTGAATTAATGTGAGAAAAATTGAACTACGCGGGGCGCGGAGAGCAGCAAACCATTCTCCTCGCCCATTGCGCCCACCGCCCTGCGGCGGCTCGAAAATTGCCCCGGCAAGTAGCTTGCCGGCCCTCGCCCAGCCGCATTCGCCAACGGAGTCGAACCTTGAAGATGCAACCGCTCGTTTCCCGGCGCACGTTCCTGTCGTCGGTCGCATTGGCTGCGCTCGTCGCGGCGCAGCCCCGCGTCGTTCTGGCCGAGGACGCCCCCCTCCGGGGCGGGGTGGTCAACGTTCACATGAATGCGGAGCAACGCATCCTCAACCCGGCGATCCGGGCGTCGGTCGACGTGTATCTGGTCGGCAGCAAGATCGTCGAGCCGCTGGTGGATCTGGACAGCGCCGGCAAGCCCGTCGGCGTGCTGGCGACCGCCTGGAAAACGTCGGCCGACGGCAAGACGATCACCTTCACCCTGCGTGAGAACGTGAAGTGGCACGATGGCAAGCCCTTCACGTCGGCAGATGTCCAGTACACCGCGATGGAGCTCTGGAAGAAGTACTTGAACTATGGCTCGACCTTGCAGCGGAGCCTGCAGGCGGTTGAAACACCTGATGCGCACACGGCCGTGTTCCAGTATTCCGAACCGATGCCGCTGGACCTGCTGCTGCGCGCATTGCCGGACCTCGGGTATATCGCGCCGAAGCACGTCTATGAGGGCACCAACGTTCTCGACAATCCGGCGAACATCGAGCCGATCGGCACCGGCCCGTTCAAGTTCGTGAAATACGAGCGCGGTCAGTACATCATCGCCGACCGCAATCCGGACTACTGGCGCCAGGGCTTCCCCTATCTCGACCGCATCGTATGGAAGTTCATCCCCGACAAATCGGCGGCGGCGATGGCCCTGGAAAGCGGGTCGGTGGACCTCAGCGCTTATACGTCGCTGACGTTGTCGGACATCAATCGGCTTCGCGGGCACAAGGACTTCAACGTCTCCACCAAGGGCAATGAAGGCAACGCAGTGCAGAACACGGTGGAGTTCAACTTCCGCCGCAAGGAGCTGTCCGATATTCGCGTGCGGCGTGCCATCATTCACGCCATCAACACTGATTTCTTCATCGAGAACCTGCTTTACGGCTTCGGCAAACGCGGACAAGGCCCGATCCCTCAGTCTTCGGACTTCTTCGTGCCCGGCGCGCCGGATCTGAAATACGACGTCGCGCTCGCCAACAAGCTGCTGGACGAGGCCGGATATCCGCGCACCAACGGCCAGCGCTTCAAACTTCGACTGCTGCCCGCGCCGTGGGGCGAGGATGTCAGTTCTTTCGCAACCTTCATCCAGCAGTCCCTGACCGAGGTCGGCATTCAGGTCGAACTCGTGCCGCGAGATGCAGCGGGATTCCTCTCCGACGTCTACCGCGACTGGAATTTCGACCTGGCGACCGGACGTCACCAGTACAGGAGCGATCCGGCGGTCAGCACGACGGTCTGGTATCGCTCCGGTGCCACCAAAGGCGCGCCCTGGACTAACCAGTGGGGCTGGCAGGATGCCGAGATCGATCAGATCATCGACAAGGCAGCGATCGAACTCAATCCCCAAGTGCGCAAGCAGCTCTATACCGAGTTCGTGAAGCTGGCCAACACGCAGGTGCCCGTGTGGATGGCGACCGACCGCGAGTTCATCACGGTCACTAACAAAAAACTTCGCAATGACCGCAATACGCCACGTTGGCCCTCCAGCAGCTGGCATGACCTGTGGGTGCAGAAATGACCGGCGTCGCCCCGAAGCTGAACTCCACGCCCTATCCGTTTCCGCTTCACGGCGCGCTGACGACGCACAACACCGCCCTACTCGTCATCGATGTGCAGGGCGATTTCTGCGCCGAGGGTGGTTACATGCACCAGTTCGGCTTCGACCTCTCCGCCCTGCGGCGACCGATCCCGGTCATCGCTCGCGTTCTCGAAGCCTGCCGCGCGATCGGCCTGCCGGTGATCCACACCCGCGAGACGTTCAAGCCGGACCTCTCGGACGTGCAGCCGCATCGACTTTGGCGCGGCATCGACGGCAAAGGCGTAGCAGTCGGTGACGAGGGCCCGAAAGGGCGCTATCTGATCGAAGGTGCCGAGTGCTGGCAGATCATCCCGGAGCTCGCTCCGCTCGATGGAGAGCCGGTGTTCGACAAGCCCTCCTATGGCGCGTTCGGCTTCACCGATATCGAAAAGTATCTGCGTGAGCGAGCCATCACCAACCTGATCCTGACCGGGCTCACGACCGACTGCTGCATCCACACCAATGTGCGCGAGGCGCTCGACCGTGGCTTTGACTGCCTGACGCTGTCGGACGGCACCGGGGCCTGCTTCGAAGCCGTGCATGAGGCAGCCATTCAGCTGCTGATCAAGAAGAGCGGCGTGTTTGGTGCGGTGGCCGAGAGTGCGGCACTGCTCGAGGTCCTGGAACGACTCCCCGCTGCGGAATTGGCTTCATCATGAGCGCGGAAGAAGAACTCGGCATCCTCGCCCGCCGGCGGATCGAAGCCGGCATCATCAAGCCGATCTACGAAACGCTGTGCGCGCATCTGGGCAAGGACCGGGCTCAATCGCTGATCGGCGAGGCGATTGCCAAGACCGCCGTCGAGGCGGGCCGCGAATGCGCGGCGCGCGAGCCGGGCGGAGCGGATATCCGCAGCTTCGTGGAGTTGCAGAAGCTGTGGACGCAGGACGACGCCCTGGAGGTCGAGGTCCTGCGCGCGGACGATACCGGCTTCAGTTACGACGTCCATCGTTGTCGCTACGCCGAAATGTATCGCGACATGGGGCTGGGGGAGATCGGACACCTGCTCTCGTGCAACCGGGACCACGGTTTCATCGAAGGCTACGATCCCCGCGTCGAGCTGACCCGCACGCGTACGCTGATGTCGGACGGCCAATGCTGCGACTTCCGCTACCAGGTCAAAGCGGCCGCTAAGAAGTAAGCGGGCGTGGCATTGGCGGGACCTGCCGGGCACGTGAGAGCCTGCCGTATATTCGATCCCTGAAATGACACCGTGAACCTCGTCATTGCGAGGAGCGAAGCGACGAAGCAATCCAGCTTCCGGTGCGTGGCCCTGGATTGCTTCGCTTCGCTCGCAATGACGGAGAGGCAGCGTGACTACGCGATCTCCTTGCTGTCGCGATGCCGGTACAGCACCATCATCAGCGGCGCGAACGGGCGGAGCAGTTCGTTGGCCGGGATCGGCGTCGGCTCGGTGAAGGGCAACGCCAGCTCGCCGTCCGGCACGCCCTGCACCGCTTTCGACAACTGATCGCCCAGCGCGATCGACAGCGCGACGCCGCGGCCGTTGCAGCCGGTCCAGCCGTAGGCGTTGGGGCCGAGGCGGTGGATGTGCGGCAGGTAGTCGGTGGTCATGCCGATGAAGCCGTTCCAGACGTAGTCGAACTTCACCTCGCCGATCTGCGGCCACAGGCTCTGCAGCCGCCTGCCGACGCGCGCCTTCAACGTCGCGACCTGGTTGAACGGCCGGATGATCGCGCCGCCGGTGACGAAGCGGTTGCGGGCGTCGAAGCGGCCGAAGATCAGTTCGCCGTGGGTGTCCGACATCGCCTGCCGGCCCGGGATCATGCTTTTGCGCACGTTGTCGCCGAGCGGCTGCGTCGCCATCTGCCACGACCGCACCGGCATCACCTCGCTGGCGATCGCCGGCGCCAGCGTCTTGGCGAATTCGCCGGTGTAGGCGTTGCTGGCGACCACCAGCGCGCGGCCGCTGATCTCGCCCTGCGCGGTCCGGACGATCCAGCGACCGCCGCGGCGCTCGATGCTTGTCGCCGGCGAGCGCGCGAAGATTTTTCCGCCTTGCGCGACGACGGCACGGGCGAGCCCGCGCGCCAGCGCCAGCGGATTGATGTGGCCGCCGGTCCTGTTCCAGAAGCCACCGAACCACGCGTCCGAGCCGAGCATGTCCCGCACCTGGTCGCGCGACAGCAGCTCGACCGGCGCGCCGACCTTCGACCATTGCCGAACCCGGCGCTCGGCGATCTTGATGCGGCCGGGCGAATGCACCGGCTGCACCCAGCCGTTCTGCTCCTGCTCGGCGTCGATGCCGTGGCGCCGCGCCACGTCGAACAGGATCGACGCACTGTCGCGGATCAGTCCGACCAGCCGCTCGCCGGCGGCGCCGTGTTTGGCGACGATGTCGTCCGGGTCGGGCCGGGACAGCGTCGGGATCACCTGGCCGTTGTTGCGGCCGGACGCGCCCCAGCCCGGCTCGGCGGCCTCGACCACCGCGACGTCGACGCCGGCCTCTCGCAGATGCAGCGCCGTCGACAGCCCGCTGAAGCCGCCGCCGATCACCACGACGTCGGCGGCTTCAGTGCCGCGCAATTCCGGCAGATCGGGTCCCGGCGGCGTTACCGCGGCCCACAGCGAATCCGGCCAGCGCACGTCGGCAGTCATTCTCGGTCCTTCCATCGATTTCAATCGCGCCCGCTTCGCCTCCGACCTGCGTCGGGTTGCGGCGGCGGAACGATCTGGCTAGCCTACTCTGCAAGAGTTTTGGGGAGCAAAGCCAGCGTGTCACTGCAATACGTCGTCGGAATCGATCACGCCGTGGTCATGGTCAAGGATCTGGACGCCGCCGCGGCCAATTGGCAGCGGCTCGGCTTCACGCTGTCGCCGCGGGGCACCCACAGCCCGGCGCTCGGCTCCGGCAATTACACCATCATGTTCGGGCACGATTACATCGAGCTGCTAGGCATCCTGAACCCGACCGAGCACAACGCGCCGAGCCGCGCCTTCCTCGCCGCCCGCGGCGACGGCATCGAGCGGATTGCTTTCACCACCACCGACGCCGCCAAGGGCGCTGACGAGCTGCGTGACCTCGGCCTCGACGCGGTCGGGCCGATCGATTTCGGCCGGCCGGTGCCGCTGCCGGGCGGCGGCGAAGACGAAGCGCGCTTCAGCATCTTCCAGTGGCCGGTGACCGAGGCGCCCGCCGGGCTGCGCATCTTCGCCTGTCAGCACCACACCCGCGGCACCGTGTGGATTCCCGAGCTGCAGAGCCACGCCAACGGCGCCACCGGGCTGGTGCGCGTGCTGATCGCCGCGCCGCGGCCGGAGAGCGACGCCCGGCACATGCTGCGGCTGATCGACGGCGAGCAATATTCCGAGCCAGATGGCAGCGTCGTGGTGCCGTCGGGATCCGATCGCGCCGAATTCGTCTTCCTGTCGCGCGACACGCTGGCGCAGCAGTATCCGGGCATCGCGCTCGACACCGTGCCGGAGCGCGGCGGCGCCGGCCTCATCATTGCGGTCAGCGACCTCGCCGCCACTGCGCAGGCCGTGGGGGCGGCCGGCAAGACGCTGGGCAACAGCGTGGTGGTGCCGCCGAGCGCGGCCAACGGCGTGCTGCTGGTGTTTGTGCAACGCTAAGATTTTAACGAAGGGCCACAGGAACAATTTCCCGGTCGCTGGCGTTTCTGCGCCGTCGAGCCTGCTCGACGGTCTGAAGCGTGCGGGCGCCTGAGAAAGCGCCCGATTTCCGGGAGCGCTGGCAGTTGCCGGCGAGGGTTGATGTCCGACGCCTATGTGATCGAAGTGAGCTCGCGCACCGCCGGCATCGTCGTGCGCGACGGACGCAACTTCTGCTTCCACGCCGCCCATCACGACTTCCACAGCCTCGAACGCCGCACCTTCGCGTCGCTGCTCGCCGCGCAGAAGGCCGCGAAATCCTGCGCCGAGCAGATTCGGAAATTGATGGGCTGACGAGCCTCTCCACCGTCATTGCGAGCGAAGCGAAGCAATCCAAAGGCGCCGAGCACTGCGTCTCTGGATTGCTTCGTCGCTGCGCTCCTCGCAATGACGAGAGACTGAGTCTTGACGCTCAACTCTTCTCCGGCTCCACCTTCCGCGTTTCCGGCATCAGCAGCCACACCAGCGTCAGGCCGAGCGCGGCGACGCTGGCGAGGCCGAGGAAGGCTGCGTGGCTGCCGAACTTGTCGGCCACCAGTCCGGCCACGACGTTGCTGAGCGATGCGCCGATGCCGCCGGCCGTCCCAACCACGCCTTGGGCGAAGCTGAAATGTCCGCTGCCGAACGCGACGTCGGCGATGATCAGCGGCACCAGCACGGCGAACACCGCCGCGGTGACGCCGTCGAACACCTGCACTGCGACCAGCAGATACGGGTCGGTGACGGTCGAGAACAGCACACCGCGGATCGCCAGCGCACCGAAGCCGGCGAACAGCAGCGGCTTGCGGCCGATCACTTGCGCCCATCTGCCCACACGCGGCGAAAACAGCGCCACGATCGCCTGCGGCACGACGATACAGAACGCAATCAGCGCCGGCGCGGAGTCACTGGAGCGCGCCGTGACGGCGCTGGCCATCAGCGGCAGCATCGCCGCATTGGCGAGTTGCAGCATCAGCATCGCTCCGGCGAACACCAGCAGCGGCCGCTGCTGCAGCAACTTCGCGAGATCGGAAAACCGGAAGCCCGGCGCAGCGTCGGCGCGTGCCGCACCGTGCGCCTGGGCAGAGTCGATCTCGCTGCCGCGAATGCGCGACAACGCGATCAGCGTCGGAATCACCAGCAGGCAGGTGACGAGAAACACCGAGCGGCTCGACAGCAGATAGCCGGCGGTGCCCATCACGGCGGCGGCCACGCCGTTGCCGAGCGAGGCACAGCGGGCGTTGCGGCCGAGCCGTTCGCCGATCGCGTAGCGCCCGACCAAGCCGAGGCTGATCGCAGCGATCGACGGGCCGAGCACGCAGCTCGCCGCCGCGTGCAGCGTCGCCGCCGCCATCACGACGGGGAAGATCGGCAGCAGCGCATAGGCCAGCGCTGCAAGGCCAATGGCCGCCACGGCGGCGCCAGCGACTTTGCGCTCGTCTTTCGCTGCGTCGACGAGCGCGCCACCCGGCATCTGGCCGATCAACCCGATGATGCCGCCGACCGACAGAACCAGGCCGATCTCGACCTGGGTCCATTTCTGGGTGGTGAGATACACCGCGATGAACGGGCCGAACCCGGTCTGCACGTCGGCGAGAAAGAAGATGAACCAGTCGAGCCCGCGCTGGCTCTGCTGCGACGGAGCACGCGGCGGCTCCGGTGCCCGCACCGGATCGTCGCCCGGCGGCTCGGCCGGCGCGGAATGGTGCGGGCCGAATCCGGCTCCGCGCTCGGGGAGCGGCGCGCTCAGACTACTTCTCCGGGCCGAACTCGAGCGGCGACAGCTTACCGGAAGCCCCGAGCACGACCACGGTCTGGTCGTCCTTGTACTCCGGCGCAGCGCGCACCTGGTCACGCGTCAGCGCGAGCGTGACCTTGTCCTCCTTCTTGGCGATGGTGCTGAACTTCAGCGCGGTCCAATCCACTGCGATCTTGCGGCTGCCGACGCCGAGGAAGCCGCCGAAATCGATGATCGCGGCGCGGGTCTTGCCTTCCTTATCGACCACGATGTCGACGATGCGGCCCATATCTTCGTCGGCCGCGCTGCGCACTTCACGACCAAGTACACCGCGCGCATCATCGGGACTAATCACTGTCACGGTCGGCGGATCGCTTTTCGCGGTCGCGGACGACTTTGCGGGGGGCTTGGCAGGCTCGGCCTGTTTGGCGGGTTCAGCCTGCTTGGCCGGCTCAGCAGGTTTCGCCGGTTCCGCCGGCTTGGCGGGTTCGGCCTGATTGGCCGGCTCCGCAGGTTTTGCGGGATCGGCCGGATCGGCGCGCAGTCCGGCCGAGACGACGCTGGTGATCACCACCAGGGCGAACGCAGTACTAAACCGGATGTGCATCGAGCCTCCCTCACGGCGACGGCGTCGCCGTGCTCCTCATCGGAGCGTCTATCGAGCCAACACGATCGAAACCTGAATGCGCCCGTCGGTGCGCAGCACTTCCATCGACACGCCGTCACCATGTCGGCGTACCCGCAGATCGATGCTGGCGGCGCCGATCCGCAGATCGCGCAACACCACCTCGTTCAGGAACGCCGGCAGCCGCGGATTAACCAGGCGGATCTCGTGCCGGTCGGCATCGAATTGAATGCCGAGCGCGGCTTCGAGCAGGGTGAACGGCGTCGCGCTGGCCCAGGCCTGCGGCGCGCAGGCGACCGGATACAGCGTCGGACCGCGGCGTCGCTCGCGCTGGAAGCCGCAGAACAACTCCGGCAACCGGCGCAGCTCCATATAGGTCGCGGCGTCGAACAGGCCCTTGAACACGTTCTCCACCGCAGCCTTGAAGCCGTAGCGGGCAAAGCCGAGCGTGATCAGCGCGTTGTCGTGCGGCCAGATCGATCCGTCGTGATACGACATCGGATTGTAGCGCGGCTCGCCGCAGGCGATGGTGCGGATGCCCCAGCCGGAGAAGAAGTGCGGCCGCATCAGGTCCGTCGCGACCAGCCGGGCGCGATCCGCCCGCACCATCCCGGTGAACAGCACCTGCCCCGCGTTGGAGCTGCGCACCTTGCAGGGCCGCTTGGCGCCGTCGAGCGCCAGTGCGTAGGTGCCGAGTTCCTCGCACCAGAACGCGCGCTCGAATTGGGCCGCGAGCTTGTCGGCCTGCTGCTCGAGTTCGGCAGCGCGCTCGGTGTGCCCGAGCCTGCGCGCGCATAGCGCGGCGAGCCGTTTGGCGGCGAACACATAGCCCTGCACTTCAGCGAGCGCGATATTGCCCTCCGCGAGCTTGCCGTCGGCATGGAAAATCGCGTCGTACGAATCCTTCCAGCCCTGGTTCTGCAGGCCCTGGTCGGTGGCGCGCTGATACTCGACGAAGCCGTCGCGGTCCGGATCGCCCGGGCCATCGATCCAGCCCAGCCCCTTCTCGATCGCCGGCCACAACACTTTCAGTGTTTCGTCGTCACCGGTGCGCTGGACGTACAGACCCGCCAGCATCACGAACAGCGGCGTCGAGTCGACGCTGCCGTAATATTGCGCGAACGGCACTTCACGCAGCGCCGCCATCTCGCCGCCGCGCATTTCGTGCAGGATCTTGCCGGGCGCCGCATCATTGAGCGGATCGACGCTGGTTGCCTGGAACGCCGCGAGCCGGCGCAGCACGCCGCGGGCGATGCGCGGATCGATCCACAGCATCTGCAGCGCGGTGATCAGTCCGTCGCGGCCGAACGTCGTCGAGTACCAAGGAATGCCCGCATAAGGATAGCGGCCCTGCGGCGTTTCGGTGATCAGGATGTTGAGGTCGGCCATCGCCTGGCACAGCACCTCGTTGAAGATGTCGTTCGAGGTCTCGACCGTGGTGGCGCCGCGCGTCGACTCGCGCATCTCGCGGCGATGCGCCAGCAGGCTGCGGAAGAACGGCATCGGCTTCTGCGACGCCGGCTTGTTGCAGCTCACCGCGACGAAGACCGAGGCGGTCTGCCCCGGCGCCAGCTTGATCTGGTACATTGCGCGGCCGGCCTTGAGCTGCCTCGGAGCCGGATCGAAGTGCAGCGCCGTGCTGCGTGTGACATCGTCGAGCCCGCGATAATCGAACACGACGCTCGTGTCTGAGACTCGCCGGCTGCTCGCGGTGCCGCGCCGCGGCCGCACGCTGCCGCGGACCTCGAACAGATCGGCGAAGTCGCTGTCGAAATCCAGCGTCAGCTCGAAGCTCGCGTCGGCATCACCATGGTTTTGACAGCCGATGCGCTGAAACGCGGTGTCGCGCCACAAGAAGATGGTGCGGACGATGTGCAGCAGATCTTTGGCGAGGACCAGCCGGCCTTCGCGATAGATATCGGGATTGGTGAGATCGACCGTCAACGCCGAATTGTCGTCGCGCAGATTGGAGCCGAGCAGCAGCGGCTGCACGTCGGCGAGGCGCAGCTGCAACCGTGCCAGATAGCGCGTGTCGGCGTTGAACAGGCCGTCGCTGGCGCCACCGGGCGCGCCGAGATCGCCGTGGCTGTCGAGCACCATGAAAGTGTCGTCGTGCTTCAGCACGGTCCGCGGCCGCGCCGGTCCGGTCATCGGGATGTAGAACGGCGACTCCGCAGACGGCGTCGATTCAGGCGCCGCTGCAGGTTGGGTCATCACGTCAGAAAGCATCGATCATCCTATCGCTGCTGGAACGTCGCAACCGCCGCGTCAGGCCGCGTGAGCAGCCAGGCGGCTGATCTCGCGCGAAACCAGGTCGCGGTAAGGCCCCTCGCCCTGCATCAGGCGATCGGGCGGACCGTCCTCGATGATACGACCATTCTGCAGCACCACCACCCGGTCGAAATTTCGCAGCGTCGCGAGACGATGCGCGATCGCAATCACGGTCCGGCCATGCATCAACCGCGCCAACGCTTCGCGGATGGCTTCTTCCGAATCGGAGTCGAGCGCGGCGGTGGCCTCGTCGAGTAGCAGGATCGGCGCATCCTTCAGGAAGGCGCGCGCGATCGCCAAGCGTTGACGCTGCCCGCCGGACAGTTTGAAGCCGCGGTCGCCCACCATGGTGTCGAGCCCTTCCGGCAACGTTTCGACGAAATCGCAACGTGCCGCAATCGCTGCCTGCAGCACTTCCTCGTCGGTCGCGCCCGGCCGGCCATAGCGGATGTTGTCGCGAATCGAACGCTGGAACAGCGAGATGTCCTGCGGCACGACGGAGATCGCTTCGCGCAGACTATGCTGGGTGACACGCGAGATGTCCTGGCCGTCGATGGTGATGCTGCCGTCCTGCACGTCGTAGAAGCGCTGCAGCAGCGTGAACAAGGTCGACTTGCCGCCGCCGGAGGTGCCGACCAGGCCGACCCGCTCGCCGGCGTTCAGCCGCAGCGTGAAGCGATCGAACACCTTGGAGCCGCCCGGATACTGGAACGACACGTTGTTGAACGTGATCGCAGCACCGGCGCGAATCAGCGGCTCGGCCTCGGGATGATCGCTGAGTTCGTGCGGCGTCAGCAGCGTCGCGATCGCCTCGCCGAGGCGGGCGACGTGCTGGGTGACGTCGACCAGCGCCACCGCGAGGTCGCGGGTGGCGTGCAGAATCGACAGGCCGAGCGTGCAGATCAGCACGACGTCGCCGGTCGAGGCACCGCCGCGCTGCCACAGCATGATGGCCCAGGCGAGCAGCGCCACGGTCAGCACGATGGTGATCACAGCGTGCAACAGGCGCAGCCGCTCCAAGTAACGTAAGCTGCGGCCGCGCGCGTTCACTTCGAGATTGACCGTGTTCTCGAACCGCGCGTGCTCGTAGCCGAGGCCGCAGAACGCGCGCACCAGCGGCATATTATTAATGACATCGACCATCTCGCCGTCGACCGTCGCGGCCTTGTCGGCGAACTCGTCGTGCAGCGGCTTGCCGTCGGCGGCGAGCTTGAACACCAGCGCCAGCAGCAGCGCGGCCGCGAGGCCGAGCGCCAGCGCCATGGTTCCGCTCACCGTCGCGATCAGCGTGATCGCCAGGAAGGTCGCGATGCACGGCGGCAGCACGTTCCAGACGAACATGTTTTCGATGGTGAACACCGCATTGGAGGTGGCGGTGATGCGGCTGGACAACATGCCGGGCAGGCGATCGGAGAAGTAGCTCGGCGCATGTCCGGTCAGATGCCGGAACATGTCGCGACGCAGATCCGCGGTGACGGCGGGGAACGTGAAACTCCCGATCCAACTGGCGACGCGCCACAGCAGATTGTCGGCGGCGATGAGGGCGACGAGAAACAGAAAGCCGAGCCAGACCACGCCGGACTGGCCGCCACTCAATCCGTCGACCAGATACTTGACGCCGTACTGAGTGCCGACCGAACAGGCAACTGCCAACAAAACACACCCGAGAATGATCGCATGTGTGCCCGGTCTTTGACGAACGTAGCGCAAAATGAAGGCAAACGGCCGACGCGAGTAGCCTGAAAGAGAGTCCATAAAAGTCCGCCTCCGCAACGCATCTTCGCCAAGGTCGCTAGCGATACAGCTTTACGCCGGGATCACTGCCCTGTTCCATTCTCGGCAACCGCAAGAGGGCATCGGGAAGTGGCATCAACAAGACAGCAACGTGGAAGAAGTGAGCGCATGCAAGGAACCTCGCAGGTGCAAAAACGTTCCCGCAGCTGGCAATGCCGGTGCCATTCGATCCAAGCCCATGTTCAACGTTCTCACGTACCAACAGGAGACTAGTCGATGCGCATCGCGCAGGTCGCTCCTCTCACCGAAGCTATCCCCCCGAAGCTCTACGGCGGCACCGAACGTGTGGTGCACTGGTTGACGGAAGAACTCGTGGCGCTCGGCCACGACGTGACGTTGTTCGCCAGCGGTGATTCAATCACCTCTGCCAAGCTCGAAGCGCCATGGCCCCGCGCGCTCCGACTCGACGGCGCAGTGCGAGATCCCAACGCGCTGCATATGATGATGCTGGAACAAGTACGACGGCGCTGTGACAACGAGGAGTTCGATCTCCTCCACTTCCATCTCGACTACTATCCGTGGTCGCTGTTTCACCGCCAGCCGACGCCTTTTCTGACCACGCTGCACGGCCGTCTCGACCTTCCCGAACACCAGCCGGTGTTCTCCACGTTCTCCGAAGTCCCTGTGGTGTCGATTTCGGATTCGCAGCGCCGGCCGGTGCCGAACGCCAACTGGATCCGCACCATCCATCACGGCCTGCCCGCGGATCTGCTTTCGCCGATCGCCACCAAGCCCGGCTATCTCGCCGTGCTCGGCCGCATCGCTCCGGAGAAGGGAGTCGACCGCGCCATCCGCATCGCCATCCGCGCCGACATTCCGCTGAAGATTGCCGCCAAGGTCGACCGCGCCGATCAGGACTATTTCGAGCAGGTGATCGAGCCGATGCTGCATCACCCGCTGATCGAGTTCATCGGCGAGATCGGCGATCAGCAGAAGTCGGAATTCCTGTCAGGCGCGCTCGGCCTGCTGCTGCCGCTGGACTGGCCGGAGCCATTCGGCCTGGTGATGATCGAATCGATGGCCTGCGGCGCGCCGGTGATCGCCTATAATCGCGGCTCGGTGCCGGAGATCATCGAATCCGGACTGACCGGCTTTATCGTCGAGGACGAGACCAGCGCGGTCGCCGCCGTGCATCAGCTCGAAGAGCTCGACCGCTCGGCGATCCGCGCCCGCTTCGAAGAGCGCTTCACCGCGCGGCGGATGGCGCTGGATTATCTGGCGGCGTATCGCAGCCTGATGGCCAAGGCCGAGCCGAGGTTCCGGCTGGTGTCGAGCGCGGAGTAGGCTCGCCGGCAGAACTGGCGACTCAAACGAGAACGGCGCGGATGACCGCGCCGTTTTCCTTTGCTTCTGACGTCGCTGCATCGAAACCTCATGGTGAGGTGGCGCGAAGCGCCGTCTCGAACCATGGCCACGGGCACCCCGTCGCCTTCATCCTTCGAGACGCCCGGCTTCGCCGAGCTCCTCAGCATGAGGGCAGTGCAAGTGGAAGCGCCTGAACGCTTCGACCCTAGCGCGCCGGCGCGCGGCGGCGCAGCAGCAGCTTTTCGAACAGCGGCAGCAGGCCGCGCGGCGTCACCATGATGACGGCGATCACCACCACGCCGTAGATGAAGTAGTGCAGGCCGGGAATTGCGCCGCCCAGCTGGCCGCGCAGCACTTCGCCGAGCGGCACCAACAGCAGCGCGCCGAGCGCCGGCCCGAAGGCGCGGCCGAGGCCGCCGACGGTGGCGAACAGCACGATCTCGATGGTGATGGTCGGCGACGCCAGCTGATACGGATCGGCGAAGGTGAGATAACGGACGTAGCAGGTGCCGACGATCGAGGTCAGCACTGCCGAGATCGTCATCGCGACGATCTTGTGACGAAGCACGTTGACGCCGATCGCCTGCGCAGCCTTCTCATTGTCGCGGATGGTGCGCAGATAATAACCGAGCGGCGCATTGAGGATGGCGACGTTGATCAGCACGATCACCGCCGACAGCCCGAGCATCACCCAATAGGCGCCTTGCACGCCGCCGAATTGGAACGCCGTCACGTCGCCGGTGTCGCGCGGCAGCAGCAGGCCGGAGGCGCCGCCGAGGAACTCCCAGCCCTCGACCACGATTGCCGCCATCTCGGCGAACGCCAGCGTGATCAGCACGAACGACAGATGCCCGAGCTGAAACCGGAAGTCGATCCAGGCGATGATCGCGCCGAGCGCGCCGGCGACCGCCGCGGAGATCACCAAGCCGGCCCACATGTTGATGCCGAGCTTGACCTGCAGCGCTGCCGCCAGCATCGCGCCGGTGCCGATGAACAGGCTGTGCGCCAGCGAGATCTGTCCGGCCATGCCGCCGACGATATTCCACGCCGACGCCAGCGCCACATAGACCAGCGCGATGGTGAGGATGTGCAGATAATAGCTGTTCAGCGCCAGCGGCAGCGATGCCGCCAGCAGCAGGATCACCCACAGCGCCGGCGACGCCAGCGTCTTGTAGAAGCCGTCGTTGATCATGACGTCCTCCAGGTCAACCCTTGCGGGCGGAACAGCATGATCAGCACGAAGATCGCATAGGGCACCAGCCGGCCGAGCGCATCCGAGATGTAGACGGTGCCAAAGGCTTCGGCGATGCCGATGACGAGGCCGCTGAGCATGATACTGACGAAATTGGTCATGCCGCCGAGCACCACGATCAGCAGCGTGATGACGGTGTATTGCAGACCCTGCGTCGGCTGGATCGGCGTCCCGGGCAGCAGCAGCGCGGCCGCGACCGCCAGGATGGCGACGCCGATCGCAAACGTGACGACCTGGACGCGGCCGACGTCGACGCCCATCAGCGCCGCGGCGCGCGCGTTCTGATGCACGGCGCGGATCGAGCGGCCGAAATCGGTCGAGCGCAGCATGATGTAGAGCCCGATCGCCATCGCGAAGGCGACCACGCAGGCGATCACGTTAGGCATCCGCAGCACGACTTCGCCCAAAATGATCAGCTTGGACTCGACGGCCGACGGCACGCGGGCTGGCTGACCGCCGAACACCATCAGGATGCCGTTCTGCAGCAGCAGGCTGAGGCCGAGCGTGAGCTGCACGATCATCAGGAATTGGTGCCCGGCCATTGGCCGCAGCAGGAAGCGATAGACCAGCGCGCCGATCGCCGCCATCACCGGAATGGTGATGATGGCTGAGACGTAAGGGTCCATCGCGAAGGCGGAGAACAACGCCAGCGACATGAACATCGCCAGCGAGATAAAGTCGCCATGGGCGAAGTTGACGATGCCGCTGACGCCGTAGACCAGTCCCATGCCGAGCGCGAGCAGCCCGTAGGTGCTGCCGATCAGTACGCCTTGCGCCAAGGCCTGCCAGAACTCGCTCACTTGATCCTCCTCACAGCCCCAGATAGGCCTGCCGCGTGCGCGGGTCGTTCTTGACGATATCGGCGTCGCCCTCGACCGCGACCTGGCCGCGCTCCAGCACGTAGCAGCGCTGAGCGTGGCGCAGCGTCAGATTGAGATTCTGCTCGACCAGCAGCATGGTCAGCCCGTCCTTGTGCAGCCGGTCGATGATCTCGAAGATGTACTGCACGAACAGCGGCGACAGGCCGAGCGACGGCTCGTCCAGCATCAGGATGCGCGCTTCGGCCATCAGCCCGCGGCCGATCGCCAGCATCTGCTGTTCGCCGCCGGACAGCGTGCCGGCCGCCTGGGTCAGCCGCTCCTTCAGCCGCGGAAACAGCTCGAGCACCTTGTCCATCTGCGCCGGCCGATGCGGCCGCGCGCGATCGCAGAAGCCGCCGAGCAGCAGGTTCTCGCGAATGCTCATCTCGGGAAACACCAGTCGCCCCTCGGGCACCTGGATGATGCCGAGCTCCACGCGTTCACGCGCGGTGGCGCGGGTGATGTCCTTGCCTTCGAACAGGATGCGGCCGGACATCGGCTGCACGATGCCCGACAGGCAATTGATCAGCGTGGTCTTTCCGGCATTGTTGGCGCCGAGCAGGCCGACGAGCTCGCCGGCCGCGAGCCGCACCGAGACGTCGCGCAGCATTGGCGTGCCGCCATAGCCGGCGACCAGCCCTTCGACCTCAAGCATCGAGGTGCTCCCCGAAATACGCGTCGATGACCTTCTGATCCTTGATGATCGCGTCCGGCGTGCCTTCGCCGATCTTCTCGCCGAAATTGATCACCACCATCCGGGTCGCCATCCGCATGATCACCGGCATCACGTGCTCGACCATCACGATGGTGACGCCCGACTGGTTGAGCTCGCGGATGATCTGCATCGGCGCCTCGGTTTCGGCCATGGTGAGGCCGGCCATCACCTCGTCGAGCAGGATACACTGCGGATCGGTGGCGACGCATTTGGCGACTTCGAGCAGCTTCTTGTCCTGCAGTGACAGAGTCGCCGGCGTCTCGCCGAGCTTGCCGCCGAGGCCGACGCGGGTCAGCACCGCGGCGGCGTAGTCGGTCGCCTCGCGGATCGGCCGCCGCGTGAGCGCCGCCGTGGTGACGACCTCGAGGGTCGTCATGTCTGCGAAGGTCTGGACGATCTGGAAGCTGCGCACCAGACCGCGGCGCGTCAGCCGATCCGGCGAGATGCCGGTGATGCGCTGGCCGTCGAACCGCACCTCGCCACTGGTCGGCGGCGCGAAGCCGGAGATGACGCTGAACAGCGTCGTCTTGCCGGCGCCGTTCGGGCCGATGATGCCGAGGATCTCGCCGCGCTCGACGGCGAAGCTGACGTCGTTGAGCGCGAGCAGGCCGCCGAACCGCTTACTGACGTTGTCGACTTCGAGCAGCGCCACGGCTCAGCTCTTCGGCCGCGGAGCGGCCTGCGCGAACTCCTTCGGGAATACGACTTCCTGCGACTGATCGGGCATCCACTGCACCATCATGGCCGAGCCGTCCTTCAGCAGCCGGTCCTCAGCAAACTGCAGGCCCTTCGGCTTGGCGACGTAGAGATCCGGATCGCCGAACGGAATGTCGAAGGTCTTGAAAGACTCCAAAATAGCCGCCGGCTCGAGCGACGACGCTTTCTCCAGCACGCGCTGCAGCACGCGCGCGCCCTGCGCGTATTGAATTGCGCCCTGGCCGATGCGATCGATCTTGGCGACGTCACGCAGCTCGGCGATGATCTTCTGCATCGAGTCGATCTTGGCGCCGGCGCTGAAGCCGGTCATCGCGAACAGATTGCGCGTCAGCACCGCCTTGCCGATCTCGGGGCCGAGGTCCTTCCACAGCGACAGGTCCGAATAGCCGCCGGTGCCGCCGACGAACAGGCTGTTGTGATAGTTGAGGTTGTAGCGCGCCTGATGCAGCAGGATGCCGTCGCGCGGCGTCACCAGGCCGGTGACGATGTCGGGCTTCAGCGAGCGGATGCGGATCATCGCCGAGGTCTGATCCTGCGCCTTGGTATCGAGCGGCGCCTCGCCGATCACCTCGAAGCCGCTGGCCTTCAGCTTCTCGACCAGGAACTTGTTGACCTGCTGGCCGGCCTCGTAGTTCGAGTAGCTCATCACCGCGGTCTTGATCGGGAATTTGCTGTCGTCGCGCAGCGACTTGATGAAGTCGTGCATCGACTGGGCGTAGCCGCGGTCGTAGGGATAGCCGAGCGAGAACATGTAGCTGGAATGCGCGCCACCGGCCCAGATCGACAGCGTCGGCACCTTCAGTTCGTCCAGCACCGGCGTCAGCGCCAGCATCTGCGCGCTGAGGATGGTGCCGGTGAGCAGCTGCACCTTCTCCTCGGTGATCAGCCGCCGCGCCTCGGTGGCGGTGCGCGCCGGCTGACTGGTGTCGTCGGCCTGGATCAGCTGGATCTTGGCGCCGTCCTTGTTCTTGATGCCGCCAGCGTCGTTGATCTTCTTGATGATGTATTCGAACGCCGGCTGGCCTTCCTGCGCATAGGCGGCGAGGCCGCCGCTCATCGAATTGATGACGCCGACCTTGATCGGCGGCGGCGCGGCGTTGGCATTGCGAATCCACGGCGCGGCGACGGTGCCGAGCATCACACCAGTGGCGCCTATTCCGAATGAGCGACGGGAAATGGACAAAGCGCGTTCCTCCTGGTTGTTGTTAGTCGCGGCAAGCGCCGCGGGCTTATAGCGATGTGCGGGCGCCGCCCCAAGTGAATGTTTTCAAACTCGCGCGATCGTCACACACCCAAGCTGCACATGACTCACGATCTCCGCCGTTTTCCTGCCGCACGGAATTTGGCCTCAACCCGGCGTGACCGTCGCGGCGCCGTTGTTGATCACCACGACTTCGCGCTCCGCCACCTTGGCTCTGAACGACAGCGTACAATCGCCCTCCTTCCAGACTTCGGTGACGATGGTTTCGCCGGGATACACGGGGGAGCTGAAGCGCACCTGCATCTTCACCAGCCGCTTCGCATCGCCGTCGCAGCACAGTTCGACCAGTGCGCGGCAGACCACGCCGAAGGTGCACAGGCCGTGCAGGATCGGCTTGTCGAAGCCGGCCTTGCGCGCGACTTCGGGATCGGCATGCAGCGGGTTGTAGTCGCCGGACAGGCGGTAGATCAGCGCGGCGCTCGGCGCGGTGGCGATGCGTGACTGCAGATCGGGCGCGCGTTCGGGCAGCGGATGTGGCGCCGGCAGCGGGCCGGAGGGACCGCCGAAGCCGCCGTCGCCGCGCAGCATGGTGGTCGAAGTCAGCCGGCACAGCAATTCGCCGCTGGCCTTGTCGACGACGTCGCGCTCGGACAGCAGCACCGCGCCTTTGCCGGCGCCCTTGTCGAACAGGCCGGTGACGCGCGATCGGCCGACCACCGTGCCTTTCGGCGGCAGCGGCTTGAAAATCTCGAAACCCTGCTCGCCGTGCAGCACCTTGCGCCAGTCCGCGCCGGTCGCCTCGTTGCCGAGCCAGAAGCCGGGATAACCGAGCACGACCGACATCGACGGCAGCACCTGCAGATCCTGCTCGTAGACGTAGCGCAGCTGCTTGGCGTCGAGCGGATCGGCGCCGAGGCCGAGCCCCAGCGCATACAGCATGGTGTCGCGCTCGGTGTAGGTCTGCTCGATCTCGGGAATGGGCCAGTCGCGCAGCCGGGCCGGGTCGATCGCCATCGGGAGCTTCCTCGTCACATTTTTGCGGCAACTTGCCACCCGGGCGGGGCTCACACAATATGCGAAATCGAATTTCGCAAATGTTTTGATCCCGCCGCAGCTTGCGGCCGAGTTTCCGGAGCCGTCGATGACCACCGGCAGATCGCGTCGTCCCTCCAAGCCGGGCCCGGCTCCGGCCCCACCGGCGAAGAAGACGCTGGCGCGTAAGAATCCCGCCCTGCAGCGCGCCTCGCGGCGACCGCGCGCCGAGGGAGCCGACGACGACGCCGGGCGGATGTTCGTGTCAGCGCTGGCGCGTGGCCTCGACGTGCTCGGCGCCTTCCGCGCCGGTGACCGCGCGCTCGGCAACCTCGAACTCGCCGAGCGCACGGGGCTGCCGAAGCCGACGATCTCGCGCATGACGCACACGCTGATCCAGCTCGGCTATCTGACTTACGAGCCGCGCTCGGCGACTTATCAGCTGGGCGCGCGGGCGCTGGCGCTGAGTTACGCGGCACTGGCCAATCTTGACGTCCGCAAGGCGGCGCTCCCCATCATGACCAGGCTGGCCGAGGACAGCCAATTGCATGTCGGGCTCGGCACCCGCGAGCGGCTGATGATGCTGAACATCGAGAGCTGCGAGAGCGACGCGCTGATCGGGTTGCGGCTGCCGCCGGGCTCGCGCGTGCCGATCGCCACCACCTCGCTCGGCCGGGCCTATCTGGCGGCGATCGGCGACGAAGAACGCAGTGCGCTGCTCGCCGAGCTGCGCGCGCATCACGGCAACGACTGGCCGAAGCTCGAAAAGGCGATCGCCCGCTCCACGCGCGAGATGGCAAAGCGCGGCTTCTGCATCTCGATCGGCGAATGGCGGAACGACATCAACGCCGTTGGCGCCGCGATCGTGCCGCCGAACGGCGGCCCGGTCTACACGCTGAGCTTCGGCGGCCCGGCCTATCTGGTGTCGCAGCAGCAGCTGATCGAGAAGCATGGCCCGGCGCTGGCCCATGCCGCGAGAGCGATCAGCGCGGCGCTGGGCGGGTGATCACTCACAACTGGCTACTGGTCTAACATCGGCACGAGGCCCCTCCCCGTCATTGCGAGCGTAGCGAAGCAATCCAGAAGCCCAGTGCATGCGGCTGGATTGCTTCGTCGCTGCGCTCCTCGCAATGACGCTGGGGTGGGCGCCTCTCAATAACTATACTCAATTCACGCGCCGATCCTTGTCGCTCCAATAAGGCGCGCGCAGGGCCGCCTTGTTGACCTTATTGACGCTCGACAGCGGCAGCGGGTCGTCGCGGAAGTCGATGCTGCGCGGGACCTTGTAGTCGGCGATCGCGGCCCGGCAGAACGCGATCAACTCGTCGGCGGTGAGCGATGCGCCTGATTTACGCACCACCACCGCATGCACCGTCTCGCCCCATTTCGGATGCGGGATGCCGATCACGGCGCATTGCGCCACCTCCGGATGCGCCGCGATCGCATTTTCGACCTCGATCGAATACACGTTCTCGCCGCCCGAGATGATCATGTCCTTGATGCGGTCGGAAATATACAGATAGCCGTCGGCATCGAACGAGCCGGAATCGCCGGTGTGCATCCAGCCGCCGCGCAGCGTCTGCGCCGTCAGCTCCGGCTGGCGCCAATAGCCCATCATCACCATCGGACCACGCACCAGGATCTCGCCGACTTCGCCATGCCGCAACTCGCGATCGGCGGCATCGGCGATCTTCACCTCGGCCGACACGATCGGACGGCCGGCCGAGCGCAGCCGGCGCCGCGGCGCGGAGGGCAGGTGATCGTCGGGCGTCAGGATGGTGGCGACCGGGGACAGTTCGGTCATGCCGTAGGACTGGCCGAACCGGATGTTGGGAAAGCGGCGCAGGCATTCCTGCAGCACCGGCTCCGGCATCGGCGAAGCACCGTAAGTGATCAGCTTGAGGCTGGACAGATCGTAGCGGTCGAGATCGGGCGATTGCAGGATCATGCCCAGCATGGTCGGCACGAAGGTCGCAACCGTCACCTTGTGGCGACTGATCGCCGCCAGCACGTCGGCAGGCGTGAAGCGCGGGATCACGACGTGGCGGCCGCCCATGATCGATGTCGTGTAGACGCGCGCGCCGGCGCCGAGATGAAACAGTGGCCCGGCATGCAGCGCCACGGTGTGCTCGTCGAAGCCGAACGCCATCGCGGTCACGACGGCGTTGACCCAGAGATTGCGGTGGCTGAGCATCACGCCCTTGGCGCGGCCGGTCGTGCCGCCGGTGTAGAACAGGCAGGCGAGGTCCTCGCCGCCGCGCCCGGCATCGGCGCAAGGCGGCGTGCTGGCGATCAGGTCCTCGTAAGCATGAACACGCGGCAGTCCGGAGCGCGGCGCATCGGCGATGACACAACGTAGCGACGGGCAAGCCTTGGCGAGTTGCACGGCGGTGTCGAGAAAGCTGGCGTCGCTGATCAGCAGTGACGGCTCGGCGTCGGTGATCTGCTCGATCATCTCCGGCAACGCGAAGCGCGAATTGACCGGCACCACCACGCCGCCGGCCCACAGCACCGAAAAGTAACTCTCGACATAGGCGGCGCCAGTGGCGGCGAGGATCGCCACGCGGTCGTCGGGCGCGACACCGAGCCGCTGCAACGCCGCGGCAAAGCGCGCGATGCGATCCAGCACTTCGCCGTGCGTGAAGCTGCGCTCCGGCGTCACCAGCGCGGTGTCGTGCGCGCGAAAGGCGGCAGCCTTGCGAAGGCCCGCGGTGATCTGCATGAGTTTCCGTCCCGTGGAAGTCTTGTGTTGGGCGCAATCCTAGCATTGCGAAAATCGATTTCGCAAATACCGACGCGATGCGCTAGGCTGCGGAAAACAACAGCAGGGGTGGGAACATGTCAGCCGATGCCGCAAGCGATGCCGTGATCTTCGACCGCCGTGACGACGTGATGATCGTCCGGCTCAACAGCCCGGCGACCCGGAATGCGCTGCAGCCCGCCGTCAAACATCAGCTGGAAACCCGCATCCCGGAATTACTCGCCGACGCGTCAGTGCGCTGCCTGGTGATTACTGGTACCGGGCAGTCGTTCTGCGCCGGCGGTGATATCAGCAACATGGCCGATCGCGGCGCGCCGCAGGTGCGGCAGCGCATGCAGGTGACGCACAATTGGGCGCAGCGACTGCTGACCGCCGAGAAGCCGGTGATCGCCGCGGTCAACGGCTCCGCAGCCGGCGCTGGCTTCTCGATGGCGCTGCTGTGCGACATCGTGCTGATGTCGGATCAGGCCTACTTCCGGGCTGCGTTCCCCGGGCTCGGCGCCGCGCCGGATCTCGGCCTGGCTTTAACATTGCCACGTGCGATCGGCGCGATGCGGGCCAAGGACATTCTGCTCACCAATCGCCGTGTCGACGCGGCGGAGGCGCAGGCGCTGGGCATCGCCAAGTGCGTGGTGCCGGCCGATCAGTTGCTCGATGCCGCGGTGGCGCTCGCGGCCGAACTCGCCGCCGGACCGGCGACGTCGCTGGGGCTGACCAAGATGCTGGTCAACGGAGCGTTCCAGCCGATCGAACAATTCTTCGCGCTGGAAGCCTTCGCCCAGGGCGTCGCGTTCGGCAGCGACGAATTCGCCGAGGGTGTCGCGGCGTTCCTCGGCAAGCGCAAACCGGACTTCAAGGCGCAGCGCTGACAGCCAGTATCAGCGTTTCGCGCCGATCCGGCAGTTATAGGCTTTGCGGAAGCCGGCGGCGCGGGCATCGTCCTCGGAGCAGAACCAGCGGTTCGGCTTGATCAGACTGGCGTAACTGGGGCAGCCCTGCAGCTGATAGACGCCGACATTGCCGGTGAGGCGCGCACGCTTGGCGAGCTTGCCCTTGATGGCGCAGCCCTCCGGCATCGGCGGCATCTCGGGGAACATCAGGTCCAGCATCGCGGTCTTGCGATCGTCGCGGCAGGCCGCGCCAATCAGGGGCGCGGTCTTGTCCCAGCGGCGGAAGCTCGCTGGAGCGACGAAGCATCCCCGCCACAACGCCAGCCGCGCCTCTTTGGCCTTGGTCTCGTCGGCCGCGAAACGACCCTTCGGATCGGCGTTCAGCGCCAGCCCGGCCTGGACCAGGCGCTGGCTCAGATTGCTGCCGTCGCCCGCGATCGTGCAGGCGCCGACCCGGCGCCCACTGAACGCCGGGTCCGGCCCGAGATCGCGGCAAGTCACGGCCCGGCCGGCGATCAGCTTCACCGCCGCGTCACGGGCTTCGAGCCCGCAGGCCGATGGATCGGCGAATTCGTTGATGCAGCGCTGGTCGAGCTCCGGCGCGTCGATTCCCTCGAGCCGGTAGGTGACGCCGCCGAGTTGCAGCGTCGCCGCGTCCTTGACCACGACATCGGCGGCCGAAGCGGGCCCGCCGACCAGCAACGCCAGCACCACAATGACCGCAAACATTCCAGCCCTCTCGCCTCAGCCATGCCTACGCGGCGTTTGCGACGCCGCCAGGCAGCTATAGCGCGATTCCGGGCGGGTGCAGCAGCAAACGCAGCCGCGCAGAGGGTTGAGCCGAACGACAGGACGTCAGTAGTCGTAGTCGCGGATGACCGAGTCCCAGAACGACGGCGGCGGGGTCCGGCGCCATTCGCCGACGGGAGCGTAGCGCGGCCCACAACCGCCACAGCCTCCGGTCGGCACCAGATGCTGCATATATTGCGGCGGAGCTTCGACCCAGATCACCGGCGGCGCCTGCGGAATGCCGATCGGGCGCGGCGCATAGACGACGTGCGGGCGAGGAGCCTGTCGGTAGGCGGGCCGATAGGGCGCCGCATAGTCGGCCGCCATCGCCCAGGAAGAAGTCATGACACTCGCCAGCAGCGGCAACAGCAGTTTGACAGGACGCACGACGCAACTCCACACCGACCACGACGTCAGCGTCGCATGAGATGGTAAACAAAGCCTGCAGCGGCGCTCCGCCCGTCCTGCCCTCCCTCGCGGCCCCGCCATCAACGCATGGGCAAGGCCGCAGCCCAGCGCTTCCCGCCATCCGAGCGCCTTGCTAGAACGTCGCCCATGCCCGACACGTCCTCCCAAGATCCCGCGCTGGCCGTCGACCAGAAAGCGGAGTTGATCAAGCTCCGCCGCTCGGTCCATGGCGCCCTCATCGGCCTGCAGCTCGAGCGCTATGCGCCGGGCGAGGCCTGGACCAGCCTGCCCTATCATCCGGTGTTCGTCGGCGACACCCGCACCGGTGTGATCCACGGCGGCGTGGTCACGCTGATGCTGGATGAGAGCTGCGGCATGGCGGTGCAGTTCGCGCTGCGGAGCACGCAGGCGATCGCGACGCTCGATCTGCGGATCGATTACCTGCGGCCGGCGACGCCCGGCCAGGCGATCCGTGCGCACGCGCATTGCTATCACGTCACCCGCTCGATCGCCTTCGTCCGGGCGACGGCTTATCAGGACGCCGAATCCGATCCGATCGCCAGCGCCACCGCGATGTTCATGATCGGCGCCAACCGCACCGACATGCTGCGGCAGGAGCCGAAGGTGAAGTTCGACACGCCGCCGCCGCTGGTGGCGCCGGACGACGACGGCGGTCCGCTGGCGATCAGCCCCTATGCGCGCTTCCTCGGCATCCGGGTCGACGATCAGGCCAACACGGTGATGCCGTATGATCCGAAGCAGATCGGCAATCCAATCCTGCCGGCGCTGCATGGCGGCGTCATCGGTGCCTTTCTCGAAACCGCGTCGATCTTCAAGGTGCATCGCGAGATCGGCCTCGCCGCCGCGCCGAAGCCGATCGGACTGACCGTCAACTATCTGCGCTCCGGCCGGCCGATCGACACTTTCTCCAGAGTGTCGATCGTCAAGCAGGGCCGCCGCGTCGTCGCGTTCGAGGCCCAGGCCTATCAGTCCGATCCCGACAAGCCGATCGCTTCCTGCTACGGCCAT
The DNA here is from genome assembly GCF_001295845.1 of Rhodopseudomonas sp. AAP120. GTDB lineage: Bacteria > Pseudomonadota > Alphaproteobacteria > Rhizobiales > Xanthobacteraceae > Rhodopseudomonas. The sequence continues at coordinate 6,345 of NZ_LJIC01000126.1, read as the reverse complement.
TTCAAGCTTCGCCCGCATGGCGACGGCACCTCGGCCGAGTCTGCCGGGTCCTGACAGCATTTGCCCTCTTGCCTTAAGGGCCGATTCACCAATGCTCGGAACCTGCCCCGGTGTTTCACCGGGGATTCAGTTTTGGTCGAATAGGTCTCGTTCTCAACAGGTATCAATCGACCGCCTGCATGGTTCGGGCGGCGAATCGAGACGGCCTCGAGTCCTTCAAAGATGACGTCGGAAAGCAAAGTCGCGAACACCGTCTATATCGAGTTCGTGCGCTTGCTCTACACCGCGCGCTGGCCGATCGTCGTCGTCGGTACCGCCATCCTGATGGTCGGCGCTGCGGTCGGCTACCAGACGGGCGACCTGATCAGTCCGGCGATCGGCGTGGCGGGCATGCTGGTGACGCTGGCGAGGCTGACGCTCTGCATCGCCTTCGACCGCACCTTCGACCGGCGACCGCTCGACCTCGCGTCGGCCAAAGTGTGGGAGCGCCGGCTCGCCGTCGGCGTGATCTCGACCGGCATTTGCGTCGGCGGTTTCGCGCTGCGTTGCTTCCTGCTGCCCGATCTCACCGCTCACATGGTCGCAAGCGGCCTGGTGTTCGGCTATTGCGCCGGCACCACCACGCGGTTTTCAATCCGGCCCTGGATCGTCAAAGCCAGCCTCGCCGTTTCAGTGATCCCGGCGGTCGGCGCGGCGCTGTGGAATTTCGACCTGATGCACGCCGCGCAGGCGCTGCTGTTCCTGATCTTCTTCTTCGGCGGCTTCGAGCTGATCGTCTACATTCACGACACCACCAAAGAGCAGCTCACGCTGCGCGCCGAGGCGGCGCATCTGGCGCGTGCCGACGTCCTCACCAAGCTGCCAAACCGGCTGCGCCTGTCGGAGCATTTCGACGAAGCCGCCGCGCGGCTGCAGCGTCACGGCGAAGGCTTCGCGGTGATCTGTATCGACCTCGACTTCTTCAAGGAAGCCAACGACCGCTTCGGCCACGCGGCCGGCGACGAAATCCTGCAGATCGTCGCGATGCGACTGACCGGACTGCTGCGCCCCAGCGATCTCGCCGCCCGCGTCGGCGGCGACGAGTTCATCGTGATCCAGGCGGATGTCGACAGCCGGGACGAGATCCAGGCGCTGTGCGGCCGCATCGTTTCGACCGTGTCGGCCCCTTATATCATCGACGGCAATGTCGTCGTGCTCGGTGCCTGTGTGGGCACCGCGCTGGCGCCGGCCGACGGCACCACGCTCGACGCGCTGCTCGGCAAGGCGGACGCTGCGCTGTATGCCGCCAAGCGTAGCCGCGGCGGCCAGCAGCAGCAGCCGGCCGCGGTGACCGAAAACATTCCCTTGGCGCCGGAGCTGTGCCAGTCGCGCGGCGCCGGCGAGGCGACCAACAGCGCCGCGCGCCGATCCGCCCCGACGCTCGGGGAGCCGCGCTAGGCCGCCCGCCCCCCGTCGACCAGCCGCCAGACCTGACAGGCGATCATCAGATCCTCGTCGGTCGGGATCACCCAGACCGAAACCTTGCTCTCGTCGGTACTGATGCGCCGGGCGCCGGAGAGATTTGCGTTGGCGTGGCCGTCGAGCACGACGCCGAGCCAGGCGGCCTGCGCGCAGACCCGCCGCCGGATCTCCGCAGCGCGCTCGCCGATGCCGGCGGTGAACACCAGCGCGTCGAGCCCGCCGAGCGCCGCGGTGAGCGAGCCGAGTTCGCGGCCGATGCGATAGACGAACAGCGCGATCGCTTCTTCGGCGCGCGGATCGGCACTCGCCAGCAACGTGCGCATGTCGTCGCTGATGCCGGAGACGCCGAGCAGGCCGGACTGGCGATACAAGAGATCGCTGATCGCGGCTGGCGTCATGCCCTTCTGCTCCAGCAAATACAGCACCACGCCGGGGTCGAGCACGCCGGTGCGGCTGCCCATCATCAGGCCGTCGAGCGCGGTGAAGCCCATCGAGGTGGCAATGCTGCGGCCGGCACGCATCGCGCACATGCTGGCGCCGGCGCCGAGATGCCCGACCACGACGCGGCCGTCGGCGATCTCCTGCCCCGCTACCGCGGGCAGCTGGCCGGCGATGTATTCGTAGGAGATGCCGTGAAAGCCGTAGCGCCGCACGCCCTGGGCGGTGAGCTCGCGCGGCAGCGCGAACCAGGTCGCGACCGGCGGCAGATGGTGATGGAACGCGGTGTCAAAACAGGCGACCTGGGGCAGCTTCGGATGCAGCTTCGCCAGCGCCTCGATTGCCGCGACGCTGTGCGGCTGGTGCAGCGGCGCCAGCGGAATGAAGCTGCGGAGCTGCTCGATCACCCCCGAATCGATCCGGGCCGGCGCGTCGAATTTGTCACCGCCGTGCACCACGCGATGCCCCGCCGCGGCGATCCGCCGGTCGGGGAAGTTCTGTTCGATCCAGCCGATCAGCGTCGCGATCGCGTCGTCATGGCCGGCGCCGTCCGGCAGATAGGCGTCGTGGACCGTCGCACCGTCGCGGTCCACCACCTTGTGATGCGGGCGGTGACCGAGGCTGCCGATGCCGCCCTCGCAGATCAGATGGTCCTGCGTCGGCTCGGTATGCGCTTCATACAGCGCGAATTTGATGCTGGAGGAGCCGGCATTGAGCACGAGCAGCGTTTCGCTCATGCGGCATCTCCGGACGACAGGCTCGGCAGCGCAGCCGTCCTGTGCCGCGCCATCAGCAGGCCGATCGCGCAGGAGCCGAGCCGGGCCAGCGTCTTGTCGGCGCGGCTGGTGAGGATGATCGGCACGCGGGCGCCGAGCACGATGCCGGCGACATGCGCGCGCGCCAGATATTCGAGCTGCTTGGCCAGCATGTTGCCCGCCTCGAGATCCGGCACCACGAAAATGTCGGCGCGGCCGGCGACCGGCGAGACGATACCCTTGGTCTTGGCCGCCTCGGCCGACACCGCATTGTCGAACGCCAGCGGCCCGTCGAGGATGCCGCCGGTGATCTGGCCGCGCTCCGCCATCTTGCACAGCGCCGCCGCATCCAGCGTCGAGCGGATGCTTTCGGTGACGGTCTCGACCGCGGAGAGGATAGCGACGCGCGGCTGCTCGATGCCGAGCGCATGCGCCAGCTCGATCGCGTTCTGGATGATGTCGCGCTTGTCGGTCAGCGTCGGATAGATGTTGATCGCCGCGTCGGTGACCAGCAGCGCCCGCGGATAGTCCGGCGCGTCGACCGCATAGACGTGGCTGATCCGCCGCGCGGTGCGCAGGCCGAGCGCCGGATCGACCACAGCCCGCATCAGTTCGTCGGTGTGCAGCGCGCCTTTCATCAGCGCCTCGACCTGGCCGGCGCGGGCCATCGCGACCGCCGCGGCCGCCGCCGCGTCGCTGTGCTCGGCGCCGACGATCTCATAGGCCGACAGATCGACCGAAGCCTGCGCGGCGGCGGCGCGGATCTTCGCCTCCGGACCGACCAGCACCGGCACGATCAGCCCGGCGCGCTGCGCTTCGACGGCGCCGAGCAGCGACGGCGTATCGACCGGATGCACCACCGCGACGCGCAGCGGCTCCAGGCCCTGCGTCATCTCGATCAGCCGCTCGTAGCGCCGCGCCGCCGGATGGAGGTCGATCTCCGGCAGTTGCACGCGCGAGCGCCGGATCTTCTCCACCGGCGCGATCACTTCGGCGAGGCCGACGATGACGTCGTCGCCGTTCTGGTTGGTGGCGCGGCAATCCAGCAGCAGGCGCTTCTTGGCCTCGTTTTTCTCCTTCACCGTCACCGACACGGTCACCGTGTCGCCGAGCAGCACCGGACGGACGAAGCGCAGCGACTGGTCGAGATAGATCGTGCCGGGGCCGGGCAGCTGCGTACCGAGCAGCGTCGAGATCAGCGAGCCGCCCCACATGCCGTGCGCCACCACCTGGTGGAAGTGATCGCTCTTGGCGAAGGCGGCGTCGACATGCATCGGATTGACGTCGCCGGACATCACCGCGAACACCTCGATGTCGCGATAGGTCAGCGTGCGCACCAGACTCGCGGTGTCGCCCACCGCGATCTCGTCGAAGGTGCGGTTCTGGATCTGCTCCATGCCATTCTCCAGCCGGCGTCAGCCGACGACGTGATATCCGGCGTCGATGTATTCGATGTTGCCGGTCAAAGAGCGGGCACCATCGCCGACCAGAAAGGCGGCGACGTGGCCGACATCCTCGATGCTGACGAGCTGATGCGCCGGGGCGCGAGCGCGGGCGCGCTCCAGAAGTTCGTCGAAATGGCCGATGCCGGACGCCGCGCGGGTCTTCAGCGGCCCCGGCGACAGCGCGTGAACACGAATACGCTTCTGCGCGAGCTCGGCCGCCATATAGCGCACCGAACTCTCCAGCGCAGCTTTGACAGGGCCCATCAGATTGTAGTCTTCGACCACCTTCTCGGAGCCGTAGAACGACACGGTGAGCAGGCAGCCACCGTCCGGCATCAGCGGCTCGGCGAGCCGCGCCATGCGGATGAAGGAATGGCAGGAGACGTCCATCGCGGTCGCGAAGCCCTCCTGCGAACAATCGACCACACGGCCGTGCAGATCGTCCTTCGGCGCGAAGGCGATCGAATGCAGCAGGAAGTCGAGCCGCCCCCAACGCTCGGCGATGCGCGCGAACACCGCTTCGAGCTGACCGGGCTCACGCACGTCGCAAGGCAGCACGATCTCGCTCGCGAGCTGCTCGGCCAGCGGCGCCACATAGGGCCTGGCCTTCTCGTTGAGATAAGTGACGGCGAGCTCGGCACTGGCGTCGCGAAAAACACGGGCGCAGCCGAACGCGATGCTGTCCGCGTTGGCGATGCCGACCACCAGCCCCTTTTTTCCCTGCAGCGTCATGACATACCCCTGAACCGGCCGAAGATGCATCCCTAGCCTGTCCGATGTGTCATGCCCATGACCGCGGCCGTTCGACCATCGGCGAATGCACGCGGGCCACACCGCGGTCGCGCGGCATTGTCGAGCGCACTACTTCGCGAGCTGGCGACGCAGTTTCAGCAGCTCTTTCCGCCGCGCCGGCGAGGTTTCGGGATAGGACATTTTCAGATCCTCGATGGTCTCCAGAATGACCTGCGAGACGATCAGCCGGGTGTTCTGCTTGTCGTCGGCGGGGACGACGTACCACGGCGAGTCGTCGGAGCTGGTCTCGGTGAGACAGTGCTCGTAGGCCTCCATGTAGTCGTCCCAGTATTTGCGCTCCTCGATGTCGGCGGCGCTGAACTTCCAGTTCTTGTCGGGCTCGTCGATCCGCGCCAGAAAGCGCTTGCGCTGCTCTTCCTTGGACAAATGCAGGAAGAACTTGACGATCCGCGTGCCGTTGGCGTGCAGATGCTGCTCGGCATTGCGGATCGAACGATAGCGCTTGTGCCAGAACTGCTTGCCGGCCGGCCCGTTCGGCACTGCTTCGCTCGCGAGGATGTCCGGATGGACCCGGACGATCAGCACCTCCTCGTAGTAGGAGCGGTTGAAGATGCCGATGCGGCCACGTTCCGGCAGGTCGCGGGTGGTCCGCCAGAGAAAGTCGTGCTTCAGCTCGGTGGCGCTGGGGTGCTTGAAACTGAAGACCTGACAACCCTGCGGGTTGACGCCCGACATCACGTGCTGAATCACGCCGTCCTTGCCGGCCGCGTCCATCGCCTGGAAGATCAGCAGGATCGCGTGGCGGTTGCTGGCGTAGAGCAACTTCTGCTGCTCGGCCAGCCTTGCGACATGGCCGCGGAGCATTTCCTGGTAGTTTTCCTTGGACTCGTAGAACGGGTCGACCAGCGTGGGCCATTTGTCGAGGTCGACCTTGCTGCCTTCCTCGACGCGAAACTGCTTGGTCTTGATCTTCATCCGGTCTTTCCATTCCGCGTCTGAACCCGGATGACCGGGCCATCCAGCGGAATATAGCCCTCTCTGGCTTGAAGAGCACCACCTTACCCCGTCATTCCGGGGCGCCCGCCCTTGCGGGCGAACCCGGAATCCCGACGGTGTGGCAAAAGCCGGTCGCAGAACGCTTGGAGATTCCGGGTTCGCGAGCTGCGCTCGCGCCCCGGAATGACGGTGCTGGTAGAGAGAAGCCCGGCCGGAGCGAGCACCCCCGGCATTGCCAGGGTCCAATTAGTCAGCCTTCGTTCATGATCGTCCGCTTATGGTCCTCCGTCCAGCTCCGACGCCTCCCCGAGTTCTCGGCAGGCGCCCAGGGCGGACACAAAGCGACCGTAATTCCAAGCAATTAGACCCCGTAATCACCCTTCAAAGAAGGATGCCGGCCGGACGGCTAGACCGCTGATCAGATCCAACTTGTGAGATCGGCGGGAAAAAGTATGGTGCTGCACGTGAGGAGCCCGCGTCCGCGCGGCGACGAGCTG
>NZ_LJIC01000125.1 GCF_001295845.1 Rhodopseudomonas sp. AAP120 | reverse complement strand
CCCAGCCGCCGATCCGCACCGGCTCGCGCGCATCGAGCCGCAGCTTGTTCAGCCGCGCGAACACGCTCGGCAGCGCGACGTCCGCAACCATCGCGCGCGATGCGAAGGCGCCGGCGCAATAATGCGGCCCGGCGCCGAACGCGATGCTCTTGGCGTGATCGCGGCTGACGTCGAACATGTCGGGATCGCTGAAGCACGCCTCGTCGCGATTGGCCGAGCCGAACATGAAGAACACGCGGTCCTCCGGCTCGAAGTCGACGCCGCGATAATGGAACGGCTGCGCGACGCGGCGCGGCGACATGCCGATCGGCGCGATCCAGCGCGCATACTCCTCGAACACGTCGAGCCACGTCGCCTCGCCGGCGACCACCTTGGCGTATTCGGCCGGATGCGTCAGCAGCGCCCAGATGCAGCCGGAGATCGCGTCGCGCGGCTCGTTCTGGCCACCGGAGATCGCCAGCTTGATGTTGGCGCGGATCGAGTCCATCGCCATGCCGGCGGCGAGCAGCACGCTCAGTATCGATGTGTCGGGGTGCGTCTGCAGCACCGGGATCATGTCGTCGATGGCGGCGTCGATGCCCGCCGTCGCCGCGTGGCAGCGCGCTTCGACCGCGGCGTCGCCGGTGTAGTTGGCGATGCCGTCGATCATCGCCTGCGACCAGGCGTCCATCTCCTGGTAACTGATATTGGTGAGGCCGGTGATATTCTTGAGGCACTCGCCGGACAGCGGCAGCGCGAACGCCTTGACCAGATCGGCACCGCCTTGCGGCGCGAGCTCCTCGAGGATGCGATCGGCATGCGCCTGAAACTGCCTGAGCCAGACGTCCTTGACGGTGCGCGGCGACACTGCGGGAAACATCGCGGTGCGTTCGGCCAGATGCGCGTCGCCGTCCTTGCGCATCATGTTGTGGCCCATCAGCTTGTTCATCAGCCCGGCCGGCTGATGCGACGAGAACACGTCGATGCGCTTCTCTGTGACGAAGATGTCGTCGCGCCGCGTCAGCACCGTCGAGCCGAGTTGCGGCACGAAAGCGATCGGCGCTTCGGCGCGCATCTTCGCAAGTGCGGGATAAGGATCGGCCCAGAACGCGGCGACGTCGATATCGAAGTGCGGAGCGTTGCTCATCTGATCATCTGCTGCAGTGCAAGAGAAATTGCGAAGTAGTTGCAAGCGTGATCAAGCGCAGCGGCGCTGTCAAATCCAAAGGTGGGGCGTATTCCGGGAGGGGGAAGGAGGGGGCGGGGCGTGCCCGATGATTGGCACGACCGCGAGCTATTACTCCGCGGCGTCGCTGCGTGGCGGCGCGGCGGCGTTGGCGGAGAGAAACACCAGCCCGTCGTCCTTGCGGCAGATGCCGTAGGTGCCGGCGCTGTTCGACGTCAGCACCTGGGCGGGATCGCCGCATTTTTCGCAGACCAGCGTGCCCGCCGCGTTGAAGGCGCCGGGCAGGCGGTCCTGCTTGCTGACCAGCGTGCACTGCTGCGCCAGCGGATCGATGCTGACCTTGGCGCCGCAGGAGAAGCAGAACCGCGTCTCCGAATGCTGCTTGCCCTGGTCGATATTCGCCGGAATCTTGCTGGCACAGACCGGGCAATTTACCGACACCGCGCGGGTGAATTGCGAGGCGCCCGGCATCCGCAGGAAGATGTTGCCGCTGGTCGAGCGGTGCGCATGGAAGCGCTGGCCGCAATGCGGGCAGGTCGGCTTGGCGCTGTCTCCCGGCAGGCTGCCGATCTGGAATTCGACCGCTTTCTTGCAGGCCGGGCAATTCTCGGTCTCGGTCGCCAGCTTGCGTTCCGGCGCGGCGCTGTCGGTGATCCGCGCCTCGATCTGCAAGGTGTCGCGCGCCGTCAGCATCTCGATTACGTCGAACGGCAGCTGCCGGCCGGTGATCTCCCCGATCTCGTGGGTGACGCCGATCAGGTTGTCGATGCACTGCTCGATCTGTGCGAGATACACGGCCGACGGCAGCGACTCGTCGCGGCCGCCTTTGACCGATTTGTGGATCTGGCTGATCGAGGTTTCGAGCTGGCGCGCCAGCACGTTGAGATGGGCGGCGGTGCGCGCCTCGGCGGCGCGCTGACGGACGGTCCAAACGACCGCGAGGGTTGCGAGGCTGGCGCCGCAGATCGCCGAGACCTGGCCCCAGAACCAGATCCACCCCGACTGTGTACCGAGCGCGACGCCGAGCAGCATCATGAACAGCCCGGTGCAGGCGGCGATGGTCTCGACCGGATGGGCCGAAAACACTTTCATGAAAGCTTTGCGCAGCACCGCGGATCCCCGAGCTAATGATCCGCCGAACCTACCGCCAATTGCAGGCCGCCGAAAGCTGGACCTGCGTCGGGGCGCTGGTTTTACCCATGGTTGATAAGGCTTTATCCGCAAGCAAATGATCGCGAGCGGGACGGCGGCTTTGACCTGTATCAAGGACGTAGACGGAGGCGGCCCCCGCGAGGTATCGCGCGGGGGCCGACTCGATCAGCATCGCGCCTGTCCGCCATTGTCGTCGGCCGAGGCTTCGGGTCCTGCGTTCACATCGCAGGCCCGCGATTATAAGCGTCGACCAGCTGATTGTAATCGCGCAGCAAGCGGGGCGGCGAGCCATTGACCATCCATCCCGAGCCGGCATTGCTCAGCATCATCTTCTCGCCGCTCGAATACGGCGTGTTGTCGCGCAGACGGCGCATTAATTGCTTGGCGGTGACAAGCAGGGTTTTGGCGTTGGACTGAAACATCGAGCCGATCTTCATGTTGCGTTCGCCTTCGGTGAACGGCTCGTTGGCCGCGACGGTCTTCTCGTAATCGGCGACGGCTGTCGTCAATGCCGCGAGATCGGGCTTGTCGGCGTTGACGGCGCGCACTACGCGCTTGGCGTCGATCATCGTCGCCTCGACCTGATAGCGCGCCTTGCGGCCTTCGCTGCGCTCGATTTCGGCGAGTTTCTCGGTGGATTGCCGGTCCTTGATGGTTTCGACGCCGCTGCGCAGTTTGCGGTCGGCGTTCGCGAAGGCGTCCCAGGCGGCGACCAGGCGCGGGTGCAGCGCCTTGCCCTTCGCCATCTTGTCGTCCTTGTAGTTCTCCTGCGTGTAGTAGTCGTCGGTCTCTTTCAGCAGCGGCTCGAGCTTGCCGACGGCGTCCGCATAGGCTGACGCCGCGGCTTCGAGTTCGGCTTCGTGCGGCTCGAGTGCGTTGGCCTTCTCGACGGCGGCGCGGCAGTCCTTGGTGTCGTAGATCGTATAGGTGCCGTAGATGATCCGTTCCTTGCCGGTCGGGCCGGTTTTGGCGGCCCAGGAGAAGTAGCGTTCCCGCGAGTCGAACGCGCGACCGGACAGCCGGTTGAGGCAGCCGATATAGGCGTTGAGCTTGTCGGTCAGGGCGTCCGGCGCTGCTGCTGGTCCGGCCGCGAGAGCCGGCGCCACGACGACGAGGCTCAGGAGGCTGCTGACGAGCAGACTGACGGCGGATCGGCGTGTGGCAAGCATGTGATTCTTCTCCTGGTAGTGGATCGCAAGACTGGAACGCTTCGTTGTCGGCGCGGGCGGTGCTCGGGTTCAGCAGAACAGTCGCACCTCCTGCTTGGCTCCACCGTCGTCGCGCCCGAATCGCGGTTGCAGTGCTAGACCGGAAAAATGATGCCCGTAAGGGCGATCGACAAAGGAGATCAGGATGCGTGGATTGCTGGGGATGACGATTGCCGTGCTGATCGGTGTCGTTGGACTGGGCGTGCCGGCCCATGCCGACGAGGGGCGGATCGCGCTCAGCATCTTCAAGGGCGGCTGGGTGATCGGCGGTTCCGGTGGATCGGGCACGCTGGTGTTCAAGGGGCGGCGCTACCCCCTGACGATCGGCGGGCTGTCTTACGGCCTGGTGTTCGGCGGCTCGAAGGCCGATCTGGTCGGCCGCGTCAGTAACATCCGCTCGCCGCGCGACGTCGCCGGCATCTACGGCGCCGCGGGCGCGGGCGCCGCGATCGGCGTCGGCGCACGCGCGATCGTGCTGCGCAACGAGAAGGGCGCGGTGCTCGAACTGTCCGGCCGCCAGGTCGGCCTGATCGCCGATCTCGATCTCAGCGGCCTCGCGATCGGCCTGAAGTAATTCCCGGTCGGCCGAACACGGTCTGGCGCGGCCGCAGCGGGCGGCGCGCGCGATCGGCCGAGGTGTGGACGCAGGGCGGCGGACAGCTTTGCGCAGGCGGAAACAGCTCCGCGAGGCGTGGGTCCTGCAACGTCAGCGCATCGTACAGCGCGAAGACTTCGTCTGCGCGCGGCGTGCCGATCACCTCGTCGCGGAGTAGGGCCCGCGCCGCCAGCTGGGTCGTGGCCCTGTTGGGCGGCGGATCCTGCACCATCACCGCGCCGCCGGTCGGTCCGATGAAGTGGTGCAACCGGACGGCGACGCGATCGGCTGCGCTGGCGCCATCATCCCAACGGCCGATGATCAGGTCGATCTCGGCGCCGAGCGTATCGATGTGACCGACGGTCCAGTGCACCAAGTAGTGCGCTAGGCCGGTATCGACGGTGCATATCATGCCCGTTACCACGCGGCTGACATGGCCGCAGCACGCGCAGCGGCCGGTGGTCTGCTCGTTGCCCGGCAGGACATAGAGCTGCATGCCGACGTCGCTCATTGCGGTGCTCCGGCGAGCTGACTGCAATCGAGACCAAAGTGGTCTCGCGCGCTGCGGAGGTCGTCCGGCGCCGCGGCGAGCAATACGCAGAGAGTCACATTGCCGACCATGCGATCGCCTTCGAGATAGAGCCAGTCGGCGATGTCGTCGCGCCTGAACGGCAGGAAAGCGCCACGCTTCAGTCCCGGGACCAGACGCGGCTCGTTGTCGACAAGGCCGATGAAATCGTCACCGACGTTGGCGAAATTCGTGACCCAGATGAATTCGCTGCGGCCGTCGAGCAGCAGCACTTCGACCTTCAGGGCGAAGCTGCGCTGATTGATGCGCGGGTGGGCCGCCTTGGCGAGAAAGTCGGGGAGGGTGGCGCGGGCCTTGGCGATGGCCGCCTTCATTGCCGGGTCGTCGTTCGGGAAGAACTGAAGTTCGTCCCGCTCCAACCGCTCGAGGAAGGAGGCGGCCGCCGCCGGACCCGCTGCGCCGAGCAGCAATGCGAGCAAACCCAGAGCCAATATGCGGCGCATCCTGGCGCCCTCCTGAAAACCGCGAGCCCGTAATCCATCAACAATCGGCCCGATGATGTTCTTGATATGTTCCGTTCGTCAAGTCGGTGTCCCGCCGGACAGCGTGTGGTTGCCTCGCCGGCCTGGGCTGGCTACAGCAAGTCGCAATCACCAAGCGGGCGGGACGTTCATGAGCGACACAGTGATCATTGCCGGCGGCGGCATCGGCGGATTGGCGACGGCGCTGACGCTGCACCAGATCGGCGTGCCCTGCGTCGTCTATGAGGCGGCGCGCGAGATGCGGCCGCTCGGCGTCGGCATCAACCTGCAGCCCAACGCGGTGCGCGAGCTCTACGACCTCGGCATCACCGAGGCCGATCTCGACCGCGTCGGCCTGCCGGCCAAGGAATGGGCGCTGGTCGGCCTCAACGGCAACGACATCTATGCCGAGCCGCGCGGCAAGCTGGCCGGCTACGCCTGGCCGCAATACGCGGTGCATCGCGGCCAGTTTCACATGCTGCTGCACGACAAGGTGGTGGAGCGCCTCGGCGCCGCTGCCGTGCAACTCGGCCGCCGCGTCACCGGCTATCGCAAGACCGCGGACGGCGTCGTCGCCACGCTCGAGCACGCCGAAGGCGGCAAGTTGGAGGTTGCGGGCGCGCTGCTGATCGGCGCCGACGGCATCCACTCCGCGGTGCGTGCGCAGATGCACCCGAACCAGCCGCCGATCCATTGGGGCGGCGCAGTGATGTGGCGCGGCACCACCTGGGCCAAGCCGACCCGCACCGGTGCGTCGTTCATAGGGCTCGGCACCCACAAGCATCGCGTAGTGATCTATCCGATCTCGCATCCCGATCCGAAAACCGGATTGTCGATGCTCAACTGGATCGCCGAAGTGACGCTCGACAATTCCGAAGGCTGGAAGCAGCAGGGCTGGTTCAGGCAGGTGCCGACCAGCGAATTCGCGCATCATTTCGACGGCTGGGTGTACGACTGGCTCGACATGCCGGCGCTGATCCGCTCGGCGGATTCGGCCTATGAGAACCCGATGATCGACCGCGATCCGGTCGAGACCTGGCGCGATGGTCCGGTGCTGCTGATCGGCGATGCCGCCCACGCGATGTATCCGACCGGCTCGAACGGCGGCACCCAGGCGATCGTGGATGCGCGCGAACTCGGCGCCGCGATGGTGGCGCACGGTGCTAATCAGGATGCGCTGGCGGCGTTCGACGCCAAGCTGTGCGGCCCGATCTCGCAGCTGATCCTGCGCAATCGCGGCGCCGGCCCGTTCGGCCTGCTCAACCTCGTCGACGAGCGCTGCGGCGGCACCTTCGACAATATCGACGACGTCATCCCGGCCGCCGAGCGCGCCGCCTTCATGGCCGGCTACAAACAGGCCGCCGGCTTCGCCATCGAAAAACTCAACGCCGCCCCGCCGACGATCGCGCCGGGCGCCAAGGTCACGGCTGCGGCCGCAGCGTGACCCGCCAAGGAGGACACGCGTGAACCACGGGACACTCCGTTCGACCCTGCTCCGTGCGCTGACCTTGTCGGCGCTGGTGACGGCCGCTTCGCTGGCGTTCGCCGGCGCCGCGGCAGCCCAGAAGGTGCCCGACAAGGAGCTGCAGGAGGTGCTGATCAAGACCTCGCTGATCACCTTCAACGACGCCAATGTGACGAAAAACTACACTGTGCTGCACGCCAAGCTGTCTCAGCCGTTCCGCGATCAGTTTACGCCGGACAAGCTCAAGGACTCGTTCAAGCCGTTTGCCGACGCCCATGTCGATTTCGATATCATCGCCGCCAAGCCACCGATTTTAACCGAGCCCGCGAAGGTCGACGACGAGGGCAAGCTGACGCTGCGCGGTTACTTTGACACCAAGCCGAACCGGGTATCCTACGACCTGGCTTTCATCCGTTCCGAGGGCGAATGGAAGCTGATCCGGCTCAACGTCGACGTCAAGAAGCCGGGCGAGTAACCGGCGAGGCAGACATCGGTCCCAACGTCATCCCCGCGCATGCGGGGATCAGTATCCCAGAGCCTGCGTGGCGAGCGTAAGACGTTGCAACGGTCGGTCTGGGATACTGGGTCGCCCGATCAAGTCGGGCGATGACGACGATGATTGACGCGAGGATGTAGCCCGCATGAGCGAAGCGATATGCGGGGCTGAGGCTGCTTCCCGAATGTCGCGGCGCTGATCCGGGGAGCACGGTTCGTAGACTTGACGCTCTGATCGTTGCTCGATCGAAAACCGGGGTCCCGCATCTGCGGCGCATCGCTGCGCGCTGCACCGCGTGCGGGACACGGGGGAGCGTGCCCATCGGCGCTCTCGATATCGCTCCGCTGCATCGAGGCGACAGGCGCTGCGGGGCGGCCCGTTCCTTCGTCATTCCGGGCGCCGCGTAGCGGCGAACCCGGAGTCTTTGCCGCGCGGTGATCCGCACGCGGATTGATCGCTGGACTAATCGTCGCGTCCCTGTGCCGCATTCTCCGCGCCGCTGTCGTCACGCGTCGACACGCTGCTCTCCGCATCCGGCCGTGCCATCTTGCGGTGGCTGCGGCTGCTGAGTTGAAACAGGGTGTGGACCTTGCCGTTCGCGGTGGCGCAGCCGCCGCGCATGTTGGGAAGTATCAAGGTCGCTTCGCTCATGGCTCGTCTCCGTGATCTGCTGATGCGGTGATAATCGCGATGTCAATTGTTCGGTTCGAGTCAGCTGATCATTATGGTTAACCGTCGGTTAACGCTGCGCGGAGGCTTTTTGTGCACGCCGCCGCGATCTCGCGGCGCCTGGGGCGTCCGAGCTTTGCGCCCGTCGCTGTCGCAGCGAGGGGCGGGGGCGCGCCGGGAGGCGCGAAGGTTGGTGGTTGTCGCGATGATCGCGCGGACCATCGCGCTCGCCTCGTCGGCGCGCCCACCGCGGCGTCTGTTCGGCTTCGGGCCCGTGCTTCCGGGGGCAGGCGCGATGCACTCCGCACCGCTTCATCCGGCGGATTTCGCCGCCTTCGCCTGTCCCGCGTCCAGCGAACGAACAAGTCGCAGAGCCTCGTAGTGGGCTCGGACGGGGACCCGACGCCGCCCGGGAGATGTGTTTGCGAGACACACCGCGCGGGCGCCGCATCCACCCGGCTTCGCTGGCCAGTGCCAGTTCCCCCGGGCCTTGACGGGGCTGATTGCCCAGCCTCGTGAACTGTCCCGCTTCACAAGCGCCCTCGAGAAGCGCCCCTCACGGACAGGACGAGGTGGACTATAATCCTTGTAGGAATAATGTCAAGTAGACATGGCGGGGATGACGCGCAGCGTCTTCCGGGGAGGGCCGCGGTTGCCGATGCCAAGCGCTGCCGCTCGTGTGTCCTCGAGTTGGCTTCGCTGCATCAAGTCGACAGGCGTCTCCTCAGAGCCTGGCCGAATTGAATGCAGCGACATCAACTTCTTTCGTCATTGCGAGCGCAGCGAAGCAATCCAGCCGCTGTCCACGAAGCTGGATTGCTTCGTCGCGGAGCCTGTGCTCGGACGGCGCGAAGCGCCGATCCGGGTGCTCCTCGCAATGACGATAGGTCGGGGCCGCATTTCACGGATCGAATTTCCGCGCGGGCTCTCAGGCCTCGACTACGATGGATCCCACTCCCGCCGCACCGGCACGACGCGGCTGACGCGCCGGGCGGCCAGTTCGGTGCGGCAGGCGAAGCCGCGCATCCAATAGTAGATCACGTCGACGCCGTCGCTGTAGATGTCGCCGATCATCGTCGGGTTGGCGAACCGCGTCAGCCCGAGCTCGGCCTTCATCCGATCGTCCGGCAGGGTGGGACCGAGGCTGTCGTCTTCGAGCACGAGGTGGACGGCGTCGTCGCGCAACGCCTCGCCGCAGTCGAATAGCTGGGACAGCAGGGTGGCGAAGACCAGCGTCGGCACCCGCAGTCCGGTGACGATGAACTTGCCCTTGTACCAGTCGAGGCCTGGCGACTCGCCCGGCGTGGTGATGGTGTTGACGCCGAAGATCTCGGGATCGGGATGCGACAGACAATTCGTCAGGATGCCATTGCCGCTCTCGGTCTGAAAATCGTCGAGCGCGATCATCAGGAAATCACCACGCGAGAACCGCACGCAGTCCTCAGGCCCGAGCAGGCAGGAGTTGACGGCATGCATGTCGGCGCTCACTAGCGGATGCCGCCCCGCCAGCCGCCACCACTCGCGCAGCAGCGGTGGAAAGCGCAGGCCGGAGCGGCGGCCGATGGCGTCGAGTTCGTCCGGAGCGTAGCCACAGCCCGGCCTCAGCGGCTGCCTGCTCCATCCGTTGATCAGGCCGATCACCGGCTGCCAGTCGGCACACTCCAAGATCAGATCGAGCGGCGCGTCTTCGCCGCGGATGCGGTAGGCGGCGAGCGAAGCAGGCATCGGCGCGCTCCTGTGCAAGGGGAAACGCGGCTCATTGTCCGCAGTCAATCCCATACGTGTCGCGGAAGGCGGCGCGCTGCTCCGGCGGCTCGCGCGCGATCAGCACACAGGCGGTAAAGTTGCCGATGACGCGGCCGTTCTGCTTGTACGACCAGTCGGCGATGTCCTTGCGCTCGAAGGCGAGGCGGTCGCCATATTTCAGATTGGCGATGTCGCGCGGCGTGTTGACGACGCGGCCGACGAAGTGATCGCCGTCGCGCACGAACGGGCGCAGCCACAGAAATTCGGAATGATCGCGCAGCGGCACTTTCACTTTGACCGAGAAGTCGCGCTGATTGTCGTCCGGATCGTCGGCGCGCGCGAGAAACACATCGAGGCCGGCGCGCGCCTTGGCGATCGCCGCAGTCATCTCCGGATCGCCGCTTTCGACGCGTGCCGTGTCGTCACGCACCGCCTTGTCGATCAGCGTCTCCGCCCCGCTCGGCCCGGCCAGCAAAGCAACTAATGAAATCATCACCCGCAGCAACATCGCCGCCCCCTGAAATCATCGAAAGGACCTTGCCAGCCAATTTGTTCATGATATGTTCGGTATGTCAAGAATGGCGAGTAGTTAAAGAAAATACCGTTGGGCGTGTATCGCCGCTGAGCGGATGCAACCGGCTGCCGGGCTCGATGCGCGCGACGTTTGCGGGGTGAAAGGTGTCGTCTGAGCAGCCTGCAATCATCGTTGCAGGCGACGAACGCCAGCAGCGTCGCGCAGACCGCCGAGAAGCCGTGATAGTTCAGGATGAACAGCGGCTGCACCGCGAAATATCCGAACGGATAAAACGCCGCGCCGTACAGCAGCAGGATGAAGGCGGCGCCAATCGCGAATTCCAGCATCGCGCGGTCGAACCGCCGCTGCCGTGTTCGCGCCAGTCACACCGGCAGCGCGATGCCTAACGCGATGATCTGCACCGGCGCGCTGGCGAAGTAATAAGGGCGGCCCGGGAGCGATCGCGACGATCGGCAGCCCGCCAGCAGGTTTGGCACGGTGAACGGGATCGCCGAGAACGTCCAGCCGCGCAGCGAACCGAAGGCGATCAGGTCCTGCGCCTGCGAACAGACGTAGAAAAATTCGAGTCGTAGCCCGTGGGCAGCGAACGGCGAGCAACGAACCGACCAGCAGCGCCAGCGCTGCGAGCACGCGGGCTGCCGGCAGAGCGAAACTCCCGATGGCGGAATCTGCCGAGGCATTGGCGGGTACGCGGCGACTCCCGGATGGGTCGATGTCAGCAGGATTTGCCATGGCGCAAGACGGGGCGCCCGACCGAAGGTCGCCCGGACGGTTGCGGCCGGTCTGCGGGTCGGCGCGACGTCCTACCGGCATGCGAAGGTCGGTCCGGCGGGCCGCGCGGATCCGACGGCACCGCCCGCCGGCGATTTGACCGCGCCCGGCGGTCCACTATAGTCCGCCCGCCTCAATGTGCGGAGATCTCGCGTCTCTGCTCCGACCCCCGGGACCAACTCGATGACCTATGCACCGCCGCGCGACGTGACGTTGAACGACTGTTACTTCTACCACACCGTCGAGCTGCCAGAGATCGGGCTGATTCCCGGCGAATGGGACATCCGCGGCCGCGAAGCGGACTATGTCGGCGGCATCGATCTGCGTGGCAAGCGCGTGCTGGAGGTCGGCTCGGCGAGCGGGCATCTGTGCTTCTGGATGGAGAAGCAGGGTGCCGAAGTGGTGGCCTACGATCTCGACGACCAGCACGAATGGGATATCGTGCCCTACAAGAAGGCCGAAGTCTCCGCGGTGATCGAACAGCGCAAGCAGCATCTGCGGCGGATCAACAATTCCTGGTGGCTGTCGCACCAGAAGTATGAGTCGCGCGCCAAGATGGCCTATGGCTCAGTGTATGATATCGGCGACAGCCTCGGCGATTTCGACATCGTCACTGTCAAGAACATGCTGCTGCACGTGCGCGATCCGTTTCTGGCACTGCACCGCGCCGCCTCCCGCTGCCGCGACCGCATCGTGGTCACCGAACTGACCAAACCGTTCTTCTTCTGGAATCAGGAGCCGATCGAGCCGCCCTCCGGTCAGCTCTATCTGCAGTTCCTGCCGCGCGCCGACCGGCTCGAGCCGATCGAATCCTGGTGGTTCCTGCCGACCGCGACGATCATCGAGATCCTCAAGATCCTGGGTTTCGAGACCATCACCACCAACCTGCACCATCAGACTTTCCGTGATGGCCAGTCGGTGGAATTCTGCACCATT
Source organism: Rhodopseudomonas sp. AAP120 (assembly GCF_001295845.1). Classification (GTDB taxonomy): domain Bacteria; phylum Pseudomonadota; class Alphaproteobacteria; order Rhizobiales; family Xanthobacteraceae; genus Rhodopseudomonas. The sequence goes on along the minus strand of NZ_LJIC01000125.1, from coordinate 6,900 downwards.
GTCGGCCAGCGCTGAACGGGCGCGCCACGCGATTAGCCCGCAGCGGCGCGTCTCTTCTGCCACCGGTACTCTGCAGCCACACGATCATCGGTTTGACCTTTGCTCCGCGACGCGCCCGGCGGCCGCTCGGCACCGTCCTGGTTGCGGCAGTCCTAGCCGCGCGTCCAGTGAGATGACCTCCACGTTGTCGCGGTAGATATCGTCGACCATCGTCGGATGGCGCGCAAGTCGCCGCCGGCCCGTGCCTTCATAAGACAGCGGCTACGTTGCGACAGGCCGGTCTACCGTGTGGCAGAGACCCAGAACTGCGCCCGACCTCATTTGTCGGGCGCACGATCAGTCTTCGAACAAATCATACGAAGGAACTTGCTAGTCGTTTTGTTCATGATATGTTCAATGCGCCAAAAGCGAGAGTAGTGAGAATACCTACCGCTTGAGGTAGTTTTGTTCTGATGGCGGCCGGCGGCCGCTTCGCTCGGTACGCGCGATTCCTGCGGGGTGAAGTCATGAGCAGCAATCTGTTGGTGATTGCCGGCGGCCGTGACGGGCAGGAGCGGATCGCGCTGTCGCTGGTGCACCCGCGCGAGCGCATCGACGTGACGATCGCGCAACTGCTCGCGATCACTGTCGTGCCCGATTTGACGTTCGCAGCGCCGGACGGGACGCTGCGGAGCTATGCGATGCCATCGGTGCACGTCGGGCTCGCGCCTTCCATCTGCGCGCGCCTGCATCGGCTGACGCAGGCCATCCTGCAGGAGAAGATGGACATCGTCGTCGCCGGCGAGGTCATCGCCAGCCCGCGCGTGCTGGAGCCGATCGGCGCCGAACAGGGTATTTCCATCGGCGTCTACGACGTGGCCGATGCCGAACAGTTGGCCGAGAAGCTGCGCCGCGGCTGGGCCCGGCCGGCGCTGCGCGCGGTATGAGCCATGCTGATCGCGGAACGGATCCTGCGGCTGCAGCGTGGCGATACGCATCACGGCGTTCCCGTTCGCGTGTTCCTGCCGGTCGCGGGGCAGGCGGCATGGAGCTGCGGTTGGGAGATTCATTGGCCGGGCTCGATCCGCAGCGGCACGGCGCTCGGCCATGACGCCCTGCAGGCGCTGGTACTCGCCTTGCAGGCGATCGGCGCGCAGCTCTACGCCAGCGATGCGCACGCGGCGGGAGAGTTGAGCTGGACCAACGGACGCCGAGGCTATGGCGTCCCGGTGTCGCGCCTCATTCGCGATCGGCTGGAGGGCGATGATGCGGAGACGCTGTGAGCCGAGAGTCCAGAGGCACGACGGCGCGTCGATCCGTAGCCCGCATGAGCGCAGCGACATGCGGGTCTCAGCGCCACATATCGCCTTGCTCATGCGCGCTGCTTTTTTCGAGAACGACACCCCGGGTTAATTGTGGATCGCCGTTCGTATTTGATGAAGGAGTTTGTCATGTCGATGGAAATGTATCTGTTCTCCGACCGGCGCCTCGACAGCATCGCGGCGTGGCAACAGGCGATCGACGCGACCGGCGACCCGCTGCAACTGTCGACCGGCCGGCCCTTCGCCGAACTGAACGGCGGTCTGCCGGTGACGCTACGCGATCGCCCGACGGCGTTCGAATGCAATCATTGGGATGCGGCGGAGCTGATGGCGGAGATCACCAGCGTCTCGTTGGATCATCCGTGGCGCTTCGTGCTGGCGTTCCGCTGGGGTGCCGATTTCGACGCCGGCGCCAGCGCCTACCTGGCCGCCGCGGCCTACGCCGAAGCCACCGGCGGCGCCATCCTCGATTGCCAGGAAGGCCGGCTGATATCCCCGACGCGGGCGCGGGAGGTGGCAAACGAGATGGAGCGCGACGGCCCCCGGATCATGGAGATGGTGCGGCGTTCGATGGAGAAGTTTGCTCGCGAGTAGTGAGATGCAAGACGCCATAATCGTAGGATGGGTTGAGCGGCGCGAAACCCATCGAGCGCCCGTGGCTGTGGTGATGGGTTTCGCTGCGCTCAACCCATCCTACGGCTGCAGGCGTGGAGAAACACCATGATCAACAGTTTCTCTGTCGTCACCGGCGGCCGCATCACCGAACGGCCGATCGCGTTCTCGCTTGTTTATCGGCGCCGGCGGGTCGACGTCGAGCTGCCCGATGTCGTCGCGATCGAGGCCCATGAGGACATCACCTTCGTCCTGCCCGACGGTGAGCTCAAGAGCTTTCGGGCGCCCCGCGTCGCAGTGACATTGGCCCCGCGCGGCCAGTTGCAGATCCAACGACTGACCACCGCCCACGTGGGCGAGGTCATGAAGATTCTCGTTTGCAACGAGGTGGTCTCCCGCCCCCGAATTCGCGAACCGCTCGGCCAGCACCCGACGTTCAACATTACCGCAAACGACTTTGCTGATGCAGAAGCGTTGGCTGTGAAGATGCGGCGAGGGTGGGTGAGGCCGGAGCTGCGGGTGGTCGGCGGCGTTACCACGTAGCAACCACGTAGCCGGCATGAGCGCAGCGATATGCGGGTCCTTCAACCCCAGCAGATCGCAATCTCACGCCAGCAGGATCGCCTCGACATCCGCCGCTGGCTGAACGCGGCGGACGACGGTCGGCCACAACTCGAGCGGTGGCTCGGCGATCAGTTTCGCGGGCAGGGTCACGTCGTGCAGATCGTCATTGAGGTGCTCGCGCGCGCCGCAGCGCTGGGCGCGGCACAGCACGCGCGCACGGCATTCCCGCCAATGGCAGATCCGGCCGAGATAGCGGCCGTTATGGTCGGCCAGGAACGCCTCGGCGCCGAGATTGATCTTCTGCGCCTTGCCTTGCATCTGGCGGGTGGCGCGGGCGAGCGTGCCGAGGTCCATGTTGGCGTCGATCGTCACCAGAACGTCCGCATCCTTCGGCACCGGCTTATCGGTGACCAGCGATCCGATCAACGCGATCCGCCGCACGCCGTCAATCGCCGAAGCCGCCTTCACGAAATCCTGCACCGCCGCCAGCAGCACTGGGCGTGGGTCGGGGACGGAGGGTCGGGGACCGTGGTGGTAGCGGCGGCGCATGCACAAAAGATTAGGGCGAGCCGACGCAGCCGCAAAGCCGATCTTAGGGCGGGTTAGCCGAGGCGTAACCCGCCGTGCCTCACACACCGCTTGCCTCGCCGGAAGGACGGATTACGCTTCGTACATCCGCACTACGGGTACAGTTGGAGGTCAGCGTGAAGGTTTCAGAGTTGGCCGATGAACTTAGGAAGGCTTATGAGTTGTCGGAGGATGGCAAGAAAGTCATCTCCATTCACCTATTTGGAATTCGGAGAGCGAACGAATTGGAGGGGCATTCCTGCAACGAAGTTGCTGTCCTAGCCGGCATTCCCCACTCCTATGCAACGGAAATCAGAAAGGGAATGAACCTCGCGCCATACGTCGCAGTGAGAGAGGCTGATTGAACTCTCCAGCTATCGATCAGCGCCGTAGCCCGCATGAGCGTAGCGATTTGCCTCTCGTGCCCCGCATATCGCTTCGCTCATGCGGGCTACGCCCGCTATTGACACTAGGATAGGAATCCTATATTGCCTTGGCACATTAGCGGAGGCACGGAGATGAAAGCGATCGTCGGTGATGAAAGTGAGATCTTTGAGTTGAGGCGAGAGTTTCTTGAATTCAGAGCGTTGATCGGACAGTGGTGCCGACTGCGCTCAGAGATCAAGGCGGGATTTAGGATAAATCAGCTGCGCGATCTGCTGGGCAGATGGGCGCTTGAAGGCAGCGTTCAACAGACGACGTCCGATGGTTTTCTCACGGGCATCCAGGAGATCGATGAAACGTCTGAGGCTCTTAGTGATTGCCTGGCTGGAGTGATGAACGCCGTCGAGTATCTTCCGACGATGTCTCCGTCTAACTATGGCGTCGCAGTACATATGGCGTTTGGGGCTGCAGTACGTGCTCTAAATCTACCAGGTGTTGGAGATATCGAGCGAAGCTTCAGTCTGGATAATTTCAATCCCCGGTATGGGCTTCGTGATACGATCAGAACTGACGTGACATTGCGCAATATTCAAGGCGATATCATTGCAATCTACGACGTTAAGACTGGCGACGACCCTGTATCGCCAGCCCGAGCAGAGGAACTGCGGCTCATGACGCGCGCGGCGCCCGGTACGCCTGTATTCGAGTTGAATATCGTTCGCGGCATATCGAGAAAGTGCTTACTTTGCCGCTTGATCTGAGCAGTGCAGACCCGCTTGATCGAGGAGAATTGCATGTCTATGGAAGTCTACGTGCTATCGGATCAACGCCTCCAATCAATTGACGCGTGGCAGCGCGCCATTGACGTGAAGAGGGATTCGCTCAGGGTCGGTACAGAAACTCCTTTTTTAAAAGTTAACGGCATGTTGCCAGTGATGTTGAATGGGCGACAGACATGTTTTGAATGTCAGCATTGGAGTGCCAGGTCGCTGATGGCGGATTTTCCTAAGGTTAGTTTTGGTCATCGTTGGGCGTATGCTCTCGCTTTTCGTTGGGGAGGCAATATCGCATCGGCAATCTCGGCAAATCTCGCGGCTGCGGCTTATGCTGAGGCGACACGCGGTCAGATTTTCATTTGCGCCGAAGGAAAGCTCGTGTTGCCTGCACGGGCGCGCGAAATCGCGGCCGAGCTGGAACGCAATGCGCCAATGATCGAAGAAATGGTGCGACAAGTCGCGGAGCAGTTTCGCAGAAAGGCCGGCTCAGGCACTTAGCGGCTTTGTGTAGTATTTGAATACAGAAAATTAGTCTTTTGCATGCCCGGGTCAAGCCCGGGCATGACGTTCGTGATGTGGTGAGTCGCGCCCCCCTTACGACAGCGCCTTGTTACTCTCCTTCACCTTCTCCGCGTCCAGATACACCGCGCTGCCCATCTGTTTGAACTTCTCGCTCATCTGCGCCATGCCGTCTTCGATCACGCCGCTGATGGTCATGCCGGCTGAGCCGGCCGGATACAGCGCGGCCTTCTCGTTGTCGCCGAGCCCCGCCGCGTAGTCGCGCACGTCCTGGGTGATCTTCATCGAGCAGAATTTCGGGCCGCACATCGAGCAGAAATGCGCGACCTTGTGGGCTTCCTTGGGTAGGGTTTCGTCGTGGAAGGCCTGGGCCGTGTCGGGGTCGAGGCCGAGGTTGAACTGGTCCTGCCAGCGGAATTCGAAGCGGGCGCGGCTGAGCGCGTCGTCGCGGAGTTGCGCGGCGGGGTGGCCCTTGGCGAGGTCGGCGGCGTGGGCGGCGATCTTGTAGGTGATCACGCCGGTCTTGACGTCATTGCGGTCGGGCAGGCCGAGATGCTCCTTCGGCGTGACGTAGCACAGCATCGCGCAGCCGAACCAGCCGATCATTGCGGCGCCGATGCCGCTGGTGATGTGATCATAGCCCGGCGCGATGTCGGTGGTCAGCGGGCCGAGGGTGTAGAACGGCGCCTCGCCGCACTCTTTCAGCTGCTTGTCCATGTTGATCTTGATCTTGTGCATCGGCACGTGGCCGGGGCCTTCGATCATCACCTGGCAGCCCTTGGCCCAGGCGATCTTGGTGAGTTCGCCGAGCGTCTCCAGTTCGGCGAACTGGGCGCGGTCGTTGGCGTCGGCGATCGAGCCCGGCCGCAGGCCGTCGCCGAGCGAGAACGACACGTCGTATTTGCGCATCAGGTCGCAGATCTCGTCGAAATGCGTGTAGAGGAAGCTCTCCTGGTGATGCGCCAGGCACCACTTCGCCATGATCGAGCCGCCGCGCGACACGATGCCGGTGACGCGGCTGGCGGTGAGGTGGATGTATTGCAGCCGCACGCCGGCGTGGATGGTGAAGTAATCGACGCCCTGTTCGCACTGCTCGATCAGCGTGTCCTTGTACAGCTCCCAGGTCAGCTTGGTGGGATCGCCTTCGCACTTCTCCAGCGCCTGATAGATCGGCACGGTGCCGATCGGCACCGGCGAGTTGCGTAGGATCCACTCACGCGTGGTGTGGATGTTGCGGCCGGTCGAGAGGTCCATCACGGTGTCGGCGCCCCAGCGGATCGCCCACACCATCTTGTCGACTTCCTCCTCGACCGACGACGTCACGGCGCTGTTGCCGATATTGGCGTTGATCTTGGTGAGGAAGTTGCGGCCGATGATCATCGGCTCGAGTTCGCCGTGGTTGATGTTCGACGGGATGATGGCGCGGCCGCGCGCGATCTCGTCGCGGACGAATTCCGGCGTGATGAACGCCGGCACCGCGGCGCCGAAGCTTTCGCCGTCGGCGAGCGCGGCCTCGGCCCGCTCCAGTTGCTGTTTCCGGCCGAGGTTCTCGCGCTCGGCGACGTAGATCATCTCCTTGGTGATGATGCCGGCGCGGGCGAATTCGAGCTGGGTGATCGGCGCATCACCGACGCCGCGTAGCGGCTGGTGATAGGCGGTGAACGCTTTCGCGGCGTGCGAGGCGCCGACATTGCCGTTGTCTTCCGGCTTGATGTCGCGGCCCTGATACTGCTCGACGCCGCCACGCTCTTTCACCCATTCGGTGCGGATGCGCGGCAGGCCCTTGTTGACGTCGATGATGACGTTCGGATCCGTGTAGGGGCCGGAGGTGTCGTACACCGGCAGGTTCGGCTCGGTGGCGGCTTCGCTGAGGATGATCTCGCGCAGCGGCACGCGCAGATCCGGCGCCGCGGTCGGGATCGCGTGAATCTTCCGCGACGAGGGCAGGGCGCCGGTGGTGACGGCGGCGCGGGTGGTCTCGGGATTGGAGCGGATATTCATGCTATCCTCCTGTTATCGGTTGTTATCAGTTTCAGTCTGCGTGCCCCGGACGCTGCGCAGCGCGCCGGTTGCGGCGTGGTGCGCTGCAGATCCGGGGGCCCGGTTTCTGCTGAGGATCCGAACCGGGGTCCCGGGTCTGCGGAGCAGCGCTGCGCGCTGCACCGCGCCCGGGACAC
>NZ_LJIC01000124.1 GCF_001295845.1 Rhodopseudomonas sp. AAP120 | reverse complement strand
GGCCAGCCCCGGCAAAACCCCGCCGATGCTGTGACCAACGACGATCACCGGCTTGCCGTGCGCTCGGTCGCGGGCGAACCGCAGCACGGCGGCGAAATCGAGTTCACCCCAATCCCGCCAGCGATAGCCGCAGCCGCGGAGGCGTGCCGGACGCGAGCGGCCGATACCGCGATAATCATAGGTGACGACGTCGAACCCGTGTTCGGCCAGGAACGCGGCATAGCGGTGATAGTAGCGCGCGAGGACGCCGGTGGCAGGGTTGACGATGGCGGTGCCGATCGCCCGCGGCGTCGCCGCCCGGAACAGATCGCCACCGAGGACGACGCCGTCACGGCAGCGGATCTCGACGGCGTGCTTCTCCTGCGAGGAGGCGTTGGACGGAGCCTGGTTCATACCGCGAACGATAATGCGGACGTCGCATTGTGTATATTCACTGGTCGGTATACATGGAGGCATGACCAAGCCGCCGAGCACCACGCGCGATCGCATCGTCGAAGCCGCCGGAAAGCTGTTTCACCGCGACGGCATCCGCGCCGTCAGCGTCGACGCGGTGGCGGCGAAAGCCGGGCTGACCAAGCGGACGATCTACTATCATTTCCGCAGCAAGGACGACCTGATCGCCGCCTATCTGCAGACGCGCGACCAGCCCAATGTGGCGATCTTCCAGCGCTGGTTCGCGGAGGCCGAGGGCGACACCGCCGACAAGGTCAAGGCGATCTTCTGCCACCTCGCGGAGAACGCGCGCAACCCGCGCTGGAAGGGCTGCGGCTTTCTGCGGACCTCGGTGGAGTTGATGAATCTTCCCGGTCACCCGGCGATCCAGACCGGACGCGCCCACAAGAAGCGTACCGAGGACTGGCTGTGCGCGATCTTTGCGGAGGATCGCCCGGCGCTCCCAGCCCGCACGCTCGCACGCCAGATCGTGCTGCTGATCGACGGCGCGTTCTCGGTGGTGTTGCTGAACCGCGACGCCAGCTACATGGAAACGGCCGGAGAAGCCGCGGCCCGGTTGATCCGCGGCTGATGCAAAACATCACGCGAGACTAGGACGCCTGATCGGCGCAGCAGCCGGCCGATCAAGTCACCCCTGCCCTCAACGTTCGGTCAAGCCACGTCGCGAGCCGCCTCGGTCTCCTGCAGCGGATCACGCCCGGTGTCCGGCAAGGCGATCGGGGGCAGGCCGAGCGCCTCGCGCATTCGCTGCAACATCTTGATCGTATTCGGCTCCATCTCTTCGATCGCGCCGGCGATGAAATCCACCACCTCCATCGCCCTGCCGCGCTCGTGCTCAGGCAGCAGTTGGGCGAGCGTGGCAATCGCCCGTTCCGGCTCGAACTCCACGATGATCGACTGCTCGCGGATCAGCGCGGCGCGGCGCTCGGCGCCGAGCGACGCGAACGGCTCGTCGCGGGTCAGCACCTTGGCGGAGCGCTCCAGCCGGTCGCGCCGCACCGCGCCGCGCGATTGCGCCAGCAGGATCAGCATGCGGATCACCGCCTCTTCGAAAGCGCCGCGTTCGATGCCGAGCAGGATGGCCTGCACGTCGGGAAGATAGCGAAGCTCCTTGGGATCGCGGCGGGTACGCTGGAAGGCATGGCTGTTGGCGATGGCGTCAGCCTGCGGCGAGCCCCACAGCGACAGGAACGTCATCTCATAGGCGGTGTCGCGCAGATCACGCCACACATCGAACGCCTGAGTCACGCTCTTCGCCCACAACTTCTCCCACTCCAGGAACGGGTTGTCGGGCGCTGCCGGGACCCGCTCGGCGCGGGCTCGGTCGGCGGCATTGCGCAGCTCGCGGGTCAGCGGATTGTCATGAGCGAAGGCCGCCCGCTGCACCCGGGCCGGATGCGCACTCCGCATCGCCTTGGCCACCTCGTCGGCGGTGATCGCCTGCACCCACGGCCGCAAGGTCAGATCGTAAAGTTCGGCGCCGAGCTCGGACAGTCGCGCCACGGCGGCGAAGCCGCGCTCTTCGCTGCGATCGTTATCGTCGATCGCCAGAATGTCGCTGAGCTTGCGTTCGTGAAACGATACCCGGAACCGGGCATCGACGCCTTCGCCGAACTGCTCGTCGATCGTCATCTCGTACAGCCCCGGCGCGAGGGCCTCGATCGTCTTCATTGTCGACGCGACTTCGGCGTGTTCCTTCTTGGCGATCGACGACGACACGAAGATCCCGAGGTGCCCGACCTTGTCGTGCACCATGTAGACGATGCGCTGGCCGCGAATGCGGATCTCGTGCTCGTCGGCATAAGTGTCGACGATCCAGTTCAGCGCCTGCTGAGGCGGCGTGATGTTGTCGCCGCGGCTGGCGAACACGATGATCGGCGAGCGGATCGCCTTGAGGTCGAGCTGGCGGCCGCGCTCGATCCGCGCCTCGCCGCGCGACAGCCGGTTGCCGACGAACAATTGCTCGACGATCCAGCGGATCTCCTGCTCGTTCATGAAATGGAAGCCGCCCCACCAGCGCTCGAATTCGAGGAAGCTGGCGCGGCTCTTTTCCGGATCGCTGTAGAGATCGAAGTACTTGCCGAAGTAATTGCGGCCGGGATTGAGCAGCTCGAAATTCGACACCAGATGCACGCCGTCGAATTCGCCGCCGCCGAGATCCGACAGCAGCAGGGCCGGCAGGATGCCGCCGAGCAGACCGCCATTATAGCGCATCGGATTCTCGCCGAGCCGGCCCGACCAATACGCCACCGGCGCGCCATTGATCACCAGCGGCCCGGTAATGTCCGGATTGGCGGCGGCCAGCACCAGCGTCGCCCAGCCGCCCTGACAATTGCCGACGATGATCGGCTTCGGCGCCTGCGGATGGCGGCGCGCGATCTCGGCGACGAATTCCGCCTCGGCGCGCATCACGTCGGCCAATGTCTGGCTCGGCTCCGGATGCGGCCGGAACACCACGAAATACACCGGATGGCCGTCGCGCAGCGCGACGCCGACCTGGCTGTCCTGCTTGAAGCCGCCGATGCCGGCACCGTGGCCGGCGCGCGGATCGATGATCATATAGGGCCGCTTCCAGTCGTAGGTGACGACCCCCTCGGGCGCCAGGATCTTCAGCAGCACGTAGTTGACCGGCCGCGCCAGCGTCTTGCCATCCACCGCGACTTCGTGATCGTAGATCAGTACTGGCGGCGTGCCGGCGGCTTCATGCGCGGCGTCGTTCTCGGCGCGCTCGCGCAGCACGTCGAAGGTCAGCGCCAGGCGCTGACCGGCATCCACCGCGTATTCCTTGGCCTGATCGGCGATGCCGTTGCCGGCCGCATGGCCGAAGGCGCGGGTCAGCGCGGCGCCGTCGGCGATCAGCTCCTGCATCCGCCGACCATGATCGCGGGCGAAGCGCTCGACATGGTGGCTGAAGCTGAGCGCGACGCGCTGCATCTGCGTGGTGGCAACCTCCGCGGCCGCGAGTGTGCGGACGCTTGCGGTGGCGGGGCTGTAGGGCGACGGCATCGGCAGGTCCTTCCCTGAAGCGTCAGGCGGCTAATCTCAGGCAGTCATTTCAAATGGTTCGATGGGCCACGCCCTCAGGCCGTCAGCCGCGCGAATTGCAGGCCGCTCGGGCGCACGTTCAGCAGGCCCGCGACCTCGGCGGTGTGCTCGGCAATCATCCGGTCTTCGTCGGTGGGGATCACGAACACCACCGTCTGAGAGTCGGCCAGGCTGATGATCTGGGCATTGCGGCCGTTGGCCCTGCGGTCGAGATGCACGCCGAGCCAGCCCATGTCGCCGAGCACCTGCTCGCGGACATGCGTCGCGTGCTCGCCGATGCCGCCCGTGAACACGATGGCATCCACGCCGCCGATGGTCGCGGCGAGCCCGCCGATCTCGCGCCGGACCCGCGCGACGAAGTAATCGATCGCGTCATGTGCCGCCGGATCGCTCGAGGCTTCGAGCTCGCGCATATCGTGCGAGATCGCCGAGATCCCCTTTAGTCCCGACTGCTTGTACAGCAGATCGGTGATCTCGGTAGCGCTCATCCCCTTCTCGCTCATGAGATAAAGCACCACGCCCGGATCGAGCTGGCCGCAGCGGGTACCCATCGGCAGCCCATCGAGCGCGGTGAAGCCCATGGTGGAGGCGACCGAGCGACCGTCGCGCAGCGCGCACACCGAGGCGCCGTTGCCGAGATGCGCAATGATCACCCGGCCCCGCGACAGCCCCGGCGCCAGCAGCCTGAGCTTGCGGGAGACGAATTCGTAGGACAGGCCGTGGAAGCCATAGCGGCGCACACCATCGTCGTAGAACCGGCGCGGTAGCGCGAATGTATCGGCGACGAACGGATGGCTGCGGTGAAACGCGGTGTCGAAACACAGCACCTGGGCGGCGTCCGGAAAGGCCTGCAGCGCGGCCTCGACGCCCGCGAGATTGTGCGGCTGATGCAGCGGCGCCAGCGGGATGAAGGCGCGCAGCCGAGTCAGTACCGCAGCGTCGGCCAGCACCGGCTCCGCGTAGTCCGGCCCGCCATGGACGACCCGGTGGCCGACCGCGACGACGTCGCAGCCCTGCTCGTCGCGCTTCAGCCAATCCACCGCGAGCCCGAGCGCGGCGCGGTGATCGACGCTGCCGCGCGGCGCATCGACCGGCTGCGCGGTCGGATGGCCGCTGGCCGGACCGGCCATGAAGGTGGTGTCGTCACCGATGTCATCGACCTGGCCGTGCGCGAGGGGCAGCAATTGCCCGGCCGACAGCTGATAGGCCGAGAATTTGATCGAGGACGAGCCGGCATTGAGGCTGAGGATGACATCGACCATGGCGCTACTCCGCCGCAAGCGCGGCCGGAGCGGCGCCTTCGAAAGCACGGCCCTCGCGCCGCCAATGATCGTACAGCAGCGCCAGCGCGCAGGAGGCGAGCCGGGCGCGATCGTTGTCGGCGCGGCTGGTCAGCATCACCGGCACCTTGGCGCCAATGACGAGACCAGCGGCTTCGGCGCGCGCCACGAAGGTCAGTTCCTTCGCCAGCATATTGCCGGCTTCCAGATTGGGCACGATCAGCACGTTGGCATGGCCTGCGACCAGCGAGGCGATGCCCTTTGTCCGGGCCGCTTCCATGTCGATCGCATTGTCCATCGCCAGCGGGCCATCGACGATGCCGCCCTTGATCTGGCCGCGCTCGGCCATCTTGGCCAGCACCGCCGCGTCGAGCGTCGAAGGGATATTGGGATTGATGGTTTCGACCGCCGACAGCACGCCGACCCGCGGCCTGTCGATGCCGCAGGCGCGGGCGAGATCGATGGCGTTCTGGATGATATCGACCTTGGCCATCAGATCGGGCGCGATATTGATTGCAGCGTCGGAGATGAACAACACCTCGTCGAGCGTCGGCACGTCGAGCGCGAACACGTGGCTGATGCGGCCATGGCCACGCAGCCCGCCGTCCTTTTTCACCACCGCGGCGAGCAATTCGTCGGAATGGATCGCTCCCTTCATCACCGCGGCCGCCTCGCCGGCCAGCACCATCGCAACGGCGCGCGCCGCCGCAGCGCGATGATCGGTTTCGGCCGCAAGCGGCCAGCCGCTGATATCGGCATCGAGCTCACGCGCTGCCGCCGAAATGCGTTCCGGATCACCGATCAGGATCGGTTCGATCAACCCACGCTGAGCGGAGATCAGTGCGCCGCCCAGCGAGTTATGATCCTCCGGGCAGACGATCGCCGTCTTCAGCGCCGGCAATTGCGAAGCCAGATCGACCAAGCGCGCGAAGTGATCGGCGTGATCGACGATCAGCGCCGGCAATTCCCGCAGCGGGGTTTCGACCGCCACCGTCGGCGCATTCACAACGGCGACGCCCTCGCAGACGATCTCACCGGCCTCGTTGCGGATCGTCGCGGCAAACTCCGCAATGGGCTCGTCGCGCTTATCGCGACAAGTGACCGCGATGGTCAGCTTGTCGCCGACGTGGACACGCTTTTTGAAATCCAGATTCTGCGAGCGGTACAGCGTCCCCGGCCCCGGCAGCACGTTGCCGAGCACGGCCGAGATCAACGAGCCGACCCACATCGACGGCGCGACGACGTCGTGATGCGCCGCGCCGGGCGCATCGGGCAGCATCAGCGGATTGGTGTTGCCGGAAACATGCGCGAACAGGATCAGATCCTGCACGGCGCAGCGACGCTCGATCGAGGCGCTGTCGCCGACCTGCAGTTCGGTCCACGGCTTGTTGCGGATAGTTGGAGACATCGGCAGATTCTCCCGGCTTGCGCACAACTCGACCGCGACGGCTCAGCACTCGGTTTGGTCCAAGCGCGGCAAAGGACGCTCTCGATCGATGCTGAGCTGCATGCCTCGCCTGCGAAACACGCAGCACACTCGCATCCGCCGATATAGGGACGATGCATGACATCCGGTTGACTGCGATCACCGCGCAGCAGCGCTAACTACTTCGTTCCCGGCTTTCTTGCGCAGCTTTGAACGGACACGCGCGGGCTGGATCGGAATCGATCTAGCAGATTGGTACGTGAGTATTGCGCTGGCTCGGAGTAGTCGTCGCGTCACGTTGATACTTCAATGTCGCGAACCGACCCCATGCCTCAGTCGACCGGCTCGGACGCCACTCCGCCCCGCGGACTGAGGGCACGCCGGCTCACCGACGCGGTTCCCGCCACCGCTTCTCTTCGTGCCTCGTTTCGGACAATCTGCGCATTTTGTCGCAGGTGTCATCTAACCGTTAAATCAACCGATCAAGATCAGCCCACGATTAGTCGAGGGGCTTTGGATGACCGATTTCACTATCAATCAAACAATCGATGACAACGGCCCGATCCAGCCGGCCGGCCGGCCGAATTTGGACAAAGGGTTCAATCCGCTGACAATGATCCTGTTCGTCGGCATTCTTGCCGCCGGCATGTTGTTCGTCGCCTACAGCATTTATGTCGACGTGCAGGCCACCGGCGTTCGCGTCACGACATATGTTCCTTACTTGCTGCTCCTGGTCGCCCTGCTGATCGCGCTCGGCTTTGAATTCGTCAACGGCTTTCACGACACCGCCAATGCGGTCGCGACGGTGATCTACACCCACTCGCTGCCCGCCGAAGTCGCGGTGATCTGGTCCGGCGTCTTCAATTTTCTCGGCGTCATGGTGTCGACCGGAGCCGTCGCGTTCGGGATCGTGTCTCTGCTCCCGGTGGAACTGATCCTCCAGGTCGGCTCCAGCGCCGGCTTCGCCATGGTGTTCGCGCTGCTGATCGCCGCGATCCTGTGGAATCTCGGCACCTGGTACTTCGGCCTTCCGGCGTCCAGCTCGCACACGCTGATCGGCTCGATCATCGGCGTCGGCGTCGCCAACGCGCTGCTGCGCGGCCGCGACGGCACATCGGGCGTCGACTGGGGCAAGGCCACCGAGATCGGCTACGCGCTGCTGCTGTCGCCGCTGGTCGGCTTCGTCTGCGCCGCGATTTTGCTGCTGTTGCTGAAGCTGGTGGTCCGCAACCCCAAGCTCTACACCGCCCCGGAAGGCAACGCGCCGCCGCCGTGGTGGATTCGCGGCCTGCTGATCCTGACCTGCACCGGCGTCAGCTTCGCCCACGGCTCCAATGACGGCCAGAAGGGCATGGGCCTCATCATGCTGATCCTGATCGGCACGGTGCCGACCGCCTATGCGCTGAACCGCGCGCTGCCGGATTCCCAGATCGCACAGTTCGAGCGCACCTCGACGGCCGCCTCGGCGGTGATCTCCGCCAAGGGCGCCGGCCACAACATCATCGGCGATCCCCGTCCGGCCGTGACGCAATACGTGTCGCAGCACCACATCAGCGAAGGCACTTATCCGTCGCTGGCCGTGCTGGTGAAGGACATCGGCGATCAGGTGCAGCGCTACGGCTCGCTCAGCAAGGTGCCGGCAGAAGCGGTCGGCAACACGCGTAACGACATGTACCTGGCCTCGGAGGCGATCCGGTTCCTGATGAAGGACAAGGAGAACGACCTCTCCAAGGAAGAGGTCGCGACCCTCAACGCGTACAAGGGCTCGCTCGACAGCGCGACCAAGTTCATCCCGACCTGGGTGAAGATCGCGGTGGCGATCGCGCTCGGGCTCGGCACCATGATCGGCTGGAAGCGGATCGTGATCACCGTCGGCGAGAAGATCGGAAAGTCGCATCTGACCTACGCCCAGGGCGCGTCCGCCGAACTCGTCGCCGCTACCACGATCGGCGCGGCCGACATGTTCGGGCTGCCGGTGTCGACCACCCACGTGCTGTCGTCCGGTGTCGCCGGCACCATGGCGGCGAACGGTTCGGGCTTGCAGATGGCCACGATCCGCAATCTGCTGATGGCCTGGGTCCTCACTCTGCCGGCCGCGATCCTGCTGTCGGGGGCGTTGTACGTGCTGCTGTCGCGGGTGCTTTGACCCGCGGCAGGATCGAACGTCGACATGCAACAGTCGGTATCCACCGCCACCGCCGCGTCCTCGCCGCAGGACGATGCGCCCCTGCCCGGACTGGTATGGGCGTTCCGGTTCGGCGCGGACGGCACGGCGCGGCAGGTGCTCGGCGATGTGCTCGCCGCGCCCGAGCCAGGGGGGTGGTGCTGGCTGCACTTCAACCTTGCCGACACGCGTGCGCCGCAATGGCTCGCGTCCGCGGATTTGCCACCGCGGGCGCGGGATCTGCTGCTGTCGAAGGACAGCTATCAGCAGATGCACGGCTCTGAGGACTGCATCTACGGCGTCGTCGCCGACCTCAAGCGGGACATCGCCGAGATATCCGACGACACCGGCTATCTGCGGTTCGTGATGACGGAGAAGCTGCTGATCAGCGGCCGGCATCAGGCACTCTGTGCCGTCGATGCGACGCGGCGCGCGCTCGAGCATGGCCTGCGTATCGAGGGCACTGCAGCGTTGTTCGAGACCATTGTCGACGAGATCGCGCTCGCGCTCGAGAAGATGGTCGACAGCGCCGAGCACGAGCTCGACCATATCGAAGAAAAAGTGCTTTCGGACGACACCGTCGATGTCCGCCAGGGGCTCGGGCAGGTGCGGCGAACCTGCGTGCGGCTGCATCGACATCTGTCCGGCCTTCGGATCGTGCTGCACCGCTTCGAGCGGGACAGCCCGGCCGATCTCAAGCCCGGACTCCGGCTGCGCGCCGGCAAGCTGGCGCAGCGCCTCGACGGCCTCGATCACTCCGTCGTCGAAATGCGCGAACGCAGCCGGCTTCTGCAGGAAGAGCTGCATCTGCAGATCGAAGAGCAGACCAGTGACAGCCTGCGCGTGCTATCCGTGCTCACGGCTCTGCTGCTTCCCCCGACGCTGGTCACCGGCCTGTTCGGGATGAATGTCAAAGGGCTGCCGTTCACCGAAACCGACAGCGGCTTCCTCTGGGCGGTGCTGCTGCTCCTGTTGTCGTCGGCAGCCGCCTTCGTCGTGATGAAGCGGATCGGCTTGATCAGATAGTCCGGGTGCAGCGTGCCGAGATCCCTGCCGATCGCGGTTCGTGCGACCGCCCTGCTCGCCACCGTGCTGCTGGCCGTGCCGAGCGGGCCGGTGCGCGGCGACGAACGGACTGCGTTTGCTGCGAGGTCCGACCAGGAACTGCGGCAGCGCATGGCCGACTGGGGCGTGCAGTTCAACCTGACCTATATCGGCGAAGTCCTTGGCAACGTCTCCGGCGGCATCCGTACCGGCGCCGTCTATACCGGCCGCGCCGATCTCGGCACCACCATCGATCTCGACAGGCTGGTCGGCTGGAGCGGAGCGACGTTTCACGCCAACATGTTCCAGATCCACGGCGACGGGCTGTCGCGCAGCTATATCGGCAATCTAATGCTGGTCAGCGGCGTCGAGGCGCTGTCGGCGACGCGGCTTTACGAAATGTGGATCGAGCAGGCGCTGTTCGGCGGCCGGCTGCTGGTCCGGGTCGGCCAGCAGCCCTCCGACGTCGAATTCATCGACAGCAAATACGACGACATCTTCGTCAATTCGGCGCTGGGCTGGCCCGGCATCACCGGCATCATCCTGCCGAGCGGGGGCCCCTCGCCGCCGCTCGCTGCCCCGGGCGTGCGCGTCAAGGCGCAGCTCAGCGACAATCTCACAGCCTATCTGGCGGTGTTCGATGGCGATGCCGCGCCGCCCGGTCCGGGCGATCCGCAGATCAAGAACGCCAACGGGCTGGCGTTTCGTGTCAACGATCCGCCCTGGATCATCGGACAGCTCCGTTACGGCTTCCAACTCGGCGACGCGGCACTCCCGGGTACGATTGCCGCCGGCGCCTGGTATCATTTCGGCAGCTTCGATCATCTCAGCCGCGGCGCCGACGGCCGCGCGCTCGGCGATATTTCGGGCTCAGGCGAGCCGCTCTCACTGCAGCGCAACCAGGGCATCTTCGGCGTGGTCGAGCAGTTGCTGTGGCGCAGCCCGTTCGACCCGGCCAAGGGGCTCGGCCTGTTCGTGCGCAGTTCGGTTAGTCCGTCGGATCGCAATCTGATCAGCTTCTACATCGACGGAGGCTTGCAGCTCACCGGCTTCAGCACCAGCCGTCCCGACGACAAGATCGGGGTCGCGGCGACTTTCGCGCGGATCTCCGAAGGCGCTCGGCAATACGACCGCGACATCCAGCTCTATACCGGCGTGATGAGTCCGGTGCGCGATTTCGAAGCCGTGATCGAAGCGACCTACTGGGCGCAGCTCACGCCGAGCTTCGCGGTGCAGCCCGTGTTCGAATATGTGATCCATCCCGGCGGCGGCCTGGTCGACCCGCGCGACGCCACCGGAACGCGGCGAATTCGTGATGCCGTGGTGTTCGGCGTTCGCACCACGACGACGTTCTGACAACCGCGCTGAGCGTCAGAACGCGCCGGCCAGCGTTAGCCGCACGGCCAGCGGCTCTGCCGGATGCACATGGCGATCACCGACGCCGCCGAGCGGCTCTCCGGGAAGCCGCGACAGATAGTAGTATTCGATCTGGTTAGTCTTGGCGTTGAACAGATTCAGCGCATCGAACTGCACGCGGATGCCGTTGTCGAAGCGATAGCCGAGCCGCGCGTTGAAGATCAGCGATGCCAGCGAAGTTTCGCTGCCGTCCTCGATCAGCGGTCGCGGGCCGAAGTAACGCCCCTTTACCGCGCCGAACCATCCCGTCTCGCGCCCCAGCGTCAGCCCGGCGCTTGCCACCCAGGCGGGAGCGCCGGGGATCAGATCGCCAGCCGGATCGATATTGGTGAAGCGCGCCCGCGTATAGGCGACATCGAGATCGAAGCCGAGCCAGGGCAGCGGCTTGTACTGGCTAGTCCATTCCACGCCGACGCGGCGGCTCGGCCGGCTCGGCTCGGTGGTGCCGGCATCGCCGACGAACAATAATTCGGAGTCGAAGTCGAGCACGAACACCGCCAGCGACGTCGTCAGGCCCGGGACCGAACGGTTACGAATGCCGAGTTCGGCGCCCTTCGAGCGCACCAGCAGCGGCACGCGGTCGAGTGGCGTGGTCTTGTCGTTGGGGTCGACCGTGATGGTCGCGCCGCGGATGTCGTTGCTGTGCAGCCCGGTGCCGGCGTTGGCGTAGAACTCCGTCGCCACCCACGGGCCGAGCACGATGCCGAACTTCGGGCTGGTCATCGAGGCGGAGGCATCACCCGAATTTGCCGGCGTATCGCTGATGACGCGGCCGTTGAAGTAGTCCTCGCGAACGCCTGCGGTGGTGCGCAGCCAGTCGGTCCAGCGCACCGTGGTGTCGGTCCACAGCCCGAGCGACTGCTCGGAGACGTCGTCGGCCCGCACCGTCGACAGCCAGTCGCGCTGCAGCGTCTTGTTCAGCCCGAGGCTGATGCTGTCGGCGCGGCTCTGCAGGCCGACGCGGGTCTCCACCGGCAATCCGGCGAAGCGATAATCGAACCGCTGGGTGCCGTTCAAACCGACCACGGTGCGGCGGTCGTACTGGTTGAACTGGTCTCCCTCGATCGGATTGTCGAGATAATAGGTAAAGTTGTTGAAGAGCTGCAGCGACGAGCGGATCACATAGGCATTGAGATCGGTCTGTCCGATGTCGCTGGAATGCGCAAAGCGGCCCGACAGGCTGTAGCGGCTGGCGATGCCGCCGTCGGTCGGATCGAGCGAGCCGTAGCGGCCGATCAGCCCGTCGTCGATCGCACGCTGCGCGACCTGATCGGTCGACGTCCAGCGATTGCTGTAGGCCATGCCGGTCAGCGAGAAACCATCGGTCAGCGTGCCCTGGCTGTAGCGCAGCACACCGTTCAGCTTGCGGACGTTGTCCGGCACGTCCCAGGGGCCGTTATAGGTGTTGCCTTCGAACGCCGCCAGCAACGTCCCCTCGCCGACGGCGGTCGATCCGGCCCCCAGCAGCCGCCGGTAACCGAAGCTGCCAATCGAAACTTCGGCAAGGTTTTTGGGCATCGCCCGCAGATACTCGATGCCGAGTGCGCCGGCGGAGCCGAAGTCGCCGACATCGGCGAAGTACGGCCCCTTGCGGACCGTCATCGTGCTGATCAATTCGGGGATCATGAAATTGATGTCGGCATAGCCCTGGCCGTGGCCGTGGGTGGGCATATTGACCGGCATGCCATCCACGGTGATCGCCAGGTCGGTACCGTGGTCGAGATTGAAGCCGCGCAGGAAGTACTGGTTGGCCTTGCCCTCCCCGGAGTGCTGGGTGACCACAAGCCCCGGCACCGCCTCGAGCGCTTCGCCGACGCGCGAAAACGGCACGGCGTTGATCTGCGCGCCGCTGATCACCCGCGCACTCGCCGCCTGGTTCTGCGGCGCGCTCAGCGGCACCGGGGACGAGGTGGCCCCTGCGGCCTGGGTGGCGACGGCAGTCGCGGCCGCCGTCGGCGCCGGGGCTCGACGCGCGTGGGGAGAACCAGACCGCTGGGCGGGATGCCGCGGAGCCGCACGGTGCGGCGCCGTGGGCGCATCCACCGCGATTTCGGGCAGAGTCCGCAATCGCGCCTGCTGCTGCGCCTGCGCAGCCTCGCCCATCCACGGAAAGCTGATGATCGCGCAGGCCGCCCCGCCCCGCACCAAACGCCGGAAGTCGCACAAAGACACGCAGTCACCCTCGCGCCCTGCTTCGCTGCAAGACGCGCCCGCCCCAATCTGCTATCGCGGACGGCCCCGGCAGATCGCCCGTGCCGCCAACGTGGCACGGGCAGTATGACGATGTCAATAAAACTGCATACTCACAACGAGGCTGGCGATGCATCGCGTAACCATCACTTTGGACGACGACTTGATGGAGAAGCTCGACGCCATCATCGCGGCGCGCGGCTATCAGAACCGCTCCGAAGCGATCCGCGATCTGGCGCGGATCGGCATCCAGCAGACCGCCGCACATGCGACCGACGAACACTGCGTCGGCGCGATGGTCTACACTTACGATCACTCCAAACGCGACCTGCCCCGCAAGCTCACCCAGAACTTCCACAGCCACCACGACCTGTCGCGCGCGACCATGCATGTGCACCTCGACCACGACCAATGCCTCGAGGTCACCATTCTCGACGGCAAGGCCACTGAGCTGCAGCACTTCGCGGATCACATTTTCGCGGAGCGCGGCGTCCGATATGGCCGGTTGGTGACGATCCCCACCAATCCCGACGATCACCACCACGATTGATACCGCTATCCCGAGCGGCGCGGCCGGCTTGTGGCGGCCGTGGTGGCCGCACCTCGCGTCTGCCGATGTTTCATTCGGGTAAATGGCGCCGACGGCGCAAACCCCAAGTTCTTAGCAAAGATGTAAACCGAAGGTGTTAGACCCTCCGTATTAGGTGGTGCGGGGATATTGCAATGACTGATCCTTTGAAGGGATTTTACACGGCAGAATTTAAGACAGCTCGAAAGAAAGCGCACGGCGTGGTGCTGCTGAGCGACGGCCAGATCCGAGGCGGCGACTCGAGCTTCGCCTATATCGGCTCCTACACTCAGGTCGGACTCTCCGTCTCTGGTAGTTTGCGCGGTATCCGTCACGCGCATGCCAACGATCCCGAGCGCGTCTCGATCTTCGGCATCGATCCGGTCGAGGTCACCTTCGACGGCGTCGCCAAGGACGGCTACGTCTCGATCGAAGGCGCCGCGCGGGAGACGCCGAGCCTGACGCTACGCGCCATTCTCACCCGGATCAGCGATTGAACGGCCGATGGCCGGTGGCGGGCTACGCCTCGCCGCTTCGACAAACCGCGGGCTCTTCATGACCATTCCCGAAAAGCGCAAACACCGCAGGGTCGGTTTCGATCGCGGCGTGGATGCTTGGATCATGTCGATCGACGGCACCTGGCGCCTCACCTGCAAACTGCGCGACGCCTCGGTCGAAGGCGCGAGGCTGGTGCCGTCGTCGCTCGACAAGCTCAAGGAGAAAGAGTTCTTTCTCCTGCTGTCCTCGACCGGTCTCGCTTATCGCCGGTGTGAACTGGCCTGGATCAATGGCGACGAGATCGGCGTGAAATTTCTGCGGTTGAAGCGGTAAACGCTCAGGTCGGCGGCTTGAGTTCCGCCGACGACAGCCAACCTTCCATATTGGCCGCGGTCTCCAGTTGGCGTGCGCGATCGATCAGTCGATCCCGCTCATCTTGCGGCGCAGCCTCCGCTTGATCTCGCAACGAGCACGCCTCCTCGGTCAGGCGCTGATACAAAGACTTGTGAGTGCGCGATTGGTGCTGGTGCATGGTCTCCTCCCATATCAAGCGAAATGGCGGGAGCGCTACGATGCGTCCTCATCACCGATGACTGCCGAACACGGTGCGGTGATGGCAACAGTATGGGTGGCAGGCCCGGCGATTGCGAGGTGGCAAGAGTGCGCACCACCGTGCGACAATCTGCATGACAGGCCGGAACTCAATCTGACCGCAACGCAACAACCAAGTTGCACGCGCGGACCATTGAACGGCCGCGCCTTTTGACAGTGCGCAAGGCGTGCATGCGCAGAGCTCCGACGAATGTGAACGTCACGACATCGCGAGCAGCCGTGGCACCTGTCCGCGAATTTCGGCGACGACACCGCGGTCGAGCCGTTCGAGCCAGCGCTTCGGCAGCGCGGCCAGTCCGTAGGTGGCTCCAGCCAGCATCGCCGCGAGCGCGCCGGTGGTGTCTGCATCGCCGCCCTGGTTGACAGTCGCGATCACACACTCGGCGAACGTCGCGCTGCTGAAGTAATGATGCAGCACGGTCTGCATCGTGTCGACCACATAGGCCGAGGATTGTCCACGATACGGCTCGAACCGAAAGCTGCGATGAGTATCGACGAGCGCATCCGCGATGGCGCGCGCGCGGGCGCGTCCGTCACCGGCGATCAGCACCTGCAGCATCTGCACCAGCGCCAGCGCCGCGCCATCGGACAGCGGATGATGATGCGTGATGTGTCCCTGCGCGATCGTCCACGCTTCGGCTTGCGCCGGGCGACCGAGCGTTGCCAGCGCCAGCGGCAGGACACGCATCGCCGCGCCATTGCCGGCGTCGCCTTCGAAATACGGTCCTTCCACCGTTCCTGTGGTGATGTAGCGCCGAATGCCGCGCCGGCAGGTGCTGCCGACGTCGACCGGACCGGTCTTCAGCCAGGCGGCAAACTCCTCGCACACATCGCGAACGTCGAATCCGCCGCAGCGGATCAGCGAACGGCCAAGCGCCAGCGCCATGTCGGTATCGTCGGTCACCTGCCCGGGCTTCAGCCGCAGCCACCCGCCGCCGACGATCTCCTTGTGCACGCCGTGGCGCTCCGCGATCTCCCCCGGCGTCATGAATTCGACGGTGGCACCGAGCGCGTCGCCGAGCGCGAAGCCGAGATACGCCGCCAGCGCCCTGTCTTCGATGTCGGGGCTTGTCATCGCGTCCCTCAGAAATAGCTCGCGGTGACGTGATAGGCGCCACCGATCACCAGATACTCCGCCTCGCCCTTCAGCGGATGCGCAGCCAGCAACCGGTTGAAGAACAGGATCTTCTGCACCGGCACCCGCACCGTCAGGATGGTGTCGCCGAAGCAATCGGCCACACTTCGGTCCGACGAGAACGAGGTGAGATTGTTCAGCCGGATCACCACGCGGCGGCTGTCGATCCGCTGCACGATCTGGTGCTCGTCGAAGGCGTTGACGCCGCGATAGAGCGTCACGTGCGTACTGCCCGCCGCCGCGAAATGCGCCAGCGCCCATTGGCAAAATTCGAACAGCAGATCGAGCTGCACGGTGATCGCATTGTTGTGAAAGCGGCTCGACATTTTTTCTTCGACATAGGTCGCCCAGGCGGCGCTCGCGACCCGCTCGATCGGCTGCTTGTGAAACGTCGGGAAGATGCCGAACCGGCTTTCAACCCACCCCTTGAGCACGGCGCCTTCCGGCCCGTTGCTGTCGAAGCCCCAGCCCTTGATCAGGTCGAGAAAGGACGAACGGAAGCGGCGCCGCCCCGCGCCGGCGCGCTGTTCCGGATCGATGCCGAACAGCGCATTCATGTAGCAGGAGAACGCGTCGCCGGCATCGACAAGGTCGGCGGCCTGCCCGAGCATCTCGAACAGGCTCGGGTTCATTTCGCGCACGCCGGCGATATGCAGCGGCACCGGCTGGTCGTTGAAGGCGACGTCGGTGAGATATCCCATCGGAACGCCGACGAGATTGGTTGAATGACCGATGCCCGCTGCTGCGCTCAAGGATGCCAGCCTGCCGCTCGCGCCCGCGGGCGCTTCAACGCTTCACAGGCGACATGGTTAGCGGACGCGACCTCGTCTGCCTATGCGCATCTCGGCTAGCTTCTTTGCTTGTGCCGGACGGATCAGCGGGCGCGCGCCAGCGTCTCCGACGGCAACTCGCCGTGCTTCTGCCGATAGTCGTGGGCGAAATGGCCGAGATTGCTGAAGCCACAGGCAAACGCCACCGACGTCACCGACCGCGACGGCTCGCCCTGCAGCAGCAGTTCGCGAGCCTTGTTGAGGCGGACCGATTTGGCGAAGGCCATCGGCGAGTAGCCGCGGTGCTTCTGGAACGCCTTGAACAGGCTGCGGACGCCGACGCTGGTGACGGCAGCGAGGTCGTTGATGGTGATCGCCCTGTTCCAGGACGACACGATGAACTCCTCGGCGACGCGGACGTAGTCGGGCGCGGTGTCCGGAGCATCGCGATCGAGCTGGTCGCTGAAGTTGTGGCGGGCGACGCTGAGCAGCGAAACCAGCAATGCATGCTCCAGTTCTCGCAGCATCAGCGGCGGCAGGCGCGGCTGCGCCGGATCGACGTGCCGCGCGAGGAATAGAGCAAAATCGCGTAGCGCCAGCGCGCCGCGGTCGTCGATCGGCGTGGACGGCGCAAACACCAGCTTGCCGCGCGGCTTGACGCCGAGCATCGACTCCAGCGTGGTCATCAGCGTGCCGTTGGGGCAGCGGATGATCATCTGCTCATCGCCACCGCCGAATTCGGCCGGCGACGGCATCGCCGACGAGGCGCGCCGAGGCTCATGATCGATGTCGGCGCCCGAAGCTGCCGCGCCGGCGCGCCCGTTGCTGCGCAGTGCGACCTGCAGGCGGGTAAAATCAGTCCTCGGAGACTCCCCCCCTCGCGAGCGACAGAACCCGAATGCCGTGCCTTCCAGCTCCACCACGTCGCCGACGCCCTGGAGACTTTCCGCCTCCCCGGAGAGCGCCTGCGCTGCACAGAAGTGGATCACCACGTGGCGCAGGTCGTCGGTATCCGCAGTGGACGCGGCCGGCGCCCGACTGCCCGGAAAATCGGCGTCGTTAGCGCGCTCGGAAGCATCGGACATACTTGGAGAACTCCGTCGGTTCGTCTGGATTGGCCAGATCTGCCCGGCGAACCTAGTGGTGGACCGCAGTCGCGACCGACCAATATCGGACATCCCGCGCCGCGAGAGCGGCCGCAACGCAGGATTAGCCTCTCAACCGATGCTGAAATACCACAGTTTCTGAACGACATTCCGTCGCACGGGGCCTCGCGAGACACACAGCAGCTCCCGTCCGCCGAGATCCTGACGCTATCTGTGTCCCGCGAGCCCCGATTCGCGAGCTGCTGTTGTGTGGTGCTGAGCTCACAGCCCCGATGCGACCAGCTCGACGATGCGATACAGCAGGAGCCCGGCCGCAAGTACCAGGTAGCCGCGCAGCACCAGCATCCATGTCCGGCTAAGCCCGGACAGACGCGCCGCCGGTAGAGCCTCGAGCGGCGGCATCCGCCACTCCGCCGGGTCGCCATAGCAAGCGGCCGCGGCCGTCGCCCGCTCGCGGCGCCGCGACGCCAGCTTGACGATCAGCGACAGCAGCAGCGCGCCGGCGCCACCGCTGGCCAGAATGCCGATGATCCAATCCTCGCCGATGTCCGGATAGAGCACCGACGCGGTGAGGATCACGGACAGCAGCACCAGCACCGCGACGATCGCCCCGGTGAACAGGTTGCGCGCCGGTCCGTTAGCCCACGGGCCGAGCACCGCCTTGTCGTTGCACAGCAGCAGCAGGAATACCGTCGCACTCGGCAGCAGCACGCCGGCCAGCGTCTGCACCGCATTGGTGAGCAGGCCCAGCGGCATGCCCGGCGTGACCACCAGTGCGGCCGCAAACGCGATCAGCCCGGCATAGACCGCATAGAACCCCTTCGCCTCGCTCGGCTTGCGATGCAGCGAATGCGCCACCGCGAACACGTCGCCGATCGCGTAGGCGGTGGCGAGCGACACCGCGGCAGCCCCGATGATGCTGGCATCGAGCAACGCCAGGGCGAACAGGATCGCCGGCAGCCGCCCGGCGGCCAGTTCGATGCCGCGCGCGGTGCCGAGCGCGTCGGTATAGGCGCCGAATTCCGGCCGCCCGGCGAACGCCGCGGCCGAGAAGCCGATCATCGCCACCGCGCCGATGATCACCAGCGCGATGCCCAGGCACAAGTCCCAGCGCTCGTAGCGGATGAATCGCGGGGTGATCCGCTTGTCGATCAGATAGCTCTGCTGAAAGAACAGTTGCCATGGCGCGATCGTCGTGCCGACGATGGCGATGATCAGCAGCATCACGTCGCTGAGCGGTGCGCCCGCCGGCATCTTCGGCATGAAAAAGTCGTGCGCCAGTTGCGGCAGCGGCGGATGCAGCATCACGGCGATCGGGATCAGCAGCAGGCTGCCGCCGACCAGCACCAGCGCGAAGCGCTCGAAGCGGCGGAAGTCGCCGGTCGAAACCGCCAGGGTGACGATCAGCGCGGCGGCGATCACGCCCCAGAACTGCGGCAGGCCGAGATAGCGCAGCGCCAGGCTGATGCCGATGAACTCGGTGACCAGCGTCAGAGCGTTGAGCAAGAACAGGTCGGCGACGCTGAATGCGCCCCAGAATTTGCCGAACCGCGCGAAGATCAGCCGCGCATGGCCGACGCCGGTGACGGCGCCGAGCCGCACCACCATCTCCTGATTGACGTAGAGCACCGGGATCAGCAGCAGCAGCGTCCACAGCAGCGTCGTGCCGTAGTTCTGGCCGGCCTGGGTGTAGGTGCCGAACGCGCCGGCGTCGTTGTCGCCGACCATTACGATCAGGCCGGGTCCGGCAATCGCCAGCAGCGTCTGCAGCCGCGCCTTCAGCGTGCGGCGCGGCGCGCGGTCGTCGACCGCGATGGTGCCGAACGCGCCGCGGATCTCGCCGAGATGCGCGGCGTCGAGCACGGCGCTGGGGCGGACGGCCGCACAGGCCGCCGCCGCTTCGAGGGGGATGTGCTTGGTCATGAGGCTCTCCTGATCCGGCCGCCGCGCACGGGCCGGACCGGAGAGCGGCGTCAGGCGCCCTCGCCGGTCCGGCGCGCGCGCAGCGCGACCGTGGCTGTTGCTGATTTCGGCAAGCCCGCCGCGCGCCGTACGGCGGCAGCGGGCAATCTGGGTTGATGGTCCATCGTGATGTGCTCCTGTCCGCCGGCACCGCCGGACGCTGCTGCTCAGGCCGCGCGCGAAGGCGGATGATAAGGGCGACTGCCGGCGCTGCCGGCCTCGGCGCTCCCTGCGTCATCGCTCGACGGCACGGCGGACCAGCCGCCGACCAGGCAACCGGTCGGAGACAGATGCCAGTGCAGCTCGAGCGCGGGACGCCGCGGACGGCGCACGCCGCCGCGCAGATTGTCGTTGGCCGCAATCCGGGCCTCGGCCCGGCGTGCGGCAAGACCGGTCCGTGCCGGCCACCATGCGGTTTTGATCTTGATCGACATCACTCACCTCCACGGCCGCGAGCGCGGCGGGACGGTGAGATCAGGCGGCTAGCAGCGCACCTTGCTCACGCGGCCCGACCCGGTCGCGGTCCGATGTGTTGCGGTCGCGTTCGCCCGGACCGACGCCGGGAAAAAGCGGCCAAAGCTGCTAGGGCCCATGTGCTCTTCGTTGGATGGATGAACAGCCGCACGGCAAAGCGCGCGACCGAGCGGAGCCCTACGCCCGCACCGCGAGCCAAGTCAACACAATTTCGGCGGCGCTGAGCGCTTCAGATCGCAACGGGCAACTCCGGGAAGTGCCACCGGTCGCCCCGCGCTTCTCCTCATCCCGCGGCAGATCGGCGTCGCGGATCGGCGCGGGCACAGTGCCGGCATCCGGCTCTTGCAAGCCCCTCGACCTCCGCGGTCCCGCATCCCGGACGACCTCGCCGTCTCGCGGACAGCCCCTTCCGCCCCACCGCCGCGTCTGCTAAGTGCCCATGTCCAAGTCGGAAGGGTGGCCGAGTGGTTTAAGGCACCGGTCTTGAAAACCGGCGTGCCCTCACGGGTACCGTGGGTTCGAATCCCACCCCTTCCGCCATAAACCGTTGATTGTATTTTGCAAAATCTGTTGACGGGCGAAACGCCGTTTTACAACCATACGGCGAAAGTGCCTTTCAACCTGCAACAATGCTGCAACAGGATTTTCTGTTGCACAGGGCCCCTCCGGCTCGGACTTTGCCGGAGCCGAGTAGCCGCTTCGGAATCGGAGCCTACCGGCCCCGGTAGCGACTTAGTGAACATCCAGCGATCGCACCACGCTACCGTCACGGACTCGCCGAGTTGTGAATCGGGATGAGCAACGGAGCGCCGGTTATCCCGACATTGTCGCCTTCCACTCCTAGAGGACTTCGGGAAGCGGCGGCCGCCTCGATCAGGGTTTCGACCGGCCTCGTCGCGACCGCCATCGAACTTAAGGCGGGCCGTTAACGGGGCTCGACGCCGTCCACCATCCGCGGCGCGCCCCTTTGGCAATGCTAGAGCGCCCTCACCCTGGTCAGCGCCGGAGGAGTTCATGCTTCGCTCGACCGGCACCTCTTCGCAGATCCCCGAACAAAATACTGATCCACGGCGCGGGATTGGAGACGGCCTCGAACGACACCGGTAATCCCGACATTCCTTGCGGGACATTCCGCTACACCAGCCAACCTCCGTCGAGACAACGCTCTTGGAATAAGAAGCTTCAGACGTAGGGCTGCGCCCGCGACGCCAGCCCCCACCGACGGGCCATCCGACCGGATGTTCGAGCACATCTATCCAGCGACAAAACGGAAACGGCTTCGCTGGACGTTCTCCTTGTCCCCAGTACTGATCGGACGGGAAGGACACACGACACCGCGAGCACGTTCTCTGGCGAAGTCGCGCTCGAGAGCACGACTCCTTAACCTTCGGGCGCTCCAAGCGCCCCATCACCGGCAAACCGGCAATCCGTGCAAGTCAACTCGCAACCGCCCCGACAATCCTCTGCGGGACGCACAGCCTAACGTCGATATCAACGAATAAATCACGTCCCGCTGACCGCACTGCGCAGACAACTCCAAAACAGCTGCGCATTTCCGATTCAAACTCCGCGACAGACGATTCAACTTTCGAACTTTTCGTTGCAGAACTCCATGAAAGCGATTCGGATCTCGAGGTTTGTGTTTCGAACTTCGAAAACGGCGTTGCGTAAACAAACGATGCGAGATCCAAATAACTAATTACGCGCCCCTCCGCATCGCCAATCTGCAACGACTGCAACTCGTCGTTCTCACGCTGGGCAGTCTTTGGCTGTTTTGGACCGAACGACGTCAATCATTTGCATTGAACGTCTTAGCGCTCGCCCGCAACCGCATAACAGTTGCGAAAAGCCGATTCAGTACTCGAGATTTCCGTTTGCATCTTGATGAAAGGCGATTCACACTTCTACAATTGTGATTCAAGAATCTTCACTAGCGTTGCAAACCTCAACGTCGTTAACCGGTGCCACGCTCGACAGGTTTCCGCCTTCCCCCTCAGAAC
This sequence comes from Rhodopseudomonas sp. AAP120, assembly GCF_001295845.1. GTDB lineage: Bacteria > Pseudomonadota > Alphaproteobacteria > Rhizobiales > Xanthobacteraceae > Rhodopseudomonas. The sequence goes on along the minus strand of NZ_LJIC01000124.1, from coordinate 81,674 downwards.
ATTGATAGCGCTCAGGAAGCGGCGCCGCGGGTCATTAAAGTTCAACCGGCCTCTGCGGTCGGAGCCGCCATGACGCTAACCGTGAGCTATTCGCGCTGCTTGGTGCCGCCTCTTGGAGCCGACAGACAAATTCCGAACTTCACCGACGTCGTGGAGTATAAAAGCCCGTCAAGCGCTCGCTCACGACGTCCAAGACACCGTCATTTTCGCCACTTACTCCGACGGCTTGAAAGTCAACTTTGCCGAGACAACGCCGAAATACCTCGCGCTTCGCCTCCACCGGCACCAACGCATCGCCCCGCCTTTCAATCAAAGAGTATGCGAAGGACGTCGACAAGAGTTACTCACAAAGTGTTTTCGGTTGTCCGCAACGCAACAACACTTGGGATAATTCGATTCAGATCTCCAGATTTACGTTTCACTCTTCACGAAAGGCGATTCGAACTTCGACAATTCCGATTCAAAACGTCACAGTTAGCGTTGCAACCCTCGACGCCGTTGACCGATCGCTAAGTTTCAAGAGCTTCCAAGGACCATACGGATGGAGGACCGGCATGGCGGTCGGGCCGATCGCCTCACTCCCATCAACTTGCGTCGTCGGCAATCTGGAAGACGTTGCGAGTGCGTCGCTTACGGTTACGGGCAACGCGGATGCAGTTGCGCATCTTTGATTCCAAGCCCTGCATTTCTGATTCGATTCTCAATATTTTCGATTCAAATCGGCGTAGCTAGACGGTAACAACCTTGGAAGATCCGCGCGCGAGGTGCCTTACGGAAGGCTTCCTCCGCTTCTCCCATGCTCGCCATCCTGTCAGCAGCGAACGTCGCCGCTCGATATGGCGCTATCGCTTTCAAACAGTGATCATCTTCGGTGGAAACGGATCACGTCACCGGCGAGATTTGTCGCTTGCAACGCGCTGCGTCAGACTGGAAAGGCTGGAAGTGCGTCTCGCGACGGGGGCATGATCACCGGCACCGTAAATCGTGAGGAGTTGAGATGATGAAATCGACCAGAACGCGCCGCATCAATCAGGTAGACTACCAGCGTGCATACCGCGAGCAGCAGAAGACGCTTCGGAAACCGTCCCGAGACGATGTCGCGCGTCTAGCGCTTTACTTCATGATCCGTGAAGGGCTCGAAGATGGCCAGGAGCGCAACCTCGCCGATTGGTGCGAAACTATGACGAACGGCTTGGTGAAGCAGGGTTTCGATCGGGATGCGACGATGCATCGGCTCCATCAGCTCATCGATCGCTACGCCGATGGCTGGGACTTCCAGCTAAAACCACACTTGACGCCGCACACCGTCGGCCAACTTCAATCAGCTCGTATTCTCCCCGTTACTTCGACTAACGCCGTTGACGTCTGAATCGCTCCCTTCGTGTGCTGTATAGGGAATGTAGCACCGTTCTTCGTCACGCTTTTCACGTGGCTCCAGTCAGTGCGCCCGTGATGCCTCACAGCACCGGTCGAGCTTTCCCGCCGGCACAAGGATTGTTGACCAGAACAGGCGAACAGAGCTTCGGTTCGCGAATAGGAAAAAGATCCTTGACATGAATGAGGATCCTGCCAGGCTGCCCTCGTCACGAGAGGAGCAATCGATGTCCGACAAGCCTGCCGACGCCCTAACGAACCGCATCATCGCGCTGAGACCGGTCCTGCTGCGGCACGCTACGTTTCTGATCGGCGCGCGGACTGACATTGGATCGCCGGAGGATCTTGTGCAGGATACGCTGCTCATTTCCTTTCAGCACGCCCACCGCTTCGAAGAGGGAAGCCTCTCGGGTTGGCTGACTGCGATCCTGCACAATTGCATTCGCAATGCCAGGCGGCGAGCCAATCGTCGGGATCTGGTGCTCTCGCCTCTCGGCACAACTAGCAGCGACGACGCCGAGATGATCGACGTTCCCGTCGATGCCTCGCAGGAGACGACGCTCGAGCTTGATGATGTGATGTCTGCGCTGCGAGCTCTGTCCGCGACGGATCGGGAAGTCATTTGGCTGGTGCGGGTCGAGGGACTGCCGCAGGCGGAAGTCGCAGCCCGGCTCGGCGTGCAGACTGGCACGGTGCACTCGCGGCTTTGGCGTGCGACAACGAATCTTCGCGCGGCGTATGGCGAAGCGCAGCCGGCAGCGACGATGCACCCAAACAATCTTCGTCGTCATGCCGCGTGAGCATGCATGATGGCGCTGCGAATTTATCTCCTTGCCGGCGTCAATGGCGGCTCTGGCCGCAGCTTGACGGCGGCGCTGCTGGCCTATGGGCTGCATCTTCAGGGTCGCCGCACGTTGCTGGTGCGGCAGACATATGCTGGCTCCGTCGCGGCGATTGATCCCGTCGGGGCAACGCTGCCGGTGCCCTGCTCGTCGTTGATGCTACAGCCCCCGTTTGAACTCACCGCCGGCGTGTCTATCAGGCTCGCGGCGGCGATCAATCAGGCCGACGCGCGGTTCATAATCGCTGTCAAACATCTTGCAATTGCGGAGGTCGGCGCAGATGGCGACGTCGTCGTCGATCTGTGCTGTCACGACCGTGCCTGCAATCGGGCGACCATGCGCGGCGCGGCAGTGATCATCGTTCCAGTTCGAACGTCGGTGCTCGAGATCGATTGGGCGTTCCGTGGTTTCAGTCATTTTCGGGAAACGCAGCGTAAACGAAGTACTCCGGTCCCAACGTTGTTGGCGGCCATTGCGCCGGACAGGGAGCGAGATCCCCGAAGGGCGTTGCTGGATGCCATGCTGCGCGAAAGCGATCCCGAGCGCGAGTTGATGCCAGCCGAGCCGGCAGACCTCATCGAGGAGGTGCCGTTTCTCGACGCTGCCGCGCTGACTGCGCTGCTGTTCGAACGTTCCATCTGGCAGGATCCTCAACTGATGGAACGCTGCCGCGCTTTTGCAGCGGCAGTGGCGGTTCACGCCGATGCGCACGTGACAAGGGTGACGGGAGATGCAAATGACCTCTGACCGTCGCGCCGCCTCCCTCGGTCACTGTCGGCCTGTCACCGAAACGGCGGTGAGACCTTGCTGCGTGGGCCTGAGCCGATGCCCTCGTGTGCAGGGAGGAGAAGGTTGCATTGGTCCATTCCAGCTCCGCAACCCGGGACGCCGAGCCGAAATCGCCCACGCCGGGGCTGAACCTGCTTCACCTTTCGAAAGACTGGAAAGAGGGAGAGCCGGCTCTGCCGCCCGGCGAACGGCGCATGACCGGCTCAGGGATACGTTCGCCGAGCGACTATCATCAGTCAGCGCGTCCACGGCGCGCCCCGGCCGGTCTCCCATCGAGTCGGCAAGTGCTGCCTCATCAATAAGGTCTCGCGCGGATCACCGGCGGTAGACAAGCCGATTTACGGTGCCCCTCTGCCTGCGTGCAACAGCGCCCTGCCCCACTTTTCCTCAAGTTGAACGAGCCCCTAAAATGCTCACCCGCAGCTTCCCGTTTCTTGACCCCAGCACGATTACCGCGGAGTTCTCTGAGCGGTTGACTTCGTTGGCCAGGGACTGTGCCCTGCTGGAGCATGACATCTCGTTCGTGGAAGCCAGATTGCGGACGGCACCGACACTGGACCTCTACGTCCCCATGCTGACGCCACTCGGCCTCCGTCTCGTCGGCCAGGTGACCGACCATCCGCAGCTCGGATCGCGCTGGATCGTCACCTCGCAGCTGTGGTTTGCAGATCCGGGAGGACGGTGGGCTCGCACTCTGTCGCGATTCTATAATTTGGCACGCCCCGCCGATCCCGGTGGCCGGGCCCCCGTGACGAGATCATCCCTGTCTACGTTCGACGACAGCGACCTGGATAAATGGCCAGGAAGCTACAATTAATCGGCGACGGCGAGGACGGTGACGTTCCAAGGTCTCTCGATGCCGCTAAGCCGGACGCTATCGTGGACGGCGCTGCAGGTAGCGACCATAGCGGCGTGCATGGACTGCCACGCCTGCTGCGCTATGCATTGCTCGCGAAGGAGGACGTAGACGACACCCCGCGAACCGCCTGATCGCGGAGTCGACGAGCTTTCGCCGAACCTGCCCCGGAACGCCAACTGGGCGGCTGCGGCACTTCCGAGACCGGTGTTGCCGTACAGCTGATCTCGATCGGCTGACGGTCATCAGTGACCTGTCGGCATTGCAGAGCCTGAGCGACTGTGTCCGGCTGTTGACCTTGACGTTGCCGTGCGCCCCCTAGGTTTTGGGACGTATCGGCGCGTGTCCCGGGCAATGATCCTTGGCTTCAGCCAGATCGAAGCAAGCCTCGACGACGACCGCTGCACAGAGCTTGAGCGAATTGTTTTCGCGGCGTTACCGGCAGCAATCGGTGCAAACGACACCGCGTCCTCGCGACGGCGGCGGCCAAGGCAATCGAGTTAAACGACAGGGCCGGCTGCGCCGGCGGCGCCACGAAATGCGGCGAGACCGGGCTTGGTACGTGGCCGTGCTTCGTATGCTTGGTCAAACCAATGAGCTTGGTCGACGTCCCCAGTCTGGCTGTCGACACGGGCCCGCTCATCCCTTCAACTCCGCAGCCTGCGCGGCCAGGTCGACGAGCTCCGTCGCGGGACTCATCAGGGCCATCGCTTCGGATTTGCGCAGCGCGAGGCCTAGCAGCTCGCGTGACCTGGTCACGCCCACAAAGACGTCTGTCGCGGCGGTGACGACACAGTTCGGCGGCGGCTACAGCGCCGTCACGAGACCTTAGAAGTCCAACACCACCCTCCCCAATGCAGGGTTCGCAGCGCCTACCGCCGTCAATTCCGGATCCAAACGTGGTTGCGATGATGGGCCAAGTAGGGCCGATGCTCATCGCGCAACGACAGCCTCGGCGCTTTATCTAAGGACAGGGCTTCGAGCGCAGAATTTTCCAAACGAGGAGAAGTCAAAACCCCTCCATCGTCGTCGAATGTCACCAGCCCGGCATCGAATGAAGCGTCCCACAGAGCGGACAGCAGAAGTCCGTTATGCACGTCGAGTCGCTGCGCGTCGGTCGTGCAATCGGACCATGGGATCATGTGCGAGGCCCTCAGCAGCGCAGGACTCGAAATTCCACTCAACGGGCAGGTTCCGTTCCAGTATTCGATCAGGGCATCGCGAAAGATGTTCTGTCCGATCCTGAATTTTTGTGCGCGTTCGCCTTCCGTCTCGCCGATCCCCGCGACGGCCCTTTCGTATTTCTCAAGGGGAAAGTTGGGCAGGCTAACTGACAGGCGGTACACCGCTTGGACCCCGGCATGCAGCTCATCACGCGTGGCAAACATGAAGGCCCCTACATGACCTTTCGCCCAGGGCGTTGCAGGTTGTGCGTCCAACGCTCGCACCACTCCGGGCAACATCAAGGACAGAAAGAACGGACCGGAGGCGCTCGCGGCGGCCAGTCCGATCTCTCCCGGCGCAATGGCTGATCGGAAAAAGATCCATCCACCGGCCTCTTCAGGACCAATGCGGTAGCCATGCTCGTTCGCGGCGTCGCGCAGCTCAGAGAGAAGGACAAATGGATAAGCTGCAAGACGGCCCTCGGTGCTGGTCATAAATCGACCCCGAGCAAGCGCTCCGCCGGCGGGTCGCCATGCAATTTTAGCTGCAGGTACGGACGTTCCCTGAACTCGGTTGGAGGCGCCGTTGTTGTCGTTACGATGTACTGAAACAGTGGCTTTCCGCCGAGGCGTTCCAAATCCTGAACGATATCGAAAAGCCGTCCATAAATTGACAAGCCAAGGTCGGCCTCACGTGGGCTGTCGTGAAGCAGAAATGACGGCACTCGCGTCGCACCTTCGATACTCACGCACATCGCAGCGAGGTCGAAAGCCAGCACCTTGAGAGAATCGATGGCGGCTGTCCTGCGGTCGCCCCCCATGTCTACCGACAGATCAAGCCCATTCCCGCTAAGGGTGATCCGCCCCTTTGCGTCGTGGCCGACCAACCGTCGGACGATCGGGTCGAACTTCTCGCTCATGCGTCCAAAAACGCCAGCCTGTTTTTCGCGAAACGCGCCTAACCGGTCTCTCTCGGTCTCTAGTTTTGTACCCAATTCGCGCAGACGCTTGATACCCGCCTCCTGCGTCTCGAAGAGTTCGGCAAGGCGCTCAACATCATCCTGGAGCCTGCGGGCGCCGTACCAAGTGGACTCTCGGGCGTCGCGGGCTTTCTCTATGTTCGTGACGTGATCGACGGATCGATCAAAGCGCTGCTTGGCCAGAGCAATCTGGGGCAAGAGCTGCGTCTGTTCTTGCCGCAGATCCTCAACTCGCTTCGCTTGGGCGTCGTGATCCGCCTGTCGCTGATTCCAACGCTGCCGGCAGGCGTCGGCATCAGGAATTTTGTGCGAGAGCTTGCAGCCTTCCGCCAAGGCTCGGTCGATGGGGACTTCGCATATCGGGCAGATCGGGCTTTCAGCCTCGACTTTCGAATAGGAAAGTCCGGGCAATTCCCCGCGTATCATCGCCAAAGTTCGTTCTTCAGCGGGAATTAGTGCTCCGATCCGGATACGTTCGCCTTCGAGGCGCGCCCATTCATTTCTCGCGGCCTCTCGTTGCTCGCGTGCTGCGGCGAGTTCAGCGTCGTCGCCAGTCGGAACCTTACTTGCTGATGCCAAACGGGCGCTGGCGGACCTGCGCATTACGTCAATCAGCAATGGCATCTCTGGAAGCGACTGACCTTCAAGGTCGAGACCCGTAACGAGCCGCGCTTGCGTGCGTTCGATTTCCCACCGGCGATGGCCAATCTCTTGATCCAGGACTCGGCGCACCTCGCTGAGCCTATTCACTTCACCACGCGTGGCTTGTTCCTCAGGCGTGATCGCCATCAGAAACGAACGGAGCGCTTCGAGCCTTGGTCCCTTCTCCTGTCCGCTCGCGGGCATCGGTGAATCGGAGTCGGAGGTCGGCGATCGCCAGTCAAGGGCATCGTCAAATCGACACTCTTGGTCCCGCGAGAGCCAGGCGAGCGCGATCGGCCAAATGTACCCGTTGGCTTGCGGGCGAACCAAATCGGCAAGCGCCTTGGTAATGATCTGTTGATCGACCGCATCGACGAACGGCTCCATTCCCGTTGAAGCGCCCTCACCAGCGGCGATCTCGTCGAGATTTCCGCCCGGGACAGCCATGTGTCTCCGACGCACGCCGAGTGGGCGAACGATCGCCCAGCAGATTCCGTCCAGTATGACCTCGGCACCCACGATGCCATTCAGGAATGCCGTGCCGATCCGATCGCGCTGAGATTCCGTGGCGAAACGATCTTCGCCAAGACAGTAGCGGATGAGCCGGCAGAAAAGCGTCTTGCCGCTACCGTGCCCAACAGCGTTTGTTTGACCTACCGAGGCGGCATCGTCTGCTCCGTCGGGTGACCAGACGATGTTCAGGCCGGGGCGAAGCTCGATGTCCCGCACTTTCTCGCCACCGGGCTCTTTCCATATTACAAGTCGTCGAACCCAAAGCCGCGGCCCTTCCAACCCTTCAGCGGGCGTTACCGTCAGAAGCAGCGGGTCGAGTAGGTCAGGCTGCTGCGGCATTAATCACCCACTGCTGTATGTCAGCGGGCAGCGAATCCACCGCCGCATCTAGGTTGATGTTCTCCAGCGCTCCGAACACAAAGCCTGCGCGACCGTCTGGCCATCCAGAAGTGTCGATAGTGTCCAAGCCGGGGCCAGGCGCCCATGTCCCACGTTCGAGATCCTCCATCAGCCGCCCGTTGCCACGGTGGTTCCGCAGAGCGGCGCCCCACGCTGTGTTGTTCCGCGAGACGAATGTCGTGACATTGCCAGCGAGAGGATCGGCCTCTGCCCCCACCAGGCGCCTCCATTCTGCCGCTTTAGCGGCCGGTAGCAACAGAACGAGTAACCGTGGCTCCATGACGAAGGCAGCCGCTAAACGAACATCGTGGAAAGGTTTCGCTCCGACCATCGCCTTGAGAACGGCGGCCAATATAGCACCGACATCGCCGACCTGAGACGGCTCCGGCCGAGCCCAAGCTCCGTCAGCCGGCAAGGCCTCAGCGACCAGGCCTGTATGGCAACAACTTGGATCGGCAGGGACAGGCGTCAGCCTGGTTTGATACGGTCTTCCAGCCGATATGGCCGCTTCCATTTCGTCGTAAATCTCAAGCACCGTCCTCTCGGTGCGCCGATCTCCTCCAAACCGGTTTTCTTCCCTGCGATTTAAGACGGAGAACGCCTCCAACATATACTTTGCCGCTTCGCGTGGACTCGCAAAGGATTGATCCCCACCTCTTCCCCAATCATTCGACGTACCGAGAATCAAATGAAAGAACGCAGCGTCGATCTCACAACGGAGCCAAAAACGTCGGCTTTCATCCCACTTATATGGTGGCGTATCCCGCCCGACCTCTTTCGCAAACTTCGCCAAATCCCATGAAACATATACAAGTTCTATCGCACGATCTTCGAACCAACGCGCATCTTGCAAAACGTCGTCCGCAAATCCTTGAATCTTCGCTTTGGATGGCAACGGCAAGGTCGCCAATATGCCTTGGGTGAGATGGTTGCTTGACACCTTCAGCTTAGCAAAAAAGTCGACCACTAATGATGATAGCGCTACAACCAATAGGGCGGCATCTTTGGCGGACGACGACCTAAGGTAAATCGATGGTAAGCTTCTGGTTAGACCGCACAGGGGAACGATGCTTGCTATTGTCGTCCGTTCGTTGGTTGCACTGGTGACATCACAAAAGACCAACTCCCAATCGCCTTGGCGTTTGCCAAACCGCCGCTGTCTCACAGCTTCTTCACGAAGCCAGAATTGCGGAACAGCAAAGCGGTTAGGGGAAGCCTTTTCCTCACCCGGTATCAGTCGTTCTTGCGCCTGCCGCGCAGCATTGGCTGGGTTGATATAGATGTCGGCTTGGCGATGGTCGAGAATCCCGACCATCTTACCCTCGTAGACCGGTACGAGCACCTCTCCGGTCGAAGTCACGACGCGGTTGTCTGACGTGTGCTGGGTGCCCGGTAGCGCACGGATGTCTACAGGTGCGAAGGCATCGTCCGACGAAGAGAACATCAACCGAGGCGTATACGTCCAATCTTCGTGATCACTAAGCCGTCCGTGCCGATTGCTGGTTAGCACCAGCAGGTCGAGATCGGTCTGCCGACGAAACTGCGGCAAAGCAAGATCGTCTGGACTGAAATTGACAAGATCATCTAGCGCAAGAGCAATCACCCGCCCATCTTCCTGCAGCTCAGAAACATCCGTTAGCCAACAGGCGGTGACGAATTTATCCTCAACTCGCCGTCTCAATGAAATGAGTGTGAATTTGACTCGAGAGTCGATGCCCGGGAAAAGACGGCCGCTGTTCTCGAAATCGTATACCGCCGACACGTATCGATTTTTCACGAGGCTATGCCAAAGGGGTCTCTCGTAGGCATTGGTCGTGAGCCCGCTCGGGATAACCATCCCAAGTCGCCCCGCTTTCGTCACGGCGAAGAAGCTATTTTCGAGAAACAGCTTATAGTAGCTGAGGCGCCCATTTGCTCCGTTTGGGAAACGAGTTGAGCCTGTAAAAAACGAGCGGCTAGCTGCGTAACTGCGGGTGTATTGAAGCCATTCGTAATGGGCCCGAGGATCGCTTTCCGCCAGGGCCGCGATCATCTGCCGCCGCTTTTGTGCCGAAGTCTCCGCAGCGATCGCCGGAACGCGAACGACAAAGAATTCTCGGTCATCGACTTCCGGCATTTCCCAAGGTGGATTGCCGATGACTACGTCAAAGCCGCCCCGGCTCATGATATCCGCGAACGCAACGGGCCAATGAAAGAAACGATTCTGTCCGGCAATGTCTATTGTAGAAGCTGCGAGTGGTTCAAAAGGCGAACGCCCACGCAATAGCTCCCAAATGGTGCCCGATGTGGCGACCATCTCTGCGCCACGCCTTGGTAGCCCATCTAACCCAGCATGCTGCTCTTGCTGAGTTTTTGGAACGAAAAAGGCCGACGTCCATAGATCGCATGCGAGCTCGACCGTCCAAGCAGCGGCTCCGTGCGTCATAAGCGCCTCGAAGCGCGACCGCTTCTCACCAATTTGGTCGACCGTTTCTTCAGGCATAGCTGCTAGTGCCGAAAGGTCGCGCGCGAGGTCCTTTTGACGATTAAATTCGAAGCCACTCGCAATCTGATCGCGTTCAGACAACTCGCGGCGGTTCTTTCCCTTGTAATAATTTACAATCTCGCGGTCATCTCCGTTTAAAGGCTTGTACGCATCCTCGGGGATACCCTCCCTCAAAACGGAGAGATCGAAGACACCGACTAGCTGTCGCCGCACCGGATATGACTGTCTAGGAAAGTGAGCGGTTTGCCTGGCTCAACTGCCTCAATCCACAAAGCGACCTTCGCCAATTCTACGGCCATCGGATTGCGATCAACGCCGTATATGCAGTGCCGTGCTACATCACGCATAGCGGCGGGATAATCGGGAGTTTCGGCGTCGCGGAGTAACGCGACGCGTGTCGCGATACGTCGCGCAGCGCCCAACAGAAAGTGTCCTGAGCCACAAGCTGGATCGAGGACGGTGAGCTTCAGGATTTCGTCCACGCCCCCTTCTGCCTCGGCCTGATCAATCGCCGGACTGAGAGTGCTATCCAGCAACGTTTGGACGAGGCTGTCTGGAGTATAGTAGCTACCGCTTTTCTTCCGAGCGTTGCCACGTGCCTCATTGCCGCCGGCAAAGCAGAACCGACGTCCGTTATCTTGGCGCGAAGGAGCAAGCTCAAGCAGGCCCTCGTAAACTGATCCCAACTCCTCGGTGGCCATATCCCGCCAGTTGATCCGAACGCGGCGGCCATCTTCGATCAACCAGCTCAGATGAAAGACAGCGCGCAAAAACGCTCGATTGGAAAGTTTGGCTCCATCGAGATCTGGTGTTTGCCCACTCGCAAAGAGACCACCCAACGGAGGCAATCCCAACATCCTTTCGCCTCGATCTAACCCTCGAAAAACTATCTTCGCTCCTTCCCAGACGTCATGATGATGATCGTGAGCAGAACGACGAGCGGATCGCTCGCGTAAGTAGCCAAAACCGTACGCGGAGGTATACAGTTCGCGAGCGGAAACTAATGCGTCCGGGCTGTGCAACAAATCTCTGTCTTCCGACACAGCGAGGAAGATCAACCTGTAGACGATGCGCAGAATCTGCTCGAACCACGCGTGAGTGCTAAGTTGATCATCATCGAGTTTCAACCTGAGAGCAGGATTTGAGTCGAGGAATCCCTGCCCCAAGGCAAGGAGCGCTTCCTCAACGCTTTCTCCCAATCGCTCCCGCGCTGCGGTGCCAGCCCTCAATCCAGCTTCTCGCCAACGCTCCAGCGCGCAATCGGCTACGGCAGCATTTTCCCCGCCGAAGCGCGTCGCATGGATCAACAGCCACGTTGCAGTGAAATCCGCGAACATCTCGTCGCGGAAGATCGCCCCCAAATCCGCTTCGATAAATGCGGGTCGAGTGAAGCTAGCGTTGTCCCGCATGAGGCGGACACGGTCCCCAGCAAAGACAAGACCCCATAGAAAACTGGGATTGGCATTCAGCCAGTCTTGGAGCAACACACTAGGAGAACGTCGCGGAATTGTGCCGCCATGATCATCGCCAAATTGCGGAAGTGCTTTGGTGAACGCATCTCCTTCAGGCAGGGGCGCGGCCGCGACGATTGGCACCCGGCCGCTCTTTCCCTCAAGAGCAATGCGATACGAATGACCGTCCTGCTCGTGAATGGTTGGACCGTGCAGGCCTTCGAACCCGAATGCTTCCTCAAGGAGGTTCTTCACAAAGGTAATTGTTTGGCCCTCGGTCGGCGCCGCTAATCTGGCATAGGTCTGCCAATGAGCTTGGCCGATCCTGAAATAACGCGTGATCTCGTCTCGTAAGTTCGTACCTTTAGGGCAGCCGTAGTCCGCAGCCGCTTTTTGATCTGGAACTGTCGCTGCGATCGCCGCAACTTGATCGGGAGAAATCAGGCCTCCTTCGATTGAAACAGCGGTGAGTCCAATATCGGCAACACGCTTAAGATGTCGGGCCATTACTCGCCCTCCGGCAGGAGAACGTAGAGGCCGACAACATCTGCGGGCAAAGCGGGAACGACCTCCACTGTTGCCCCGCCTCGCGCAGCCTCCGTCAAACGAAGATGGTCTTCAGAAAGCGCTTTACCGCGTTCTACTGCAAAGGCAGCTATTGGGGACTCGTACAACGCCAATCGCTCATGAGCCCGTTGGAGCTGACGCGTAGCGGCTTGGTCATCAAGATTTCCGGCAGCCTCCGCCTCAAGCAGTTGCAGGGCCGACTGTCCTTCGAGTACTGGCGTCGGAGCTAATCCCCCGAAAGCAAGTGCCGTGGCCTCCTCCGCCAGCAGCATGCGATTTGAGCGGCCGCTGGTTATGAGTTTGAAGCGGTTACGCAACAGTAGCAGCGTCGTCATCTGGGCGACCTTGCGTGTACGCCATACGCCGCATCGACCAAGCGGCCGGAACGCTGCTCCGCCCGGATCAAGCGCTCCCTCCGCCAAACTTTCTGCAAGGCTTGCGACCAGCGGGTGCACGCGCCCAAGATGTGTCACGCCCGGAGCAAGCTCATCCTCGAAACCAACCCTTCGCGTCCCATGCAGACCACGCGCTTCCAGCCGTTCCTTGATAGCCTCCGGCATAGCGTCGAGATGCACCAGATGATGCTGGCCGGCCCTTTCCAGCGGCGCTCCCACACGCTTCAATGCACGTTCCGTGAAGCGCGCAACTTCGGCCGGACCACCGTTTAGGGCGCGCATCTGCCGCCACTCCGGCAGCACTTCATCGGGTTTCATCGCACCTTGCGCATAGCGCGCGCGGCTTGCTTTCGCATTTTCTTCGGCGTCGCGCCATTTGCTGTCGAGCCGTTCGCTCGAAAGGCCGAAATCGAAAGCCAACTGCTCTCGATGTCCGCCGGCGCGAAGCATGAGTGCTTGCATGAGCGCGGAGGTCACGCCTTCGCTGTCCTCGGGCATCGGAACCGAGATGCCCGTCGCCTTACGAATGGCGTCTGCTTTTCGCAGGATGACCTGCAAGACTGCGCCATCAATTGCGCTGTTGTCGCCAAAGATCGTCACTGAGCGGACGACAGGCGAACGCTGACCAAATCGGTCGACGCGCCCCTCGCGCTGCTGATGGCGGGTCGGATTCCAGCTTAGATCGTAGTGAACCACGGCATCGAACAAGGCTTGCAAATTGATACCCTCGGACAGGCAGTCTGTCGCAACGAGGATTCGGCTCTCCGAGTCTTCAAGCTGATCGATGCGAGTTCGCCGTTCGTCAGGCGGCAGCCGTCCTGTCACGACCGCCACGTCAGCCTTTGGCCAAGTGCGCTTGATCTCTTCGCCCAGCGCCTCTGCCGTTGCGATGAACCGGCAGAAGATGACCGGCTTGGCTCCTTCCTGAAGTAGCCCTTTTAGAACCTTTAACAGCCGCGCCACCTTGGGATCTTCGCTGCGACGGCGATCAAGAGACTCTGCAATCGCGATCAGCTCAGCGAGTTCACCACGCTCTTCGGCGCTCGCGCTGGCCGTGCCGGGCTCCACGTCGCCTTGGTCGAGCAGGCCTTCGTCTTCATCAAAGACAACGGGCTGCATCGCCTCTTCGTCCGCCACCCCGGACAAGCGATTGCGCAGTGCATTTGTTGCGGCCGCGGGTGAGGACCCGACGCATCGCATGAGTGCGAGCGTGCCCCAAAAGGCAAGCCTTCGACTGCGTTGGTCGGCACCGGCCCGTTGCGTAACAGCAAGGCAATAGTCCAGGACGCGATCTTGGAAAGCGCCGAATTCGCCGCTGAGACTGAAGGGCTCATCCTTCACCTGGTGAACAGGGAAAGTCCGTCTCTCGTGCTAACCGGACTCCGTGATGTCGGGTCGACGCCGCTGGACATAATGTTGAGCCAGACGGCGCGCATATCGCGTGCGCGCATTCTCATCACCTTGGGGACCTCCCGCGAAGTCCGGGCTAATGAGGCCTAGCAGACGATCGAACGCCGCTTCATCACCACTATGCGGCGTTGCCGTCAGCAGCAGCATGTGACGCTCCTCGTCGGAAGCCAGGCGTTCGAGAAGCTCGAAACGCTGATGTCTGCCGCGGTCCCCGCCGATGCAGGCATGCGCTTCATCAACGATGACGAGAGATGGACAGGCCCGAGAGAATTCATCGCGGCGGCTGTCGGCCTTGATGTAGTCAAGGCTGACGACGGTGTGTGGATAGGCTTCAAACAGGCTTTGAGCAGCGGGAAGGCCACGCTCGAGGCTACGTGCCCTGGCCGACGTCACGGCGACAGCGTCAATGTCGAACTTCTCCGCAAGCTCACTCACCCATTGCTCGACTAGGTGGGGCGGACACAGCACCGAGAAGCGGTCGATCAGACCGCGGTCGAGCACTTCGCGGACGATCAACCCCGCCTCGATCGTCTTGCCGATCCCCACATCGTCGGCGATCAGCAACCGCACCACGGGGAGCTTCAAAGCCATCATCAGCGGCACAAGCTGATAGGCGCGTGGCTCCACGCCGAGATGCGCAGCGCTCCGGAACGGGCCCGCGCCTCGACGAAGCGACAAACGCAGCGCATCTGCCAACAACCGCGCACCGTCCTGGGTGTCTCGCCGCTCGGGTGTTGGTCGAGCAAATCGCGCAGGCCTGACGGGATTGACTTCAAGCGCGAGCGCAATGCGCTGCGCATCGGCTTCTGAACCCGACAAAGGCCGTACATTGAGGATGTCGTCATCCGGGGACGGAAGGACAACCCACTCGCGTCCCCGCGCCTCGACAAGATCTCCCGGTGAAAATTTGACCGCTTCCACTACGCCGCCCCCAACAACTCAACCAATTCCCTCGGAGCGGCTTCGCCAGGCACCTCGGGAAGCTCGACGACATCCACTCCTAAGTCGGCGCATGCCGTAGCAAGCCCGTCCGGTACACGACCTGACACCGCGAGCACCTGAAAGCTTGGCCAATAAAGCTCGTATAAAGTGCCGTCGACCTTGCGCGGAGATGGTGCTGGCAATCCCCACCGGCCTATCGCACTAATCCAGCCGCTTGCGGCCCCTACCGGTCCAGCGGGCAGGACCTCAGGCTCCGCAAGCTGGCAAAGAAAAGCCGTGACCTCCGCGTCGCGACGATCGATCAGATTATGGTCGGGCTGGTTGAAGTATGAAAGCAGGCAGCGATAGCAGCCCGCAACGCAGGCATCCGACCGCTCCTTGAGGCCGCCGCCGTCGGGCGCGAAATCATAGTGCATGAGATCCAGCGCCTGACGGGCAATCTCCGCCGTTCGGCGCGGATCGGACACAAGACGGTTCAGAACACCTGCTCCCCCCTCCGTCGCCTCGTAAAGCAGGATTGCCTTGCGGTCCTCGCGCACAGGCAACGGCTCGCCCAAGAGCTCGCCTTCTTCAAGCTCGGCAACAATCTGGATGCCTCGCAGAAGAGCGTGCTGCAGGGTTGCCATCTGCCGCTCGTCAAAATTTGCAAGCGGCCGTACCAGAAGCGCGTTCTTATGGTCCTCGACGATCGGCACGATTCGCTGCGACTTCGGGATCGTGACGTCCATGTCGTCATCATCCCCGCCGTTGAGCGTATCCTTTACCCATCGGCCTGACGTCGGATCGATGCAGAACCCGTTTATCGACTTTGACTTCCGACGGCGAAGTCCCTTGTTGACGCGCGATAGCTTCGCGCGCGCGCCATAATCGAGAAGCAGCAATGGCCCTGCTTCCGAACGCAAGGTGAGCGTGCGGATATCGGGAACGCCCTTTTCGAATTGCCATTGGAAAACGGTCTGGATCTCAAAGCCGCGCCTTTGCCGGTCTTCATCATTCGCGGTGATCCGAGACGATGGCGCGGTTTCGACATTGTCGATCCGATAGACATTGTCGAGCCGATCCACACCGGCCAACGACGCGCCGCAGGCGTGGCATCGCTCGAGCTTGTCATCAGTGTGAGCCGCTCCGCATTCGCCGCACAGGATGAGGCTGGTGGTTGCCAGTTTGCCATCGTCGAGGCGACCGTGCGCCGGCAGCTTCGCCCGGACAACCCGGTAGGCGCGCCCCTCGTGATAAATCAGGCTGTTGGGACCGAACTCGGAAATGGCGAGAAAACGCGGCCTTTGCAGGACGGCCGCACGTTTGGTCGCAGGGATGAAAGCATAGAGCGGGAGACGCGGGAAGTTGTATCCCGGCAGAAATCCTTCGGTCGCCAGATATCGATAAGTGTAAAAATCGGAGCCGTTCGAAGCCTGTCCGCGCTCAAGCATGTCAAGTTCTTCAGTCGCCCGGAAATGACGGCGCGCGGCCTCTTTGCGTTCGCCCGGCTTGAAGGACGTCTTCTGCTGGATTTGATGCGCTTCGTCCTGCTCACGGCGTGCGCTCCGGTAAAGCTCCCGCCACCGGCTGAAGCTGCCCGCGAAATTCTGCGCCGCTTCCCGGTTGCTCTCATCGACGAAGGCATCGATGTCGGCCAGCCACGGCGCATCGGCCAACTCGACCGCGCTGACGGTTTGCTCAAGAAGGCGCCGCATCGTGGGCTTTGCGGCCCCGCTCGCAATAAGCTTTGCGAACGCCGCTTGGATTTGATCGGAGATCGGCATCTCCGGGGTTGTCATGCTCAAGTTTTCAGGAATGGACGGCTTCAGCGGCACCACGGCGGCCGCCAGCCATTCGGCATGGAGATGGCTCCGCAGCAGATCGCGATTGGCAAGATCGAGGGCTGGCGGCTTCACCACGCCGGCGACGAGCCCTTGACGATTGTTGAAGTAATATTGGTCGTGGGGGGACTGGGCAGCACAATAGGTGACGACAAGCGCTGCTTGACCGCTGCGGCCGGCGCGACCGGCTCGCTGCACGTAATTTGCCGGTGTTGGCGGTGCATTCCGGAGAAAGACAGCGTTCAGCGCGCTGATATCAACACCGAGCTCCATCGTCGGAGAACAGAACAGCGCCGGAAGGAAACTGGCGGGCTCGCCCTCCTGACGCATTTCGTCCCGGTTCTGGGCAATCCTTTCAATATCTGATTTCCCGAACCGAAACCGATCTTCTCGCCAGGCACGAACTTTCTGGTCGACCTGGGCGGTGTGCTCCCGAGCCTCGAAGGCGAAGGGCAAATTTCCCTCCTGCCCAAGCATCTCGGCGACATCCTCGTAGAGCGCGCGGAAAAACGGATTTTCGCGTTTCCCGTCTGCCCTCTTGGTCGCTGGAAAGAGGCGCAAAGCAGTCGATGACAGGCGCCACGCAGGAGCTTCTCCACCGGTAACCACCCGCCGGACGACCTGGTGATTTTCGGCAGCACGCAGGAGTGTGGCGATAACATCGTCATACTCTTTAACGGGAAGCGGCTCGCCCCACAGATCCTTACTGCGCAGGCTCTTACCCAACGCCGTCCGCCAGCCGGCCCGTACAATCAGTACATCTTCCGCAGCGCTAATCTCCGCCTTGCTCGGCGGATCAATCATTAGGAATCCGGCCTGCCGCAGTTCCTGTTCTTCGTTTTGATCGATCAGCCAGGGATCGCGCAGGTGATTTCTGGACGTCTCGGCGACCTGCAATATCCGCTGGCGATCCAACGCTTCGGTGGCAATCGCAAGGCCGCGACGCATATAATCGAAAAGCAGCGTGAAGAGCCTGGCCCGCAATTCGGGTGTGCTAGCCGCCAGCCGCGGATTACTAGCGAACTCTTCGTCGTCGCCCGCCAGCTCACCCAGTCCAGGAAACCGCACCTCGACGAGGCCGGCTTCTTCGAGATTGGGGTTTGTGAAACGCCAGCCCTTCCGAAGATCCGCCCATACGCGGTGTGCCAGGATCGAGGTTAGCACTTCCTCGGCCGCCTGCCGGTTGTGGAATCCCTTTACGCGCGGATCGGCCATCCAATCGGAGAGCCGGTCAGATTCCTCCAGATCGAAACCTAGCGCCTTGCGGACAGCCTCCCCGAACCGAACGTCCGCGAGGCCCTTCGTACCTGCGTCCCGCACGGCTCGTAAGATACCGCCACGAAGCAAGCTGACGAAGATGAAGTCATTGAAATGCCCAGCCTGAAGGGCCGCATCCTGCCGATTGTCTGTAAAGCCCAGAAGCTTCCGTGTGCTTTCCTCAAGCGTGCCGTCAGCCTCCATCCACGCCAGGATGGTCGAGACGATGAGCGTCGTCGCTGAACTACGGCCTTCAGCCGACAGACCCGCCAGCTTGTTGATGTCGCGTGCCTGTTGAGGCAGCTGATGGCGGCAATGGGGGCAGAAGCGATATTTGCCGCCGAAGAACCATGCCGGCACTCCATCGTCGCCGAGCGACCCATCAGGCTTCACAAAGAGGAGTTGCCCCTCGTGCTTGCCACGATGCCCTCCTTTAAGGCGCTCTTGTCCGGCCGGCGTCGTTTCCTGCCAATCATCTGGATAGTCAGCGACAGCGCCTCCGAACTGGAAATCGGCATTGACCGCGGGAATTAGGAAGCCGGTTCGCGAGCCGTCTGGTTCTGGGTCTTCACTCGCCGGCTCATCGATGGCCCGCGCGAGAACGCGGATACCATCAAGCGCATTTTCAATGCGCACGCTATGGTGTTCTTGGCCACATTCCCGGCAAAAGAAGACCGGATATAAGCGTGCATTCGGATCGGAGGGGTGGAAGACCTGCCCTTCCAACACGACACGCCGGCCGGTGGTGGGTTCGATCGTTGCGTAGGCATGCCCAGCGCCGGAAATAAAGCGATGAAGCTTAAACGCCAGAAATGCACGGTCGCTGACGCCGCCGCGAAGATCTTCGCGACGCCCCATCAAAGACAGCATCCCGGCAAGAGCGGTCCTACATTCCCCGGAGGGAATCTTCGTCTGAACTGCTAGTTTGGAGGTGGCGTCGCTCAACGTCATCGGGGGGCGACGGCGCAGTTTTTCGCCTTCAGCAAGTCCAATCTCAGTCTCGATCCAGCAGGCGAGCGGATTACCGTACAGCTCCTTGTCGCTGAGGCCGGTGGGAATTGGCGACCGGACAGCATCTACAAGTGATGCTCCGAGGCTCGCACTGTTGATGCGGGGATCCGTCGCCCGGGCAAGATTTTCGTCGATGATCGAAGCCGAACTCAATTCCTCCCCGAAAATGAGCTTGCCGACACGAGCAACGGCACTTGCTCGCTCGATCTCATCCTGCGCGCTCGACATCGTCGCCGAGGTGCCGATGCAGAGCAGCTTGCGTTCTTTGACGAGGTCCTTGACGCGACGCACCAGCATCGCGACGTCCGCTCCTTGACGGCCGCGATATGTGTGCAGTTCATCCAGGACCAGGAAATCCAGGCCGTACGCATTGGCGATGACGGCACGATCGAGCTCGTCCTGACGCGTCATGAGCAGTTCGAGCATCATGAAGTTCGTGAGCAAAATATCGGGCTTGGCCTTGGCGATGGCTTGTCGCTCCGCATCGCTCTCCTGGCCTGTATAGCGACCAAAGGTCGGACGTAACTCCTCTTCGACCCCTGAGCCGCCGATGAACTTTTCAAGCTCCTCAAGTTGGCTGTTGGCCAACGCGTTCATGGGATAAATGATGATCGCGCGCGTCCGCTGCGCCTCGCCTGCGCGCCGCGCGCGCACGACTGCATCGACGATCGGCAAGAAGAAGCAGAGCGATTTTTCCGGACCCTGTCCCGGTTGTTACGATGAAGCTCTCACCATTGCGGGCTTTCGCGACAGCCCGTTCTTGGTGGCGGTGAAGTTTGATCGGAGTGCGGTCTGGGCCGGTTGCGAATATCTTGCTAATCGCTGGATCGAGTACATCTTGCGCAATAAGTTGATCGATTGAATGATCAGCCTCTTCATAGCGCGGGTTCATCGTAATGAGAGGCTCGGGCCAAAAGCGCTGCTCGTTATATGCAGCATCAACCTGAGTACGGATTTCCGGTGCGCGAATCTCCGAGAAGGAGCGCGCGAACGTTTCGTATCGCTCTATCAACGCTTGATCGAGATCGAATATATCCACGACGCCCCCTCTTCAGGTATCTCCAAAGAGATACCTAGCTTACAACTTTGAACCATTATTATTTGAAGCACACGCTTGTATAGCGTGCGGCATTAGAAATTCGGCCAAGCTGGCTACGACATCTTCCAAGCTTCCCGGATTTGCTGAAACGTCCCTGACAAAGGCGTTCCACTGTCGCTGCTTTTGTTCATCCCTGGCGAAAGCCGGCGTTAGTGCGTCGGGCAGATTGACAGGGATCGCTGTCTCGCGCCGGGCGAATGTTGCGGCGATTGCGCGAGTGAGTCGGTCGCTGGCGAAATCGAACGACTTGCTGAGGATCCAGATGTCGTAGAAATCCTTCATGCGACTGTTCGCGCGTCCGAGCGCGACCATCGCCTGAAATTTTTCGGCGATCACGGTCTCTCGCGCATAGGCGCGCAGCCGCGGCGCGGGAAACTCCAGCATGGAGGGATAGTCCACCACCTCAGCCCCAGGCTCCATTGCGTCGCCGAAGCCGATATCGATCGTCAGATTGATCCTGGCGCCGCTGATCGAGGCGGTTGTCCGCAGTCTCAGCCCGCCATATTCGAGCTCTTCGCGAATGCGATCAACGCGAAGAGCGTCAACGTCAAATTCCACACCATCATCATCGCTGAGCGCCAGGATGTCCCGGAATGTCGCGAGCATCGCCTCGGGTTCAGGGTCGCCAAACCCCAACAGATCGAGGTCACGCGTGCCGCGATGTGGGTCCTCAAACCAGCTCATCATCAGCATCGCGCCTTTCAGAACGAAGCGATCCGCATGTGGTGATTGGCTGAGCCGGAAAAGGAGTCGTTCAAGCGCAAAGCGCGTCAGGACAAGATCAAAGCTCTGACCGCTTGCCTTGGCGACCTGCAGGAGGCGGGCGCGCACCGAGGCGCCGATATTCTTGATCTCCTTAGCCATTGGCGGTCAGCGCCTCGAGATAGGGTCGAATGACCGTCGCGATCGCTCCTCGCTCGGCTTGCCTGACGATTTCGCCAGGGGTTGTCTTGCGTTGACGCAGCGCCTCCTGGAGGCCCTCGATCGCCACCGACAGGCCGATCTTGTTGCGATACCGGAAGCAGTCGGCGACCGTCTTGGCGACCCCAAAAATCTTTACGGGCACCCCTTCGACGGTGTGGGATTCGACACCTTCCGTAAGGAGGCGATCCGTGAAGCGCACGAGCCGAACTGGCGCCCCATCGCCCTTGGGAGCCCAATCCTTTTGGCCGATGGCGATCCACACCTGCCTTGGGAGTTGATCGGTAAGTTGATGAAACGCGAGGGCCGAGACGAGGCAGACCACACCCTTGGGCACCCGTTTCGCTGCCTCGGCCAGACTATGGTGGGCATCGAGCGGCGCATCAGGGAGTTGGTAAAGCCCACGCGCAAGCCGCAGCACCTCTCCATCTCGTTCCATGCGACTCATAGTTGCTGCGGTTACTCCCGCGGCGCGCAGTTCGGCGAGACGCGCGATACCGCGCGCTTTCAGAACAGAATGGGCGATGTGGCGCTGGGACGCGGTTTCGGGCACGATACGTAGGCTCGGAGTACGGCATCTATTGTCCGAGGATTTGTATCACCCCGCTTCCTCCAGGGGAATGGGGAACTGAAAGGCGTCGCGGCAATCCGGGGCGGCCAGTTCGGGAGCCTGACGCAGCCCCATAGCGGAGAGATCCAGCACAAGCGGGCTCAGCAATGAGCGGGTCGCCTCGCCGCCGCGCGCAAGAATCTCGATAAAGTCTTCCTGGTTAGGCTGGCCCAACGCCAGCCGGTAGATCATGCGCTGCTCGCGAAGCTGGGCAAAGCGGCTTACATCCCGGCCAAATGGGCGCTCGAACACGTGGCGGCTGATCTCGGCATTCTCAAGTACCCACCAAGGTCGAAGGCCGCTCGCATCGACCAGCTTTTCCGCCTCGCGCTGCAGGTGATGCCAAGGTGAGCCGCCCGATTCAGACGCCGCTCCAACGGCTTTTTCGTGCAACATCGTCGCAAGTCGCCGCCTCACCGCCAGCCCGGCATAGCGCTGAACGCGGCCTTCGCGCTGCTCGAGGTCGAGCGGGTTGGAGGATAGATCCCAATGCACGACATGCGAACACCAGGGATGGAAATCCAGACCTTCCTGTCCCACCGACGTCGTTGCCAAGACGTGCGGCCAGAACGGCGTGTTGAAGCTCCGGCGGACTTCGTCCGGTCGCGCTGGCGCGGATGGCGCGAGTGCTCCATTCACCTTGCCGGCCGGTTCCGCCTCGGCGTCGCCGAACGGTACAGCGACATGGGACCGTACCGGTATCTTGTGCGCTGGCCCGCCCACACTGTGAAAACTGAAGCTACCGGCTCGCAGGCCTAGCGAAGATTGCAGATCCTTGGCGAGGCCTGCCGCACCCTCTGGAAGATTCTGCGCGCGAAGCCAGAAATGCTCGTCGAAGACACTTTCGAGACCGCCATCGACGATGGAGCCCATCACCTGATCGACCGCGTTCTTGCCGGGCAGGGACGACAGGATCACCGGATTGTCGAGATACCCGCGCAAGCCCTGCCAACTCAGTTGAACGAGCTCGCCATAGCGTGCCGGATCAAGGGTTGTCGGGTCATGCCGCAATAGCGCCCGGCCGAGCACCACGCCTGGCGCGCTCATGGCATAGTCGACAAGATCATCGAGTTCGGCGGGCGAGAGGCGCTCGATCGCCGGCGTCTGTCGCCATTTGAGGACAGCAGACCGGGCTGCGCGATCCTCACCGACGGCGCTGCTCCAGGCCGCGGCAGACTGTTCCGACAGGCCGGCCGCTCGTTCTATCGCGGCAAGAGTCCGGCCGATGGATCGGTGCCGCCGACGGGCCTTCACCGTGTCCTTCTCGATGATCCCCTTGGGAAGTGCCGCGAGAATCTGCCGCCTCACCTGCTTGCGGATCGCGCCGACCGTCTCTCCCGCCTTCGCGAGTGGATCCGTATGCCGGATGAGCCATGGCGAGGGATGAAAGGCGGCCATGACCGGTCCGGGAACGGCCGCCAGTTTGAAGCGACGCCGCCGATAGGCTTTCTCGTAGCCACCGCGCTGTCCGGGAAGGCATGACGCTTCGACGCCGAAACTCAGGAGCGCCGCCACGCTCGGCGGAGTCGCTCGAAAGCGGCTGAACATCAGCAGCTTCGGGTCGGCGGCTACGTTCTTCCAGCCGCCGGCAAGCGGCCACCACGGTAGGGACGGCGCGACCCACGGCAGGGATAGAAGTTTAGCCGGTGCCGCGGCGCTGAGCGCCCTGAGTTTCGCGTCAGGCCAACTCGCAGGCGCATCCAGCTTGTTGCGGCGCTCCAGTGTCATCTTCGTGAGCTTCGGCGCGGCCTTGATGGCTGCGCGCTTCCAAGCCGCGTACCGAGGCCCCAGGGATTGGGCCGGTAGTGGGACGGACGACCAATAGGGCAGCGCTTCGTATCGCACATCCTCGGGAAAGCTGTCCGCCAGATGCCGATAGATTTGGAAGTCTTCAGCTATCGGCTCCGCCGCAAGGAATTGCGTTCCAGCCAACGGATCGCCTGAGGCGACGCTGTCCCGCTCTGTCCTGGACATGACCGGTGTCAGCAGTGCGCGGAGAGCATCCCTGAGTCCGGCAGCCTCGTTGATCTCGATCTCCAGGCTGGGATCGATCGCCTTGGCATGCACCGCGATGTCCCGCAACTTGTCCCCGAAATCAGAAAACAGAGACTTTGCGCGGTTACGGACATCGGAGCCGGCGAGGAACTCGATCAACTCCAGCAACTCGGCGTGCGCGAGCGCGCCCTGGGCTTCCTCCCATCGCGTGCTGAGAAGCCGGTAGGGTGTTGCGCTGAGGAGCAGGATGGCTGGCCGAGCCACTGACCCGTGCGGCTCCAGCAGGGCCTTGAGGAGCGGGTCGGCGTCCTTTTCGTCCAATAGCTGCCTGTAACGCTGAAACTCATCCAGAATGACCAAATCGGGCGGCTGATGACGTAGGGTCGCCAGCGCCAGGGCCCGACGAAGATGACCGACGAAGGCGGTCGGTTTGAGCGGCTTCATCTTCCGCTCCTCGTCACCATACAGAGCTTGCTCGAGCCTCTCGCGCACGGGCTCTCCAAATTCAGCCGCCAGCGCTTCGCGAAACCGCCGTATCAGATGCGGTGGCGCCGCGGCGAATTTCCTCTCGGCATCCTCGACCAGCCAATCCCAAGAATCGCCAACGCTCAGGCGCATTATGGCCGGATCGAGATCGCGAGCGAACGCCGGGTAAGCCCGGTCGAGCAGCACCTTGAGAAATGCTCGCTCCTCTTTTCTTCCGCCGGTCAGACGAGCACGCGCGCCGGGGAAGGACGTTGCCGGCGTCAGCGCATAGATCAGAACCGGCTTGTCGGGCCGCTTCGAGACGGCGATGAGGGAAAGACGATCTGGCGTCGCAACGGCCGCCTTACGTTCCGGCTCGTCTAGGAAGCTGACGACGCGCCCCTTGTTCTGATGGGAAACCGCATGACCGTTGGCGATGTAATAGATAACGAGAGGCTGCTCACCGTCTTCCGACATACGGCGCGCGACTTCCTTCGCGACGATGGTCTTTCCCAGACCGACTTCATCGGCCACGAGAAAGCGTCGGCGCCCGCCTTGATTCGCAAAGGCGGATAGCGCGGCATCAACCGTCGCTGTCTGGAACGGCTTGGGGGCGCTCACCGACGCTTCCCCCTACGCTCTTCGCCGAGGCCGATCCGCAGCTTGCCCCACAGTTCCTCGAAGCGCCGCAGCATCGCAGCGGTTTGCGGGTCTTCCTGGCCGGCTTGTTCCAGTACCGCCGGCAGATATTGTGAAACGCGGCGTTCGATTTCGCGAAACTTGTTCTGATCGCGCGACCAGGCCGCGAGCATCTCCTCCAGCGTCGGCAGTGCGGAGTCAACCGCTGGATTTACGCCGGGGGCTGCACGATCCTGTTGCTTCTCGATCGTCCAGTCATCTTCCCCATCGCGACCTTCGTCAGCCAACAGTCCTGCCAGCCAGAGAAGAAAGCCCCTGGCTCCCAGAAATCGCACGAAGGCCGCACGATCGCGCTCTTCGCCGAAAGGCGGGTCGGCAGGGGCGCGCTGCAACCAGGAGAGCCCCTTCTCACCGCGACTGACACGCAAGCGCACGAACTCGCTTCGTTCGGCAGGAATCGTCGGCCCAAGTGCCACCGTCGTCTGTCGCCGCGGCCATGCTTTGACTTCGCCGTGCAAGGCCCCGACCTCAAGCAAGATGTCGGCTTCCTCGGGATGCGGTCCATCGGGGTAGAGATCGGAACTATGGACAAGACGGATCTCATCCCCGTCGATGCTGAGCGTGCTCGCCCACCGCGCTGCGACCTGCGCCCGGGCTCGCCCGAGTGCTTCTTCTTCTAACGACGCCGCGTCGGGCTGATATTCTGTGTCCGGCGCCTCGACGATCCGCGCCGAGTCGAGCAACGCCTTCAGACCTTTCTCCTGAGCCTCGGTGACGTGCAGCTCGGCAGTGACTTCGGCGTTGCGGCCCGTCCACGCCCGCATGGTGGCGTTGGCGCTTCCGAGCCATAAGGTCCGCTTTCGTCCCGCGCGCACGAACAGCAATTTGGCGTGGAGGCCTCGGCCGATGTCTTCCTCCTCGTCATTCGCAGTATCTGCCTCGGATGCCGAGACGGCGTGCGCCAGCGTCGGCTCCGGATCGCCAATGGGATAGTCCGGCGCATCCAGCGCCAGCAAATCGTCGAATGACGGCAGCGACGGGCCGATCCGCTCGATCTCGCGCATGGTCGTTAGCAGCACGCGCTTTGCCGGCGTCGGCCCGTTCGATACTTGTCTGGCCAGGAAGTTCTTGTCGACGAACGGGCTCACGACGACGATTTCATCGACCCCCGCCGGTGGGACTGGAGCTTGCAAGCCTCCTGTCCCAGTCGACCAGCGAATCCGCTCGACCTGCACGCCGGCGGGCGCTCGCCATGGGATCTTCGTAACCGCAGTCGCGAGGGAAGCAGGCCGGACGCCCTTCAGCTCGGCACGCTCAGCTAACGCGCGTGCCAGATCGCCCGCCCCGGAGATAGGGCCTCCGCCATTCTCCCCTGACACCAACAGAAGCCCGATGTCGCGGTTGATGCACTCGGTGAGATTTCGGCTTCCGATCCAGAGCCGCCACCCGATCTCGCCGCCTTCGCTCCCTGTTCGTACCAACGCAGCCTTGGGATGCCAGCTATGGGCAGCTTCGTCGAAATCGACCTCCCGCACGAATTGGTCCAGCACCGCCGCGATCCGCGGCGTTCGCCGCATCTTCGCAAGCCGGCCGCGCTGGATGATGATCCGCACCTTGCCGCGCAAACGCTCAACGGCATCGGCGAAATCGGACGGGCTGCCTCCCCCTGCCTCATTGTCCTTGCCGGCGAGGGCGAGCAAAGCTGCGCCGATCGATCCAAGGTCTGCCGAGTAAGACGCCAGCAACGCCAATTCGACATTCTCGTCAGGGCCGGGACGCAGGCCTTCCAGAAACGAAAGAGCTGGCCAACTGTCGACCGCGCCGCTCATTCGGCACCCGCCAGATCATCGAGAAGCGTACTGACCTGCTGCCACCGGTAATGCAGGGGGCCGGCCAAGCCATGTTCATCGCTCGACCACTCGAGTCGCCGAGCCCGCCCATTGGGGGTCGGCGCAAGCCGCGCGCGCGGTCCCTTGCGCGCCTCGGCTGCGGTATAGACGTCGGAAAGCGCGGCAGGATTCCCCGATCCCGCAGCAATCCAGTCCCTCGTCGCGATCACCACAGCAAGCAATTTCGCCGGCAGAGGCCCAATGTCCGCTTCGAGCGCCGTTATGTCGAGCCCGGCTGCGATCGGACCCTGCTCCGCGAGGATAACCCCGAGATGCTCGCGGTAACGGGCCGAGACTTGCCGCTTGTCATCGATCTCGACGATCCGCTCCAGCAGCGCGTCGTAGACGGCGCGGCCGATGCCTGCGAGACTAGCTGCCTGCCGCGCGCGGATGAGCGGGCCCTGATCGGCGCCGGCGATGGCGTATGTTTCGTTGGCCCACATCTCGGCAGGAGCAGCAGCCTCGGTTCTGACCAGCCTCGCCAGAAGCGACAGTTGACGGCCACCATTACCGCGTAACTGCGCTAAGCGCTCGCGCAGGAACCCGGCCTCCGCCTTCTTCAGACGAAGCGAGATGTCTCCGCTCTGCCAATTCTTCGGACGATCGGGAAGTCGCACGAAAGGCGGCTCGAAGCTCAGGAGAGGCTGACCATCGTCGTCGGTGGGCGAGCCGACGGTCTTCAGTAAACGATGCGCCTGTCCACGAGAAATCGTCCGACCGTCCAATCGCGGACGCAAGATCCCCCAAACCGCAAGCGCGTTCCAGTAGACGGTGGACGGCGGTTGACTTGAGGGGTTCGGAAAGACACGGCCGCCGATCACCTGGACTTCGCCCGCGGCTTTCAGCCGTCCTGCGAGCAGTCTCTCGCGTTCACGCAAGGCGCGCTGCGCAGCCGGTCCGATTAAGCCCGCGAGATCCTCGAACAGCCAAGGCACGAATAGCGCATAGCGCGCGCGTGTGTGCAACACCGACGTACCAGGGAAGAAGTAGTCGGCGTATCGCTGGTGTATCGTAAGGAAGCCGATCTCGTCGCGCACGCCCATGGACTCTTCATCCATCTGTGCCTTCGCGCGAGCGAGCGCTTCACGTGAGAGATAGGTCCAGCCAAACGCAGGTTCGGTCGCCGGTGCACGTCTTGTTCGGGATCGTTTCACCGCCTGTCGCAATGCCTTAGCTCCAGAAGGTCCAAAATGTCGTCGTGATCATCTGGTCTCCTAACGGCACGACATCTGCCAGCTCGACGGTCTAGCTCGGCTTCCCGATGCTAGACGCACGCCTAGGACTCTGCGCGGTATCGATCCCGAGACCGTCGGACATGGGGCTCCAAGATCACTTGCGAGAGTCCGAACATCGAACGCCGTTGTCTTGGATACCGTCGCTTCGCGTGGTCAGATCAATAGGGGTGAAATTCTTTACGAAAGTTCAGGTGGCACCCAGAATGGACGTACTGTCAACATGGTGAAGACGATCATCCTCCTACGAAGCTATTTTTTCGGGCTTCATAAACTAGGATCGTCCACTCCTCGCATGCGTTCGCCCTTCAAGTACCGCAGCTTGTGGATCGGCGTCCGGAAACAGCCTCGCCCTTTGTTCGGCAGGTGTGGGGTTCAGATACTTCATCAGCACGGCCACGGTTTTATGGCCGCTCTGCCGCATCAGCGTCTTCAGGTCGGCTCCCCTCGCCGCCATCCTCGACAAGGCCTCGTGCCGTAGGTCGTGAATCCTCAAGTCCTGACACCCCGCCCTGACCCTGATCTCATTCCGCCAGGCGTCTTTGGCGACCCAGGCCGTGAAGCGGAACACCTTGCTGTCGGCAGGCTCCCCGTCCGTCAATTCGAGCAGACCGGCGTAGGCTCGATCCGAAAGCGCAACGTGCCGCGCGCTGCCGTTCTTCGAGTCGGGAATTTGGACAAATCCGTACTCCCGTCGGATCCAGGCGCATTCAATTGAGACTGCCTCTCCAAGCCGCATTCCAGTGTCGAGGAGCAGCGGAAAGAGTGCGCGCCACTGCCGACGGGTGGGGTCAACCGAAAGCCCCTCAATGGCCTTCGCAATTGCCTCTTCCTCGCCTTCGAAGAGCCGCCGTTCACGGTGCCCCGTGGGCTGGGGCACGCCTCGTCGGCGCTTACGAAGAGAGGCAATCGGATTGGCGATGTCGACTGACTTTTCGTGGATCAGCCACTCGTAGACGGCCGAGATGGTATTGAGATTATTCCTGATCGTGGATGGCGACTTCGCAGCCTCGTTGCGGGCGTCCCGGAAGTCGACGAAGTCGGCTACGGTCAGATCCCGGATGCGCTTTTTGGCGAAGTCCTCCCGGCCCAACATCTGAAGCATTGCGGATTCCTGCGACGCCCCCTTCTTCTCAGGCGTAACCTTACTCCGATAGGCGTCCAGCGCCTCTGCAAAGGGCTTTTCAGGCCACCCAAGCGGCCCATAGGCTTTGGGTTCGAGCCGAGGATCCCGCCAGTTGCCGAGCTTCATGGCCGTCTCGGTCGAACTCAGCCAGAGCTTTGCAGCATCCTTCTTTGCGAACGTTTGACTGATCGATTTCGAGGCTGCCGGCCCCTGAAAAGTGTCTGGCAAGCGCGCAGTAGCGGTCCAATTTTTCCCGCGCTTAATCAAGGTCGACATAGCGTTTTCGGGGCTCCGCTTTACAACAATACAGCAACAAGGCATCAGACCGATGCTAGAGGCGCCATGAATTCAATGTAAAGACCGGTCCACAGACCGGCGTGCCCGCAAGGTTAGCCACAGCTTAACGGGGTCATCGAAAAGCATGCCGGCAAAGCGCCACTCGGCGAACTCGATTACCTGCTGGACTCACCCGGCGACCGTGCGGGCGCCCTCGGCTTCGGCCTCAACACCGAACCACCGGCGCCCAAGCGCCAATTCAACCAGACGATCGATCTCGAGAAACTGCAAGCCTTGGCGGACGCTCTGGTCAAGGACGACCTACCGAACGATCCGCAGGCGCAGCAGGTACAGGATCTGATGCTGCTCCGCACCTCGATGGGAGGGGCCCGGCCCAAGGCCGTCGTACAAGCCGACGACGCGCTGTGGGTGGCGAAATTCAACCGAGCCGACGATAGCTGGAACAACATACGCGTCGAGCATGCCATGCTGCGCCTCGCGCGCGAATGCGGGCTCATTACAGCCGAAAGCCGGATCGAGACCGTGGGCGGCAAAAGGAAGGCTTTGATGGCGCGGTTCGACCTTACGGATGCCGAATGGACGATCATTGCCCCGCTGCTCCCGGGCGCCGAAGGCAAGAAGAACGGCCGACCTCGTCCGGATGACCGCAAGGTGCTGAACGGCATTTTCTTCGTTCTACGCACGGGGACGCCGTGGCGGGATCTGCCGGAGCGCAACGGCCCCTACACGACGGCCTACAATCGCTTCAATCGCTGGGCCAAGAAGGGCATCTGGCTGCGGATTTTCGAGACCCTGGCGGCGAAATCACCGCAGTCGTTGCAGTTGATCGACTCCTCGATCGTCCGCGCTCACCAGCACGCCGCCGGCGGAAAAAAGGGGGCCCGGATCACGCCATCGGCCGTTCTCGTGGAGGACTGAGCACCAAGATCAATGCCGTCGTCGACGAGACCGGCCTGCCGGTGCGCATCGTCCTGTCGCAAGGCCAGTCGTCGGACAAGACCATCGCGCCCATGCTGATCGAAGCGCTCAAACCCGGCGGCGACCTTGTTGCCGATCGCGGGTATGATGCGAAAGCGCTGGTCGAACTGGTGCGCAATCGCGGCGGCCGCGCTCACATTCCGACCTGTCGCGATCGCAAGGTCCAACGCACGGTCGATCCTGCGGTCTAACGACAACGCAATCTCATCGAACACTTCTTCAACAAGTTGAAGCACTTCCGCCGCATCGCCACGCGCTACGACAAGACCGCGCGAAACTTCCTCGCCGCTGTTCTACTCGCGGCCACACGCCTGTGGATGCGGTTTGAGTCCACGACCTAGACCGAAGCCAGCGCCGTCCCATCAGGGCCGCGGCATGAACGGCCACCGCCTTCATCGAAGGCCTGACCACGTCACAGCAAAGTAAGGAGGGAAGGAAAGCCGGAAAACAAGAGGCCAAGGAAGCCGCCTGCCCCCTCACCGCGGCACTGTCAGCCAACTGCCCTCTCTGTACAAGCCGCTTGACGCCGCCCGCTCGCCGCCGCGCTATCAGCCAATTACCTATCTGTGCAGCCTGACACCAACCGCCTACCGAGGCATTCATAGCCGATCTCTTTGTGCAGATCGCCTAAATGATACTCGACAAACAATCACTCGATGCATTACTTGGAAATGACACTAGCCCAATTGAATATGTAAGCGACGCTCAGATGCTAAGGATTGCGAAGTTCTTCAAACGTATTCGACGGGTTGGATTTGGACTTGTAACAGCCTCATTGGCTATAATACTAACAGACGTCGTTCCGGTATTTGGCACCGCCGATAAACTCTTGCTATTTCTGCAACAGCACGGCCTCCGATCTCTATCCGTCATTCATATTTACTCGGTTGTTGGATTCGTTTTCCTAGTAGGCGCCATTATTATACTAGCGTCCCTGCTACCCGACAAACGACGAATAAAACCAGGGCAAGCTCACGCCAAGAAATGTGAAACTTTAGACGATCTGATGATCGTGTACCATTATCTCGCCGATTATGTGGACACATCAGTTGTGCCGATCGCTGTCCGCCACGAAATGATGAAGAAGAATTCCAATTGTTTTCACTTGGTCACTGTCAGTCACTATCCTGGCAGCACGACCCTTGTTGGAATATTTGTGATCTTTCCATTGACGAGGCAGTCGAGTGAAGACATCGCGGCCAGCCGGATCATAGGCATCAACCTGACGGAAGAGCACATCGTCAAATCGCCGTACGGCACATGCAGCTCGTGCTACATAAACTTTGTATGGTCATCGGACTCAAACAAATTCTTCAAGCCATACAGCGCTGAAGTCGTACGATTGTGCTACGATAGAATTATGAAAATCCCAAAACACAAGAAGGACTTCAAAATCTTCGCAATGCCCACAAACAAGCAAGCGGTGAGGATTCTCAGGAATTTCGGCTTTTCGTCATTAACAGGTGGAGATGTAACCGCCCATTCCATTGCCACGCTAAATCTGAACTCTTTCACTATCAAGAACAGAACTCTCCAGAACTACGGCTCAAGATGAGTCCTTGCGAAATGCGGAGTTGCGATGCTGCGTGTGCGCCTGAATAGTGAAATAGTTTCGAAGCTAACTTCTGATGATCTAGCAAAGATATGCCGCTTCGTGAGTTGGGAGACGGCCCATCCAGCCGATATATATCCAAATCCAGGCCGCACATTTGTTCTCTCAATTGGCGGGCATATTTATAAAGTCAAAGGCGCAGGTTTTTATAATCCGCCAAACTCCTCGTTCTCAGGATTGAAGCGGACAATTGAGCCAGTTCCCACCCAAGTTCTGCCTCAAAAGCCTATGGAAAGGTCCTTTAGACGAGACATAATTCATGTCGACCCCTCGCCCTTCATCCCCTATTCGCTAATGTCTGTGCTGAGCACCGATGCACCTATCGGGGGAATGCTCCTAGATGTTGCCAAGAATGATCAGGCCGTTTTTGCTCAATTGAGCCGCCGTTGCGTGCCGTGCAATACGCCTATTGGCGTTATCGAGTATCCTCAACTGGCGCTGGATGGCAGGGCGATGGGCGTCAGCGTGTCGGTACTCCCGCGCAATGCGGCGACGTACACCCCATACGACATCTTTCTTCATTGGCACAGAAGGGTTGAAGATATTGACCCGAGCTTCCTTTCAACGCTTTTGGGTAGCCCAGTTTGCATAAACAACCCTGATCACAGACTCCAGATAATGCGCAGGATTAGCCGCGAGGTCGGAAGGCAGATTGTAGATTTCTCGATTGTTGGCGGCTTGTACAGATTTTCAGGAAGCCCCGATAACTGGGGGATAAAATTGGATCAGGCTGAACCGTTGTTCTTCTCTGACGTTGATACAGCCAAGTTCCTTAGTGACATCCCGCCAGATCAAGCCCCATGGGAAGTACTAAGAAATTTGATATCTGCAATATATCAATGGTATTACTTCTTCTTGCCGAGCGTTTCATATCCGGAAAGCGGCTACTCATATCGTAAATTTCGTGAGTATGATTTTCTGAACGGGATCCTATCCGGCTTCTTTGGTCAGGCTGCAGAAGCCTCAATAGAAGAGGCGTGCGAACAAATCTGGAGGTTCTTTGAACCCGTTACTTCGCAAGCACAGGAAACAGCAAATATTCCACTGCGGAAGGGGGAGCATTTTCTTCAGGCTCATTATGATCGTCCGACGGCCTACTGCGTCCTGCTGGCAATTATCAGTCCGCTACTCGAACTTTCACGACTAAATGAACTTGGAGAATCGGCGGTGAAATGCGCCTCAACGGTCGAGGCATACATTCGAGGGTCAATATTGCATCGCTCTCATAAGGCGTGCTATCCGATATTCGATCCTCAACGAGCGATAAGGCTTGTAGAGCGCTATGGTCATCCAAGATACTGATAGCCTCCGGCTCGCAATCTGCGAACATAGACTAGGAAATCAGTTCAATGTTTTTGCGCAAGTTAGATTGCCAAGCATCACACTGAACTACCGAGCTCAAGAGGCTGTAACGGCAGCCAGTTTGGTTAAACTATACATTTTGGAGGCTGTTGCCGAACAATTATCGAATAGCACTATCTCTCCATCAACAATCGTGGTTGTACAAAAGGAGAAGATAGTTTCTGGATCCGGATTGCTGAAGTATGCAAATTCAAACATCGACTTGGATGTCAACGCCTTAATTCTGCTCATGATGTCATACTCCGACAATACAGCGGCTAACTCCCTAATTGAACTGGTCGGAATCCAAAAAATACAAGAATACATAGCGAGGAGCAAACTGGATAGTACGAGGTTTGCCAGACGCATGATGGATCAATCGGATGGCTCGCGGAAAGAAAATGTCACGTCGGCTTCTGATGTTTGCAAAACATATTTTCGGATTTCAGAAAGTCAGATCGCGGAAGAACTGTCATCGTTCAGCTTTCTGAAGAACTCGTTCACAGGTCTCTACGGTTGCGAAAAATTTGCGGGGTCATCAATTGATGAGCACATAAAGGCGGTGATCAGGGCCAAAAATCCAGATGGCTTGCTGCACTACATGAATAACAGTCGCGTCAAAAGAGACTACCCAAGATTAGGTAAGTTTATAGATCCAGAGAAGTTCATTTTTAGCAAGCCAGCGACAGGGCGTAATGTCTTCCATGATTCGATACTGCTGACCGTTCCAGGAGGAGTGCTCGCAGCGACGGTGATGATAACGAGTAATGAAGCAGATTTCAGCCGTCCGGATCACAAAAGCTATATTGAGGCAACGCATCTCATGAATGACTTAGGTATGTTTATCAATTCTCTAGTGCAGTGATTCTGCCTCGGCGTTTCAGAGATTTCCATGCAGTGTTTACAGAGAGGGTAATCGGCTGACAGTGTCGCGATGAGCGGGCGGCGTCAGGCGGCTAAGCCCGGGGAGCTCTGACACGTGGTGCTCCTCTCGGCCGGGCTAGCCGATCTCCCCGGCGTTACGAATCCTTAGTTTATCGTCGGCAAGCACCGATGGTCCCGTAACGGACACGCCCCTCGAGACACATCAGTTCGCGCTAGGGCATCGACGTTCCTTACGGAGCGCAAGGCCTGTCATTAGTTGCGGCGCCAAACGCGTAGTGTCTGGCCTGGAATTTGCGTACCATTCAGGCATGAGCTCGACAATGTTCAACGGTTAGTTGGGGCCGCCATCCTAGAAATGCCGCTTACTGCGTCGCTATCGAGATTCTTTGCGCGACCAGTACGGCAGAAATTCCTACTACTTTCCCCTGGACACGTCCCCACGGACGGCATTCGACCAAACCTTATGCTGGCCTTGGATCCCGCGACTGTACTGATGACGAGTTCAGCACATCGAATCCACCACGAACAGATGGGGTCTAAGACACGAATTCCGATCACGTTCGTGGCTGGCTGCGCAAACTCGCCCTTGCCTGTGCAAGAAAGGCGAATCTCGACTGATTTCAAAACCATCCCATCGTCTTAAGTAGTAATACCAGTCCGCCGATAGTCTACGACTCACACTACGATACATCATTGAAATTGGTAGCATCTTTTGGCGCGCCCAGACTTCGCCAACTAACCGCCTTACAACCGTTACGATTTCGCACCCAGGCACCCCAATCGCAACCCGTTGTCGCCATACTCCGATCTTAGCCACTCGGAGGCGATGGGCTCGGGCTCGGGGGCGAGCGACCGCGGCACAAACTTCAGACGCGACCGCAAGGCTGCTGATGAAGACGCTGCAATATCAACAGGGTCTGGCACGATGGCTTTATCAACACCGGCTGGGTACTCGGCGGACAACCTCGTCTACCAGGAAGGCTTCGACGGCAACACGCTTGATGCCGCATGGCACAAATACATCACCAGCAAGGCGGCGAACGGCTCGCCCTGGAATTCACATAACGGCGGTAGCGGTCCGGGCGGCCAATTCGAGGCCGAATTCGACATGCCGGGCCAAGTCTCGGTGCACGATGGCGTGCTCGACATCACATCCAGCAAGACCCAGGTCGCCGGCATGAACCAGGGCACCATGATGACCTATCCGATGACGTCGGGCGTGGTCAGCAGCTACGGCAATTTCGAATTCACCGGCGGCCTGCTCCAGGTCAGCATGAAACAGCCATCCGGAAACGGCGCCTGGCCCGGCATCTGGCTCATGCCAGGGAGCGGCTCATCGGCCGGCGATAATTTCGAAATCGACATCCAGGAAGGCGGCTATACCGGCAAGGGCCCGCCTAATCAGGCGTTCCAGTGGCACCTGCACACGCCGAGCGGCGACCTCGGCGGCGTGATCGACACCGGGGTCGACCTGACGGCCGACTTTCACACCTACGCCATCGATTGGCAGCCCGGGAAATCGATCACTTGGTATCTCGACGGCAAGCAGATGGCGCAAGTCACGAGCGCCCAACTGCCGATCCCAAAAGAGCCGATGGAGCTCATATTGGACAGCCAATGGGCCAACTCGAAGGCCGCCGGCTGGCATTCGACGGTCGATAGTTCGACGCCAGCGACCACCCACATGCTGGTCGACAGCGTGCAGCTCTACCAGAAGCCCGGCAGCGGCCACACGGTCAAGGGCAGCAATGTCACCGCCGGGACGACGCCGAACACCCCAAACACTCCAACGACACCGGTGAACGTGGCACCGAGCGTATCCGCCGTCACGGCTCTGCCGGGCACCGGCGTAGAACATGTCGGAGACAAGATCGCCCTGACGCTCGCTTTCGACGAGGCTGTGACGGTCTCCGGCAAGCCGACCCTGCGCCTCAACGACGGCAGCGTCGCCACCTATGTCAGCGGATCCGGGACCGACAAACTGGTGTTCTCCACCACGGTCGCGGCCACCGACCGCAGCACGTCGGCGCTCGCGATCACCGGGGTGGGCCTCGCCAATGGCGCAAGCATCAAGGATGCCGGCGGCCTCGCCGCCAATCTTGCGGGCGCGGTGAAGACCTTTGCCGGGCTGTCGGTGGATACGTCACCCGCGACTCCTCCCGTCGTCCAGCCGCCTCAGACATCGGGGCCGACCAAGCCCCTCCTCGCCGTCGCCGACAACACCCTGTCGGTCAAACCAGGTGGCACGATCGACCTGGGGATCGATGTTTCCACGGCCGACAAGAACGACGTCGTGTCCGTGACTATCACGGGATTGCCGCACTACGAGACGATCACCGACGGGCTCGGGCACGTGCACCGAGGCAGCAACATCACTCTGAGCGCGGCCGAAGTCGAAAGTGGTCTGACGCTGAAATCCAGTTATCGCGGCACGGGCTCGTCGTCGGCGACGCTGTCGGTGACCGCGACCGGCAGGGATCCGGTTACGGGCACGACGGCGACCTCGCCGGTCCAGACGATCACGGTCGTGGATCCGCCAGTTGCGGCCGGCGGCTGGTCTCCGCCTTCCAGCAGCGGCGGTCAAAGCCATGACCAGAGCTTCGCCTTGCTGAGTCAGGCGTTGGCGGGAGGGCTGCAGAGCAGGCCGGACTTCGGCGCGCTCGCTTCGTCGACCAGTTCGAACGTCGGACATTGGCTGAATCAATCGATTCTGACCCGTCCGCACGGCTAGCCTGACGATGACTGCGTTCCGGGGCCCTCGGCCTCGGAACGTTCGCCCGCCGGCCGCAAGGCGGCCGTCCTGCGGATAGGAACGCGATCTGACTCCTTGAGCACAAAGGACTCATCGCAATGGCGATGCTGACCGAAGACGACGTTCCACCAGACACGGGGCTGCTGACCCTCTGGCTGTTTCTGCGTTCCCAGGGCCGAGAGATCTCGATCGAAGATATTCGCAGGCGCTGCGACACCGACACCGTCGGGCTCCGCGACATGCTCCGCTGTGCCGCCACGTTGGGGCTGGCGACGCGCTCGTGTAAGGCCGGCTGGAAGCGGCTATCTACCATGCAGATGCCCCTGATCGCCGCCCTGCGCGACGGCGGCTTCCTGCTCGTCGGCAAGATCGACGGCGACGAGGCGCTGGTGCTGCGGCCGACCGCGGCGCGGCCGGAGCGGATGACACGCGACGAGCTGGACAAAATCCGGAGCGGCGACGTGGTATCGGCTGGACTTCCGGAGTTCGGCGAGCGCCTGATGCTCAGGCTTTCCGACCTTTACGCGAAGGCCGCTCTCCAGATCATCGAGCGCTGGCATAGCGTGGCCGCGTGGCTGCGATCTGTGCCCGGCATCATCGCGCGTTGGCGCGGGATGGCCCTGCGCTCGCATCGCCATGCCGCATCAGAGACCGTTCAGCGCGCGGCGGATACCGATGAGGCCGGCTTGCGGGCTCTCGTGACGCTGCTGCGATGTCACGGCATCGCAGCAGAACCGGTCCAGATCCGGCACCAGCTGGGCACCGGTCAGGTCGGCGTCGCCGATATGCTACGTTGCGCCATCAATTTCGGATTGAAGGCGCGGGTGCTGAAGACCAATTGGGCCCGATTAGCCGCCACTCCCCTGCCCGGCATCGCAGTACTTCGCGACGGCGGCTTCCTGATCCTCGGCAAAGTCTCGGACGACAAGATCCTGGTGCAGCGTCCCACCATCGCCCAACCGCTGACGATGACGCAGGTCGAACTGGAGGCGGTTTGGGACGGCGACCTCGTCCTGATGGCGCGACGCGCGTCGCTATCCGACCTCTCCCGCCGCTTCGACATCTCTTGGTTCCTGGGCGCCGTCCACAAGTACCGATATCTTCTCGGCGAAGTCCTGCTGGCCTCGTTCTTCCTGCAGATCTTCGCGCTCGTCTCGCCGCTGTTCTTCCAGGTCGTCATCGACAAGGTGCTGGTCCACCGTAGTATCAGCACGCTCGACGTCCTGATCATCGGGCTGATCGGGCTGACCCTGTTCGAGGCGGTTCTCGGAACGCTGCGGACCTACCTGTTCTCGCACACCACCAATCGGATCGACGTCGAGCTCGGGGCGCGACTGTTTCGTCACTTATTGGCTCTCCCGGTCGCTTACTTCCAGGCGCGGCGGGTCGGCGATTCGGTCGCGCGCGTGCGGGAGCTGGAGAACATCCGTAACTTCCTGACAAGTTCGGCACTGACGCTCGGGATCGACCTGCTCTTCACATCCGTCTTCCTTGCGGTGATGTTCTACTACGCGCCGCTATTGACCTGGCTGGTGATCGCGTCGCTGCCGATCTACATCGCCATCTCGGTGATCGCGACACCGCTGTTCCGCAAACGACTCGACGAGAAATTTTCCCGCGGGGCCGAGAACCAGGCGTTCCTGGTCGAGAACGTCACCGGGGTCGAAACCCTGAAAGCAATGGCCGTCGAGCCGCAGATGCAGCGAAAATGGGAGGAGCAGCTCGCCGCTTATGTGACTGCGAGCTTCCGGGTGCTCAGCTTGAACAACGTAGCGAGCGAGGCGGTGCAGACGATCAATAAGCTCGTCACCGCCGCGACGCTGTATTTCGGCGCCCGGCTGGTCATCGATGGGGATCTGAGCGTCGGCGAACTCGTCGCCTTCAACATGCTGGCCGGGCGCGTCAGTGCCCCGGTCCTGCGGCTGGCCCAGATGTGGCAGGATTTTCACCAGGCCCGGCTGTCGGTCGATCGGCTCGGCGACATCCTCAACACTTTGCCCGAGCCCGGCTTTCATCCCGGACGCGCCGCACTGCCGGCGATCCGCGGACAGGTGACTTTCGAACATGTCCATTTCCGCTACCGCGTCGACGGCCCCCAGGTGCTTCACGACGTGTCGTTCACCGTCGAGCCCGGTCAGATCGTCGGTATCGTCGGCTCGTCGGGATCCGGGAAGAGTACGATCGGCAAGCTGATCCAGCGACTCTACGTCCCGGAGAGCGGCCGCGTGCTGGTCGACGGTGTCGATCTTGCGATGGTCGACCTGTCCTGGCTGCGGCGCCAGACGGGAGTGGTTTTGCAGGAGAACGTCCTGTTCAACAGCACGATCCGCGAGAACATCGCGCTGTCGGATCCGACCCTGCCGATGGAAAAGGTGATCGCGGCGGCGAAGCTCGCCGGAGCTCACGACTTCATCCTCGAACTTCCCGAGGGTTACGACACGGTGGTCGGCGAGCGGGGCTCCAGCCTTTCCGGAGGACAGCGTCAGCGCGTCGCCATCGCCCGGGCCCTGATCACAGATCCACGAATTCTGATCTTCGACGAAGCCACCAGCGCACTCGACTATGAAAGCGAGCGCGCGATCCAACGGAACATGGCGTTGATCGCCGAGGGGCGAACCGTCTTCGTGGTGGCGCACCGGCTATCGACCGTGCGCCACGCCGACCGCATCATCACCATCGAGCGCGGCCGGATCGTCGAGGACGGCGCCCACGAAGACCTGATCCAGAGCAATGGCCGCTACGCGAAGCTGCATTACCTGCAGGCAGGTCTCCATGAGGTCCGCTAGTCAGAATGTCGTTCCGTTCCGCAGGGCGGAGCTGCGGCGCCGCGAACAGGAGATCGCTTTCCTGCCGGCGGCACTGGAGATCACCGAGCGCCCGCCCTCGCCGGCCGCGCGGGCGATTGCGGCAAGCATCATCGCGGTATTCGTCTTCGCACTCGCATGGGCATCGCTCGGTAGCGTCGATATCGTGGCGACAGCCCCCGGCAAGATCGTGCCGGGCGGCCGGACCAAGCTCATCCAACCTTTCGAGACCGGCGTCGTGCGCGCCATCCACGTCCGAGACGGTCACGTGGTGAAGGCCGGTGACGTTCTGATCGAACTCGACCCGACGATGCTTGCTGCCGACCACGAGCGCCAGCGGGGCGACTTGATGGCTGCCGGCCTGGAAGTCGCACGGCTGCGGGCGGCCCTGCAGGAAGACCCGCTCGCGAGCTTCAGGCCGCCACCGGGCGCCCAGCCCGATCAGATCGAGATGCAGCGCCAGTTCCTGATCAACCAGCGCGCCGAATTGACCTCGAAACTCGCCGAGGTCGGGCGGCAGCAGGCCCAGAAGGAAGCCGAGCGCGCAACGATTGCGGCCAGCGTCGCCAAGGTTCAGGCGACGATTCCGGTGTTGCAGGAAAAGATCGATATCCACAAAGGCCTGCTCGACAAGGGGCTGGCCTCGCGGGTGGTCTATCTGACCCAGATGCAGGAGCTGGTCGGGCTGCAGCAGGACATCCTGGTGCTCACAAGCCGGCTGACGGAGATCGACGCGGCGATCTCGCTGCTGAAGGAGACGCGTGAAAAGACCGCGGTGGAATATCGCCGTAACATTTACGACGCACTCACCAAGGCCGAGCAGAAGGCCAACGAGCTGGCTCAGGATACGATCAAGGCCGAACAGCGTACGCGGCTGCAGCGGCTGACATCGCCGGTCGACGGCACGGTGCAGCAACTTGCCGTCCACACCGTCGGCGGCGTGGTGACCCCGGCCCAGACGCTTGCCGTGGTGGTGCCGAGCGAGAGCAAGCTGGAGATCGAGGCGACGGTCGCAAACCGCGACATCGGGTTCGTCCATCCCGGACAGGAGGCCGAGGTCAAGGTCGATACGTTCAACTTCACGCGTTACGGCTTGCTGCGCGGCGAAGTGGTCAGCGTTTCCTCCGACGCCGTCACACGCGACGTGCCGCGCGCCGGCCCCTTCGACCGCGCCACCCGTAGCGGCTCGGCCGCGATCGAGCAGCGGGGGCAGGATCTGGAATACATCGCGCGGGTCGCGCTCGCCCGCACCGACATGCAGATCGACGAGAAATTGGTGAAGCTCGCGCCTGGCATGGCGGTGACGGTCGAGATCAAGACCGGCTCGCGCAAGATCATCAGCTACCTGTTGTCACCTCTGGCGCGGTACCGCCAGGAGACGCTCCGAGAGCGCTAACCGAATGGCCGGTCGCCGGTCCGCACAGCACCGACGGCATGGTAAGCTCCGCTGCGGCACGCGCCACCGGATGGCTCGTCGCATTTCCGAAAACTGCTTCGCGCATCCAATGGCGATGATGCGCGGCAAAGCTGGCGGAGACAGGCTGGCGCACGGAAATCGCACGGCCTTGTCGCAACGCCAATGCGTTTCATAGAGTGGGCGCTCCAAGGGCGAGAGGTCAAATGCATCGAGCGGAAACGCAGCCGAAAGTGGGCCGTCAATGCTGAGCAGGCGCAGCCTTCTGGTGGCGCCGCTGTTGGCGACCGCCACAGGTGCCTACGGCGTCGGAATCGAGCCGCTGCTGCAGACGAATGTTACGCGCTATCGCGTCAGGCCTGCATCCTGGCCCGCAGGCCTGAAACTGAAGGTCGCTGTAATTGCCGACATTCACGCTTGCGAGCCATGGATGGATATCGAGCGGATTGGACAGATCGTTCAACTCACCAATCGACTCGGCGCCGATGTGATCGTCCTGCTCGGCGACTACGTGGCCGGCCACAAGAAGATCACCGCAATCGTGCCCGACCGCGACTGGGCCACCACGCTCGGAGGATTACGCGCACCTCTCGGCGTCTACGCGATCCTCGGCAATCACGATTGGTGGGCGGACAAGACCGCACAGCTGCGTGGACGCGGGCCGATTGCGGCTCGGCTGGCGCTGGAGAAGGCCGGCATCGCCGTGCTTGAAAACGAAAATGCCCGTCTCACAAAGGACGGTCATGAGTTTTGGATTGCCGGACTGGCCGAACAGGAGGCGCTTCTTGGTTATTCATCGGGACGTACCGTCAAACGCGGCGTCGACGATCTCGAAGCCACGCTGGCGGCTGTGCCCCCGGATGCCCCGGTGATCCTGCTGGTTCACGAGCCGGATATCTTTCCACGGGTCCCGGAGAGGGTTTCGCTCACGCTGGCCGGCCATACACATGGCGGCCAGGTGCGCGTGCTCGGCAGTGCGCTGTTCGCGCCATCGGAGCTCAGCATGGCTTATTGCTACGGCCACTTCTTCGAGGGCGAGCGGCACCTGATCGTGTCGGGCGGCCTCGGCTGCTCCTGGTGGCCGGTCAGGTTCGGCATGCCGCCAGAAGTCGTGTTCGTTGAAATTGAAGGTCAGGCGTCCCGACATCACAGTCTGGAACGCCGCTCCGCCGGATAACCCGATAGGGGTAGCCGGCGCATGCTCTCGGCTGAGCAAACGGCGAGGTCGGCAATAACGGGGTACTTACGATAAGGCATTGAGGCGCGTCATGATTTCAATTCAATCAGCCTTCCGCTGGTTGAGGCGTTGGGATCATGACACCGGATTTCAGAACTGATAGTTTGGTTTTCGAGGCCGACGGTTTGCAGGTCCTCGCGTTCATGCTCGACGCGGACCAAGACACCGTCAACCAGATCGGCCTCTGTCTCAACGAAGAAGAAGGCCTTCGCGCCCTCAGGCTGAGGCTAAGGCAGGACCAACGCCGCTTTGTCGCGACACGCGGGCATCTACGTCACGTTCTTGCCGCCAGGCTGGGCGTTTGCCCCTCCGACGTCGAGTTCGAATACGAAGAATTGGGGAAGCCCCGCCTCTCCCAACGCATGCGCGGCCGCGATCTCCGCTTCAGCATCTCGCGGTCGGCAGACGTCGCGGTCATTGCCCTCGCCGACAACCGGGACGTCGGAGTCGACATCGAGGTCATTCTGCCCGTGCCGGAAGCGGACCAGATCGCCTCCCTTTGTCTTTCACCGTCCGAATACCAGTCCTACGCGGCGCTCGAGCCGGAGCGCCGGCCGAAGGACTTCCTCGAGCGCTGGACTCGTCTGGAGGCGGTGTCGAAGGCGCTGGGATGCGGCCTCGGGCAGCCCACCCTCTGGAATGAAGAGGATTGGACCGTCACGGGCTTCGTACCCAAGCCCGGATATGTCGGCACAGTGGTAGTCCGGAATTGAAGTATCCGCCGAGGCAGCAACGGCCGTACGGTGCACCGGGGGGGCTGTGAGGAACCCATGAAGCAAGGGATTGGTAGGCCCTTTATCGACGACGTGCTGCAGATCCCCGATCTGCTCGCAGTGCTCGCGGCCAAGGATATCCGGATCTCTGTCGAGCGCGATCGACTGCGGTGCAGCGCGCCGGTCGGCGCGTTGACGGCGGAGTTTCGCGACCAGTTGCGGGACCGCAAGGGCGACATCATCGCGTTTTTGAACATGGCCTCCGCGGCGGCCGCGCAACAGCCGGCCGTGATTCCCCTGCAGCCTCGCGGAACGCGAACGCCGATCTATGCCGTACCGGGGCATATCGGAGCGCCGTTCTCGTTCCTGGATCTGTCGAGGCACCTCGGCGACGATCAGCCGTTCTATGCGCTCCAGCCACCGGGCTTCGACGGACAAAGCGAGCCGATGGACCGCGTCGAAGACATCGCAGAGTATTTCGCCCGACAGATCGTCGACTATCAGCCCGTCGGCCCTTACGTCATTGCCGGCTACTGCTCAGGCGGGGCGACCGCTCTGGAACTGGCGAAGATCCTGGCCGAACGCGGAGCAGATATCCCGTGCGTCGCGCTGTTCGGCCCTCTGCATCCGACCACCTACAGGGAATTGTCGCGCCGGCTGTATTTCCTCGCCCGGGGAAGCCTCGATACGATCACGCGGGAGATCGACAAGCTGCCTACCGTCGGCGCCCGTCTGCAATATGGCTACGACAGCCTGCGCGGGCACGTTCAATCCGTGCTCACCCGGCTTCTCAAGACCGAACGGCCCGTTGCGGTGGACCCGGTGCTGGCGAGCCGGGAACGACTCAAATCCACAGCGATCACGGCGTTGCGCCGGTACACGCCAGTTCGCTACGCGCGGCGCGTCTGCATTTTCCTTCCGAACAGGGCCTGGCTCAGGTCGGGCGCAGCACCGCACCGATGGCTCCAAGTCATCCCCCATGCCGAGTTCTACTTCGGGCCCCCCGGCTGCGACGATTTCCGCATGCTGGAGGAGCCGGATGCACCCGCCATCGCGGCAATTTATCGCCAAGCGATGCAGAAGGCCGAATGCCCCGGATGATCTGATGCTTCGAGTGTCGCAAGAGGAGCGTGCCGCATGAACAAAGTCGTACCGATCGCGCTGGACGGAGTGGCACTTGCGCAGCTGAACGACACCGATCATCGGGCGCTGGTCATCGACCACAACGCCACGGCAACGCCTTTCCCCTCGGACAAAACGATCATCGATCTGTTCCGCGATCAGGTGGCGCATCATCCCGACGACGAAGCGATCCGCTTCGGCGCCGCCACGCTGACGTATCGCGAGCTCGACGCCCGCTCGAACCAGCTGACTGCCTATTTGGCTTCGACGGGTGTTGGGCCGGGGCACATCGTG
This sequence comes from Rhodopseudomonas sp. AAP120, assembly GCF_001295845.1. Lineage (GTDB taxonomy): Bacteria > Pseudomonadota > Alphaproteobacteria > Rhizobiales > Xanthobacteraceae > Rhodopseudomonas. The sequence goes on along the minus strand of NZ_LJIC01000124.1, from coordinate 37,353 downwards.
GTGCTGTTCATGGAGCACTCGATCGAAGTCGTCGTGGCGATTCTCGGCATTCTAAAAGCGGGCGCAGCGTATGTACCGTTGGACGCGGCGACGCCGAAGGGCAGAATTGCGACGATCCTGAAGGACATTCGCGACGGGACCGACGGGACGATGCCGGTCACGATCACCCAGGCGCGCCTTCGATCCGTCATTCCGCCGGAGCTCGCCGACATCTTTGTACTCGATGCCGATTTCGGCTCGATTTCCAATCAGCCGGATTCATCCCGGGCGTCTGCCGCCGCTCCAGGGGAGCCCGCCTACATCATCTTCACCTCCGGCTCCACCGGCACGCCCAAGGGCGTCGTGATCGAACACCGGAGTCTGGTGAACTACATCTGGTGGGCCGCCCGGATGTATAGCTCCGGCGAACGTCTCGCCTGGCCCCTCTTCTCCTCCCTCGCGTTCGACCTCACCGTCACGACGCTGTTCACGCCCCTCGTCACCGGCGGCCGCATCGTGGTCTATCTCGGCGATCCGGGAGTGCAGAACATGGTCGTGCTCAAGGTCGTCGAGGACAATGCCGTCGACATCATCAAACTGACGCCCGCGCATCTCGGGATGATCCGCAACAGCGCGCCCGCAACCACGAGGCTGCGCAAATTCATCGTGGGTGGCGAAGACTTCAAGTCCGAACTGGCCCGCGACATCACCAAAGCCATTCCGCATCCGGTCGAACTCTACAATGAGTACGGACCGACCGAAGCGACGGTGGGCTGCATGATCCATCGCTTCGACATCGACGAAGACCGATCAGGATCGGTCCCGATCGGCGTTCCGGCCGCCAATACCGGCATCTACGTCCTCGACGAGATGCATCGCCCCACATCTCCCGGCGTCATCGGGCAGCTCTTCATCGCCGGCGACGGTCTGGCGAGAGGTTACTTCCACCGCCCCGACTTGACCGAGGAACGCTTCTGCACGGCAGCCGATCCGCGAGACGGGGTTTCGACCCTGCGGCTGTATGCGACCGGCGATCTCGCCCGCTGGAATGCGGACGGCCGCCTGGATTTTCTCGGCCGCGCCGACCATCAGGTGAAGATCGGAGGCACGCGGATCGAGCTGGGTGAAATCGAGGCGCGACTTCTCAGCTACCCGCAGGTCGAGGACTGCGCCGTCGCCGTGACGAGTGAAGACGGTGTCGAACGCCTCGTCGCCTACTACGTCTCTCCGGCGCCCGTGACCGTTGCCGACCTGCGCGCCCACCTCGCCGAGGAACTGCTGCCCTCGATGATCCCGACGCACTACGTCCGCCTCAAACGAATGCCGCTGACGTCGAACGGCAAAATCGACCGCGCTTCGCTTCCGCAACCGACTGCGGAAAACAACGAGCCTGCTGAGGATTTCGAGGCCCCGGAGACCGAGACCGAGAAAAAGCTCGCCGCGCTGTGGGGCGGCCTCCTCAAGGCCCAGCAGATCGGACGCCGCGACAACTTCTTCGAACTCGGCGGGGCGTCGCTTCTGGTGACCCGGGCAATGGCCCAGATGCGAAAGGCCTTCGGTGTCGACGTGCAGCTTCGCAATCTGTTCGAGCGCCCGACGCTGGCCGGACTTGCGGAATTGATCGATGCGCTACGCTGGGCAGCAGCCTCGGCAGCCGCTTCATCGTCGAACGAACCACTGGAGGAGATCGAGCTCTAGCTCACCGACAGCCCACGAGAATCGAACCCGGCACGACAACTTCTGTGCTCAACACACTGCAGAGGGGACAATGATGGACAAGGCTTGGGTATCGCCGCAAGGACCCGGCCTGCCTTGGGCGGCGGGCGAGTACGAGGCCTTGCGCGATCAGGTTCGCCGCTTCGTCGAAGAGGTGATCAAGCCCTCTGCACACCGCTGGGAGCAGGACGGCTTTGTTCCGCGTCCAATCCTGCGCCGCATGGGCGAACTCGGCTTCCTCGGCATCCGCTACCCGGCCGAATATGGCGGCGCCGAGATGGACGCGGTGGCATCGGTCGTGTTCGCCGAAGAGCTCGGTCGCTCCACCTATGGCGGCGTCGCCGATACGATCCTGGTCCAGACCGATATGGCTTCCGGCTACGTCTTCCACGACGGCAGCCGAGCCCAACGCGACCGCTGGATGCCGCAGATCGTCAGTGGCGCCGTCATTACCGCGGTGGCGATCACGGAGCCGGACGCCGGGTCGGACATCAAGGCGATCCGCACGCGCGCGCGCCGGGACGGCGACTTCTTCGTCCTGGATGGAGCCAAACTCTACATCACGAACGGCGTTCACGCGGATCTCTACTGCGTCGCGGCGACGACCAATGCCTCGGCAGGAGCCAACGGCATCTCGATGTTTCTGGTCGAGAAGGAGACGCCGGGCCTCAGCGTCGCCCGCGAACTCGACAAGCACGGCTGGCGTTCCTCCGATACCGCGGAACTGGTCTTCGATAATTGCCGTATCCCCGCAGAGAACATGCTCGGCGTCGAAGGCCAGGGCTTCTACGCCATGATGCGCAACCTGCAGAACGAGCGCCTCGTGCTTGCCGCGATGGCTCTCGGAATGGCCGGTGCCGCGCTCGATACCACTCTGGTTTGGTTGAAGGCCCGCCGGGCCTTTGGTGGCGCTCTATGGGACATGCAGGCGATCCGCCATCGTCTCGCGATGCTGTCTGCGAAAGTCGAAGCGGCGCGCGAGTTCCTCTATGCCACGGCCTGGCGCATGGCAGGGGATGACGACTGCCTGCGAGAGATCTCGATGCTCAAGGCCCTAAGCGGCGAGTTGGTCAACGAGGTCGCTTATGCGTGCGTGCAGTTTCACGGCGCCATGGGTGTCATGCGCGAGAGTGCGATCGAGCGGATCGCACGCGACGCGCGCATGCTGTCCATTGCCGGCGGCGCGACGGAAGTGATGCTGGAGGTGATCGCATCGCTGATGTGAGTTCGTGAAGCCCGATTCCTTTCGCGTCCGGAGTCTCTGTCATGTGCTCGATTTTCGGCATTTTCGGCCTGCAGGACGATGACGATCATTCGGCCCTGCGCCGAACCTGCGTCGATCTTTCCCGGCGCCAGCGCCACCGAGGACCGGACTGGAGCGGCGTGTACGTCGACGCCGGCGCGATCATGGTCCATGAGCGCCTGTCGATCGTCGACCCGGCCGGCGGCGCGCAGCCGCTGTTGTCCGAAGACTCCAACCTGGCGCTGGCGGTCAATGGCGAAATCTACAATCATCTCGAACTGAAGGCGGAGCTGATCCAGCCTTACGCCTTCCAGACCGGTTCGGACTGCGAGGTGATCAACGCGCTGTATCGCGAAGACACCCCGGCCTCCTTCCTCAACCGCATCAATGGAATCTTCGCGTTCGCGCTATGGGATTCCCGTCGGCAGCGCGTGCTGATCGCGCGCGATCCGATCGGCGTAGTGCCGCTGTATTGGGGCCACGACAAGGATGGCCGCCTGGTGGTGGCCTCGGAGTTGAAAGCCTTGGTCGATATCTGCGCCGACGCCGCGCAGTTCCCGCCGGGGCATTGGTACGACAGCGGAACCGACACCCTCACCCGCTACTACGTGCGCCCCTGGCGCGACTACAAGTCGGTCGAGAACGTGGCGGCCGACCGCGTGGCGCTGCGCGAGGCGTTCGAACGTGCGGTGCACCGCCAGCTGATGACCGATGTACCCTACGGCGTGCTGCTGTCCGGCGGGCTCGATTCATCGCTGGTCGCCGCCGTGGCCGCGCGCTACGCACGCCGCCGCATCGAAGATGGTGATCGGAGCGAAGCGTGGTGGCCGCGGCTGCATTCTTTCGCCATCGGCCTGAAAGGCTCGCCAGACCTCGCCGCGGCGGCGATCGCGGCGGCGGCGCTGGACACGGTCCACCACGGCTTCGAATACACTTTCGAAGAAGGCCTGGACGCACTGCCGGACGTCATACGCCACGTCGAAACCTACGACGTCACGACGATCCGCGCCTCCACGCCGATGTTTCTGCTGGCGCGCCGGATCAAGGCGATGGGCGTGAAGATGGTGCTGTCGGGCGAAGGCAGCGACGAGATCTTCGGCGGCTACTTGTATTTCCACAAGGCGCCGAATGCCCGCGAATTTCATGAGGAACTCGTGCGAAAGCTCGACGCGCTCAACAATTACGATTGCCTGCGCGCCAACAAATCGATGATGGCGTGGGGCGTAGAGCCACGGGTGCCTTTCCTCGACCGCGAGTTTCTCGATGTGGCGATGCGCATCGATGCCAAGCACAAGATGATCGGCCAGGGCGCGGACGGCGCGCGACGGATCGAGAAGGCGCTCCTGCGCGAAGCTTTCGAAGGCTATCTGCCGGATTCGATCCTGTGGCGTCAGAAAGAGCAGTTCAGTGATGGTGTCGGATACGGCTGGATCGACGGCTTGAAGGCGCACGCCGAAGCGCAGGTCAGCGACCGCGTCATGGCCGCAGCCGACAAGCGGTTCGGGCACAATCCGCCGCAAACCAAGGAGGCGTATTACTACCGCCATCTGTTCCAGCTTTTCTTTCCGACGCAGGCCGCGGCCGAAACGGTGCCGGGCGGCAAGTCGATCGCCTGCTCATCGCCGGCGGCAATCGCCTGGGACGCCAGCTTCGCCGCAATGGCAGATCCCTCGGGGCGTGCCGTCATGGGCGTGCACCAGCAGGCGCTTACCTGATCGCCGCGGCTGCGCCCTGCCCCTGCGTCACGTCACGTTGGTCTCGAGCGGTGCGATCCATTGGCGTCAACGCCCTTTGATACGACGCTGCAGCCGCCGCCATTTGCGCCGGAACTCGGCAGCTTCCTCGGCTGCCTCGTTGGCCTGCGCCCGCTCGGCCTGCAGCTCCGCGCGCAGCTTCGTGACTTGGCCGGCAAGCGCCTCGGCGCGTTCGCGCTCCTTCTGCGTCGCCTGTTTGATATCGGCCGCTTTGGACTCGGAGATCTTCTTCAGCTCGGCGGCTTCATCGCGAAGCTTTGCCAGCATCGTCGTCCGGCTATCGAGGTCGCTGCGCGTGGCCGCAAGATCGCGCTCCAAAGCCGCGATGCGATCCTTGTCTTCGGATGAGCCCGGGCTGGCCGCAGCAGAGCCTGCCGTCTGCCCACGCAGCTCCGCCGCTTTCTTGTTGGCCTCCTGGGCAACCCGCGCCTGGTTGGCGTCCAGCTCGAGCCGGAGCTTGGCCAGATCCGCGGCGAGCGCCTCGCTGCGTTCGCGCTCCTTCTCTGCGGCCCGCCTGAGATCGGCCGCAGCCGCTTCGTAGGACGTCTTGATCAGGACGGTTTCGTCCTTGGCTTTGGCAGCGACAGCCGTTTGAGTATCGAGCTCGCGCCGCGCCGAGGCGAGTTCCTGGTCGAGCCGTTCGGATCGCTCGTGTTCGATCGAGAGATGTTTCAGCAGCTCGATTTCGCGCCGAGCACCGGCAAGTTCGACCGCCAGCGGCTCGGAAACGACGTCCTTCGCCGCTTGCTGGGATCGCCTGGCCAAATTGCTATCGCTGGGACCGGAGCTGGGTGCCCCCGGCTCGGCCGCAAGCGCTGCGCCGGCCAGCCAAGCCGCTGATAACAGCAGCACCGAGCCGAACCTCATCGCCGGCGCCCGCCGAATCCGGCGGCGGAGAACATTCGCATCGTCGCAGTTGGGACTAACCATGGCGGCCCTGCTTCATTGCGGCCACTATGCGCCGCGCCTCCGGGCGACTGCTACAGCCCAATGGAGGACCCGGGCATTACCCAATCGAGTTAGAAGATGGCTGCAACGGCTCGAACCTCGCCGCGACGAGCAAGGCCGAGGACCGGCCGTCCCAAGCTATTACGTTCCCCGCTTTGCCATCGTCCGCGAAAGAGCTGCCGTCGCATCGGTAAGGCGGACAGGCCCAAACCACCGCTGGTCGACGACGTCGCGAGAAGGTCTCCTAGAAGCGGCTCGGTTCGTTTCCGAGCACGGCGCAAACGAGGTGCTCCCGAAGGGAAGTTGTGACTGCCCCGCCGAAGGACGACGATGGCGGTCCTGCATGTCGCCCCATCTTCGTGGGGCCCGCATTATCGTGAACGGAGTGCAGTAGGCCATGGGAATTTTCGAGCAAGACGGGCACGTCAGCCCGGCCGCCATCCTCCTCGCGGTGGGGGTCTCTGGCGCTGCCGTGCTGGGAGGCGCGGCGATGAAGAACGCCAATGAGTTCGTCGCGGCGGCCTCTGCGGCTCCAACCACCATGCCGGACACCTCCAACAGCGATACAGCGCGCGCGACCTCGAGCGCGGCGCTGGCGTCGGGTCAGCCGACGGCGGAGCAGCCGAAGCCGCCGCTCGCCACTGAGCCAGGTAGCAGCACCGCATTCGCCATCGGCGATCGGGTGAAGCTCGCCTTCTACGAGCGGATCGCGGTGGAGGACGATAAATGGGGCCGCGCTTCGTCGGCGATGCGTGGCGTCGTCCAGCGCCCGGAAATGAGCGGCGAATACGCCGTCCAGGAGGACGGCACGGTGGCGCTACCCCTGCTCGGATCCATCCCCGCGGCTGGCCGATCGCTTCAGCAGTTCGTGGCGTCCGTGGCCGAAAGCTCAGAGCGGACACTGGGACACAAGTTGATGGTCAACGTCGTCTCGCTGGATCGCGCGCCGGTCTATGTGCTCGGTCCGGTCAAGAATTCCGGGTCGTTCAAGTACGCTTCCGGCATCACGGTTCTCCACGCCGTCGCGCTGGCCGGCGGGCTCGACCGCGGCTCGAACGACTCGTACATGAAGATCGAAACCGTCCGCGAAATCCAGAAGCGCAGCGGCGCGGCCGGCTCGATGCTGAAGCTGCTTGCCAGGCTCGCGGTGCTGAAAGCCGAACGCGACGGCGTCGCCCCCAAGATTCCGCCGCAACTGCTGGAAATGATCGGCGCAGCGGACTCCAGGAGTCTGCTGGAGGAGCAGATCGAGCGTCGCAAGCCGTTGCTGTTGGCTCGCCAGGAGCGCCAACGCGCCATCACAGGCGCGATCGAAGCAGCCAAGCAGGACCTCGACCTGTACGGCCGCACAGAAACTCTCGATCAGCTGGTGAAAACCCGCCAGGAGCGCGTCGACAACACGCGTGCGCTGGTGGAGCGCAACGTCCTCAGCAAAGCGGTGCTGAGTCAGGTGCAGGGCGAACTGTCCGATGCCGAGCAGCGCCGTCAGGATTCCCTCAATCAATACGGCATGGCCAAGCAGCGCCTCACCGGGATGCAAGCCGACGCCCTCAAGATTCAGTCCGATCTGAAGAACGATCTGGCGGTGGAGATCGACGCCATCGAGCGACAGCTCTCCGAAAACGAACGCGAGTTCCGCACCAGTGAAGGCATCCTGGGCAGCTTGCCGTCCATCCGATCCCAGGTCTCCTTCACCAAGCGCGCCAACAATATCAACTACAGCATTGTGCGGCAGTCGTCGAAGGGGCCGATCACCATCGAATCCGACGGTATGACGTTGCTACAGCCGGGCGATCTCGTCAGCGTTACGCTCGGCGCCGGCGACGCCATCCAGGGGGAGCCGGCCATTCTCGCGCCAGCCCCGCCGCAGGCCCCGACGACGCCGGCGGTGCCGATCGGATTGCGCTCCACCGACAAAAAGGTCGCGCGGGACTGAACCACGACCGCGGGATCGTCCGACAGACTTGGACAAACATATCAAGTAGGACCACGCATCAGGAAGGCTTTCGGTGCCCCCCGGAAGCCTTCCTTTGTGCTTCAAGAGTAGCAGATCCCGCTGTTTCAAGCTGTCTCACAGGCGGGGCCGCGACGAACATGAGATCGACGGCGCCCAACACATTTTGCTGCGCCTCCACCGCATCCCGAAATGGTCGGCGCACGCCGATCGCGGCAGCAGAATTCGCGGCAGGCGATGAGAAGCCTGACCGGCACGGGATGCCTGCTACGCGGCGCGAACTACGTCTCGGCGAGGCGTTGCCGTCAGGCGGGGCGCCTGGCCACGATCATGGTCGAAACTCCGAACCTGCGCAGCGGGGAGCGTTCGATGATCGGCATCAAGCGGCGATAGGCCGAGATCGCAGATGCCGGCATCCACTGATAGAGCTCGAACACCGGCAGCACGTAATCCACCTTCTCGATATCGAAGCCGGCGGCGGCCACCGTATCGCGCAGTTCGTGCGGCCAGTAATTGCGAGCCGACATCACCTTCGTGGCCATCCAATAGGGCAACCAGGGGAGCAGCGGGATCGGAAACCCGAAATCGCGGCCCATGAACCGCATGCCGTGGCCTTCAAAGGGAAACCAGCGGTTCGGGCTGATCACCACCAGTCGGCCGCCCGGGCGCAGCACCCGACGGATCTCGCGCAGCGTCGCCCCCTCGTCGGCAACATGCTCAAGAACCTCGTTCATCAGAGCCGCATCGACCGACGCATCGGGCAGCGGGAAATTGTCGGTGCAGCAGAGATAGTCCGTGCGCTGAGCGCGGCGATCGCCCCGCTCCAGCGCGGCGTGCCTGCGGTGCAAAGCCTCGTCGATGCGGGATTGTTCGGGATCGACCCCGATCGCCCTGGCGGCGCCGGCGGCCACCAGGGCCTCGGTGTAGCCACCGTCCGCGCAGCCGCAGTCGAGCCAGACTCCCTCGAGCAGCCCAAGATCTTTCAGCTTGCCGAGGCGGTAGGCGAGATTAGTCCCGAATGCGGTCGAGCCGCCGGGATGGCGATAGCGTGGCGCGAATCTGGTCTGGGCGATCGGCAGCGGGCTCGTGGTCATGTGTCGGCTCCTTTCGCAGTGAGGTAGATGCCGCCTGACGGCGGCTCGCACGCAGCGGGACTCTCGAATGGCGGCACTCGCTTGCCTTGAGCCTTGTCGAGCGTCGAGCGAGGCGGCGGCTGCACATCCGACCTCGCCGGCCGGGGTGCCCGTCCGGAAAAGGCGGCGTAGGCCGCATACAGCACCATGCCCGTCCCCTCGATGCTAACGGCGACGGTCCAGCCCACGACCAGGCCTTCGAGGCCGCCGAACTTGCGCCGGCCACCGCGAAACAGAGCTCCAGGATTCCTCCGAGCAGGAACCACGGCGATGATCGGCGCATGGCGTCGTTCAACCGCGCCAGCGTGCACGCATGAAATTTGAGCGTCGATCCGAGCAGACTGAAGCCCAGAAATCGCAAGCTGGAGCCGGCGATGTCCGGATAGGCCGGATTGAAAGCGGCCAGGATCTCCCGCGAGTAGACCAGGACGAACATCGCGCAGGCGGTCGAGAACAGCAGCGATGCGCCCAGCGACACTGCGAAATTATGCCGTGACTGTTTGGGACTTGCGCGCACCACCGGAAACAACACCGTCGCCATCACGGCCGGGATCGCTGCGGCCGTGGCGATCAGCATCCAGACCACGGCGAAGGCCGCATTGGTGGTCGGGGTCAGTATCACCACCACCAGAAACGGCACGATCAGCCCCGGTGCCTGCAGGGCGACGTCGAGCGCGTAGTGGTCGAGGACCTTGTGCCGAAGCGCGTGCAGCAGAGGGAAATCCGGGCGGCCGAGCAGACCGCGTACCGCACCACCGGTCATGCGATCGACCAGAATCCAGGAAGCTATGGCGCCTGCAATCCAGGTCGTCAGAATGGCGATCTCGTTGGTCGCCCCGACCACAGCGGCTATGCCGATCAGGCCGAGCTTCAGCATGGAGAACACCACCTGCTGAAGCATCCTGGCAGTGCCGTTCAGAGCGCCGAGCAGTCCTTGGCTGACCACCATCGTGAACGCGGTGAGAGCGCTGCCGAAGATGAACAGCAGCATCATATGCCGGCTCGCGATCAGGTTGGCCTGCCCAAACAGCGGCTCCGCATGGACGAAGACCATTCCGAGCACGACGGCCAGCGCCATGGCGACAAGTGTCGCCGCGCTGACCAACCCGGAGACCCTTCCTCGGTACCGGGAGAGCTCTCCGACCAACAATGTCCCGAGGCCGGAGTCGCCCAGCAGTCCCAACAGCCCCATCACCGATAGCAACGCGGCGGCCCGGCCGATGACCTCGGGCGGAAAAAATCTCGCCGCCAACCACCAGTAGCCGAACCCCAAGCCGGCAGTGACCACCGTCGCGAGCATCAGCGCTCCGGAATTCCGAAGCAGCGCCGCGCTCTTCCTGACCGCCTCCCCCACACCGGCGAGCGATCTCGAGCTCTCTAGGGGCAAGGCGCGCCCTCCGTAGCTTCCAGCACCCGCACGCCGCGCGACGCCTTCTGCAAGACGTCCCGATACACCTGCTCGATTCTGGGGACGACAGCGCTGGCCTTAAGACGTTCGACCCGCGCCGCGGCCGTCGTCGCCAGCCGGTTCAGAAGCATGCGGTCGTCGATCAGCCGCTGCATCGCCGTCGCGAGCGCTGCGACATCGCCGGGAGGTACCAGCAATCCGGTCTCCTCCGGGTCGATCAGGTCGGGCATCCCGCCGATATCGCTCGCCACCACGGCCTTCCCCGAGGCCATCGCCTCCATCACGACCGTCGCACAGGCCTCCGGACCGACCGAAGGCAGCACACCGATCAGCGACCGTCGCCAGGCATGCATGATCGCTGAATGCGGCCACGTCCCCATGACCCGAACGTTCGGCGGAAAGTCCCGCGGCGTGTCGGGCGCGGAGCGGCCGATCAGCACCAAAGGCGGAGCCCGTCGCAACCGCGCATACGCCTCCGCCAGAACGTGAATTCCCTTCAGTCGCATCATATCGCCGACGAACAGGATGAACTCGCCTTCCGGCAAATCACGCAGGCAGGTCTCCTCGGCGCCGAGCACGCCGACATCGTCGGGCACGAAGTTCGGAATCACCTCGAAGGGCGCGCGACCGCCGATCAAGCCGGTGTGGCGCGCCACTGCATGACTCACCGGGATGAAGCGGTCGACGATCCGTCGTGCAGCAAACCCGGACGCCCAATTGCCGAGCGTGGTCGCCGTCGCTTTCACGGCGCCGTAGTGCCGGCTCGCGCAGCCGAGGCATTTCGAGAGTCCACCGCCATCGCACAGCTGTTGCCCCAGGTGCATGAAGTTCTTCTTGGCGCAAGACAGCCCGTAATCATGCATGGTGATCACCAGCGGCGGGCCACCAAGGGCCTTGAGCGGCAGCAGTGAGGCGTAGATCCAGTTGTGGGCATGGATGACGTCCGGCTGCTCCGCCGCGATCAGTCGCTTGAGCGCGAGTGCCAGTCCGGGATCCGGGAATGGCGGCGCGTGCGGCCGGTCCGCGTCGGCATGCAGACCGGCGAACCGCTGCAGCGTTCCGCGAAGACGGTGAACCCGGACATTGCCGTCCATCTCGGTATCGGGCGAGCCGTGATGCACTGAAGTGCCGACGGCGACCTGGTGCCCGCGTTGCGCCAGCGCGGCGCCGAGATTACGGACGTGCCGTTCCTCCCCGCCGATTACCGGAGGGTAGAACTGCGATAGCAGCAGGATGCGCATGGATGCTCCATTGCGGTTCAGCTTCGCGCGAGCAGTGCCGAGACGCGGCGGTAGAGGCGGTTGTCGTCAGGCCGGTACAGCCTCGCCACCGCAAGTCGCGGCGTCGCCCCGGGCGTGACCACAAGTTCTTGCGCCCAGGTCTCGCCGGGCGCGATCTCGAGCGAGCGGAAGGCGGCAAGCGCACGGCCGTCCAGGACAACCTCGAGGTCGAACCGCTGGCTCGTCTCCTCGCCGCTGCGCACGCCGACTTTCAGACGCCCGCCGTCATCGGCTGGTAGCAACCACAACTCGGTGTATTTGAACTGTTGCTGCGCCGCTTCGTCCCGCACCGCCAGCGCATAGCCTCCGGTCGCAATCAGCAGAGACAGGACGACCGCTCCAACGTGCCACGGCCGTACGCTGTTTGAAAAGTCCCGGAATGGATCGGCCTGCGAAGCGGCCTCTCGCCCGCCGCGGATCGCCGTCAACGACGACCCGACTACGACCAGCCAGAACCACGCCGCCCAGCCGAGCGGAGACAGCGCGCCCACCGCGTTGAGCACTAGGCCGCCGGCGATTCCGACCACAAGGCTCGCGCCGATCGCGTAGGCCAAATGCTCGGCCATGGAGGTCGCTAGGATTCCGATCGCTCGGATCAACGTGTGACCGCAGACGAACATGGCCAGCGGAAGGCACAGGAGGGTCCGAAGCACCGCGTTGTCCGTCATCGCGACGGCGTGCACAGCCAGGTTGGCCAACAGGCAGCACAATAGAAGGTCGCGGTTGCTAGGGGCGAACATGCATCCCCCTCATGTCGTAGATCCGGATGAAGCCGTTGTCGTAGATGCGCCCGACGCCCTCGATGTCTTCGAACTTGCGCAACGCATCCGCTGCGATCGGCTTGCCGGTCCGGGGCTCCCATGGCTCGAAGTAGAAGCCGAGCACTGGCGGATCGACGGTGAGGCGCATATCGACCAGCAGGAAGTCGACGTCGCTCTTCGCCAGCGCCCAGAAATCGTCGGCCGATAGCGTTGCACTCGCGAACACGCGCGCCGAGTTGACGCCCGGAGCGATATCGAGCCGTACGTCCTGGCGCCCGTATCCGGCGAGCAGAAGACGATTGACGCGGTCGGACGTAAAACGGTTACCGGGGCCCATCCACTCCTTGGTCCAGCGCGCAGTGCCGACCGCCATCGCCTCGACCGATTGCGCATCCGCCGCCACCCGATACGGCCCTCGGATCAGATCGAGCGAGGCGCTGGTGATGCCGCTCAGCACGATCACGCTGAGAGCGAGAGGCGGTGCTGCCAGTCGCCATCCACGCGGCCTCACGCCCTGCCAGAAATGGACAATGCCGACCGCGACCACCAGCCCGACGCCGAAGAACGCCAGGGTCCCCATCCGATTGCCGATTTCCCAGCCGCCGATGCTGAGGCGGAAAACCACCGAAAGCGGAAACCCGAAGGCCAGCAGCGTCAGAAGCACGATGCGGCTGTCATCCCAATGCCGAGCCAGCACATCGCGAACAGACCGCCAGCCGCGCCGGCTCGCCACGGCCGACGAAAGCGCCAGCGACCGGAAGAATCCGGTCGCCAGCCCGACCGCCGTCAGCATCACGCCGAGTAGCGTGATCATCCGCGTGACGATCGGTTGCGACGGCGCCGTCGCCTCGGCGAGCGCATCGAGCGGCCGCGTCGGCGCGCCATGCAGCTTCACCAGCAACGTCTTGATGCCGCTCTCGATCACAGGCCCCAGATAGGCGCTCAGGTGAGTGCCGCGGAGCTCCATCCAGAGCAGCGGAAGAGCGACCGCTATGCCCGCACCAACGACCAGCTTGATCTCTTGCCGAGTTCCGCCCCGCCGGATCAAATCGAGGACCGCTACCGCTCCGAGATAGATCGCCGCATAGACGGCCGAGAGATGGTGCGTGACGGCGATGCCGGCAAGTAATAGGCCGACCACGGTCAGCGCCTTGGTCCTCTGCGGCCCGGACGAATTCCGCGACGCTGCCTCGATCGCGAACGCCAACGCGCACAGCACGATGCCGAGGCTCTCGTAGGAGAACATCGCCTCGAAGAGGAAGAAGGTCGAGCAGCCCATGTAGGCGAGCGAGCCGACCGCAGCAATTCGCGCCGAGTCGGTGATCCTTTCGTAGAGCAGGAACAGCGCGACGATGAAGGTGCCCTTGAGCACAGACAGCAGCACCATCGCGGACGCGAACAGCGACAGGCGGGTGAGGTCGGCGAGCGACGTCGCGAGTATTTCCAAGGCGAGATAGGTCGAACCGACCTCGAGCAGCGGATTGGACAGGAACAGACGCCTGGCCGTCATCAGATCGTCGGCCGCGACCCAGTGCAAATATTCGTCATGCGGCGCGAAGCTGGTCGGCGAATAGATCGCTTTGCAAAAAAACATCGCCTCGACCAGCAGCACCAGCAGAACCAGGCGTTCGCTGCGCGAAACGTCGGGCCATGCGATGCGATAACTGATCGGAACGACCATGAGGACGATGCCGAACCAGAACAGCAGCGGCGCCCACGCCTCGCCCCGTCGGCCCGCGCCCTGCCCCAGCACCACGAGCAGCACTGCGGCGGAGATGATCAGGAACAGCAGCGCGACGGCGCCAGGGTTCGTCGGTTGCAGCCGGACCTCGGCTGGATCGCCACGAACATCTGGCCCGATCGCGGCCATGATTTGACGCACGCCATTCCTGACCGGCGCCGCCCAGGCTGTCGTGGTGACGTCGCCGGCGTTCATCGGCGCGGCTCTGCCCGCGGCACAAGCGGCAGCCGGCGGTCGCCGGACGAGCCTCGTGCGGCGGCTCGAGCACTCATCACACCACGATAAACGTCGATCAGCGCGTCCGCGCAGTCGTCCCAGTCCGGAAGTGCGAGGTCGGGAAACGTACGGTGGGTCGTCATCTCCCTGCAGATCGCCGCAGCGGTCTCGGCGGCGTCGGCGTGGCACGGGATGGCCCGGCACAGCCCCTTGGCGGCGAGTTCGGCGAGCCCCGAAGTGTCGCTGACCAGCACCGGGCGCCGCAGCGCGAGGGCTTCCATCACGGCGACCGGATGCGCCTCGTACTCGCTGAACAACACGAACAGGCCTGCGCTGGCGAGCAGGTCCGCCATCTGCTGCCGATTGCCCCCCGGGATCGCGCCGATCGTGACGCGATCGTCGAGGCCGAGCTTGCGCACCTGACGGCGCAGCGCGTCTTCGTAGGGACCGGCCCCGGCAATGTGAAGCCGGGCCTGCGGAAGCCGCTGAATGACCTCGGGCATGGCCGCAATGGCCTTGTAGTGCCCCTTGTAGCGCTCCAGCCTACCGCCCGAGACGATCAGGTTGGGATCGACCCGGACGCCGGGGCTGGGCGTAGGCATCGCGGCCCCGTTCGGAATCACCGCGAACCGCTCGCGCGGCACCCCCATCCGCGCGCTGAAGAAGTCGGCCTCGAATTGGGACACGCCGATCAGCCGGTCAGCGCGCGATATCAGTGGACGCAACATCGCTCGTTGCGTGCCACGGACCGCGTTGCGCAGGCGCGACGAGTGCCCACCGCTATGGAAGGTCAGCACGAACGGCAGGTCACCACGGACGGTGGCGAATAGACCGATCGGCACCACGAAGGTGCTGTAGCCCTGGAAGTGGATGAGATCCCAGGCCCCCTCGCGGATCGCCGAGTAAATCCCTGGAGCCAGGTAGAGGTCGAGGTTCTTCGGCCAGGCCCGGACCCGCCGCACCCACATGCCCGCCACATCTTCCTCGACCGGGAGTTCTCCGGACGGATCGGTGGTGAGCACCTCGACGGTGTGGCCACGCGACTGCAGTCGCGGGCCAACCTCGCGGATGTGAGTTTCGATGCCGCCCATGAACGGGTGGCAGCGCGCGGCAACCATCAGAATTCGCATCGAACGATCACCGCTTCAGACCTGTCACTTGCTGGTTAGTTTGGCTTCGGTGCGATGCGGCGTGTCTCCGACCTATGGCACGCCGTAGCCGACCGGGGACACCTGCCCGAGAAGCCGCTCACGCAAAATCGTCTTCAGAACCCGCCAACCATCCGGGAGCGCGCGCAGATTGCTGAGGCCGCTGATGCGCGGCGCTTCGAAGCTGGCCACTTCGACAATCTTGAGCCGGTTCTTCAGAGCCCGCACGTTGATCAGCGTTTCGATCTCGAACCCGTCGCAGTCGCACTTCAGCGTCTCGACGTGCCGCGTCCAGAAGGCCATGTAGCCGTAGCAAAGATCGGAGAAGGCGCAGCCGTACAACAGCCGCACGGTCGTGGTCAGGCCCCAGTTGCCGAGCATCCGGATCAGCGACATGTCGTCCGTGCCGGCGCCCTGCAAGAACCGGGAGCCTTTCACCATGTCGGCGCCGGCCATCAGCCCGCCGACAAACAGGATGGCCTCGTCGGGATCCATCGAGCCATCGGCGTCGAGCATCACGATGATATCGCCGGTGGCGGCACGGAAGCCGGCCTGCAGCGCGGCCCCCTTCCCCCTCCTCGGCTCCATGACGATCTTGACGTCCGAGCGCAGATTACGCGCGACTGTGACGGTATCGTCGGTCGATCTCCCGTCGATGATAATGACCTCATGGGCCCAGGCCGGGATTCTGGGCAGCAGATGCGGCAGGTTCTTCGCCTCGTTGAGCGTCGGAACGATGAAACTGACGCGCGGCAGCGACAATGTGGGTGGCAGACTGAAATTGATTGGCGACGAATTGCGGATCCCAGCGGAGTCGGCCAGGACGGCCTCGGTAACAGGATGGGGCACCGGAGCGTTCATGGTTGCGTTTCTCCTTGCCAAAGTCGAATGGCTGGAGGTTCCTCGAAGCTCGGCGACGTTGAAAGAGCAATGAGTGGGTAGCCAGTTAGCACTAGCGGGGTGCCGTGGTGCTGGGCCTCCCGGCATCGCCACCGGCCGGCTGCCCAATGGAGTAATCACGATAGACTACACCGATTATCCGGGCGGTAGCCTCACGGGGAGCTTCACTCTCCGCGCCTCCGGTCACAAGGTTTCGATAGGCTGGCGGCGAAACGCCATACGACGCCGGCTATTCGGCCGTCGAAACCCCGGAGCTGGTAATGTCGCAGATGTCGATATCGAGCATACCCGCCCGGTCGCGGCAGCCATCGCAGCCATTGTTGCGTGTGATCACGTCCGACGGCGTCGAGCGCTCCCGCACCATAGAGGTGCGGATCGAGCCGTTGCGCGACCTCGCCACGACCGGAGCCGCATGGCGCGATCTGGAAGCGCGCGCGGCTCCATCCTTCTTCAGGTCGTGGCTGTGGATCGGAACATGGCTGGCGCACCTGCCAAAAGATGCCGAACCGCATCTCGTCACCGCCGTGATGTCCGGTCAGACCGTCGGGATGGCCGTGCTCTGCCGTCGCAAGACGTGGCGCCTGGCGTTTCGCCCCCGCGCGAGGTGGTTTCTTCACGAGACCGGTGACCTGCGTTTCGACCGCCTTGCTATCGAATACAACGGCATCGTGGCCGACCGCTCAGCGGGCGATGCCGTCTTCATGGAATGTGTCGATCGCGTCATCGGCCATCTGGGCCGATCCGATCAGCTGGTGCTGTCCGGGATCACCGCGGATCTTGCCGCCGCGGCCGATTGCGCCGCCGCCGACGCTGGACTGCTTGCCGACGTCACCAACGTCGATACCGCGCATTGGGTCGATTTCGACGAAGTACGCCGCCTCGGCAAAGACTATCGCGCCTCGCTGGGTCGCAATACGCGCCAGGCGGTCAGCCGCACCTCACGGCTTTATGAGGAACGCGGGCCGGTCGCCCACCGCGTCGTGGACACCGTACCGGAAGCGCTCGCCGCCTTCTCGGATTTGGCCGAACTTCACAATGCTCGCTGGGGACGCAAGGGAGCCTTCGCCAATCCGGCCTTCCGCCCTTTTCACGAGGACCTGATCGCACGCGGCGTCCCCACCGGCGCGGTCCGGATCTCCCGGACCACGGTCGGCGACCAAACCATCGGGGTGCTTTACAACTTCATTCAGGACGGTGAGATCCTTCAGTACCAAAGCGGCTTCCTGTACCAAGAGGACGCCAAGCTGAAGCCCGGTCTGCTGAGCCACGTTCTGGCGATCGAAGACGGTTTGTCACGCGGGGAGCGGGGCTATGACTTCATGGCGGGATCGGCCGCTCACAAGTCGCGCCTGGGCAACGCCAAGCGCACCCTGAAACGGATCGTGGTCGGCCGCGATACCATCGAGCGCCGCGTCGAACTGATGGTTCGCCGGGGCAAGCGTGCACTCGCTGAGCTCAGGAACCGCTCCGAGTGACAGGCGCCGCGATCATCCGGCCTCGGCAACCACCGCAGCGACGGAGTCCTCGGAGGATCGGCTCCCCGGTAAGGCCGCAGACAGCGGCTCATACGAAAGAGTTACCTCCTTGGAGTTAGGGACCCGACCGAACAGGTCCACCACCTCGATGCCGCCACGCCGGTTATAAGTATGACAACCATGCGCTCCCGCATTGATGCGGCCGACCGGAGTCTGGGCGAAGTCTAAAGCGTCGAGCGCATCGATGCGGCAGAACGTCAATCCGCAACCGTAACCGCGTGTGCAGTCCTGAACTGGTCGGAGCGTCTGTCCGTTCCGCCGGATGAAATCGCCCGCCGGACGGCTCAGGGCCGCATCGATCACCACAGGTCCCGCGCTGTGCGAGCTCCAGGCGCCGGTCAGGCTGTCGGCCCGGTAGATGTTCAGGATGTCCCATGACGAGGACCGCCACAGCCGCTCGGCCGCGAAAAACCAGATACCGGCATCGTCCAAAAGCGGCGTGACGTCGTAGTCCTCCGTGCCGCTGGCCAAGTCGGCCTCGCGCCTCCAGCCGTAGGGAAAGGACTCCGCGCGGTAGAGCGTGACTTTCCCCGACTCTCCCGCCTCCGGGATCATCCAGATCTGGCCCGCATGCTCGAACACCATCGGATATGACAGATGATGCGGCTCCTCGAGGACGATTTCGACGGGGCCAGCCACGCCCTGCTCGTCCATCGGCACGACGGCGATGCAGCCCTTGTTCTTGGAATGCAGATACTGCTCGACAAAGATGAAGTCGCGGCCCCGGTGTCGAAATGGAAACGGGTCTGCAAGATAGCTGCCGACGCCGCCGGTGAGGACGCGGAACACCGCCTCGCCGCGGTCGAGCAAGCTGGCGCGGCCGCTATCTCCCCGCCAGCCGATACGCCACTCCTTGGCTCCCTTCGCCAAGATGCCGAGCAGACGGATTGCCTTAGCGGCGACCACCGCGCTCGCCCAGGCCAACGACGCCGCAGTTCCGAACCCGGTGGGCGCGTGTGCCGCCGGCGCAACCGTGTCGGTCGCGCTCACCCGCCTCTCGTCGATCGCCTTGAGAACGAGCGCAACAGTGCACGACAAGGCCGCATCGAGCGTGGCGGCGAAAACTTCACGGTCGGGGCTCGCAGGTCGCGCCGTCCACGGCCGTTGCGGGCGCGCCGTGTCGTGTAGTTCGATCAGAATGTCCCGCTCCGCGGTCAGCGCGGCCATGACGCCGATCTCACCCGGAACACCGTTGAACGTCGGCGTAAGTGTACGTCGTCCAGACGGCGGCGCTCCGTCACCGGCGAGATCAATCACCACGTCGGGCAACTCGGTCGATCGCGGCGACAGCGCCAGGATGGCAGCCTCCGCTCGCTCCGTGGCGCCCTTGCGGTCGAGCCGGTAAATCGACCTCTCGAGGTCGAGCAGCAGCAACACCCCGGGCGGAAGCGGACGGGATTGCCCGGCGAATGTGCGCGAAACCTCTCGGCCCGGTACAGCGGCAAGAGCCTCCGCCAGCCATGCCTGCCAACGAAACAGTCGCGACCGGTCTAGATTGAGGCAGATCTGCATGCGCCAAGGGTGCCCGTTCGGTCCGCGGCGAATACTGGATCAGAAACCATCGCGGGCATAATGATCTAAAGGGGAGCCGGAATGCCGTCCCTCCGACGAAGTATCCTCTGGCCAGGGGACCTCCGGCCCCAGGCGGGAACGCGGACGGGAGCGGAGGCTGGCCGCAAAGAGCAAGCTCACATCGGCGAGCGGATTGCTGAACACCGCCGCACGCCGGGGCTGCTAGTTCCACCTTATCTGCATGCACCGCCGGTTCTATGCCGCAAGAGAGCCCCACAACGCGGCTTTCGATGGGGGTAGCTCCTCTGGACAGCTGGCAATGCGGCCTCGGCCGTAGTCAGTTCGGCGCATGAACGCAAAACGGTGCCGGATGAAGGAGCGTCGAGGGAGCATCGGAGCGGCGGTTGTCGCTCTCGCGCTGCTCTGCGCCGCTGTGGAGGTGTCTGGCGCCGACGATCGAGCGCCGGCCAACTTTGTGAAGACCTCCGGCACCTCATTCACGCTCGACGGCGCCCCCTTCTACGTCGCCGGAGTCAACAATCACTATCTGACCTTCGGCTCCCGCCAGGAGGTCCTGCGCGTCCTCGACGACGCCGTGGCCATGGGAGCCAACGTCGTTCGCACCTTTCTGCAGCCGGTGATCGGATCATTGGATGGTAGCAACCCAACCATTTGGGCTTGGCGCGGCGGCTCGGATGCCAGCAGCCTCCGTGTGGGTGGAACCTATCTGCTGTACTGGGACCCGGTCACCGGCGCCATGGCGATCAACGGCGGTCCCGACGGCATGGAAAAAGTCGATTTCCTGCTCGCCGAAATCGGGAAGCGAAACCTCAAACTGATCTTGGCCTTTCTCGACTTTTGGGATTACACCGGCGGCGCCCAACAGATGCGGGCCTGGTACGGCAGCACGGACAAGTCGACATTCTTCTTCGAAGATCCCCGGACCAAGGCCGACTATCGGAAGTGGGTTGAGCACGTGGTCGGGCGGATCAATTCGATCACGGGCCTCGCCTACCGCGACGATCCGGCCATCATGGCCTGGGAGTTGATGAACGAGGGCAACGCGGCCCCGGAATCGCTGCGTCTGGGCTGGTCAGCCGAGATGTCGGCCTACATCAAATCGCTGGATCCTAATCATCTTGTCGGATCCGGCCACGCCGGCTTTCTCGACCGGATGGCCGACCTCGCGGTACCAGGTCTGGACTTCGGTACCTGGCACGGATACCCGCTCTACTACGCACTTTCCGTCGGCCAGTTCGACCGCGTCATCGGCGAGTTCTGTCGTCTCGGCGCGCGCGCCGGAAAGCCCGTGCTTTTGGAAGAATTCGGCTACGCACGATCCAACCCGAATGTCGCAGATGCTTATGCGCGTTGGCTCGACACGTTGAGCCGCGATCCGGACTGCGCAGGATGGCTGGTGTGGCGGCTTGTATCGCTGCAAGATAGCGGCCGCTACCCGGTCGACCTTCACGATCAGTTCGACATCCGCAACGACGGCAGCCCGATCTGGGAAGCGCTCAGAGCCGCAGCAGTTCGGAAGCGCCATGCCGCGAACGGCATCAGCCCCACCTCAACCGGCCGAGAGACCCCATGAGCGATGTGATCGACGCCTCCATCGTGATTTGCGCCCACACGGTCGATCGCTGGGACGATCTCAATCGGGCCGTGGCATCGGTCCGCGGGCAGACACCGCGCCCGCGTGAAATTATCGTCGTCATCGACAACAACGAACAGCTGCATCGGCGCGCCGCGGATGAGATTGCCGGCGTGACCGTGCTCGCCAACGACGGACCCGCCGGCCTGTCCGGCGCGCGGATGACCGGCGTCAACCATGCGACCGGCGCCGTCATCGCCTTCCTTGACGACGACGCCGTCGCCGAGACCGGCTGGCTGGCTGCGCTGCTGGAGGCCTATCGGAATCCTGCCGTGCTCGGCGCCGGCGGCCCGGTCGAGCCGCTCTGGCGGTCGCCGCGCCCGTCCTGGTTTCCCGACGAATTCCTCTGGGTCGTCGGCTGCACCTATGCGGGGATGCACACTGACGGGGACCGCATCCGCAATCCAGTGGGTGCCAACATGTCGGTCCGAACCGAAGTGTTGCGCCGCGCCGGCGGGTTCACCTCGGATCTCGGACGCCGTAAGCTGGGGTTCTCGGTCAACGGCAAGGCCCGCATCGGCGGCAAAGCCGAAAGCTGCGAGGAGACCGAGTTCTGCATCCGGACCGCACAGCTCAACCCCGGCGGCTACTGGGCGTACCAGCGCGAAGCGCGGGTCCGCCACTGCGTGCCGGCTCAGCGCACCACCTGGCGATACTTCGTCCAGCGCTGCCTCGTCGAAGGCACCGCGAAAGCGGTGCTGACGAGGCTGACCGGCCCCGTGGCCGGGCTCGGCCCAGAGAGCCGCTATGTCCGCGATGTGCTGCCTCGGGCCCTCGCCCTCAATCTATTCGCAGCGATCCGCGGCGAAGCGGGCGCCTTGGGGCGATCGGGCGCCATTGTCGCCGGCCTTGCGCTCACCGCCTTCGCTTACGCCCGGACCCGGCTCAATGGCGTCGCGCCATCCCAGCGACCGAGTGCGCCCCTCCCCGTCGGACCTGCCGGCTGAAGAGAACGCCCATGATCTTGCTGACCGGAGGCGCAGGCTACATCGGGTCCCACGTTGCGGTCGCGCTGCTCGATGCCGGCCTCGACGTGGTCGTGCTCGACAATCTGTCCAACAGCAACCCGGCGTCGCTGGCGCGCGTGCACTCCATCTGCGGCAGACAGGTCCATTTTCAACAGGCGGATGTCCGCGACGAAGAGGCGGTCTATCAGGTTCTGAAGAATTACAGTGTGACCGCGGTCATTCACCTCGCCGGCCTCAAGGCAGTCGGCGAATCCAACGAGCGGCCCCTGAGTTACTACGACAACAACGTGGTCGGATCGATGCGGCTGCTCGCTGCCATGCAACGGGCCGGCGTCGCGACCATCGTGTTCAGTTCGTCTGCCACCGTTTACGGCGCCCCCTCCTACCTTCCGCTCGACGAGTCGCACTCATTGGCGCCGACCAACCCGTACGGCCGCACCAAGTTCTTCGTCGAGGAAATGCTGAGGGACATGCATGCTTCCCGAGGGGACTGGCGTATCGGCATCTTGCGCTACTTCAATCCGGTTGGCGCCCACGAGAGCGGACTGATCGGCGAGGATCCGCTCGGCGTCCCGAACAACCTGATGCCCTTCGTGGCCCAGGTCGCCATCGGACGGCGGGATAAACTCACGGTGTGGGGAAGCGACTATCCGACGCCTGACGGCACCGGGGTGCGGGACTTCATCCACGTCTGCGACCTGGCGGAGGGCCATCTCGGCGCCCTCAGGCAACTGAAGGAACCCGGCATCCTCACCCTCAATCTCGGTACCGGCGAAGGCAGCAGCGTGCTGCAGGTCATTCGCACCTTCGAGGCCGTCAGCGGCCGCTCCGTGCCCTACGAGATCGGCGAACGCCGGACCGGCGACGTCGCGGCCTGCTACGCCGACCCGTCGCTGGCCAGGACCGTCATGGGATGGAAGTCGACCCGCTCGCTGATGCAGATGTGCGCCGACCACTGTCGCTGGCAGTCGATGAATCCCGCCGGTTACGCCGGCGCCTGATCCCGTTCCGCACCGGCAGGAGACACATGGAAGTCGATCGACGCCTTCAACATCACGCCACCCCGTATGGTTGACGTATGATGCTCAAGTCGGATCGCGCCTGGCTCTGGACCTCGATGGTCCTTTGGTCGATGCCGGCGCCGCGAAGATCGATATCATCGCCCATCATGCGAGGCTGCCGACGCCACCGTCCGCCCCTCGTTCTACCGCATCGCTGACGTGAGAGCGGCTTTTCGATCGAGCGCCCAGATCGCCGCTTGCGTTCGATTGGATACTTGGATCTTCCTAAGGATGGATTTCATATGAACTTTGACGGTCGCTTCGGTGATCCCGCATTCACGGGCGATCTGCTTGTTGGAAAGGCCCCTGACCAATCCATCAAGGATCGATTCCTCCCGGGCCGACAGCATGGGGAACTGTGACGACTGACCGGATGCAGGAAGCGTCGATCCGACAGGATCGAATGTCAGGGCGAGATCCTCCTGTTCGGCGCCCGCACTCGCGTCTTGCTCGGCCATATCCACCATCGCAGCCGGACCGTCGAGGCTCTGCTCCTTCCGTTGATGCGGCTCGGCTTCACGCGCGCTTCGCATTCCGGTCTTGGCCGCGCCATCTGTTGAGGCTTCGCCGTGAATCAATATGCGCCCGCTGCCCCACACAATCAGCTTCAGGGTTCGCACCAGCAATTCCCGGGACACTCGAAGAGGAATGCAACCGTCGATCGATGCCTGTCCGAGCTGCTGCAGTTGTTGGGGAGGCAACTGATCGAACAGCAGCACGACCTTGCAGGCCGGCCATTGCTCGCGGACTTTGGACAGATCCTTCAAAGCACGTTCGGTGCTTTGAATGCAGATCAACAGCAGCTCAGGATCGTGGTTGGCTAATCTGTTCTGGCCGGCTTCTTCGATCGAGCCGAATGTAGCGACGACATTGAAGAGGAACTCCTCGATCAGATGCGATATGCCGACTCGCAGCAGCTTGTGAGGGCCAACGATGACAGTTGAAATCGATCTCGTCTGCATAAGACCCCCGCCCGACTATCAAGCACGACAACACGATGGAGGACCTAATGAAGCATCGAACTTCATGGCACGCAGCCACGGACCACTACTCACCGGCCGATCGCCACCTCCGTACATTCTCAACCAGTCGAATTCGCCAGATCGAACTCCAAGCAGTTCACCAGAATTCAATGCCGACGATGCCCCCCCTTTCCGATCACTGAACTACTCGTCCCGCTCTCGTCCCTGAAGACGTTCCCCTCATGGAAGAAGGCGCTCTCCAGACGCATACTCCGATCTTTCGACCAGTTCCCAGACTCGAGAGTTCCATCAATCACCAATTCACTCCGCCGAGCCGGCGTGTTGGGTTCCGAACGAGGAACGGTCTCGTCGAGAGTAAAAAGTCGAACATTGTCCTCGACGACGAGGTCGATCGATCTCATCAGCAGGTCATGAGACACATGCAGCGACACGCAGCCATCGATCGGCGTACTGCAGAGGCGACGCATCTCTTCAGAAGAAAGCACATCGAACAGGAAGACCACTTTGCCACCAGGGCAAGCAGCAAGCATCACCTCCGCGGTGGCCACCGCCTGGTCGACACTCTGTCCACTCAGAATAGTCAGATCGACGTCATCCAAGGTTCGATGGACGTCGTCGAATTTGTGAATTGTGGCGAAGGTGCCGATGATATTGAACGAATGCGGGACGAGAAGCGACGACAGGATGTCGCGCACGAGACTTTGCGGCTCGACTATCACCGTATTAATTGATCTCTGCGGCATGAAAACGCTCCGCTTACTGATGTTCCAAAAAGTCTTCGCCTAATTACGGTACCCATCTTGCCACAAAGATCGAAAAATTGCCACGAAAAATCAACATAATTGATTAACTCTGCTGGGCTTGGCATCACGCGCTCTCTGCATCTGCCACCGAGCAGAGCGACACATTCAAAGGCTTGTATGAACGGCACGGCGACACGACGGTAGATCACCGGTGCTACCGGATGCTCAGGCGTCGGAACTGTGATAAGCGTTACGCAAGTCTGCTCAAGGCGGGTCAGAGCAACTGATCAATACAGGCCGCCATCCGGCCAAGGCGCGGGCGCCCCGGTGATACTCCCAGAACCGAGCGGCGAATTCTCAGGCAGCCCGCTGGGGCGTCTTTCACCATCGGGTTAAGAAGAGCTGCGGCATCGGCCGCAGGGTTGCCGGCGCCGAGAGGCGATGGTCGCAGATCCGACGCCGACCTTCGATTGCCGTTACAGATTGCGCGAGATCACGATGCGCTGGACGTCGCTGGTGCCTTCGTAGATCTGGCAGACGCGAACGTCGCGATAGATCCGCTCGACCGGAAAGTCCTTCAAGTAACCATAACCGCCGAGCGTCTGGATCGCCGACGAGCACACTGCTTCGGCAACCTCGGAGGCGAACAGCTTGGCCATCGAGGCTTCGGTCAGGCACGGCAGCCCAGCCTCGCGCAGGCTGGCGGCGTGCAGCACCATCTGCCGCGCGGCGGCGATGCGGGTCGCCATGTCGGCGAGCCGAAACGCCACCGCCTGATGCTCGATGATCGGCTTGCCGAATGTGACGCGGTCGCGCGCGTAGTCACGTGCCGCCTCGAACGCGGCGCGCGCCATGCCGACGGCCTGCGACGCGATGCCGATCCGGCCGCCTTCGAGATTCGACAGCGCGATCTTCAGCCCCTCGCCCTCGGCGCCGAGCCGCAGGTCAGCGGGAATCCGCATGTCGTTGAAAGCGAGCTGGCAGGTGTCGGACGAATGCTGGCCGAGCTTGTCCTCGACCCGCACCACCTCGTAGCCCGGCGTATCGGTCGGCACGATGAAGGCGGTGATGCCCTTCTTGCCGGCGGTCGGATCGGTGACGGCGAACAGGATGATCAGTTGGCCGTTCTGCCCCGAAGTGATGAACTGCTTGGCGCCGTTGATGACGTAATGATCGCCGTCACGGCGCGCGGTGGTGCGCAGGTTCGAGGCGTCCGAGCCGGCCTGCGGTTCGGTCAGCGCGAAACCGCCGATCCATTCGCCGCTGGCGAGCTTCGGCAGAAAGCGCTGCTTCTGCGCGTCGGTGCCGAACTTCAGGATCGGCATGCAGCCCACGGACGAATGCACGCTGACGATGGTCGAGCACGCGCCGTCGCCGGCGGCGATCTCTTCGAGCGCCAGCGTATAGGCCACCATGCCGGTGTCGGAGCCGCCATAGGCTTCCGGCACCAGCATTCCGAGGAAGCCGAGCTGGCCCATCTCGGTGAGTTCAGCGCGCGGAAAGGCGTGCGCGGCATCGCGCGCCGCCGCGGTCGGAGCCAGACGTTCACGCGCGAAGTCGCGCGCGGTGTCGCGGATCTGGGTCTGCAGTTCGGTGAGGATCATGGCGCGCTCACCTCACGACAGCCGCTCGACCGCGACCGCGGTGGCTTCGCCGCCGCCGATGCACAGCGAGGCAATGCCGCGCTTGAGGTCGTACTTCTCCAGCGCCGCCAGCAGCGTCACCAGTACGCGCGCGCCGGAGGCGCCGATCGGGTGGCCGAGCGCGCAAGCGCCGCCATGGACGTTGAGCTTGTCGTGCGGCAAGCCGAGATCGTGCATCGCCGCCAGCGCCACCACCGCGAACGCCTCGTTGACTTCGAACAGATCGACGTCGGCGAGCTTCCAGCCGGTGCGCTCGCTCAGCGTGCGGATCGCGCCGATCGGCGCGGTGGCGAACAGCGCAGGCTCGTGCGCGTGGGTGGAATGGCCGGCGATCGCGGCGAGCGGCTTGAGGCCGCGCTTGTCCGCTTCGGAGCGGCGCATCAGCACCAGCGCGGCGGCGCCGTCGGAGATCGACGACGCGTTCGCCGCCGTTACCGTGCCGCCCTCGCGGAACGCCGGCTTCAGCGTCGGGATCTTGTCGAGCTTGGCCTTCAGCGGCTGCTCGTCGGTGGTCACGGTTACTTCCGACTTGCCGGACTTCAGCGTCACCGGCGTGATCTCGCGGGCGAACGAGCCGTCCTTGATCGCTGTCTGGGCGCGGGTCAGCGAGGTGATGGCGAAGTTGTCCTGCGCTTCGCGGGTGAACTGATAGGCCTGCGCGCAGTCCTCGGCGAAGGTGCCCATCAGCCGGCCCTTGTCGTAGGCATCTTCGAGGCCGTCGAGGAACATGTGGTCGATCACCCGGCCATGGCCCATGCGATAGCCGCCGCGGGCGCGGTCGAGCAGATACGGCGCGTTGGTCATGCTCTCCATGCCGCCGGCGACCGCGACGGTCGCGCTGCCGGCGATCAGCAGATCATGCGCCAACATCGTCGCCTTCATGCCGGAGCCGCACATCTTGTTGATAGTTGTGCAGCCCGCCGACAGCGGCAGGCCGGCACCGAGCGAAGCCTGCCGCGCCGGGGCCTGGCCCTGACCGGCCGGCAGCACGCAGCCGAACACGACTTCGTCGATCGCGTCCGGCTTCAGCCCGGCGCGCTCGACCGCGGCGGTGATCGCGGCCGAGCCGAGCTGCGGTGCGGTGGCATCCTTCAGCTCGCCCTGAAAGCCGCCCATCGGGGTGCGCGCGGAGCCGACGATAACGATAGGATCGTGGGTCATGGGAGATCTCCCTGCGTTTGGTTTGTTTTATGAGTTCGTTTCTCAGGCCGCCGAGGACGTCGCGCCCTGCCCGTCGCGCAACTGATCGGTCTCGCGCTTGCGCAGGATGAAGCGCTGCAGCTTGCCGCTGGGAGTCTTCGGCAACTGCTCGAGGAACTCGATCTCGCGCGGATAAGCGTGGGCCGACAGCCGCTTCTTGACGTATTGGCGCAGCTCCTCGGCCAGCGTCTCGGACGGCGTCACGTCCTTGGCGAGTACCACATAGGCTTTGACGATTTCGGTGCGCTCGGGATCGGGCTTGCCGATCACCGCCGCCTCGACCACCGCCGCGTGCTCGATCAGCGCGCTTTCAACGTCGAACGGGCCGATCCGATAGCCCGACGAGGTGATGACATCGTCGGCACGGCCGACGAAGCTGATCGAGCCGTCCGGCTCCAGCTCGACGGTGTCGCCGGTGCGGTAGTAACCGCCTCCGATCGCCGGCGTCTCCTGCTGCCAATAGCCGGAGAACCACATCAGCGGCGAACGCGTGAGATCGACGCTGAGGATGCCCGGCACGTTCGGCGGCAGCTCGTTGCTCTGCTCGTCGAGCACCGCGACGCGGAAGCCGGGCATCGCCAGACCCGCCGAACCCGGATGCACGGTGTGGCGCAGGCGGTGGTGATTGTTGACCACCATGCCGAGCTCGGTCTGGCCATAGTGATCGTGGATCGGCGCGGCGAGATGCTCGGCGAACCAGCGGATCACTTCCGGATTGAGCGGCTCGCCGGCGCTGCTGACGACGCGAAGCTGGCCCTTCACCGGCGCGGCCGCCTCAGGCCCCGCCGCGATCAGCAGCCGATACGCAGTCGGCGCGCCGGCCAGATTGGTGATGCCTCGGCGCTTGATCAGGCCGTAGGTGCTCTCGGCGGTGAACGGTCCGTCGTAGAAGGTGGTGGCATGGCCGAGCAGCAGCGGCCCGGTGACCGCGTAGTACAAGCCATAGGCCCAGCCTGGATCGGCGATGTTCCAGAAACTGTCGTCGGCGCGCAGGTCGACCGCGTCGCGCATGTAGGAATAGAACGCCGGCAGCGCGTTGATCGGCACCGGCACGCCCTTCGGCAGCCCGGTGGTGCCGGAGGTCGACATCATGAGGAACAGATCGGTGCCCTTGCGCAGCACCGGCTCGAATGTCGCCGACTTCGACGCAATCTCGGCATGAAAATCAAGGTCGCCGAGCGGCACGCTCTCGCCAGGCCGCGTCACGACCGCCACGGTCGGACAATCGACCACGTCGGCGAGCTTGGCGCGGTTGGCCGGATCGGTGACGACCAGCTTGGCGCCGCTCATCTTCAGGCGATGCTCGATCGCCTTCGGACCGAACGCGGTGAACAGCGGCTGATACACCGCGCCGGCGCGCCAGGTGCCGAGGATCAGCGCCAGCAACTCCGGCGTTCGCGGCAACATGCCGGCGACCACATCGCCGGGTTTCACGCCTTGGGCCACAAGGAGATTCGCGACGCGCGCCGCATAGTCCTTCATCTGGGCGAAGCTGAAGGACGCCGTGCGGCCGTCCTGGCTTTCCCAATCGAGCGCCACGCCGCCGCCCGCGACATGACGGTCGCAGCATTCGATGCAAACGTTAATGCCGTTCGCAAAGTCACCGTCGAACAGCGCTTCGAGATCCTCGCGGCGAAACCGCGCCAGGGCGTCGGCATAATCCTCAGCGGCTGCGGCCGCAGCGTGGGCTTTGCTCATGGTGTTTCTTCCCTTGTCGTCTCTTGCCCTCGTTGTCGGCACGAGGGTCTGGCGCACGTCGATCCACGGCCGGATTAAGCGGCGGAGTCCTGTGGCTTTCTAGGACCAAAATGACCTAGAAATGTGATCGGTTTTGCCACTTCCGGGAGAGGACCAGCGGATGGAGCGGCGCACGATCTCGCCTCTGTTTGTCGAGGAGGTGGCCGACTGTCTGCGTCGTGCGGGCATCGCGCCCGAGCCGGTGTTCGAAGCCGCCGGCCTTCCCGACGCCGTGCGCGAGCGCGTCTCCGCCGCGCAGTTCGGTGCGTTGTGGCTGGCGGTGGCGGCGGCGATGGACGACGAATTCTTCGGCCTCGGCGGACGGCCGATGCGGCCGGGCTCGTTCACGCTGCTGTGCCACGCGGTGCTGAATGCCGGCACGCTGCAGCAGGCGCTTAACCGCGCGCTGCGCTTTCTCAAAGTCGCCTTGGACGATCCGTCGGGCGAATTGCGCGTCGAAGGCGACCTCGCCCGCATCGTGCTTTACGACAAGGCCGGGCCACGCTCCGCCTTCGCCTATCGCACCTTCTGGATCGTGGTGCACGGCGTCGCCTGCTGGCTGGTCGGCCGGCGGCTGCCGCTGCGCCGGGTCGATTTCGCCTGCGGCCCGCCGGCAGTGGCGGCCGACTATCGATCGTTCTTCGGAGCGCCGGTGCGGTTCGGTCAGCCGGAAAGCGCGCTGGTGTTCGACGCCCGGTTTCTGTCGCTGCGCACCAACCGAACCGAGCGGGCGCTCAAGGAGTTTCTACGCCTTGCGCCGGCGAACATTCTGGTGCGCTATCGCCACGACGCGACGCTGACCGCCGCCATCCGCACCACGCTCCGCGCCAGGCCGCCGACGGCGTGGCCGAACTTCGAGACGCTGGCGAAGCAGATGAAGATCCCCGCCTCGACGCTGCGCCGTCGGCTGCGCGCAGAGGGCCAGACCTACCAGACCATCAAGGACGAGATCCGCCGCGCGCTCGCGATCCGCTGGCTGGCCGAGAACCAGAAGCCGGTCGGCGACATCGCCGCCGACCTCGGCTTTGCCGAGCCGAGCGCCTTTCACCGCGCCTTCAAGAAGTGGATGGCCCGCAGCCCCGGCGCGTTCCGCCGCGAGTCCGTGACCGTTTCGTCCTAGCCGCTGCGTCCTCGAGGAGAAGCCGCGGTCCTAAATCAGGGCCTAGCTATTTTTACCCGGATATAATTGACGGGACGTCTCAGCAGGCCTATCAGGCTGCGGGACGCAATCGCGGCCGACCTCGCAGCAGCGTGCTTTTCCTGGAAGGAGACCACACCATGCCGCTCGTGAAGGCCAATGGCATCGAACTGGCCTGGGACGCGTTCGGCGATGAGACCGATGAAGTCATTCTGCTGATCGCCGGGTTGGGCACGCAGATGATCCGCTGGACCAAGCCGTTCTGCGAAGACCTCGCCGCCAGGGGGTATCGCGTCATCCGCTTCGATAACCGCGACGCCGGCTGCTCCACGCATCTCGGCGCGGCGGCTCCGCCGGACTTCGGAGCGCTTGCAGCCGCGCTGATGGCGGGGCGCCGACCCGACGTGCCTTACACGCTCGACGACATGGCAATGGACGCGATCGGCCTGCTCGATGCGCTCGGCATCGCGCGGGCCCACATGGTCGGACGGTCGATGGGCGGCATGATCGCGCAGATCCTCGCAAGCGAGCACGCCGACCGGGTTGTTTCCCTCACCTCGATCATGTCGAGTACCGGCAATCCGGCCCTGCCGCAGGCGGCGCCGGACGTCATGGCGCTGATGCTGCGGCCTGCGCCCGGTCCCACCGTCGACCCCGAGGGCTTTCTGGCGGCCCGCCTCGCCTTCGCGCGCCGGATTGCCGGAACGGCCGCGGCGTTCGACGAAGCCGAACATCGCGCCGTTCTGCTCGACGAGGCGGCGCGCGGCTACGATCCGGCCGGCACGTCACGGCAGATTGCCGCGATGGCCGTCGCCGGTGATCGGCGCGCGCGGCTCAAGACGATCACGGCGCCGACATTGGTCATTCACGGCACCGACGACGCGCTGATCCCGGAGGCCTGCGGCCGCGACACGGCGCTGTCGATTCCGGATGCGATCTATGTGCCGATCGAAGGCATGGGGCATGACCTGCCGACGCCACTCCACCCACGCCTGATCGAAGCGATCTGCAGTGTGGCGGCCGCAGGATCGCAGCCCGCTCGACGATGATGCCTCACCCCGATCATGACGCGACGTTCAAACGCACATGTCGGAGCGGCGGCTCCGTCGCGGGCAAACATCGTCCGCTGTCGGCAGAGCTGACAGCGACCTGTTGTCTCACAGAGCAAACAACTACGCAGTCATCATGTCCGGTGTCGCGGCGGCCTGCGGCCCGGCGAACAGGCTGCGGCCCGGGATCGCGTCCAGCAAGGCGCGGGTGTAGGCGTGCTGCGGTGATGTGAACACCGACTTGGTATCACCCTGCTCGACGATTTCGCCGCTGCGCATCACCACGATGCGATCGGCGATCTCCGCGGCGACCCGCAGATCGTGGGTGATGAACAGCATCGCGAGGTTCATCTCCTCGCGCAGCTCGGCGAGCAGATCCAGGATCTGCGCCTGCACCGAGACGTCGAGCGCCGACACCGCCTCGTCCGCGACCAGCACCATCGGCTTCAGCGCCAGCGCCCGCGCGATGCAGATGCGCTGCCGCTGGCCGCCGGAGAACTCGTGCGGATAGCGTCCGGCCGCGCTGGCCTCGAGGCCGACCCGCGCCAGCAGCCGTTTCGCATCAGCCATCGCCTCAGCGGGCGGCACGCCATACGCCATCGGCCCGCGCGCGATCGCGTCGCCGACCTTCTGCCGTGGATCGAGCGCGGCGAACGGATCCTGAAACACGATCTGCACCTTGCGGCGCATCGCCCGCAGCTGGCCGCCGCGGAGCTGCAGGAAGTCGGCGCCGGCGAAATCGATCGCGCCAGCATCGGGCTCGATCAGCCGCATGATGATGCGGCCGAGCGTCGATTTGCCGGAGCCGGACTCGCCGACCACTGCGACCGTCTCGCGCGGCCGCAGGCTGAGCGCGACGTCGCGCACCGCGACGACGGTCCGATCGGGGCGGAACAGCCCCTGCCCGGTAACGAAGGTCTTGTTGAGGCCGTGCGCGTCGAGCAGCGGCTCGCCCTCGATCTTGCGATCGACCTCCGATGCAGGCCGCGAGCCCGGCACGGCGGCGATCAGCGCCTTGGTGTAGTCGTCCTTCGGGCGCCGCAGAACTTCGTCGACGCTGCCCTGCTCGACCACGCGACCGTTGCGCATCACTACGACGCGGTCGGCGATGTCGGCGACCACGCCGAAATCGTGGGTGATGAACAACACGCCCATGCCGCGCTCGGCCTGCAGGCGGCGGATCAACGCCAGAATCTGTTTTTGAGTCGTGACGTCGAGCGCGGTGGTCGGCTCGTCGGCGAGCAGCAGCGCCGGATTGTTGGCCATCGCCATCGCGATCATCACGCGCTGACGCTGTCCGCCGGAGAGCTGGAACGGATAGCTGCGCACCAGTGTCGCCGGGTCCGGCAGGCCGACCGCCCCGATCAGTTCCAGCACCCGTGCATCCAGCTCGGCGCGGCTGGGGCGCGGCGCAGCGTGCACCAGGATCGCCTCGGCGATCTGCTGGCCGACCCGCGCCAACGGATTGAGCGCGCTGAGCGGCTCCTGGAAGATCATCGAGATCGCACCACCACGCAGGCCTCGCATGGTGTCTTCGTCGGCGTGGGCGAGATCCTGACCACGAAACCGGATCGTGCCGGCGCCAATCTCGAGGCTCGGCGGCAGCAGGCCGAGCACGGCATGCGCGGTGATCGATTTGCCCGAACCGGACTCGCCGACCAGGCAGACGATCTCATTGCGCCCCACGCTCAGCGACACATCGGAGACGGCGTGGCTGCGATCACCGCCGTGCGGCAGTTCGACCGACAGATGCTCGACGGACAGCAGGGTTTCGTCGCTCATGCGTTGCGCACCTTTCGCGCGATGCGCGGGTTCAGCGTGTCGTTGAGGCCCTCGCCGACCAGATTGATCGCCAGCACCGTAAGCAGGATGGCGACGCCGGGAAACACGCTCATCCACCACGCCTGCCGGATCACCGTGCGCGACGCGCCGATCATCAGGCCCCACGACATCAGGTTGGGATCGCCCAGTCCCATGAAGCTCAGCGCGCTTTCGATCAGGATCGCGGTCGCGATCGTCAGCGAACCGGTGACGATTATCGGCGAGATCGCGTTGGGCAGGATGTGGCGCAGCGCCACCATCAGCGGTGCCTGTCCCTGGCACACCGCCGCCTGCACGAACTCGCGGCCGCGCAGCCGCAGGAATTCAGCGCGCGTCAGCCGCGCCAGCGGCGGCCAGCTCACCGCGCCGATCGAGATGATGACGTTGGTGAGTGTCGGCCCGATCGTCGCGACCAGCAGGATGGCGAGGATGAAGCCCGGAATGGTCTGGAACAGCTCGGTGATCCGCATCATCAGATCATCGACCCGGCCGCCGAAATATCCGGCGATCGCGCCGATCGTCACGCCGATGCACAGCGCTGCGAGCGTCGACGCGACCCCGATCGTCAGCGACACCCGCGCCCCGTACGCAATGCCCGCCGCGACGTTGCGGCCGAGCATGTCCGAGCCGAGCGGCAGTCCTTCGCTGGCCGGCGGCTGGAAAGGAGCCCCCACCATCTCCCAGGGATCATCGGGAAACAGCGTCGGCGCGCAGATCGCAAGGATCACCACGGCCAACAGAATGATCAGTCCGATCACGCCGGTCGGGTGGCTCAGGAAGGTCTTCAGCCGATCCATCTCAACCTCCGCTCAGGACGCCGCACGCAGCGACACGCGCGGATCGACGATCCGGTAGATCGTGTCGGTGACGAAATTCAGCAGGATGACGATCACCGACATCACCAGGAAGATGCCGAGCATCAAAGGATAGTCGCGTTGCAACACCGCATCGAAGGTCAGCCGCCCGAGACCGGGCCAGGCGAACACCGTCTCGATCACCACCGCGCCGCCGACCAGCGTTCCGGCCTGCATGCCGGCCACCGTGACGACCGGCAGCACCGCGTTGCGCAGCATGTGGCGCATGATGATCTGGCCGCGCTTCAGGCCCTTGGCACGCGCGGTCTTGATGAAATCCTGATGCGCGACGTCGATGATCGCCGACCGCATCAACCGCGCGTAGATCGCCATCAGCACCGCACCGAGCGACACCACCGGCAGCACCATGTGGGCGGCGATATCCCGAGCACGTTCGAACGGCGTCATCGGCACGCCGATACTGACGTAGCCGAACGCCGGCAGCCAGTCGAGTTTCACCGAGAACAGCAGCACCAGCATCAGACCGAGCCAGAACACAGGCATTGCGTAGAGCAGCAGCGACACGATCGTCAGCGCCGTATCCGACCATTTGCCGGCGCGGACGCCGGCCAGCGTGCCGAGCGAGACGCCCGCCGCGAGCGACAGCAGGAACGCGCTGCAGGTGAGCAGCAACGTCGCCGGCAGCCTCTCGCCAATCAGCGACAGCACACTGCGCTGCTGC
This sequence comes from Rhodopseudomonas sp. AAP120, assembly GCF_001295845.1. Classification (GTDB taxonomy): domain Bacteria; phylum Pseudomonadota; class Alphaproteobacteria; order Rhizobiales; family Xanthobacteraceae; genus Rhodopseudomonas. Next base: position 2,592 of record NZ_LJIC01000124.1, on the reverse strand, counting down.
CGATAGGAGTAACCGAGGTCCAGCGTCACGATCCGTTTCAGGTAGATCGCGAGCTGCACCGGGTACGGCTTGTCGAGGCCGTACTCCGCACGCAGCTGAGCCAACATCTGCTCGTCGGCCGATCCGCTCTGCCCGGCCATCACCTGCGCCGGATCGCCGGGCGCCGCATGCACCAGCACGAAGTTGAACGTGGCGATCACCAGGACCACCGCGACGAACCGCGCCACCCACTGGGCGATCGCTATCGCGATCGCCACGCCGCGGTTGCCGGTGATGGACAGCGCCAGCGCCCTCATCCGAACGAAACCGTCCCGAAGGTGTCGTGCACGCCGATCGCGGTGGTCACGACGTTCTTCAGCCGCTTGTCCATGAAGTTCGGATAGTCGATTTCGAGCAGCCAGGCGACCGGCACCTCCTCGACCATGATCTTCTGCAGGGCGCTGTAGGCCTCCTGGCGCTTGTCGTCGGAGGTCGCGACGGCGGCCTCCTCGAACAGCCTGTCGACTTCCGGATTGTTGTAGCCGCAGGTGTTGGAGAACAGGATGCCCTTGCGGATGTTCGACGACACGTAGCTGCGCGACACGCCGAGTGCCGGATCGCCGAACTGATAGACCGTGGTCGTGGTGGTGGAGAAATCCCAGTTGCTGAACTTGTCGGCCCAGCCGGCGACATCGATCCCCTGCAGCTGCAGATCGATGCCGACGCGGGAGAGCGACTGGCGCAGGAACTCGGACGTCCGCTGATGGGTCTCGCCATAAGGCGGCACCAGAAACGGAATCGACACGCGCTTGCCGTCGGGACCGGGCTTCAGCCCCATTTCGTCGAGCAGCGCCTTCGCCTTGTCGGGCGAGTAGTCGTAGTTCTTGACGTTCTTCTCGTAGAACTTGGTCTTCGACGACACCGGGCCGGTCGCGACCTTGCCGAGGCCGAAATAGATCCGGTTCAGCAGCGCCTTACGATCGATCGCGTACATCACCGCCTGGCGGAAGCGCTTGTCGTTCATCGGGGCGATGCGGGTGTTGAATTCGAGCCAGGTATGCGGCGCGAAGAATTCGTAGCCCTTCGTGGTCATCGTCAGGTTCGGCAGCTTCGACAGCCGCGGCACCTCGAACAGCTCGACGTCGGTCCACTGCGTGAGCTGGACCGTCCCCTGCTCCAGCGCCACCGAGCGCGAAGCGGAGTCCGGAATGACGCGGTAGATGATCTCGTCGAGATACGGCTCGCCCGGACGATAATAGCCTTCGTGCCGGACCAGATGGACGTGCGAACCGCGTACCCATTCCTTCAGCTTGAACGGGCCCGAGCCGATCGCCTTGGCGTTAGCCGGGTTCTTGCGATAGTCGGTGCCGTCGTAGATGTGCTTCGGCACGATCGGCGCGGTGGTGCAGTCGAACGCGGTGAGGAATGGCGCAAACGGCGTCTTCAGCTTGAACACCACGGTGAGTGGATCCGGCGCCTCGGCCTTCTCGATGCGCGAGAAGGTGTTGCGCGCCCGGGCGTGGTTCTCCATCAGAATCTTCGTGATCGAGAACACCACGTCTTCCGAGGTGAGCGGTGTGCCGTCGTGGAAGGTGATGTTGGGGAACAGCTTGAACGTGTAGGTCAGCTTGTCGGGCGAGATCTCCCAGGACTGCGCGAGGCCGGGGATCGGCTTGAGATCGAAATCGTAACGCAGCAGGCTTTCGTAGATCTTGCCGCCCAGCGTCAGCGTCGGCTGCTGCTGGTTGAGCGCCGTCACCAGGATCGGCGGCTCCGGCTGGATGATGGTGTTGAGCGTACCACCCTTGGTCTGGCCCGCCGCGCGCGTGATACCCAGCGGCATGCCGCCGATGCCGAGCGCGCCGGCCATCAGGCCCAATTTGGCGAATTCACGTCTGTTCATGCCATCCCCCGCGTTACAAGAAGTTGAAACTGATCGATCGTCCATGAGGTCGCTGATCGTGACGAAGACAATCGCCGCATCAGACCATCGCCTCGATGAGATAAGGGCCACGCCGTGTCAGCGCCGCGTCGAGCGCCCGGCTGAATTCCGCCAGTGTGGTCGCGCGGCTCGCCTCGACGCCGAGGCCCTGCGCCATCTTGGTCCAGTCGAGTTCGGGCTGATCAAGCTGCAGCATGCGCTGCGCGTTGCGGCCCGGCGTCTGTGCGCCAACCTTGCTCATCTCGCCCCACAAAGTTGCGTAGGAGCGGTTCGAGAACACGATGGTCAGCACGTCGAGGTTCTCACGGGCGTGGGTCCAAAGCCCCTGCACCGTGTACATGCCGCTGCCGTCGGCCTGCAGGTTGATCACCTTGCGGCCCGGGCATGCCACGGCAGCGCCCGCCGCCATCGGAATGCCGATCCCGATCGCCCCGCCGGTGATCTGCAGATAATCGTGCGGCGCCGCGTCGTAGGAATAATCGAAGAAGCCCGACGAGGTCAGCGCCTCGTCGCACACGATCGCCTGCTCCGGCAGCCGCGATGCGACCAAGCGGTTGACCATGTCGGCCGTCAGCGCGTCACCGGCAGCGGCCGTCGGCGCGGCGACGGCGAACGGCTTGACCGCAACCGGCTCGCTCGGCGCGTTGACTTCGTCGGCCAGCCATTCCAGC
>NZ_LJIC01000123.1 GCF_001295845.1 Rhodopseudomonas sp. AAP120 | reverse complement strand
GCAGGCGCCGGAGCCGGCGCGTCCTGCTGGGCGGCGGGCACCAGCGGCGGCGCCTCGACCTCGATTGCGGTCTCGCGGAAGGCGCGCTCCAGCTCGTCGAGCGAGACTTCACCCGGACGCAGCGGACGCTCCAGCGTCTGCGCCACCAGGGTGCCTTCAGCAACCGCGGGCTCGGCCGGCGCAGCCTCGGCGGGGGCTTCGGCCGCTTCGTCTTCGACCGCCTCGGCGAGCGGCGGCGCTTCGCCGAGCTCGGCGGCGAGTTCTTCCGGCGTGCGCATCGACAGGCGTTCGAGTTCGCCGATCAGGTCGCCATCCTCACCCTCGGGTTCGGCCTCGGTGGCTTCCAGCCCGCCGAGAATGTCCTTGATGCGGTCGATCGTGGTCAGGATCAGCGTCACGGCCTCGCCGGTCACCGGCATGCCGTCGCGGAATTTGCCCATCAGCGTCTCGGCCGCGTGCGCCAGCGCTTCCAGTCGCGGCAGGCCGAGGAAACCGCAAGTGCCCTTGATGGTGTGAACAAGCCGGAAGATATTATCGAGAATCTTCGCGTTGTTCGGCTCCTGCTCGAAGCGGACCAGCTGATTATCAACTGTGTCCAGGCTTTCGAAGGTTTCCGTCAAGAACTCACGGAGAAGATCGTCCATGTGCGCTGGCCTCTTTACGCGGGCGCACGGCAACAGCCGTGACCGAGTGATGGGGCCACTGTCTGCGGAAAGCGTTTAATATTGGTTGCGTATTGGGGGCCGACCGTTCCGAATGAATCCGAGTCGAACACGTACTAATACCAGGGAAGGCCCGTAACCGGGCCTTTACCATGTCGGTCCGGCGCTTAGCGCGCGCTCAGAGGGCGCTTACCACCAAGGTATCGCCCTCGGGCGCCAGCGACACCGTCAGGCCGCATGCTTCGGCCAAAAGTCGTGTGTAGTACGGCTGCACGCCGTGCGACTCGATCGGCCCGGAATGCTTGCCGCTGAGCATGTCGACGATCGCCTGCGGGGTGCGGACGTTGAGACCGGCTGCGATCACGCGGAACGACAGATTGTCGCCCTCGCCGACCGGGTCGATCGTCAGCGTGCCGCCGCGCGGAATGGTCTGCTGCGCGATGATCAGCATGTTGAGCAGCAGCTTGACGCGGTTTTTGGCGAGCAGCAGCCGCGGCAGATTCCAGGAGATCTTGGTCTTCTCGTCCTCGAGGTGACCGCGCGCCATGTTCTGCGCGTCGCCGAGATCGATCTGCGCGCCGGCCGAGCCGGCGGCGCCGAACGCCAGCCGGCAGAATTGCAGCCGGGCCGACGCGGTCTTGGCGCTCTTGCGGATCAGGTCGAGGGCGAAATCCTTGTCTTCCTGCTTGTTGCTGTCGTCCAGCACTTCCAGGCCATTGACGATCGCGCCGACCGGGCTGATGAGATCGTGGCACACCCGCGAGCAGAGCAGCGCCGCCAGTTCGAGCGCGTCGGGAGCGGGAGCCTGGACGGGAGTGGGACTGTCGGACATCGGTCTGCTCCTCGGAAGCCGCACGGGCTCGTTCAAACAGGCTCGTTCAAAACGAATCAGCCATGGTGCATGGCTTGATACACTGCGGCCGGTTGCGCTGCCAACATCAGGACCGGTGCGAGACCGGCCGGACAGGAGACCAGACGATGGCGACGGGGCGTGCGGTTGAACGGGAGCCATCGATGTCGCGCGACGACGCTCTGGCCTGGATCGCGCCGCTGACCGACCTGGTGCTGCGCGCCGGCGCCGCGATCCTGGCGATCGACCGCACCGGCCAGGTCGACCACAAGGCCGACGGCTCTCCGGTAACCGCCGCCGACCTCGCCGCCGACCGCGTCATCGCCGAAGGACTGGCGCAGATCGCGCCGGATCTGCCGACGCTGTCGGAGGAGCGCTGCACGCAGGGCCGGCCGCAAGCACGCAGCTTCTTCGTCATCGATCCGCTGGACGGCACCAAGGAATACGTCGCCGGCCGCGACGAATTCACCGTCAACCTGGCGCTGATCAGCGATGGCGAACCGCTGCTCGGCATCGTCGGAGCGCCGGCGCTCGGCGTCGTCTGGCGCGGGCTGGTCGGCCATGGCGCGGAGCGGCTGACCGTGACGCCGGACGGCGCCAGCTATACGACGGCGGCGATCCGCACCAGGCCGCTGCCGCCGCCCGGCCAGCCCTGGACGGTGGCGATCAGCCGATCGCATCTCGACGACGAGACCCTCGGCTTCATCGCGGCCCGCCCCGGCGCCGTGAAGGCGCAGATGGGCTCGGCGCTCAAATTCGGACGGATCGCCGAAGGCGCGGCGGACATCTACCCGCGGATGTCGCCAACCTGCGAATGGGACATCGCCGCCGGCGCCGCGGTGGTGATCGCGGCCGGCGGCAAGGTGACCGATCGGCATGGCGCGCCGCTGCGATTCGATGTGCCGCGGCCGAACTTCATCGTGCCCAATTTCATCGCCTGGGGCGACCCCAGCGCGGCGCCCTGAGCGGCGCGCGCCGTTGCGGCGCTACTCGGCGAGGGTCGCCTGCACGGCCGGCCATTGCTGCCGCGCCTGCTTGAGATACCGCTCGGGATCGGCCGAGAAGGCCGCGCGGCTCTCTTCGCGGTCGAACAGGAACAATCGCTGGCCGCTGACCAGCCACACCAGCGGATTGCCCTGCACCGGCACGCCGCGCGCGATCCCGACCGGATCGTAGCCGCCGAACTGCGGACCGTAGATCTCCGGATTGGCCACGAAGGCCGCCATGTTGGCGGCGTTGCAGAACCGCCAGATCGCGCCGCTCGCCGAAGCTTCGTAATCCGCCGCCCCCATCCGCGCCTCGCGATCGGTGAAATAAGCCACCGGATCGAAGCCGTCGATCGCCAGGCCGGTATAGCGATCCACCACCACCCGCTCGGTGGTCGCCGCCCGCAGCGGCGGCCAGGGAGCGACCGTCAGCAGCAGCGCGGCGAGCCAGATCGTGGCGAATCCGAGGCGCATTGCGTTCCCTTCCTGCCGTTCTGCCGTCATAGTTGAACTCGATAAGGTTCGAATCGTGGGGCTGACGCGCCACACTAGCCGGGGGCAAGTCAGCGCCCGGTTAAGGGGCGGGCCGGGGATCGAAGACCCAGGGGTGAGTTTGATGACCATCGTTTCACGTCGTGCTGCGCTGGCGCTGCTTGCGTCGGTGGCCTTCATCGTGCCGGCCTCGGCGCAGCAGCAACCGATGCCGCCGCGTGCGTCTGCGGGCCCCAATACCTACGGGCCGGATGAATTGACGGCTGCCGGCCACCGCTTCTTCGGCAACGTCTCGCGCGGGCTCGCCTCGGTGATCGAGCGCGCGGTCAGCCAATGGGGCCTGCCCAACGGCTATGTGCTGGGCGAGGAGGGCTCCGGCGCGTTCGTGGCCGGCCTGCGCTATGGCGAGGGCACGCTCTACACCAAGAACGCCGGCGATCTGCGGGTGTACTGGCAAGGCCCGTCGGTCGGCTTCGACTGGGGCGGCAACGGCGCCCGCACCATGACGCTGGTCTACAACCTGCCCTCCACCAACGCGATCTATCAGCGCTTCGGCGGCATCGACGGCTCGGCCTATGTGGTCGGCGGCTTCGGCATGACCGCCCTGACGGCCAACGGCATCGTGCTGGTGCCGATCCAGTCGGGCATCGGGCTGCGGCTCGGCGCCAATATCGGCTATCTGAAGTTCACCCCGACGGCGACCTGGAATCCGTTCTGACCGCGAGCACCATCCCCGTCCGCTATTCACGTTAACGCCGCAACGCTCTGGCGCTGCGGCCGCGCTCCGTGGCATGGTCCGGCCGGAATCTCCGGCCGGACGGCGACGTTTGCCCGGCGCCTCGTCCGGCCACGGCTCACCGCCCATCGGTTTCGCCATCTGACGTCGCGCCGGCGCAAGCCGCCTCATGGGCCGGCTCACACAGCGTTCCGCTTTCGGGATCTCGGGTAGGAGAACGTCATGGTCGAACAGATCATGTATCTGGCGATCGGCTTTCTGGCCGCGATGCTGCTCGCGCTGATGATCGCGCCGCTGGTGCATAATCGCGCGGTGCGGCTGACGACCAAACGGCTCGAGGCGGCGACGCCGCTGTCGATGGCCGAGATCCAGGCCGACAAGGACCAGCTCCGCGCCGAGTTCGCGATGTCGGCGCGGCGGCTGGAGATGAGCGTCGAACAGCTCCGCAACAAGACCACCAGCCAGCTCGCCGAAATCGGCCGCAAGACCGACGCGGTCAACCGGCTCAAGGTCGAACTCGCCGAGAAGAACGAAGCGATCCTGACGCTGGAGGCGCGCGAGAAGGCGCTGAACGAGCAGCTCCGCGCCACCGAGCAGGATTTCGCCGCCAGGACCCAGGAGCTGCGCGCCGCCGAAACGGCGCTGGCCGAGCGGCAGGCCGAGCTGGCGCGGATCAATGCCGAGCTTGCAGACCGTTCGATGCAGGCCGACACCCGGCAGGTGGAACTGGTGGCGGTCCGGACCCAGATCGAGGAGCTGCGCGCCCGCGTCGGCGAAGCCGAGCGCGAATTCACCGCGACGCAGACCCGGCTCGAAGCCCAGCGCGGCGAAACCGCCAGCACCAGCCGCGACCTCGTCGAGGCCCGCAGCCGTGCCGAACAGCTCGGCAGCCGCGTCTCAGACCTCGACCGCCAGCTCGTCGCCCAGGTCAAGGAAGCCGAGCAGCTCGGCACCCGGGTCGCGGCGCTCGAAGCCGAGAACGCCGGCCTGCGCGCCGCCGCGGCAGCCGCCGAACAGGAGTTGCAGCAGCTCCGCGGCGGCAAGGCAGCCCCCAAGGCGAAGACCACCGGCCAGGCCGATGTCGCCCGGCTGCAGGGCGAGAAGGCCGCACTCGAGCAGCAGCTGCAGCAGGCCCGCGACGAGCGCGCCGCCGCGCAGCGCGAGCTGGCGGCGATCCAGCAGCAGGCCGAGAACAACTGGGCGACCGAGCGGATGGAGAACGCGCTGCTGCGCGAGCGCATCAACGACATTGCCGCCGAGGTCGCCAAGCTGGCGATCACGCTGGAAGGCCCGAATTCGCCGATCGAAGCGATCCTGGCCGGCCAGGGCAGCGCCGCGCCGACGCCCGCCGCCAAGGCAACGGCCCGCCCCAACGGCACCGAGGCGCCGGCGCCGGTCGGCGGCGGCACGCTGGCCGAACGCATCCGCGCGCTGCAATCCCACGCCTCCCGCGCCCGCCAGATCGGCTGAGCGGCTCGAGGCGGCCGCGCGCAGACT
>NZ_LJIC01000122.1 GCF_001295845.1 Rhodopseudomonas sp. AAP120 | reverse complement strand
CCCTCACCCCGACCCTCTCCCCGCAAGCGGGGAGAGGGAGCACGCCGTGCAGACCCCAAATGCGCACCGACCTGTTCGACTTCGATCTGCCGACCGACAACATCGCGCTGCGGCCGGTGTCGCCGCGCGATGCTGCGCGGATGCTGGTGGTGCGCCCGGGCGCGGTGCTCGAGGATCGCATCGTGCGCGATCTGCCGGCGCTGCTTGCCCCCGGCGATCAGCTGGTCGTCAACGACACGCGGGTAATCGCCGCGCAGCTCGCCGGCCGCCGCATCGGCCGCGCCACCGAGCCGAAGATCGACGCGACGCTGATCAAGCGGCTCGACGGCTCGCGCTGGCAGGCGCTGGTGAAGCCCGCCAAGAAGCTCAGTGAGGGCGATGTGGTGCGGTTCGGCCATGACGGCCGTGTCTGCCTGCTCGGTCATCTCGACGCCACCGTGGAGGCCAAGGGTGACGCCGGCGAGGTGACGCTGAGCTTCAGCTTGCACGGCCCGGCGCTCGACCAGGCGATCGCCGAACTCGGCGCCACGCCGCTGCCGCCCTATATCGCGTCCAAGCGCGCCGCGGACGCGCAGGACGCGGCCGACTACCAGACCATGTTCGCCGCCAACGAAGGTGCCGTCGCGGCGCCGACCGCCGGGCTGCACTTCACGCCCGACCTCGACGCGGCTTTGGCGACGCGCGGCGTGGCGTTGCACCGGGTGACGCTGCATGTCGGGGCCGGGACGTTCCTGCCGGTGAAGGCCGACGACACTGCCGAGCACAAGATGCATGCCGAGTGGGGCACGATCAGCAAGGCCACCGCCGACGCGCTCAATACGGCGCGCACGCAGGGCGGCCGCATCGTTGCAGTCGGCACCACCTCGCTGCGGCTGCTGGAGAGCGCCGCGCGCCCCGACGGCACCATCGCGCCGTTCGCCGATGAGACGTCGATCTTCATCACGCCAGGTTATCGGTTTCGCGCGGTCGATATCCTGATGACCAATTTCCATCTGCCGCGCTCGACGCTGTTCATGCTGGTGTCGGCGTTCTGCGGGCTTGAGACGATGCAGGCGGCCTATCGCCACGCGATCGACTCCGGCTATCGTTTCTACTCCTATGGCGACGCCAGCCTGCTGTTCCGGGAGCCAGTCTCCGTATGAGCGTGCCCAACCATTTCGAACTGCTTGGCACCAACGGCGCGGCGCGTACCGGCCGGCTGACCACGCCGCACGGCGTGGTGCGCACGCCCGCCTTCATGCCGGTCGGTACTGCCGGCGCGATGAAGGGGCTGCACTGGCGCGAGGTGCGCGACGCCGGCGCCGATATCGTCCTGGGCAACACCTATCACCTGATGCTGCGTCCGGGCGCAGAGCGGATCGCCGCGCTCGGCGGACTGCAGCGCTTCACCACCTGGAACGGCCCGATGCTGACCGACAGCGGCGGCTTTCAGGTGATGTCGCTGGCGCAGCTGCGCAAAGTCACCGAGAAGGCGGTCACCTTCCGCTCGCATATCGACGGCGCGGCGATCGAGCTGTCGCCCGAGCGCGCTATCGAGGTCCAGCTGCTGCTCGGCAGCGACATCGCGATGCAGCTCGACGAGTGCGTGCGGCTGCCGGCCGAGCACGCCGATATCGACCGGGCGATGCAGCTGTCGCTGCGCTGGGCCGATCGCTGCAAGCGCGCCTTCGAGAGCGCGCCGCAAGGGCATATGCTGTTCGGTATCGTCCAAGGCGGCGACGTGCCGGAGCTGCGCCACGCCTCGGCGCGCGGCCTGATCGAGCTCGGCTTCCACGGCTACGCGATCGGCGGCCTCGCGGTCGGCGAGCCGCAGGAGGTGATGCTGGCGATGATCGAGGAGGCGGCGCCGATCCTGCCCGCCGACCGGCCGCGCTATCTGATGGGCGTCGGCACGCCCGAGGACATTCTCGAAGCGGTGGCGCGCGGCATCGATATGTTCGACTGCGTGATGCCGACGCGGAACGGCCGTCACGGCGTCGCGTTCACGAAATTCGGTCCGGTCAATCTGCGCAACGCCCGCCACGCCGACGATGCGCGTCCGCTGGACGAGACCAGCGACTGGCCCTCGACCCGCAATTGCTCGCGCGCCTATCTGCATCATCTGATCAAGTCGGGAGAGACGCTCGGCGCGATGCTGCTGTCCGAGATCAACATCGCGTATTATCAGCACCTGATGCGCGACATCCGTGCGGCGATCGCGGCAGGCACCTTCGAACAATTTCGCGCACAGACGCGGGAGAATTGGGCGAGAGGCGACATCGCGCCTCGCGAGAGTGCGTCATGACGACGCCTGGTGCGGCGCGATCAGTTGCAGGCGAAACGCTTCACCGCATGCTTGGTCACGAAGCCGTAACCACAGGTGTCGCAGGTCCACAGATAGCTGATGACGTTTTCGGTGAGATACGCCGAGGCTTCGGCTGCGATCATCGAATCGGCGCAGACCGGGCAGGCCGGCAGCTCGCAACCACGCGGAGCCGGACGAGGGGTATTGGTCGACAGGAACTCAGCGAGCGCTGGCATCGTGACCTCCTCAACATCCAGTGGGGCTGATCTTCCGAGTTGCACGAACTATACACCTGGAACTCTGACGATGTCGCAACAGAAATACGTTCGTTTCGAGAAATTCGTTTCTGCGATGCAGCGCTTGCACCGCAGCGGCGCGACGTCGCAGCTCCGCTGCGTAGCGACTGCGCAATCTGGGCATTCACGCGGCACGCCGTCGTAAACAGTTAGTTACCAATCGGGCGCGCATTGTTCGAGTTCGTCCGTTGCACCATCGTCGATCCGTCAGCGCCGCTGACTAACCATGCGCCGAAGAGGACACCATGTCTCAACCGCCACGCCGTCCACGCACTCTGAACGATGCCCGCAGTGAAGCCGAAGCGGCTTTCAAGAAGGTGACGACCAAGCCGGTCGAAACGCCGGTGGTGAAGCGGCCGGCGCTGCCGGGCGTCAAGGAGATGGTGTCACTGCGGATCGATCAGGACGTGCTCGAACATTTCCAGTCCGACGGTCCAGGCTGGCAGGATCGTATCAACGCGGCGCTGCGCAAGGCCGCTGGGCTGTAATCGGCAATGGGCTGTAATCGGCGCCGACCCGGCGGAGCGCTTACTGCGCTTGCTTGCTGACCGGAGCCCGCGGCGCACTGCGCAAATTCAGCAGGTTGCCGCACAGGATCAGCGCTGCGCCCAGCACGGTGTAGAGGTCGAGCCGCTCGCTATAGAGCAGCCAGCCGGCGGTCGCGGTCAGCGGCACGCGCAGGAAGTCCATCGGGATCACGATGGTGGCGTCCGCGTAAGTCAGCGCCCGCGCCATGCAGTAGTGCGAGAACGTGCCGCAGAACGCGATGACGACGATCCAGCTCCAGCCGATCGTCGACGGCCACTGCCAGACATAGATCGCCGGCAGGAAGCCGAGTGCCGACTGGATGACCAGCATCCAGAACATGATGGTCAGCGTGCTGTCGATGCGGGTCAGCGACTTCACGAGGGTGATCGAAATCGCGAAGCCGAACGCGGCAGCCAATGCGACCAGCTGTCCGGGCTCGACCGAACCGGTGGCGGGGCGCACGATGACGATCACGCCGATTAGGCCGAGCAGCACCGCGGTGATCTTGCCGGCGTTGAGGCGCTCGCCGAGGAAGATCGCCGCCAGGATCGCAATCCAGATCGGCATGGTGAATTCGATCGCCACCACCTGACCGATCGGGATCATCAGCAGCGCCGCGAACCAGCAATACTGCGCGGCGTAGTGCACCACGTTGCGGCCGATATGCGACCACGGCCGCGTGGTTCCCATCGCGGCGAAGCCACCGGCGGTCCGGATCAACGGGTAGAGCATCAGGAAGCCGAGCGTCGAGCGCAGTTCCATCACCTGGAACAGATGCAGCTCGCGCGCGGCTTCGCGTCCGGCAACGGCGATGATCACCATCAGGCCGAGCCAGCCGGCCATCCACAGCGCGGCCATGCTCTTCGAAGGGTGTCGGGTCATGGGCGGTTTGTTCTGCTGTTCTGATCGCCGCGGCGTTTCCGCCTGCTGTATCGGCGACCGTGCCGCGCTTGGCAACCGCTGCGGGTATGCGCGCGGTTGATTTCCGCCATGTCCTGTGTCCCGATGGGCAGATCTTCAAATGCCAAGGGCCGCGGCAGTCGGCTCGTCAAAACGGGAGAGATTTGGATGCGGACCTTGCAGCCAGCGGATTGGGCCAAGCCGAAGGGCTTTTCGCACGGCGTCGCCTTCATCGGGCCCGGGCAGTGGCTGGTGCTCGCGGGCCAGACCGGCACCAACGATCAGGGCGAGTACGAATCGGACGATCTCGCCGTTCAGGTCGGCGCCGCGCTGAAGCGCGTGGTGACGCTGCTGCGCGAGGCCGGGGCGGGGCCGGAGCACATCGTGCGGTTGACCTGGTACCTGACCAGCCGCGAGGAATACGCCGCCGCGGGTCCTGGCATCGGCGCGGCGTGGCGCGAGACGCTGGGCCGGCATTTCCCGCCGTCGACGCTGCTGTACATCTCAGGCTTGGTCGATCCCCGCGCCAAGGTCGAGATCGAGGTCACGGCGTTCGTGCCGGCGCGCTAGGCCGATCCCGGACGACCTCAGCGGGCCTTGCAAGCCCGGCGGGTTTCAGCCAACAAGCCCGCCAGCTTGCAAGGAGTTCGATCCATGACCCAGCGTTCAACCTCGGCCGATTTCGTCCACGGCTTCGCCACCGGCTGGCCGGAGAACCAGCCGGAGGTGATGATCCTGTCGCTGACCACCCAGAAGGGCGTGCAGGACTTCGCGATGACCAAGGAGCAGGCGCTGCTGGTCGCCAAGACCATCAAGCGCACCGCGATGCAGCTCGCGGCGCCGAAGCAGCAGGCCTAAGCGGACGCCTCAGCTCCACACGCCGCTGCGGCGATCCTCGACGCGCTTGGCCTTGTGGGTGGCGCGCGGCAGCGTGTCGGGTTGCAGTACCGACACCGCGGCCGAGACGCCGGTGACGGCCTTGAGCCGGCGGCCGAAGCGGTCGGCGAGGTGCTCCGGCGCGCCGTTGTAGCCGCGGATATGCTCGACCTCGACGGTGAGCCGGTCGAGATGATTGATGCGCTCGACCACCAGCCGATATTCGCCGGTGAGCTCGTGGTCCTGCCGCGCCACCGCCTCGACGTCGCTCGGGAACAGGTTGACGCCCTTGATGATCAGCATGTCGTCGCGGCGGCCATGGACGCCGTTGAGCCGGATCGCGGTGCGGCCGCAGCGGCATGGCTCCGGATTGAAGCTGACGATGTCGCCGGTGCGGAAGCGGATCATCGGCCGCGCCGCCTTCTGCAGCGTGGTCAGCACCATCTCGCCGCGATCGCCCGGCTTCACCGGCTCGCCGCTGTCCGGATCGACGACTTCGACCAGGATGTGATCCTCGGCCCAGTGCAGCCCGTCCTTCTGCTCGCACATTCCGGCGCAGGAGCCGAAAATGTCGGACAGGCCGTAGTAATCATACACCGAGGCGCCCCACAGCTGCTCGATGCGGTCGCGCGTCTCCGGGATCGAGCCGCCGGGCTCGCCGGCGACGAAGATGCGGCGGACGCTGAGATCCTTGCGCAGGTCGTAGCCTTCCTTGACGGCGGTTTCGCCGAGGTACCAGGCGTAGGACGGTGTGGTCCAGATCACCGTCGCCTGGAATTGCCGGATGATCTGCAGCAGCCGCTCCGACGGCAGCGTACCGGCATGGATCGTCAGCGCGCCGAGCTTCTGCGCGCCGAGCACGCAGGGGCCGCCGATGAACAGCGAGAAGTTCAGCGAGTGCACATAGCGGTCGGAGGGCCGCATCCCCGACGACCAGAATTGCCGCGCCTCGTAGTCGATCCAGCCGTCGAAATCGGCTTGCGTGAACGGCGAGGCGGTCGGCACGCCGGTCGAGCCGGACGACGCCGAGATGTAGACGATGTCGCGCTCCGGCACCGCGACGAGATCGCCGAATGGCGGCACCGTGGCCTTGTCGATCAGCGGAAAGCGGCGGATGTCGTCGAGTGATTTGATTTCGCCGGGCGACACCTTGGCGGCGTCGAACGCGGCCCGATAGGCCGGCGAGCCGGCATAGGCGTGGGCGACGTGCTTCTGCAGCAGCGCGAGTTTCTGGGCGTCCCAGTCGGCGCGCGACTGGGTTTCGAGCTTGGCGTCCCAATACGGACGGTCGTCGGCGGCGTGTGTCATGGTGGAGGTCCTGAACGCAAACCGGCCGCGCAACGGCGGCCGGTCGCAGGTGTGAGGCGAGGGAGCTGTTACCAGGTGGTGAGAATGGTGCCGTTGAAGCGCTGCTCGGTGAAGGCTTTGACTTCCGGCGAGCGATAGATCTCGACGAACTTCTTCAGCACCGGATTGTCCTTGTTCTTGGCGCGCACCGCGAACACCAGATTCCAGTTGCTGTCGGCGCCCTCCAGCAGCAGCGCAGATTTCGGGTCGAGCCCGGCGCTGAGCGCGTAGTTGAGGTTCACGGCCGAGAAATCGAGGTCGTTCAGCGAGCGCGGCAGCTGCGCCGCGTCGAGTTCGACGATCTTGATCTTCTTGGGATTGTCGGCGATGTCGGCGATCGTCGCCTTGATGCCGATGCCCGGCTTCAGCTTGATCAGCCCGGCCTTCTCGAACAGCTGCAGCGCGCGCGCGCCGTTCGATGGGTCGTTCGGAATCGCCGCGGTGGCGCCGTCCTTGATGTCGGCGATGCTCTTGACCTTGTTGGAGTAGATTCCGATCGGCACGATGATGCTCTTGGCGATCGAGACGATGTCGTAGCCGCGCTGCGCCACCTGATTGTCGAGATAGGGCTGGTGCTGGAAGTTGTTGATGTCGAGATCGTCCTGCGCCAGCGCCGCGTTCGGCACCGTGTAGTCGGTGAATTCGGTGATCTTCAGCTCGATGCCCTGCTTGGCGGCGATGTCGCCGGCATAGCGCAGGATCTCCGCATAGGGGCCGGCAGTGGTGCCGATGCGGACCACGTCGTTGGCCCAGGCGGGAGAAAACGCCGACAGCGCGGCGAGCGCCGCAGCGGCGAATGCGAACTTCCGTGTCATGTGATGCGAACCTCGGGTGATGACCATCGGGGTGGTCATGGTGGATGGAAACTACAAGCCGCCACAGCGTGCGGCCATTTCGAATTCGGCCTCGAAACGAGGCTGATGTTTTCCCGGCGATGGCGCCGGGAGATTTTCGTTTTGCGGGAGTGCGGCGTGCGCTTCGGACGGGTCGCCGGGCTTCGTAGAGCTCCGGCACGACCTGCCCTTGTCAGCGCTGATGCGCGGCGCAGGGCCTATTGCAGCCGCGGACGGGCTTCCTTCGCGCAACGTGTCGCCGCCTTCTGGGCCGCGATCAGCGAGCCGAATTCCTGGCGCTCCAGGCTGTTGAAGTCGTGGTGCGAGGCGAAGAAGCAGTAGTTGCGGCCGTCCCGGACGACGATGCCGGCGGTGCGCGAGTGAACTTCAATGACGTAAGCGTCGGACATGAGTGCTCAACTGGCCAAGCCAGTGCCTCCTGAGAATCCTGATGATCGGTGATGAGAAACGTGCTGGATCGCGCCGGCGTCAGCCGAGCGTACAAGGACAGCAAAAACACCGCGAGGAGGAGGGGGCCAGTCCGGCCGAGGTCATCAGCTGCGGCGCAGCGATCGAAACGTTGATCTTTGCGGCACCGAGTGTCGAGACGTCAGAGTGTGAAGCAATGCTCTTCATGAGCCGGTCTCCAAGTAACAAGGAGCCCACGACCATGTCGTGGCGCTTTAGCGATTAAACCCGCGGCGCAAGCTGCTCCGTCAAATCCCGCGATCCGACCCCAAACGAGATCGAACGAGCAAACTCTGCCAGACGCGGCCGGCAAGTCAACGCACGCTGAAAAATAAGGTCGATTTGCCTTGGCGGCGTTTCGTCATGAAACGGCGTGTGCGAGGCGGGGAGCCCAACGAGGAAAATGTGCTGCTCTGCAACTACGAGCGCATCGCATCAGCGCCCGACTCGTGCGGCACATTGGTTACGAGGCGCGCGGGCGCGTCGATCATGCGGTCCGAAAGGCCAGAGCGCGTCGGCCTGTCAGGTCGTCCACCGATACAGCAGCGCAATGCCGAGCGCGATCGCCAGCCAGATCGCCCCGTATTTCAGCCAGTTCGCCGACGCCCCGCGCCGGAACAAGCCCCGCCCGATGAAGAGCGCCAGCGCCATCAGCACCGCTGTGCGGATCACCAGGTCGGACTCGAACAGGCTGCCGGAGTAGACGCCGTCATTGACGATGGCCGCCACGCCGGCGACGACCAAAATGGCTAGCAAAGCCCAGAGCACTCCCATCCTCCTCCGGATTTTCTCAGATAGGAGATGGCAAGGATGCGGCTCGAAAGCGATGTGTCAGAACGAAGCTTGTGCGCCTGTCGGACACGCGGCGCGCCAACAATCACAGAGGCATTAGCCTAGGCGGCGATCCGCAGTCATCTTGCTAAAATGGATTTCATGGTGAGCGCGGAGGGACTCGAACCCTCGACCCCATGATTAAAAGTCACGTGCTCTACCGGCTGAGCTACGCGCTCACGTGGGGGGCTGTGTAGGGGGCGGGGGCGCGCGGGTCAATAGGCCGGGAGCGGGCGCGGTTCCATGTTTGGGCCGGATTGGCCCGTTTGCACAGGGATTTGCGGATGGATGCTCATCCGGCGACGCAGCGGCGGAAATGCACGGCGGAGGCTGTGGTTGTGCTGAAGACGCGAATGGCCGGGACGAAGCCCGGCCATGATGCGTCGAGAGGCTTGAACGCTCCCCGGTGCCGGACCGCACCTTGCGTTTCGGAAAGGCCCGAAGCTGGGCAGCATCAACAACAGGCGGCGTAGGGCGG
>NZ_LJIC01000121.1 GCF_001295845.1 Rhodopseudomonas sp. AAP120 | reverse complement strand
CAAGGGCCGCGGCCGGCCGCCGCCGCCCGCGATGCGGCGACGGCGGATCCGGCGCGCGCAATCGCATGGATAGGGCATCGGCAGATGCCTGCGAGCGACTCGCAACTGATGCTGCGAACGCCCCCCTAACCCTTCGTTCATGTCGCCGCTCTAGGTTCCGGAGTACCCCGCGAACGCGCGCTCGCCGAGAAACAGGATGTCCCCGGCTCATCTGCTGAGACCCGAACTGGACGAGGCTGTCAGCAATGTCCCTCCGGAGCGCCGCGCCGACGCCGTGCGACGCATCGCCGACCTGTTCGTGCAGGGCGCGGCGCGTTTCAGCGACGAACATATCGCGGTGTTCGACGGCGTCCTGCTGCGGCTGGTGCCGGAGATCGACGTCGAGATGCGCAGCGAGCTGGCGCGGCGGTTCTGTTCGCTCGGCAATGCGCCGCCGCGGCTGATCGCGCAGCTCGCCCGCGACGAGGACATCGGCATTGCGGGTCCGCTGCTGCGACGCTCCAGCCAGATCGGCGAGCCCACGCTGGTCGACCTCGCAGGCTCGCGCGGCCAGACCCATCTGATCGCGATTTCAGAGCGGCCGGAGGTGACGCCGCCGGTCAGCGACGTGATCGTCCGCCGCGGCGACCACGACGTGCTGCGCGCGATCGCCGTGAACGTCGGGGCGCAGTTCTCGCCCGCCGGCTTCAGCGGGCTGGTGCGCCGTGCGGCGGAGGACGTGCTGCTGGCGACCGCGGTGAGCGGGCGCGACGACCTGTCGCCACCACGGCTGAAGGAATTGCTGGCCTCGGCCAGCGACCCGGTGCGGCGGCGATTGGTCGAGACAGCGCAGCCGAGCGCACGGATCGCAATCAACCGCGCGCTGCGCGAACTCGCCGGCGCGCCGCAGCAGAGCGGCGTCACCCGCGATTTCACGCCGGCGCAGCGCACCGTGGTGGCGCTGCATCATGGCGCCGGCCTCAGCGAAGCAACGGTGTTCGCGTTTGCCAGGGCTTTTCAATATGAAGAAACAGTCGCCGCGTTGTCGGCGATGTCGGGCGTGCGGATCGCGACGCTCGATCCGCTGCTCGCCGGCGAGCGCCATGATCCGCTGCTGATGCTCGGCAAGGCGCTCGGCTTCGGCTGGAGCACGGTGCGGGCGCTGATCGGCCTGCGGCTCGGGCCGGACCGGATGCCGGCCTCGCCCGATGTCGAGGAGGCGCGCTGCAATTTCGAACGGCTGGCGCCGTCGACCGCGCAGCGCATGGTCGGATTCTGGCGGCTGCGCCAGACGATGCCGCAGACCTTCGGCAGCAGCGATTAGGAAGGCGCGCGCCGCCGCGAGAATTTATTTCTCTCGACGGCGCCGAACGCAGCGCTTCCGTCACACCGCGAGACGGCGGAAGCGCAGATAGGCGGCGCGGCGTCCTTCGCGCTCGGCTTTGCGGCCATAGCGCGTCATCGTGTAGTTCGGCCACGGCAGACGCCAGTCGTCGGCGCGTTCGGCGGTCCAGTCGAACACCGGGGCGCGCAACAGATGCGCCAGCGTCCACGCATTGTAGCTGTCGATGTCGCTGACGAAACGGAATTCGCCATCCGGCACCAGCGCCCGCGCCATCGCCTCCACCATCGTGTCCTGCACGAAACGCCGCTTCCAATGCCGCCGCTTCGGCCACGGATCGGGGTGGATCAGATCGATCCGCACCAGCGAGCCGGCCGGCACCCAGGCCATCAGCGCCGCGGCATCGCCGGCGAACAGGCGGATGTTGCGGATGTTCTGGTCCTCGATCCGGGCGAGGATCTTGGCCATGCCGTTCACATAGGGCTCGGCGCCGATGAAGCCGGTGCCGGGATGAGCCTGCGCCTCGGCCAGCAGATGTTCGCCGCCGCCGAACCCGATCTCCAGCCGCACGCCGTCGACCGGCTGATCGAACAGCTCCGCCAGCGAGGCGGGCGACGGGCGCTCGATATCGAGCGCAAGATGCGGCAGCAGGTTATCGACCAGATCGGCCTGATGAGCGCGCAGCTTGTGGCCCTTGCGACGCCCGAAGAACGAGCCCTGATGATGAACGACTTCATTCATGTTGATGAACACTTGTTTATACTTGCTTGATACCTACACGATCAGCCCGGTACGCAGCGCTACAAATCTGAACGAACTGATCAATACTGATCATATAACAGCTCGACCGGCGGGGCCGTCGCGGAATTAGTTCAAGTTGGACATAGAAACGCCGCGGCCCGCGCTCTGAGTACTCAGGGCGCGGGCCGCGGCGTGGGCGAATCGACGAACTCAGCGAGTTTCGTTCGGTTCGCGGGCAGCGATCTGTTCGACAAGGTCGACGATGCTGCGCCGAAGCTTGGCATCGGTGATCTTGGTGAACGCACGAGTCAGCGCCAGACCCTCGGATGTTGCAAGAAAGTCCGACACATAAGACGGAGACGGCGCTTCGCTGAAGCCATTGCCATTGGCAAGACCGCCGCTCGGGCCACCCTCGAACAGAAACGACACCGGCACCTGCAGAACTTCAGAAATCTGCTGAATGCGGCTGGCGCCAACGCGGTTGGTGCCCTTCTCGTATTTCTGAACTTGCTGGAAGGTCAGTCCCAGTGCTTCGCCGAGCTTTTCTTGGCTCATTCCGAGCATGATGCGCCGCATGCGCACACGGCTGCCGACATACTTGTCAACAGGATTGGGCGCTTTGGTCGACATCTCAGTTACTCCTCAAGGCATGTGCATACGCAAATGGAAGGCGAATGCGGATTGGAATACGCCTGAAATATTGGAGACGTCAAATGTCTTGAGGCGCCGGCGTTAATATACACCGATAGAGAAATGCAATAATGGACGTGCGGATTTTCTCTAACTTAATCTCTGGTTGCGCCGTCGCGTTGCGTACTATCACCTGGTTGGTGTTCGTCTGCGTAATAGTACAAGCATCGTCGAAAGTGCAACCAGAACAGCCGCCGGAAGCTCGCCGACGCGCGCATAGACCGTGGGTGGAATCTTCGCCGGCAGTGTCGCGTCGAGCACACCTTCGACGCCGAGTCCAAGCTCGCCGACGATCCGTCCGACCGGATCGATCACTGCAGAAATACCTGTATTTGCGGCGCGTACGAGCGGTAGTCCCTGTTCGACCGCGCGCATCCGCGCCTGCTGCAGATGCTGATAGGGTCCGGTCGAATTGCCGAACCAGCCGTCATTGGTGAGATTGAGCATCCATCCCGGCCGCGGCCCGCGGATGTCGATCTCATCAGGAAAGATCGCCTCGTAGCAAATCAGCGGCAGCAGCGGCGGCGCGTTCGGCAGCTCCATATTGTGGCGCGCGGTGCCGGTGAGAAAACCGCCCTGCACCTTGGTGAGCTGCACGAAACCGATCTTCTCCATCATGTCCTGGTACGGCAGATATTCCCCGAATGGTACCAGATGCAACTTATCGTAGACCGACAGCAACGTGCCGTCATGGTCGATGGAATAGATCGAATTGTAAGCGCGCGTGATCCGGCGGCCCGCCGGCATCTCCGGAGGCCGGACCGCGCCGGTGAGCAGAATGGTGCCTTTAGGCAACAGGTCCGCGATCTGCGCCAGCGCATCCGGCTCGCGCGCGAGGAAGAACGGGAACGCCGATTCCGGCCAGATCAGCAGAGACACGTCGCGCACGCCGGTGGCGTTCGGGCCGGTCGCACGGTCCGACAAAGTGAGGTATTTCTGCATCACATCGGCTTTGGCGGCGTAGTTGAAGCGCTGATCCTGTTGCAGGTTCGGCTGCATGATCCGCAGCCGGACATTGTCGACCAGCCTGGTCGGAGTGAGTTGCAAGCGAATGCCGCCGAACATCGCCATGGCGATCAGCACGCCGAGCGCGGCGGCGGGAGCGAGCCAGCGCCGCCGCGTATCGGCGATGTCGTCGGCCAGCACGGCCGGACTGGCGAACACCGCGACGGCGATGAAGGTCATCCCCCAGATGCCGATCAGCGACAGGCTCTGCGCCAGCGCCAGCGGCTCCGTCAGTGCGTAGCCGAACGCACTCCACGGGAACCCGGTGAGAATATGCCCGCGCAGCCATTCGGCGATGGTCAGCGCCGTTGCGAGGGCAACCACGCGCAGCGCGCCGCGGTCCCACAGCAGCCGGGCCAGCCCGAAGCCGAGCGCGGTGAACAGCGCCAGATAGGCCGGCAGTCCGCACACCGCCGCCGGCAGCAGCCATGCGAAGGTGTCGGCATCGACCAGGAACGCATTGCCGATCCAGTACAGGCCCGGCACGAAATAACCGAAGCCGAACCACCAGCCGGCCATCGCCGCCGCCGGGACGCCGCGCCACTTGCCTGCGCCGGCGCCGTCGATCAGCCAGACCGCCACCGGAAAGGTGATGAACAGGATCGGCCAGGCGTTGAACGGTGCCATCGCCAGCGACGACAAGGCGCCGGCCACCAGGGCGATCGCTGCGCGCTTCCACCCCCATGCAAGGATGACGCTGGAGGCGGCGCGGCTCAGCAGCTTTGGCATGTCGGGATGTGCTCGCTCATTCGCTGGGCGGCGGAGGATTCGGATTGGTCGTGTCGGAGGACGGCGCGGTCGCGGCGTCGGAAGCCGGCTCGCGCCGCCGCGTCTCACGCGGCCGCGGCGCCGGACGCTCCTTGCGAATGCCGATGCGCAGCCGCTTGACGCGGCGCGGATCGGCATCGAGCACTTCGATCTCGTAATTGCCGGGGCCGGAAATTACTTCGCCGCGCACCGGCAGCCGGCCGACGTGATTGACCAGATAGCCGCCGAGCGTCTCGACGTCCTCGCCGGCCTCACCGGGCACGAAGCTGTCGCCGATCATCGCCCGGGCGTCTTCGAGGCTGGTGCGGGCGTCGGCGATGAACGAGCCGTCGGCCTGCTTGACGATCGACGGCGGCACCGCGCTGTCGTGCTCGTCGTCGATCTCGCCGACGATCAGTTCGACGATGTCCTCGATCGACACCAGCCCGTCGGTGCCGCCATATTCGTCGACCACCAGCGCCAGATGGGTGCGGGCGGCCTGCATCTGCGCCAACAGATCGATCGCCCGCATCGACGGCGGCACGTAGAGCAGCTTGCGGATGATGCCGGTCTCGGTCAGCGGCATCTTCAGATCGATGGCCTTGAGATCGAGCCCGGCCGGCAGCGCCTTCTTGCGCTTGGCGACCGTTTCCGGCTTGACCTTGGCGTTCGCCGTCATGAACGCGACGAGGTCGCGGATGTGCACGAGGCCGACCGGATCGTCGAGCGTCTCGTTATAGACGACGAGGCGCGAATGCGCCGCACCCTGAAACAGACTCATCAGTTCGCCGAGCGGGATGTCCTGCTTGATCGCGACGATGTCGGCGCGATGCACCATGACGTCGGCGATGCGGCGCTCGTGCAGCCCGAGAATGTTGCGCAGCATGGTGCGCTCGAGCGTCGAAAACCCGGTGTCGTCCGGCGGACTGGTATCGAGCACGACCTGCAGATCGTCGCGCACCGAGCCCGGCTTCCAGCCGAACAGCGAACGGATCGCACGGATCAGCCAGGCGGCGCCGACCGGCCGCAGCACCTCGCCCTGATGCACCACCGCGGGCAATTGCTGCCCGCGTGCTAAGTCCTGCTCCGATGTCTGCGCGCTGGTCCGCGTACTGTCGCCGTCCGGCATGTCAGCTCACCCGATCCTGATCGGCGTAGGGATCCGGAATGCCGAGGCCCGCCAGGATGCGGCGCTCGGCGCTTTCCATCGTCTCGGCCTCGGCGTCGGTCTCGTGGTCGTAGCCGACCAGATGCAGGAAGCCGTGCACCGCCAGATGGCTGAGGTGATGATCGAACGGCTTGCCCTCGTCGTCGGCTTCGCGGCGCACGGTCTGGTACGCGATTGCGATATCACCGAGCAGCCGCGGCGCGCCGTCCTCATCCTGATAGTCCGCCTCGGGGGCCGGAAACGACAGCACATTGGTCGGCTTGTCGAAACCGCGATAGGAGGCGTTGAGCGCCTGGATGCCGTCGTCGTCGGTCAGCATCACGGCGAGCTCGGCGCCGCCGGTATCCTCATCGACGGCCTTTGCCGCGGCTTCGATCGCGCGCAGCACGACGGCCTCGGCACTAGCTTCGGATTGCCAGCACGCGGCGGCGATCACGACTTCGGTGGCTGGAATGGCGGAACTACTCATCGGGGTCAAAATATCGCTTCGGGCCGTCCCGACGCAATCGGCACGGCTCCCGGTGTCGGATTGTGACATCAGTTTTCGCCGCGCGCCGGCTTTGGCGGGGCTCCCTCATAGGCGGCGACGATCCGCGCCACCAGTTCGTGACGAATGACGTCTTCGGCGGTGAAATTCACCTGGGCGATGCCCTCGACGCCGGACAAAAGCCGCACCGCTTCGGACAGGCCGGAGGTCGCGCCGTTGGGCAGATCGACCTGGCTCGGATCGCCGGTGACGATCATTCGCGAGTTCTCACCAAGGCGAGTGAGAAACATTTTCATCTGCATCGAGGTGGTGTTCTGCGCCTCGTCCAGAATGATCGCCGCATTGGTCAGTGTGCGGCCGCGCATGAAGGCCAGCGGCGCAATCTCGATCTCGCCCGACTGCATCGCACGCTCGACGATGCGCGCATCCATCAGGTCGTACAGCGCGTCGTAGATCGGCCTTAAGTAAGGATCGACCTTTTCGCGCAAATCACCGGGCAGAAAGCCGAGCCGCTCGCCGGCCTCGACCGCCGGCCGCGTCAGGATGATCTTGTCGACCTCCTTGCGCTCGAACAGCTGCGCGGCGTGCGCCACCGCCAGCCAGGTCTTGCCGGTGCCGGCCGGGCCAATGCCGAACACCAGCTCGTGGCGCTTCAGCGCGCGGATGTAGGAATCCTGCGCGGCGGTGCGCGCCCGCACCAGGCGCTTGCGCAGATTGACCGCCTCGAACGCACCCGCTGCCGGCTTGGCATCGAACTCGAACAGCGACCCCTGCGCGATCACGGCGCGGATCGCGCCATCGACGTCGCCCTGCGACAGATCGCTGCCGGACATCGCCTGCGCGTACAGCGCCTCGAGCACCCGCCGGGCCGAGTCGCAGCCTTCGCGCGAGCCCGAGATGGTGATGTGGTTGCCCCGTGAATCCACCTCGACGGCGAGCCGGCGCTCGATCCGTGCGAGGTTCTGCCCATAAGGGCCGACCAGCGCGGAAGCGGCGCGGTTGTCGTCGAAGGCGACGACGACTTGGGTCTCGGGTGGGGACAAAGGTTCGCGATCGAGCTTGCGGCGGGAAATCAGCGAGGACGAATCCGATACGCTTTTTGCCAAGGGGCTCAGGCTCCAGTGGCGGCCAGAGGACGAGCATGCTGCGGCGGCGTGGCCGCCAGTTCGCCGAGCAGGCTGTAGCGCTCGAGACTGTCGACCCGGACCGGCAGCACCTGCCCGACAAGCGCGTCGGGGGACATGCCGGGACCGAGAAAATCGCCGGGAAATACGTGAGCCGGCTGCAGATAAGCGGTGCGGCCGACGATCTGGCCCGGCTTGCGGCCGGCGCGCTCGAACAGCACGTCCACGGTCTGGCCGATCGCTGCCTTGTTGAAGGCCGATTGCTGAGCGTCGATCAATTGCTGGAGCCGCTCCAAACGCTCGTCCATCACCGCTGCGGGCACCATCTCCGGCATCTCCGCCGCGGGCGTGCCGGGCCGCGGCGAATATTTGAACGAATAAGCGCCAGCGTAGCCGATTTGTGTGACCAGCGCGAGAGTCGCGGCGAAATCCACATCGGTCTCGCCCGGGAACCCGACGATAAAATCCGACGAAAACGCGATCTGCGGCTGGACCGCCCGGAACCGGTCGATCACCCGACGATAATCGGCCGCGCTGTGCTTGCGGTTCATCGCCGCCAGGATCCGGTCGGAGCCGGACTGCACCGGCAGATGCACGAACGGCATCAGCGCTGCGAGATCGCGATGCGCGGCAATCAGATCGTCGTCGACGTCGTTGGGATGGCTGGTGGAATAGCGCAGCCGGACGATGCCCGGCACCGCGGCGAGCCGCTGCAGCAGTCGGCCGAGCGTCCAGGCGCGGCCGTCCGGGCCGTCGCCGTGATAGGCGTTGACGTTCTGGCCGATCAGCGTGATTTCGCGGACGCCATTGTCGGCGAGCCGCTCGACATCGGCGATGATGGCCGCGACCGGACGAGACACCTCGGCGCCGCGCGTATAGGGCACGACGCAGAAGGTGCAGAACTTGTCGCAGCCTTCCTGCACGGTGACGAAGGCGGAGACGCCGCGGGCGCGGATCGTCGCCGGCGCCGGCTGCGGCAGGAAGCCGAACTTGTCCTCGACCGGAAACTCGGTTTCCAGCGCCCGGCCCTGCGTATCGGCCCGGGCCAGCAGTTGCGGCAGATGATGATAGCTCTGCGGCCCGACCACGACGTCGACCACCGGGGCGCGGCGGACGATCTCCTCGCCCTCGGCCTGTGCCACGCAGCCCGCCACCGCGATCTGCATCCTGCGGCCGCTCTGCGCCGCCTCGTCGCGCGCCAGCCGCAGCCGGCCGAGTTCGGAATAGACCTTCTCGGAGGCTTTCTCGCGAATGTGGCAGGTGTTGAGGATCACCAGATCGGCGTCGTCCACGCTCGCGGTCTCGACAAAGCCTTCCGGCGTCAGGACGTCCACCATGCGCTGGGCATCGTAGACATTCATCTGACAGCCATATGACTTGATGTGCAGCTTGCGCGGCGGGGCCATGGTCTTCGTTATCTGAGAGGGAAAGCTGCCCTGCCTTACAGGCGAAACCGGGCGAAATCCAGCCAGCCGCCGCTTGGCGGGTTCCCGCAGAGAGCTTTTTTCAAATTATTTCAGGAAGTTGCCGCATGTCCGCGAAGGTCGTGGCGGCGCCGGCGGCGCGCAGTTTTTCGGCCATACCGAGCAGGCAATGGCTGCCGCCGACAAAACCCAGCACCCGCATCCCGGCCGCCCGCGCGCCGGTGATCCCCGGCACGCTGTCCTCGACCACCACGCAGCGCTGCGGCGCCACGCCCATCCGCTCGGCCGCATACAGAAACAGATCGGGCGCGGGCTTGCCGTGCGCGACCTGCTCGGCCGAAAACAGATGCGGGGCGAAACGCCCGTGAAGGCCGGTGCGGGTCAGTGAAAAGGCGATCCGCTTCAGCGTGCCGCTGGAGGCGACGCAGACCGGCTGCGTGATCGCACCCAGCGCCTGGTCGATGAACGGGATCGGCGCCAGCTCTTCGGCAAAGCTGCGCAGCACGTCGGCGACCAGTTGCTCCTCCAACGCATCGTCGAACGCGCGGCCGAGTTCGGCCTCGATCTCGCGCCGCGCTTCGCGACCGGAGCGGCCGAGGAAGCGCTCGGCGACCTGCTCGGTGGTGATCGGATAGCCGTGCCGCGTCAGCGTCTCGGCATGGACACGGCAGGAAATCACTTCGCTGTCGACCAAAACGCCGTCGCAGTCGAAGATGACGAGATCGCAGGTCAATCAGGCCCTTTCATCACTACACGCCATGCCCGCGCTTGTCCCGGGTATCCACGCCTTGCCGCAACGGCCACGCCAAAGACGTGGATGACCGGGACAAGCCCGGCCATGACGAAGACGAGAGGTCAATAACCGACTTAGGGCGTCGTTGGCAACGCGCGGCGCGCGGCCCGCAAGCTCAGGCTTTGTCGTCGTCGAGCGGGACGCAGTACAGTTCGAGGCGGTGATCGACCAGCTTGTAGCCGAGCTTGCGGGCGATCTCCGCCTGCAGCTTCTCGATCTCCTCGTTGGTGAATTCGATCACCTTGCCGTCACGCAGATTGATCAGGTGATCGTGATGGCTGTCGCGCATCTGCTCGTAGCGGGCGCGACCTTCGCGGAAGTCGTGCCGCTCGATGATCCCCGCGTCCTCGAACAGCTTCACCGTGCGATACACGGTCGAGATCGAGATCTTGTCGTCGACCGCGACGCAGCGCGTGTAGAGCTCTTCGACGTCGGGATGATCGACCGACTCGGCGAGAACCCGCGCAATCACGCGACGCTGTTCCGTCATGCGCATACCGGTGGCAGCGCAGCGGGCTTCGATTTCAGTGGCCTTCACATCGGACATCGGCGTCAACGCAGTGTTTGAATGGGTTCAGCGATGGGGTTTGTGCCACCGCGCGGAAATTAGGACAAGTCGCGACGCATTATCAATGCGTTCAATTGTTCTCCATCCGGCTGCCGATAGTAACGCTCGCGGCGGCCGACGATGGTGAAACCGGCACGCTGATACAGACGACGCGCCGGCTGATTGTTCTCCTCGACTTCAAGAAAGACTTTGGCGACACCGCGGCCGGCGAGATGGCCAAGATGCGTCAGTAACAACTCTCGCGACAACCCTCGTCCACGGTAGCCGGACGCCACCGCGATCGACAGAATCTCGGCTTCGTCCGCCCCGAATCGCGAAGCGATGAAACCGATGATCTTCCGACCCATACGCAAGCGGTGGATCAAGGTATTGCGCTGGCTCAAAAGGTCGGCGAATTCCTCTTCGCTCCAGCCGCTGTGAAACGACGCGCCGTGCAGTTGCGCCAGCTTGCCCGCATCGCGCAGCGAAGCCGGCTCGACCACCGCGTCGGCGTAGCCCCAGAATTCGGCGAGCCAAGTCATCATCATGAAGTCATCATCGTCGGAATCAACATCGGCGCCGGGTTCAGGCGGCGGGCTGCGCGGCGCGCGCCAGCGCGTCGGTCTGAGGCTTGGCGTCGGGCGCCCGCAGATAGAACGGCCGCGCCGGCGCGGCCTCCGGGTTCGCTGCCGCACCGAGCCAGGCGACCCAGAAGATATCCGGCGCAGGCTGCTGATCGATCAGCGGCGCCGGCGGCGTCAACGCCGGCCAGCGCGCGGCGAGCAGATGCGCCGCATTGCCGACCAGGCGCGGCGCGCCCTGCCGCGCGGCTTCGAGCGCTTCGGCGATCGGACCGACGCGCGGCCTCACCAGGCGCGTGCCGTTGCCGCTGACGAGTTGATAGTAGACGTGATCGTGCCGTGCATCGATCGCCGACAGGATCGGCGTGTCGTCGCGCTCGCTCACCAGCGGCGCCGCATAGGCGGACAACGTGGTCAATCCGACCACCGGCTTGTCGGCCGCCAGCGCAATGCCGCGCGCCGCCGACAACCCGACGCGCAGCCCGGTGAAACTACCAGGTCCGGTGGTGACGGCGATGCGGTCGAGCTCGGCAAAGCCGAGGCCGGACGCCTGCATCACACGCGCCAGCATCGGCACCAGCGCCTCGGCATGACCACGCTGCATCGGTTCGGATTCGGATGCGAGCAGCCGGTTGGCGTCGGTATCCAGAATCGCGGCCGAGCAGGCTTCGAGCGCCGTATCGATAGCGAGGATCAACATTCACCCAGCATATCAGCAATGCGACGCGCGCGTCATGTGCCTGCCGGACACGATCGACAAGAATCGCTGACAGCTGACGCAGACCTTCGCTGCATGGCGCGGCGCACCATGCAGGACATCGTCGAAACCCACGCTGCGGAAAACCGCCGTCAGGTGACCGGGCGAACCTCGGTCACTTCGGGGACGAAGTGCTTCAGCAAGTTCTGGATGCCGTGCTGCAGCGTCGCGGTCGAGGACGGGCAGCCCGAGCAGGCGCCCTTCATGGCCAGATAGACGATGCCGTCCTTGAAGCCACGGAAAGTAATGTCGCCGCCGTCATTGGCGACCGCGGGGCGTACGCGCGTCTCGATCAGATCCTTGATGATCTCGACCGTCTCGGCGTCGCCTTCGGCGAAGAACTCGTCATCTTCGCCGGCGTCGCCGTCCGACTGGCCGTCGGCCAGGATCGGGGCGCCCGACATGTAGTGCTCCATGATGGCACCGAGGATCGCCGGCTTGAGATGCTGCCAGTCGCCGCCGTCCTTGGTGACGGTGACGAAATCGCTGCCGTAGAACACGCCGCTGACGCCCTCGACGCCGAACAGCCGCTCGGCCAGCGGCGAGCGCGCCGCCTGGCTGCGATCGGTGAATTCCATCGTGCCGCTGTCGAGCACGGGACGGCCCGGAATGAACTTCAGGGTCGCGGGATTGGGCGTCGGTTCGGTCTGGATGAACATGGAGATCTCCGTCGTCGCCGGTTCAAGGCCGGTGCGTGGGATGTGTTGGCGGCGCGCCGGATCGACGAAGCGTCGCCGGCGCTCGTATCCCCTAGCAGATAGCCACCGCGAACGCACGGTTCAACCCGAGGGCTGTGCCGGAGGATGGGGCAGCGTCTGAAACGATTGAGGTTTTTGCGGCGCTCAGGCCAGCGCGTCGATGTCGTCGTCGGTCAGGCTGGAGGCGACCATCACCACCGGAACCGGAAAGCTGCCGAGATGGCGGACCATCGCGGTGACGATCGGTCCCGGGCCCTCGGAACCGTCGCTCGCCGCCAGGATCAGCATCACGATGTCGGAATCGTCCTCGATCGCGGCACGGACCTGGGCGATGGTGTCGCCCTCGCGGATCACCCGCTCGGGCGTGATGCCCGAGACGCCGTTGGCGCGGCCGGAGGCGCGGTCGAGCGCCAGCTCCGCGGTCTCGATCGCCTCGGCGCGCATCACGTCGGCGACGCCGAGCCATTGCTGATTCTGGTCGAGGATCTCGATGACGCGCAGCATCACCACCGCGCCGCCGGCCCGCACCGCCCAGCGGCTGGCGTAATACACCGCGCGATCCCATTCGGCGGTGTCGTCGACGATGACGAGACATTTCGGCTTGTGGCCGGACTCGTAGCTGCGTCGCTGGTTGCTCATTGGTGTCCCCCGGAGTTCCCCGCGCGCCCGCGCAACGCGGCGATGCTGCCATGGCGGTGTGAGGAAGGACAAGGTGCCGCCCCAGCCAAAGCCGTCATGCGCGGGCTTGACCCGCGCATCCATCCAATTTGGAAGAGTGTTTGCGAAGAAGATGGATGGCCGGGTCGAGCCCGGCCATGACGGGTGCTGTTGCGAGCCTCAGCCCTTCTTGCGCACCATGCCCATGATGTCCTTCACCGCCACCATGGTCTCGGCCGCGATCGCGCGGGCGCGGTCGCTGCCGTCGGCAAGAACCGAGTCCACATAAGCGTGGTCGGCCGACAGCCGCTTCATTTCGCCGGCGATCGGCGACAGCTTCTCGACCGCGAGATCCACCAAATTCGACTTGAACGCCGAGAACTGCGCGCCGCCGAATTCGCCCAGCACCGCGGCCTTCGGCTTGCCCGACAGCGCCGCGTAGATGCCGACCAGATTGTCGGCTTCGGGCCGCGGCTCAAGGCCCTTCTCGTCGCTCGGCAGCGGCTCCGGATCGGTCTTGGCCTTGCGGATCTTCTGCGCGATCGCGTCGGCATCGTCGGTAAGGTTGATGCGCGAGTAGTCCGACGGATCGGACTTCGACATCTTCTTGGTGCCGTCGCGCAGGCTCATCACCCGCGTCGCCGGGCCGGTGATCACCGGCTCGGGCAGCGGGAAGTAAGCGTCGCCAAAGCCCTGCGCGGCGATCGAGGCCGAGAAGTCGTTGTTGAACTTCTGGGCGATGTCGCGGGTGAGTTCGACGTGCTGCTTCTGGTCTTCGCCGACCGGCACGTGGGTGGCGCGGTACACCAGAATGTCGGCGGCCATCAGCACCGGATAGTCGTAGAGACCGACCGAAACGTTCTCGCGATCCTTGCCGGCCTTTTCCTTGAACTGGGTCATGCGGTTGAGCCAGCCGAGCCGCGCGATGCAGTTCAGCACCCAGGCGAGTTCGGAATGTTCCGCGACCTGGCTCTGGTTGAAGATGATCTGCTTCTTCGGATCGATGCCGGCCGCGATGAACGCCGCCGTGACCTCGCGGATGTTCTTGCGCAGTTCGTCCGGACCGCCCCAGACCGTCACCGGCACCGTGATGGCGTGCAGATCGACCACGCAGTACACGCAATTATGCGTCTCCTGCATCTTCACGAAGTTGACGATCGCGCCGAGATAATTGCCGAGATGCAGATTTCCGGTGGGCTGGATGCCGGAAAATACCCGTTGTGTGGTCATGGTCAGTTCCTGCGCGTGATCGGTCGGTGCGCGCGGGTGGTGGCGCGGCGCGCCGTCCATTGGCACGCGCCGGCTAGCCGCGCAAGCCGCGCGGCGGCCGCAGCGCCGTTCCAAGCGCGGACGGCCGCACCACCCCGAACAGCACCAGCAGCCCGCCATAGACGATCAGCCCACCGGCGATCAGGACGGCGAGCCCGGCGGCCTGCGCCAGCGTCCCGGCCGCCGTCACCCAGGGCAACGCAAACTGCGCCTTCAGCGTCAGCAGCGCACCCATCGCGCTCGCCGCGACCGCGATCAGCACGATACGCCGGCGCGCCGCGGCATCGATCGTGACGCCAAAACGGCGCAAGCCCCGCCACAGCAGAAACGCAGCATTGCTCCAGCCGCCGAGCGCGACCGCCAGCGCCACGCCGGCGGCGCCGAACAGCCGCCCCAGCAGCAACGCCGCGGCCATCGCCACCGCCAGCGCCACCAGCGTGGCGATCAGCGGCGTCCTTGTATCCTCGCGGGCGTAGAACGCCGCCGCCCAGGTCTTGGCCAGCACCTGCGCAGGAAGGCCGAGCGCCAGCAGGCCGAGCGCCGTCGCGGTCGCGGCGGTATCCTCGGCGCTGAACGCACCGTGCTCGAACAGCAGCCGGACGATCGGCTCGCGCAGCACGATCAGCCCGAGCGTCGCCGGCAGCGCGACGCCGACCGCCAATTCGAGCCCGCGCGAGGCGGCCTCCGATTGCGCCGCTTGGTCGTCGCCGCGCACCGCGCGCGACAATTCCGGCACCAGCACGGCCCCCATCGCCACCCCGACGATGCCGAGCGGCAGTTCGATCAGCCGGTTGGCGAAGTACAGCCACGACACCGCCGACGGCGTCGACGATGCCACGATGGCGCCGATCACGATCAGGAGCTGCGGCCCGGAACCCGCGATCATGCCGGGGATCGCCTTGGCGAAGAACGCCTGCATGGCGCTGTCGAACGACACCCGCAAAGGCGTCGCGAGCTTCTCGCCGCGGCCGTTGAACGCCAGAATCGAGAGCTGCAGCAGGCCGGCGAGTCCGACCGTGCCGGACAGCACCCACGCCGCCACGACGTCGTCGTCACTGGCGAACAGCAGCACCGCGGTGACGACGATCAGCGCCGCGTTGAACAGCAGCGGCGAGAACGCCGTCAGTCCGACTTTTCCTTCGGCGTTGAACAGCCCCATCATCACCGCGACCGGGCCGGCGAACGCCAGATAAGGCAGCATCAGCCGCGCGTCCCGCACCGCCATGCCGAGCACCGGATGACCGACGAAGCCGGGCGCCAGGAGCGCGATCAGGAGCGGCATGAACACGCCGACCAGCACCGCCAGCACCAGCGTCGCCAGCGCCACCGTGCCGAGCAGCCGGCCGGCGAACGCCGCGGCCGCGGCCGGTCCGTTGTGCTCGCGCACCCGCAACCACGCCGGCACCAGCGCCGCGTTGAGCGCGCCCTCGGTGAGCAGCCGCCGCGTCACATTGACGAGCTGAAATGCCAGCAGAAAACCATCCGCCACCGCGCCGGCCCCGAGCAGCGCCGCGACCAGCGCATCGCGAACGAATCCCAACAAGCGGGACGACAGCGTACCTGCGGACACGGTGAGCAGCGGGCGGATCATGAGGCCTTATAGCCCGATTAGGGCGCTGAAGGGCTTTGCCCAACTTGGTTTAGTGGGTGATTGGTAAAGGCGGTGCGCGAGATCGGGCCGGGCAAGGCCAACGACGCCCCTCCTCCGTCATGGCCGGGCTTGACCCGGCCATCCATCCCTCTTGAAAGAGCTTCTCACGAAGAAGCTGGATGCGCGGGCCTTCGCCGCGCCGAAGGGCTTCGGCCCCGCAGGCGGG
>NZ_LJIC01000120.1 GCF_001295845.1 Rhodopseudomonas sp. AAP120 | reverse complement strand
GTATCTGCAGGGCCGAGAGTCCTTGCCCGCGTCGCCCCTCACCCCAACCCTCTCCCCGCAAGAGCGGGGCGAGGGAGCGCGCAGCGGCTGCAGGGGCGGCGGCGCTTTAAGCAATGACTCGGCAAGGGAGCGAAATCGATGATCACTCTGTATCACTGCCACGGCGCGCGGTCGTTTCGGCCGTTGTGGATGCTGGAGGAGATGGGGCTCGACTACGAGCTCAAGATGCTGCCGTTTCCGCCGCGCGTGCTCGCCAAGGAGTATCTCGCGATCAATCCGCTTGGTACCATCCCGTTCATGGTCGACGGCGACACCAAGATGACCGAGTCCTCGGGCATCTGCCATTATCTCGGCACCAAGCACGGCCCGACGCCGTTGGTGGTCGATGTGGGCGAGAGCGACTACGGTACCTATCTGAACTGGATGTTCTTCAGCGACGCGACGCTGACATTCCCGCAGACCCTCGTGCTGCGCTACAGCACGCTTGAGCCGAACGAACGGCGGCAGCCGCAGGTGGTCGAGGATTACGCCAAGTGGTTTCTCGGCCGGCTGCGGGCCGTCGAGGCGGCTACGGGGCAGACCGAGTGGCTGAGCCAGGGCCGCTTCACCGCCGCCGACGTGGTGATCGGCTATGCGCTGCGGCTGGCGGACAATCTCGGCCTGTCGAAACAGTTCGGGCCGAACGTCGCCGCCTATTGGCAGCGGCTGCAGCAGCGCGAGGGCTATCGCCGGGCCGCCGAGGCGGAAATCCGGGCCGGCGACGAGCAGAAGGTGGCCCGGCGCGCCTGACACGCCGCCCCGGGTGGGCTCTGCCCGGGCGCGTTCCGCGGCAATCCTGCCCGGTGACAATGCCTTTCGTTGCTGTATTCTGCGCCCGCTCCGTAAGAGGGCGCCGCATCTTGGTGCGGGAACGGGTGCAGATCCCGGGAGGACCCATGAGTGACGAGGCGTGTCCGGCGTCCGGACATCTGATGCTGATCAGCCCTGAACGGGTATTCTATGCCGGTCTGCTCGGCCGGCCCCGGCGCCGGACCAGCGGCGCCTATTCGATCTACGTGTCGCTGCACGGGCAGTTGCGGGTGACGATCGAGGATGGTCAGGCGCAGACCGGCGCGATGGCTTTCGTCCAGCCTTACGTCCCGCACAATGTGGACTGCGACAGCCGCAGCGTGATCTGTCTGGTGATCGAGCCCGAAACCGTGTTGCCGATGGCGGTGCTGGGTGCGCGGATTGCCGGCTCGGCCGATGGCACGCTGGCCGAGCGGGTCCGGCAGGCGCATCGATCGCTGGTCACGGCCGGGCGGCGAGAAGGATTCACCACTTCGGAATTCGACAACCTGTTCTTCGGCGAGGCGCTGCCGGCGCGGCGGATCGACCGGCGCATCACGGCTGCGCTCGCCCGGCTCAACGACATCACCGGTGCCGCCGTGACGGCCGAGGATTGCGCGGTGGCGGCGAACCTGTCGCAGTCGCGCTTCCTGCATCTGTTCAAGGACGAAACCGGCGTGTCGTTCCGCGCGCTGCGGGCCTGGAAGCGGGCGCGGCACCTGCTGCACTTCGTCAATTCCGAGATCAACCTCGCGCACCTGGCGCAGGATATCGGCTATCCGGACTCGACTCACTTCAGCCACTCGATCCGCCGCTTCTACGGACTGCAGCCGCGCGCGATCTTCTCGGGCTCGCGCGATCTGGCGATCTGGCGCAGCGATCCGCATGCGGTGAACGCCGCGGAATTCCGCCAGGGACGGCCCTGACGCTCACACCTCGCGTGTAGCAGCGCGTGCACGCAAGAAGCCCTCGCGCTGCTTCCGCATCATCCTGATCGACTGGTCTGCGCCGCGGTTCGTTCGCTGGCGCAGCATCACCGAAAGGGTTGATGAGGAATGAGCGACAAGGCCGTAATCACCTGCTCGCTGAACGGCGTGCTGACCGATCCGAAGCAGCATCACGTTCCGGTGACGCCGGAAGAGATGGCACGTGAGGCCAAGGCCGCGTTCAACGCCGGCGCCTCGATCATGCACATCCATCTGCGCGACCAGCGGCCCGACAAGGGGCATCTGCCGACCTGGGATGTCGCGGTGTCGCGCGAGATCCAGCAGGCGATCCGCGAAGCGTGCCCGGGCGTCATCATCAATCATACGTCGGGCACGTCCGGTCCCCACTACGAGGGGCCGCTCGCCTGCATCCGCGAGACCAAGCCGGAGATCGCCGCCTGTAACGCCGGCTCGCTGAACTACCTGAAGGTCAAGGCCGACAACAGCTGGGCCTGGCCGCCGATGATGTTCGACAACTCAGTCGAGAAGATTCAGGATTTTCTCGGCGCGATGAAGGATGCCGGCACGATTCCGGAGTTCGAATGCTTCGACGTCGGCATCGTCCGCTGCGTCGGCATGTATGTGCAGAACGGCATGTACTCGGGCCCGCTCGAATACAACTTCGTGATGGGCGTCGCCTCGGGAATGCCGGCCGATCCGGATCTGCTGCCGATCATCCTGAAGCTGAAGCGTCCCGACGCGCATTGGCAGGTCACCGCGATCGGCCGCGCCGAGATCTGGCCCCTGCATCAGGCCTGCGCCGATCATGGCGGCCATCTCCGCACCGGGCTCGAGGACACGTTCTATCTCGCTAACGGCGAGAAGGTGACGTCGAACGGTCAGCTGATCGAAGAGATCGCCGGCTGCGCGCGTCGGGCCGGGCGCGAAATCGCGTCGCCTGAAGAGGCGCGGAAGATCTACGGCCTTCTCAACTAGCGAGTCGTCATTGCGAGCGAAGCAATCCAGAGTTCGCTGCACGGAGCTGGATTGCTTCGTTGCTCCTCGCAATGACGGAAGTCGTGCAGCTTTCATCCAAGCAGCCGCAAGAGCTGCCTCACCCGAGGGAGTATCCATGAGCAGTCTTGAGGCGACCGGCGGCGTGCCGGGACCGGGCCGGATCGGTCGCGTGGCGATCGGCGACATCCTGCGAAAATCGGCGATCCGCTTTGCCGACCGCATCGCGTTGACCGACGGCGGCCGTCAGGTCAACTATAAGGAACTCGACCGCGACGCCAATCGCTTCGCCAATGCTCTGCTGGCCCGCGGTCTCGAGCCGGGCGACAAGATCTCGACCGTTTGCAACAATTCGGTCGACTTCGTCAAAGCGCTGTTCGGCATTCACCGTGCCGGTCTCGTCTGGGTGCCGATCAACACCATGCTTGGCCCTGGCGATATGGGCTACATCCTCGACCATGCCGAGGTGAAGTTCGCGCTGATCGACGACAATCTGCACGCCCAGCCGGAGCGTCGCGCCGCACTCGAACAGCGGGGCATCTCCCTGGTCGCGGTGGATCTCACCGGCAAGGCGGCAGAGACCGGACTGAAGAGCTTCGGTGAACTGATCGAAGGTCAGTCCGAGATCGAGCCGGACGTCGCATTCGACGATCGCGACCTCGCGATGATCATCTACACCTCGGGCACCACGTCGCGGCCGAAGGGGGCGATGCACGGTCATTTGGCGGTGGTGATGGCGGCGATGAGCAACGCCATCGAAATGCAGCTGTCGCGCACCGACGCGATCAGCGGGCAGTTTCCGCTGTTCCATTGCGCCGCGCATGTGCTGCTGCTGAGCTATCTGACGGTTGGCGGCAAACTGGCGCTGATGCGTGGTTTCGATCCGGTGGCCTGCATGGAGGCGATCCAGCGCGACAAGCTGTCGGTCTTCATCGGCCTGCCGCTGATGTATCAGGCGGTTCTCGATCATCCGCGGCGCAAGGAGTTCGACCTGTCGACGCTGCGCTGCTGCATCTACACCATGGCGCCGATGCCGCGGCCGCTGCTGGAGCGGGCCATCGCCGAATTGTCTCCGAATTTCGTTCAGCCGTCGGGGCAGACCGAGATGTATCCGGCGACCACGATGTCGCAGCCGGACAGACAGCTGGCGCGTTTCGGCAACTACTGGGGCGAGTCGACGATCGTCAACGAAACCGCGATCATGGACGACGACGGCAACCTGCTGCCGCGCGGCCAGGTCGGCGAGATCGTGCATCGCGGCCCGAACGTGATGCTCGGCTACTACAAGGATCCGGAGTCGACCGAGGCGGCCCGCAAGTTCGGCTGGCACCACACCGGCGATCTGGCGCTGATCGACGAGCACGGCGAACTGCTGTTCCTCGACCGCAAGAAGGATATGATCAAGTCCGGCGGCGAGAACGTCGCGTCGGTCAAGATCGAGGAGACGCTGCTGGCGCATCCGGCAGTGATGAACGCCGCGGTGGTCGGTCTGCCGCATCCGCAATGGGGTGAGGCGGTGTCCGGCTTCGTCAAGCTGAAGCCCGGTGCTGCTGCGACCGAGACCGAGATCATCGAGCACTGCAGAAAGTCGCTGGGCGGCTTCCAGGTGCCCAAGCTGGTGCAGATCGTCGACGAAATGCCGATGACGGCCACCGGCAAGCTGCGCAAGGTCGAGCTGCGTGATCAGCACGCCGATTACTTCATGATGGAGAAGACCGGCTAGGGCACGCCAATGGAGTTGGCCATTCCGGGATGCGCCGCGTCAGCGGCGCAGGTCCGGAATCCATACTCCCTGCAGTGGTTATGGATTCCGGGCTCGCGCTTCGCGCGCCCCGGAATGACGAAAGAGAGCAGAGAGATTCCGGGCCAGCCGACGTCTTGAGGCGCTTCCGGAAGCACAAGGACAAGCTGAATGGCAATCATCGAATCCACCGTCGCGCCGGGAAGCGAGGGCTTTAGGGCCAACCGCGACGGCATGCTGGCGCTGATCGACCGGGTGCGGATGCTGGAGGCGCGAGCGCGTACGGCGTCGGCGGCGTCCGCCGAGCGATTTCACAAGCGCGGCCAGTTGCTGCCGCGCGAGCGCGTCGCGCTGGTGCTGGATCCGGGCACGCCGTTCCTCGAACTGTCGACGCTGGCCGGCTACATGTTCGACACGCCGAACGCCGACAAGAGCGTGCCCGGCTGCGGCGTGATCGGTGGCATCGGCTACGTCGCCGGCATTCGCTGCGTGATCAGCGCCAACGACGCGGGCATCGACGCCGGCGCGCTGCAGCCTTACGGCCTCGACAAGTCGATTCGCATTCAGGAACTGGCCCTGGAGAACAAGCTGCCGTTCGTGCAACTGGTCGAAAGCGCCGGCGCCAATCTGCTGCGTTATCGGGTCGAGGATTTCGTCCGCGGCGGCAACATTTTTCGCAATCTGGCGAGGCTGTCGGCCGCGGGCTTGCCGGTCGTTACCGTGACACACGGCTCGTCGACAGCGGGCGGCGCTTATCAGACCGGTCTTTCGGATTACATCGTGATGGTGCGTGGCCGGACCCGGGCGTTTCTCGCCGGGCCGCCGCTGCTCAAGGCCGCGACCGGCGAAATCGCCACGGAGGAAGAGCTCGGCGGCGCCGAGATGCACACCTCGATCTCGGGTCTCGGCGATTACCTCGCCGAAGACGACCGCGACGCGCTGCGGATCGCGCGCGACATCATGGCCGGTCTGCCGTGGGATCGCTCCGGTCCCGGGCCGGACCCGGCAAGCTATCATCCGCCTCTGTACGATGCGGAAGAGCTGCTCGGCATCATGCCGATGGACCACAAGCGGCCGGTCGACATGCGCCAGGTAATCGCCCGCATCGTCGACGAGTCCGACTTCACCGAGATGTCGCCGAATTACGGCCCGGCAACGATTTGCGGACACGCCAAGATCGTCGGCCAGCCGATCGGCATCATCACCAACAACGGCCCGCTTGATCCGGCCGGCGCCAACAAGGCGACGCACTTCATCCAGGCCTGCTGCCAATCGCGTACGCCGATCCTCTATCTCAACAACACCACCGGCTACATCGTCGGCCGCGCGTATGAAGAGGCCGGCATGATCAAGCATGGCTCGAAGATGATCCAGGCGGTGACGTCGGCCACGGTGCCGCAGATCACCATCTATTGCGGCGCCTCGTTCGGCGCCGGCAATTACGGCATGTGCGGCCGCGGCTTCCATCCGCGCTTCTGCTTCTCCTGGCCCAACGCGAAGACGGCGGTGATGGGCGGTGAGCAGGCGGCCGAGACGATGGCGATCGTCGCCGAGGCGGGCGCGGCGCGAAAGGGCGTGCCGGTCGATCGCGAAAAGCTCGATCAGATGAAGGCGGGCATCACCGCGGTGTTCAACGGCCAGATGGACGTGTTCGCGACCTCGGCGCGCATGCTCGACGACGGCGTGATCGACCCGCGCGACACCCGCGCGGTGCTTGCCGAAGTGCTGGCGATCTGCCGCGAGAGCGACGCGCGGACGCCGCAGCGTATGCAGTTCGCGGTGTCGCGAGCATGACGATGGCCCAGATGTCGAAACTCACTCCTTTCACCAAGATCCTGATCGCCAACCGTGGTGAGATCGCGCTGCGTGTCATGCGCACCGCGCGCCGCATGGGCTACGGCGTCGTTGCCGTCTATTCGACCGCCGATGCCGATTCCGCGCATGTATGCGAAGCCGACGAGGCGGTGCTGATTGGCGGCGCGCAGCCTTCGGAATCCTATCTCAACATTCCAGCGCTGATCGAAGCCGCGAAGATCGCGGGCGCCGACGCGGTGCATCCCGGCTATGGCTTCCTGGCTGAGAACGAGGATTTTGCCGCGGCGTGTCGCGACGCCGGGCTGGTGTTCATTGGGCCGTCGGCGGAATCGATCGCGTCGATGGGCAACAAGGCCGGCGCCAAGGAGATCATGCTGAAGGCCGGCGTGCCGTGCGTGCCCGGTTATCAGGGCGCGGACCAGAGCGATGCTGCGATGATCACAGAAGCCGGCAAGATCGGCTTCCCGGTGATGATCAAGGCCGTGGCCGGCGGCGGCGGCCGCGGCATGCGGCTGGTGAAGGATGCGGCGGCGCTCCCCGATGCTTTGCGCAGCGCACGCTCCGAAGCGCAGAGCGCCTTCGGCGATCCCACTGTTATCCTCGAACGCGCCATCATGGAGCCACGGCACATCGAGATCCAGGTGTTCGGCGATCGCTACGGTCACGCTATCCATCTCGGCGAGCGCGACTGCTCGGTGCAGCGCCGGCATCAGAAGGTGATCGAGGAGGCGCCGTCGCCGGCGGTCAACGCAGCGCTGCGCGAGCAGATGGGCGCGGTGGCGGTCAATGCCGTCAAGGCGATCGGCTATGAGGGGGCTGGCACGCTGGAGTTCCTGCTCGATGCGCAGGGCCAGTTCTACTTCATGGAGATGAACACGAGGCTGCAGGTCGAGCATCCGGTCACCGAAGCGATCACCGGGCTCGATCTGGTCGAGCTGCAGCTGCGCATAGCCGCCGGCGAGCCGCTGCCGCTGCGCCAGGATGACGTGACCTTTAAGGGCCACGCCATCGAAGTGCGGCTGTGCTCGGAAGACGCCGACAAGGACTTCATACCGCAATCCGGCCGGATGGCGGTGTGGCGGATGCCGGCCGAGTTGCGCGTCGAGCACGCGCTGCAAT
Organism: Rhodopseudomonas sp. AAP120; assembly: GCF_001295845.1. Lineage (GTDB taxonomy): Bacteria > Pseudomonadota > Alphaproteobacteria > Rhizobiales > Xanthobacteraceae > Rhodopseudomonas. The sequence continues at coordinate 31,553 of NZ_LJIC01000120.1, read as the reverse complement.
CCGGCTCGGAGATCTCGCCGTATTATGACTCGATGATCGCTAAGATCATCGCGGTTGGCGCCAGCCGGGAGGAGGCGCTGCGCAAGCTGGTTCACGGCCTCGATAACACGGTTGCGTTCGGCGTCACCACCAATCGCGGCTTCCTTGCGGCGTGTCTTCGTCACGAGGTGTTCGCGCGCGGTGAAGCGACAACTGCGTTCATCGGGCAGCATCGCGACGCGCTGGCGCGTGCGTTGCCGGAGGACGCGGTGCCCGCCTGGGCGGTCGCTTCGCTGCTACTTTACGTCACCGATCCGCACGCGCATCCGCATCGCGCGGGCCGGTCGCTAGCCGCCGCGTTCCCGACGCTGCTGCAGTTCGAGCTCGATGGCGTGGCGCGCAGCTGCGAAGTGCTGCGAGAGCGCGACGGCCGCTATGTGACCGTTCACGATGGGCGGCGGATCAGCTTCGCGATCGAAGCACTGAGCGCCGACAGCATCCGCTTCCAGGCCGAGGACTTCAGCGAGACGGCGGTCTATCACCGCGAAGGCGAGCGGCTGTTCGTGCAGCGGCTCGGCGTGCAGAACAGCATTGTCGATCTGACCCGGGCTGCGCCGCAAAGCGCGGCACGTGGCGGTGGCGACGGCAAACTGCGCGCCGCGCTCAACGGCCGCGTCGTCGCCGTGCTGGTCAAGCCGGGCGACCGGGTCGAGGCCGGCCAGCCGGTGCTGACGCTCGAGGCGATGAAGATGGAGCACGTGCATCTCGCGCCGACTTCGGGCATCGTGGCGATCGACGTCGCCGAAGGCGAGCAGGTCACCACCGGCCGCATCGTCGCGCAGATCGAAGCGGCGGCTTAGAGTTCTGGAGCACTGACTATCCCCGTCATTGCGAGCGAAGCGAAGCAATCCAAAGCGCAGTGCACGAAGTTGGATTGCTTCGTCGCTTCGCTCCTCGCAATGACGAAGACTGAGGAAACAAGGCATGAGCAATGACGCCGTGATCATCGAACAGCGCGAGCAAGCGCTGTGGATCACCATAAACCGCCCCGACAAGCGCAACGCCATCAACGCCGGCGTCGTTGAAGGCATCACCCGCGGCTGGAAGCAGGCGCACGACGATCCGTCGGTGCGTGTCATCGTGCTGACCGGCGCCGGCGACAAGGCGTTCTGCGCCGGCGCCGATCTGCAATCCACCGGCGCGGCGTTCGCGTTCGACTTTTCGAAACCGAATGTCGACTACGCCGATCTGCTGCGACTGGCGCAGAACTCCACCAAGCCGTCCATCGCCCGCGTCAACGGTACCTGCATGGCCGGCGGCATGGGCCTGCTGTGCATGACGGATATGGCAGTCGCCGCCGACACCGTGCAATTCGGCCTGCCCGAAGTGAAGGTCGGCGTATTCCCGATGCAGGTGATGAGCCTTTTGCAGGACATCGCGCCGCGTCGGCTGATCGCCGAATGGTCGCTGACCGGCGAGCCCTTTGACGCGCAGGTGGCGCGCGAAGCTGGCCTGCTCAACTACGTCGTGCCGGCCGGGGAACTGGACGCCAAGGTGGAGTGGCTGGTGAAGCGGCTGACCGACAAATCGCCGACTGCGATCCGCCGCGGCAAATACGCGATGCGCGCGATCGCCGCGATGTCGTTCGACGAGAGCATCGCCTACACCGAAAGCCAGATCGCGCTGCTGGCGATGACCGAGGACGCCAAGGAAGGCCTGAAGGCGTTCGCGGAGAAGCGCAAGCCGGTGTGGCCGGGGAAGTGAGCGGACTGCAGACAGCCTCTCTTTTGTCATTCCGGGGCGCCGCGCAGCGGCGAGCCCGGAATCCATACTCCCTGTGATCGTGGGAGAGCAGGGCGGTAGCTACTTCGCCGAAAGACGAGAGCGCTGGCGTTATGGATTCCGGGTTCGCGCTGCGCGCGCCCCGGAATGACCAGAGGATGGTTTGGTAAATTGGCAGCCACGCCGCACACAAGCGGCGGGCGCGACAAGGGAGGACGACGATGCTGGCATCCGAGATGATCCGGCGCGGGGCGATCTATCACGGGCCGAAGACGGCGGTGATGTTCGGCGATCAGCGCATGACGTTCACCGAAGTCGATCTGTTGTCCAACCGCATCGCCAATGTGCTGATCGACACCCTGAAGCTCGAGGTCGGTCGCCGCGTCGGGCTGCTGCTGAACAATTCGATCTACACGCTGCCGCTCGATTTCGGCTTCGTCAAATCGCGTCTCTCGCGCGTGCCACTGAACTCCCGGCTGTCGCTGGTCGAGCAGCAGCAGATGCTCGAAGGCGCCGGCGTCGACACGCTGATCCACGGCACTGATCTGACCGACCGGGCGCAGGAGATCGCCGGGACGATGCAGGGGCTGAAGCTAATCAGCATCGGCCATGCATCGGATCCGAACGATCTTCTGCAGCTCGCACAAGGTGCGTCCAATGCGCTGCCGTCGCGCCGACCGGAACCCGACGACGTCGTCATCACGATCTTCACCTCGGGCACCACCGGCAAGCTGAAGGCGGTCGAGCACACCCAGGCGAGCTGGGGCGCCATGGCCACCAACGTGCTGATCAACATGGAGGTCGGCGAGGGCGACGTGATGCTGCACGCCGCATCGATGATCCACGCCTCCGGTTGCTTCATCGTGCCGTATTGGCTGCGTGGCGGTGTGGCCGCGGTGCTGCCGGGCTTCACGCCGGCGAGCTATCTCGACGCCGTCGAGCGCTGGAAGCCGACCGCGCTCAATCTGGTCCCGACCATGATCGGCATGCTGCTCGATCATCCCGGCATCGAGCAGGCCGATTTCTCTTCGGTGAAGAGCATCATCTACGGCGCCTCGCCGATGCCGCGGCCGGTGATGTTGCGGGCGCTGAAGCAGTGGGGCCCTCGCTTCGCACAGTATTACGGCCAGTCCGAAGCTCCGATCTTCATCACGCATCTGACGAAGGCGGATCACGTCGGCCCGAATGCCGAGCAGCGGCTGGCGTCCTGCGGTCGGCCGTCGATCGATTGCGAGATCAAGCTGGTCAACGAGGACGGCGACGAGGTCGCGGCGGGCGAGGCCGGCGAAATCGCTCTGCGGACGCCTTTCGCAATGAAGGGCTATTACAACGCGCCCGAGCTGAACGCGCAGATGTTCCTGCCGGACGGCTGGCTGCGTACGCGCGATGTCGGCCGGTTCGACGCGGACGGCTACCTGTATCTGGTCGACCGTACCTCGGACATGATCGTCACCGGCGGCTACAACGTCTATCCGCGCGAGGTCGAGGATGCGCTGGCGGCGCATCCGGCGGTGCGGGAGGTGGTGATCGTCGGTCTGCCCGATGACAAATGGGGCGAGAGCGTCGCGGCGTTCGTAGCGCTGCGCAAGGATGCATCCGCCGAAGAGGCCGAACTGATTGCCTTCGCGCGCGACCGGGTGGCGAGCTACAAGGTGCCGAAGCAAGTGCGATTCATCGACGAGGTGCCGAAGAGCCCGGTCGGCAAACTCCTGCGCCGCGCGGTGCGCGATCCGTTCTGGCAGGGACGTGAGCGGAAGATTTGATCAGAAGGCCGATAGACTTCGCTGGACCTCTCTTTTGTCATTCCGGGGCGCGCCACTTGGCGCGAACCCGGAATCCATATCCCCTGTATTTGCCATGAGGCACCGCGTCCGCCGCTACCGTGCTTGACACGAGCACGGTGGTTATCGATTCCGGGTTCGCTCGCTATGCTCGCGCCCCGGAATAACGGGGAGAGACCGCCGTCTAATTAGACATTGCTCTCCGTCATCGCTCCATAGACGATCGTCCGCAGTTCGCGGCGGATCGGGTAGGCGCTGGAGGGCAGCAGCTGAGTCATGAAGATGGTGATCAGCTTTTCGGCCGGGTCGATCCAGAATGCGGTCGAGGCGGCGCCGCCCCAATAGTACTCGCCGACGCTGCCGGGCAATAGCGTCTGGGCCGGGTTCATGTTCACCGCGAAGCCGAGGCCGAAGCCGATGCCGGCGTTGGTGGCCTCGCTGAACATCGAGCGCGACAGCTCGGTGAGATCGCGATTGCCTGGCAGATGATTAGTGGTCATCAGATTCAGCGTTTTCGGCCCGAGCAGGCGGACGCCGTTCAGTTCGCCGCCGTTCAGCAGCGCGCGGCAGAAGGTGAGATAATCGTCGGTGGTCGATACCAGCCCGCCGCCGCCGGAGATCAGATCGGGCGGCGTCAGGAAGCTCGAGGTCTTCGGATCGTCCGACAGCTGCATGCCACCTTTGCCGTCGGCTGAGTAGCAGGCGGCGAGGCGATGCGCCTTGGCCGGCGGGACGTGAAAGTCGGTGTCGACCATGCCGAGCGGATCGAGAATGCGCTGCTTGACGAACCGCTCGAACGGCAGGCCGCTGATCTTCTGCACCAGGTAGCCGATCACATCGGTCGAGACCGAGTAGTTCCAGGCTTCGCCGGGTGAAAACTCCAGCGGGATGCGGGCGAGGTCGGCGATCCACGACTCCAGCGTCCCGGCCTTCTCGAACGCGCCGATGCCCTTGTCGCGGTACGCGGCGTCGACATTGGTGCGGTTCTGGAAGCCATAGGTGAGGCCCGAGGTGTGTCGCAGCAGGTCGACCACCTGCATCGGCCGCGCCGGCGGCTTGGTCAGGAACAGCGGCGCGATGCCGGCCTGGAATACGCCGAGATTGGCCCATTCCGGAATGTACTTCGCCACCGGGTCGTCGAGCTGGACGCGACCTTCCTCGAACAGCATCATCAGCGCCACCGAGGTGATCGGCTTGGTCATCGAATAGATGCGGAAGATGGTGTCGTCCTTGATCGGAACGTTGCGCTCGCGGTCGGCATGGCCGAGCGAGGAGCGATACGCGATCTGGCCGCGGCGATAGACCAGAGTCTGCGTGCCGGCGAGCTTGCCTGGGCCGACATAGACCCGCTGCAGATGATCGTCGATCCGCCGCAGTGCCGTCTCGGAGAAGCCGGCACTGGCGGCTGAACCGGTGGAGGCGGCGCGAGAAAATTGGGATTGGGCCGGCATGGGCACTCCGTCAGGGAATAGCAGCGGGCGGATCAAAGATCGGCGATCATGACGCCGGTTCCACAACCCTGGATAAATGAAAAGGCGCCGGCATTCTATTGTGGACGCTGCCTCTTCGGTGAATCTGTTCGATTTTGAGCATACGGGGCAGGCGGTCTGCAATGAATCTGCGCGCAGACCGGTCTGCAAGTCACGCGCTTATCACACTGGAACGCTTGGTGTAGCGTCCGGCCGTTGCCAACCGGGAATGGAAGATGCCCCAATTCGACGAGACCGAGCTGACCGAGGCGGTCGTCGCAAGCTTCGACGAAACGAATGATCCGCGATTGAAGCATCTGATGCGCGAATTGGTCCGCTCGCTCCACGATTACGTCCGGCGCACCGGGCTGACCTTCGAGGAATGGCAGAAGGCGATCGATTTCCTCACCAGGACGGGCCAGAAATGCACGCCGAGCCGGCAGGAGTTCATCCTGCTGTCCGACGTGCTCGGCGTCTCGATGCTGGTCGATGCAGTTAACCATCGCGAGCGCGACGGAGCGACTCAGACGACGGTGCTCGGGCCGTTCTATGTCGGCGAGCACAGGCCGATGCCGAACGGTGCGGACATCTCCGAGGGCGTCGAGGGCGAGCGGATGTATGTGCAGTGCCGGGTGGTCGATCTCGGCGGCCAGCCGCTCGCCGGTGTGCCGGTCGATGTGTGGCACGCCGATGATGACGGCTTCTACGACTCGCAGAAGCCGTCTTATGCCGAAGCCGGCCCGTCCTTGCGCGCGCAATTCGTCACCGATGCGGACGGCCACTTCGCATTTCGCACCATCCTGCCGTGCAGCTACCCGATTCCGATCGACGGTCCGGTCGGCGAATTGATCCTGGCGGCGCAGCGGCATCCGATGCGGCCTGCGCACGTGCATTTTCTAGTGAACGCTCCGGGCTATGAGCCGTTGATCACCCATGTGTTCATCGAGGGCGACAAATATCTGGAGAGCGACGTCGTGTTCGGCGTCAAGGACGATCTGATCTCCAGCATCGAGCTGCGCAACGATGCGGTGATGCCGGACGGCCGTGAGGCGCCGGGTCCGTGGCATCTGATGACATACGAGTTCCGGTTGAAGCCGGGGAGGGGCGCCGCGCCGCGGCCGATGATGGCGGCGGCGGAGTAACGACGGAGTTCAGCGTGCACGGACATATGCGCCCATTCGGGACCACCGGCGCGCAACTGACGCCGATCGGCCAAGGCACCTGGTACATCGATCGCGGCGATCGCGCATCGACGATCGCTGCGTTGCGCCGCGGGCTCGACCTCGGCATGACCCATATCGACACGGCCGAGATGTACGGCGACGCTGAGCCGCTGGTTGCGGAGGCGATCGCCGGCCGGCGCGACGAGGTGTTCCTGGTCTCCAAGGTGCTGCCGAGCAACGCGTCGAAAAGCGGCACGATCGCCGCGTGCGACCGCTCGCTGCAGCGGCTGAAGACGGACCGGCTGGATTGCTATCTGCTGCACTGGCGCGGGCAGTATCGCCTGGCCGATACGGTTGCGGCGTTCGAACAGCTTGTGGCCGCCGGCAAGATCCGCTCCTGGGGCGTCAGCAACTTCGATGCCGGGGATCTGCAGGAACTGCTCAAGGTCGCCGGTCCGGGCAAGATCGCCTGCAATCAGGTACTGTATCATCTTCGCGAACGGGCGATCGAGCATTCGGTGATCCCCTGGTGTGAAGCGAACGGCGTCGCGGTGACGGCCTATTCGCCATTCGGGCACGACGAATTTCCCGCGCTGCGGAGTGCGCAGGGGCAGGTGCTGCAAACCATCGCCGACCGTCATGGCGCGACGTCGCGCCAGATCGCACTGGCGTTTCTGATCCGCCGGCCGTCGGTGTTCGCAATCCCCAAGGCGGCCGATCCGGCTCATGCCGCGGATAACGCGGCCGCCGGAGCGCTGCGTCTGTCCGATGACGACCTCGCGGCGATCGACCAGGCGTTTCCACGAGGATCGGAGCCTGCCAGCCTGCCGATGCTGTAGCGACGTATCCGGCCGGCAGAAGGCGTGCATAGGCCAATCCCGCTTTCCGGACTTGTGCCACGGCCGCGAACATCGTTTTGTCGGCGCGTGAGTTGAAGAGGCGCCGCCTGCGGCTCGCCCGTTCCCATCTCGTTTCATTGCATTGCCGGATACGTGACCACCACCTCGCCCAACGCGCCCGATACGGGCCGCCGCCTGACCCATCGCCATGCCGATCAGCCGCTGCGCGGCATCGCGCTGATCGTCTTGTCGACCGTGTTCCTGGCGTGTTCGGATACGCTGGCGAAGTATCTCGGCCGCACCGTCCCGCCGATCGAGATCGGCTGGATTCGGTTTTTGGTGTTCGTGCTGATCATGACGCCGGTGGCGCTGACGTCCTCGGCGTCGTCGTTGCGGTCGGCGCGGCCGAAGCTGCAGGTGCTGCGCGGACTGGCGCTGGTGGCCTCGTCGACCTTGTTCATCAGCGGCCTGCAGTTCCTGCCGATCGCGGAAGCGTCGGCAACCTCGTTCGTCGCGCCGCTGTTCGTCACTGCGCTGTCGATCGTGATGCTCGGCGAGCACATCGGCATCCGCCGCTGGGCCGCCAGCGTGGTCGGGCTTATCGGCGTGCTGATCGTGATCCGCCCGGGCTCGGCAGCATTCAACCCGGCGGTGATCTTTCCGATTCTGTCGGCGCTAACCTGGGCGGTGACGCTGACGCTGACCCGGATGATCAGTGGCGCCGATCGCGCCGCCGTCACCATGACGTTCTCAGCGCTGGTCGGCTTTGTCGCGCTGAGCGTCATCGTTCCGTTCGTGTGGGTGACGCCGAGCTGGCACGGGGTGTTGGTCGGCGTTCTGGTCGGTCTCGCCTCGACGATGGGGCAGTGGATCGTGGTGCTGGCCTATCGCTACGCCGACGCTTCGGTGCTGGCGCCGTTCACCTACAGCCAGCTGGTCTGGGTGACGCTCCTCGGCTTCGGCCTTTTCGGCGAAGTCCCGGATGTCTGGACCTTCGTCGGCGCCGCCGTGATCATCGCCAGCGGCCTCTACACCGCCCACCGCGAACGCCTCCGCCGCAAGCAGCCGGTGGCAGCAGAGCCGTATCCGAGCCCGTAGCGTTCGTGCCCCGGACGCGCTGCGGCGTGAAACGCCGCTGCGCAGATCCGGGGCCCCGGTTGATCCCGCCGCCGAACGAACCGGGGTCCCGCATCTGCAGTGCACCGCTGCGCGCTGCACCTTGTGCGGGACACGGAGGTCGAAGCTACGACACCGGCAGCGCGATCGAGTATTTCACCTGGCTCAGCGCGAAGCTCGACTCGATCGAGGCGATGCCGTCGAGCCGGGTGAGCTTGGTCTTGAGAAACGTCTCGTAGGCGGCGAGATCGGCCGCGACGACGCGCAACAGATAGTCGCGATTGCCGGTCATCAGATAGCATTCCAGCACTTCGTCCCATTTCGAGATTGCCTTGGCGAAGCGGGCGAGATCTTCTTCCTTTTGTCGCGTCAGCTTGATCGAAATGAAGACGCTGACGTGCAGGCCGAGCGCCTTCTGATTGACCTGGGCGGTGTAGCGGCTGATAACGCCGCTTTTCTCCAGCAGCTTGACCCGGCGATGGCAGGGCGACACCGACAATCCGACTTGATCGGCGAGCTCCTGCATGGTGATGCGGCCGTCGGCCTGCAGCGCGGCGAGAATCTTGCGGTCGATTGCGTCGAGGTCGGACATTGGGATAAATCGCCCCGAAATCTGTTCAGACAACGACTTTATCCCAATGCGTGGCGCAGCGCTGCCGGAAAATGAGAATTTCGCGGTTGCTGTCCATTGTAGACTTCGGCGATTGCAACGTAGGTGACCGCCATGCCGCAGACCCCGGACCGTCTCGATCTGTTGAACGCGCTGACGCGTAAGGCACTTTGGCTGTCGACCTGGATGATTCACCACGCCAACCATGTCCGCCCAAACGCGGATGGACTGAAGGTCGGTGGCCATCAAGCTTCGTCGGCATCGCTGGCGACGATCATGTCGGCGCTGTACTTCTCCGTGCTGCGGCCCGAAGACCGCGTTGCGGTCAAGCCGCATGCCAGTCCGATCTTCCACGCCATCCAGTATCTGTTCGGCCGGCAGAGCCGAGAACGGCTCGAGAATTTCCGCGGCTTCAAGGGCGCGCAGTCCTATCCGTCGCGCACCAAGGACGCCGACGACGTCGATTTCTCGACCGGCTCGGTCGGGCTCGGCGTGGCTCAGACGCTGTTCTCGTCGTTGGTCCAGGACTACGTCACCGCGCATGGTTGGATGAAGCAGCGGCCCGAGGGCCGGATGATCGCGCTGGTCGGCGACGCCGAGATGGACGAGGGCAACATCTTCGAGGCACTGCTCGAAGGCTGGAAGCACGGCCTGCGCAACACCTGGTGGGTGGTCGACTACAACCGCCAGAGTCTCGACGCAGTGGTTCGCGAAGGGCTGTGGGAGAAGTTCGAGACGATGTTCCGCAATTTCGGCTGGGACGTCGTCATCGTCAAATACGGCCGGCTGATGCAGCAGGCGTTCGCCGAGCCGGGCGGCGAGGCGCTGCGGCGCTGGATCGACAATTGTCCGAACCAGATGTACGCGGCATTGTGCTTCCAGGGCGGCGCTGCATTCCGCAAGCGGCTCGAGGACGAGATCGGCGACCAGGGCGAGGTGTCGCGCTTGATCGATGCGCGCAGCGACGACGAGCTGCTGGCGCTGATGTCCAATCTCGGCGGCCACGATATGGCGAGCCTGCTCGACGCGTTCGAGTCCATCGATCACGATCGGCCGGTCTGCTTCATCGCCTACACCATCAAGGGCGTCGGGCTGCCATTCCAAGGTCACAAGGATAATCACGCTGGGTTGATGACGCCGGCGCAGATCGAGACCTATCGCAAGTCGCAGAACATCCGTCCGGGCCACGAATGGGACCGCTTCGAGGGGCTGACGCAGGACGTCGCTGCGCTCGACGCGGTGCTGAATGCCGCGCCGATCAATGCCGGCGGCGAGCGCCGGCTGAGCGCGCCGGTGGTCGAGGTGCCACAGCAGTTGGCGTTCAAGCCGGCGGCGGAGATGTCGACGCAGCAAGGCTTTGGCCTGATCCTGAACGAGTTGGCGCGCGGCGACAGCGCGCTGGCGTCGCGGATCGTCACCGCATCACCGGACGTCACCGTCTCGACCAATCTCGGCGCCTGGGTCAATCGCCGCGGCCTGTTTGCGCGTGCTGAGAAAGCCGATTTGTTCCGCAGCGAGAAAATTCCGACGACGTTCAACTGGGACTTCTCGCCGAAGGGCCAGCATATCGAACTCGGCATCGCCGAGATGAACCTGTTCATCCTGATGTCGGCGCTCGGGCTGTCGCACAGCATCAATGGCGAGCGGCTGCTGCCGATCGCGACGCTGTATGACCCCTTCATTCAGCGCGGCCTCGATGCGCTGAACTATGCCTGCTACCAGGACGCGCGCTTCATGGTGGCGGCGACGCCGTCCGGTATCACGCTGGCGCCGGAAGGCGGCGCGCATCAGTCGATCGCGACGCCGCTGATCGGGATGGCGCAGGACGGGCTGGCGTCGTTCGAGCCCGCCTTCGTCGACGAACTCGCAGTGATGATGCGCTGGGGCTTCGATCATATGCAGCGAGACGATGCGGAGGGCGGCGCCGCGGATGGCATGCGGTCCGGCGGTTCGGTGTACTTGCGGCTGTCGACACGCACGGTCGAGCAGCCGCAACGCATAATGACGCCGGATTTGCAGAAGGCGATTATCGACGGCGCCTATTGGTTGCGCGAGCCGGGCCCGAATTGTGATCTGGTCATCGCCTACAGCGGTGCCGTCGCGCCTGAGGCGATCGAGGCCGTCGGACTCCTCGGCGACAGTCGCCGCGACATTGGCCTCCTGGCGATCACCTCCGCTGACCGCCTGCATGCCGGCTGGACCGCGGCTCGGCGATTGCGCCGCGCGCATCGCGTTTCGCGTCGTGCCAGTCATATCGAGAATCTGCTCGCACCGCTGCCGCGAAGCTGCGGCATCGTCACCGTGCTCGACGGTCATCCGGCGACGCTCGGCTGGATCGGCGCGGTTTGCGGCCATCGCATGGAGGCGCTCGGCGTCGAGCATTTTGGCCAGACCGGCAGTATTCCGGACCTGTACCGGCACTATGGCATCGATGCGAATGCAATTATCGATGCGGCCGAGAGTCTGACCGGCGGCGCGCCGGTGCTGCATCGGAAGATGGCGGTGTAGTTTTCGGCGGCCGCCTATGGTGAATCGTTAGTTGATTGCACGATAAGCGACCCAGAAAGCCAGATCGGGAGCAGTATTGGTTGTCCCGGCTCGTCTTTCGATTTGAACTTTAAGCATTAGGAAAAACTACGATGGGATAGTGCAGCGTTTTCGCTGATCTGGACCAGATATGTTTCGATTCTTTCCCGCATGGGATCAGCAGCACGTTGGGCTGGTCGCTCTTGGGCTGGCGCTGTGTCTGCTCGGCGGCATGGCTGCGGCCGGTGCTTTGCGGTTCACCTACATCAGTTCCGGTCGGGTTCGGCGAGGTTGGGTCGTCGCGGGCTGCGTCGCCGCGGTCTGCGCCGTCGTCAGCGCGCTGACGGTCGCGCTGCTGCTGGCGCTTCCTGACGAAGTTGTCGTTCGCAACATTGCCTTGGCGATCGTTACCTTGACGATCCTCGGCATGACGGTGACGGTTGCGATGGCAGTGTGGTCGGGCGCTCAGGGAACGAACAACGTCCGCAGCGCTTTGGCCGAGCGCGTGATGGTGCTCGATGCCGTGGTTCGCGAAGACACGTTGGGTTTTTGTCTGTTCAGCCCCGACGGTCGGCTGGAATCGTGGAACGAAGCCTTTCTCGAAATCTATGCCATTCCTCCCGGTCAGCCGCTGGCCGGCAGCCGGTTGAGAGAACTGATCGAGATCCTTCGCGTCAGCGGCAATCATCTCGTCGATCTCGAACAACTCGCCGAGATCAAGGCGGCCAGCACCAGCGGCGAACCTTCGGAAACAATCGCCGCGCTGCGCGACGGCCGACATATCAAGATCGAATTCCGACCGTTGCCGAACGGCGGCTGGATCGCCAAGCACTCCGACGTCACCGACTACAAGATGGCCGAGCAGCGCTTCGCCTATGTCACGCTGCATGATCTCGCCACCGGCCTGCCGAACCGTGCTGCCTTCAATCAGCGGATCGTCCAGAGCCTCGCGGTGGCTCGCGAACGGCATGCCAGCTTCGCGGTGATCCGGCTCGGGATCGACCGGTTCAAAGAGATCAACGACGTATTCGGCCAGTCCGTCGGGGATGCGGTGCTCGCCCGCATGGCGGCTCGGCTTACCGAGACATGCCATTGGGGCTTTCTGGCCCGGCCGGGCGGTGACGAGTTCTCGATCGTCACGCCGCCGGATCAGGCGGAGGGCGCGGTCCAGGAAATCTGCGCGCAGGTCGCCGAGCTGTGCGACATCGAATTCGAGATCGAAGGACACACGATTCGGGTCGGCTCGACGGCCGGTGTCAGCATCTATCCGCGTGACGGCGACAACGCCGATGCGCTGATCGCGCATGCGGACGTCGCGCTGTATCGCGCCAAGACCGAGCGGCGCGGCACCGTCTGCCTGTTCGAACCGGCGATGGACCTGCAGATCCGGGAGAAGCGGGCGGTTCAACGCGAATTGGCGGTGGCTCTGGAGAACGGCGAGTTCGAGCTGCATTATCAGCCCCAGGCGACCACGGAGGGCGAGATCGTCGGTTTCGAGGCTTTGCTGCGCTGGCGGCATCCGATCCGCGGCATGGTGTCGCCGGCCGTGTTCATTCCGCTGGCGGAGGAAACCGGACTGATCGGAGCGATCGACGAGTGGGTGCTGCGCACCGCCTGTCTGGAGGCCGCTTCGTGGCCGAAGCCGCTGGCGATCGCCGTCAATCTGTCGCCGCTGGATTTCCGCCGGCTGGACGTGCCGGCCTTGATCCTGCAGGTGCTGGTGGAGACCGGGCTGGACCCGAAACGGCTGGAGGTCGAGATCACCGAGGGGGTCCTGATCGACGATTTCGCCGGCGCCATCGCGATCCTGCGGCGGATTAAAAATCTCGGCGTCCGCGTCGCGATGGATGATTTCGGCGCCGGCTATTCGTCGCTGTCCTATCTGCAGTCGTTCTCATTCGACAAAATCAAGATCGACCAGGTGTTCACCCGCAAGCTCGAAATCAATCCGGATTCCGCCGCGATCGTCGAGGCGATCCTTGATCTCGCGCGTCGGCTGAAGCTGCCCGTAATCGCCGAGGGCGTCGAGACGGAAAGTCAGCTGGCGTTTCTCGCCGGGGCGGGGTGTCAGGAAGTACAGGGCTATCTGATCGGCAGGCCGCATCCGATCGAGCAATATCGTCATGTCACCGGCGTCGCGGCCCCCGCTCAGCCAGTCGCCCAGGCCGGCTGACTTTTTGCTGCGCTGCAACGTTGTGCCTTTTGAGGCTCCGCGCCGCCGAGATCGCACACGTCCAATTGTGCTGTCCGGTCTTGCTCCTCCGGCGGCAGTGTTTTTATATGCCGTCCCCGCACATGGCGGGCTCCGAACTCTTCCGCGTTGCCCCGGCGAGGGTGCTCGCCAGAGGCGCCGCCGTCCGCACCGACACCTGCCACCACCGCAATCAAAATCAGAAGAAGAGGTTTAGATGGTCAATCGCATGCAATTCTACATCGACGGCGCTTGGGTCGATCCGGTCGCTCCGAAGTCGACGCCGGTGGTCAACCCCGCCACCGAGGAGCCGATGTATGAGGTTGCCCTCGGCTCGAAGGCGGACGTCGACAAGGCCGTCGCTGCGGCAAAGCGTGCGTTCGAAACCTTCTCGCAGACCAGCCGCGAAGAGCGTATCGCGCTGCTCGAGAAGATCGTCTCGATTTACAAGGGACGCATGAAGGAGATCGGCGCCGCCGTCTCCGACGAAATGGGCGCGCCGCTGCCGATGGCCGAAAAGATGCAGGCCGGCGCCGGCCTCGGCCACATCATGTCGACGCTCGACGTGCTGAAGAACTATCACTTCGAAGAGCCGATGGGCTCGGCGGTGATCGTGCGCGAGCCGATCGGCGTCGTCGGCATGATCACGCCGTGGAATTGGCCGCTCAATCAGATCGCCTGCAAGGTCGCGCCGGCGCTCGCGGCCGGTTGCACGATGATCCTGAAGCCGAGCGAGTTCACGCCGACGTCGGCGCTGATCTTCGCCGAGATCCTGCACGAGGCGGGTGTGCCGAAGGGCGTGTTCAACCTCGTCAACGGCCTCGGCCCGGAGGTCGGCGCGGCGATGAGCGAGCACCCCGATATCGACATGATCTCGTTCACCGGCTCGACCCGCGCCGGCATCGATGTCGCCAAGCGCGCGGCGCCGACGGTGAAGCGCGTCAGCCAGGAACTCGGTGGCAAGTCGCCGAACGTCATCCTCGAAGACGCCGACCTCACCAAGGCGGTGACCGGCGGCGTGATGCACATGTTCAACAACTCCGGCCAGTCGTGCAACGCGCCGAGCCGAATGATCGTGCCGCTGTCGAAGATGGCCGAGGTCGCCGCCATCGCTAAGGGCGTCGCCGAGAAGACGAAGGCCGGCGATCCGCGTGCCGAGGGCACCACGATCGGACCGGTGGTCAATCGCGGCCAGTGGGACAAGATCCAAGCGCTGATCAACAAGGGCATCGAGGAAGGCGCGACGCTGGTCGCCGGCGGCCCCGGCCTGCCGGAGGGCGTCAACAAGGGCTTCTATGTCCGCCCGACCGTGTTCGCCGACGTCACCGAGAACATGACCATCGCGCGCGAAGAGATCTTCGGGCCGGTGCTGGTGATCATGGGCGCCAAGGACGAAAACGAGGCGGTGAGGCTCGCCAACGACACGCCCTATGGTCTCGCCGGTTACGTCTCGGCCGGCTCGGTCGAGCGCGCTCGCAAGGTTGGCCGCCAGATCCGCGCCGGCAACGTCAACCTGCAGGGCGTGCCGAACGAACGCACTGCGCCGTTCGGCGGCTACAAGCAGTCCGGCAACGGCCGCGAATGGGGCAAGTTCGGCCTCGAAGAATATCTCGAGGTCAAGGCGATCGCCGGCTTCAACGCCGCCTGATTGCGCTCTCAATTCCACGACATCGATCGCGCCGGGACGGTTCCGCCGTCCCGGCGTTTGCTTGTCCGGGGACCGTTCCCGATTCCGGTAATGGTCCGAGTAGCTGGGTCATCACGTCGTCGTTAAAGCTGCATTTACTGCCGCGGCTGGTGACGATTGAGTCGTCGACCGACAGCGAAGGACGCCATGAACACACTGATTCCTGACGCGCATCGCCGACAGTTCCTCACCATCGGCCTCAGCGGCCTCGCGATTCTCGTCGCTCTGCTGGTTGCCAAGATCATCACTTGACCGCCCCCCCCCAAGATTGACATCGGCTTCCGCCACCCCTCAATTGCCGCGAAACGGCAGCGGGATGGGACATGGCGGACGGACTGCGCAAGGGGCTGACTTCGTACGGCGACGCGGGCTTCTCGCTGTTCCTGCGCAAAGCCTTCATCAAGGCGATGGGCTATTCGGACGACGCGCTGAATCGTCCGATCGTCGGCATCACTAACACCCATAGCGACTACAATCCCTGCCACGGCAACGTTCCGCAGATCATCGAGGCGGTGAAGCGCGGCGTGATGCTGGCCGGCGCGATGCCGATGGTGTTTCCGACCATCTCGATCGCCGAGAGCTTCGCGCATCCGACCTCGATGTATCTGCGCAATCTGATGGCGATGGACACCGAGGAGATGATCCGCGCCCAGCCGATGGACGCGGTGGTGGTGATCGGCGGCTGCGACAAGACGCTGCCGGCGCAGATCATGGCGGCGGTGTCGGCGGATCTGCCCACGGTAGTGATCCCGGTCGGGCCGATGGTCGTCGGCCATCACAAGGGCGAAGTGCTCGGCGCCTGCACCGACTGCCGGCGGCTGTGGGCAAAGCACCGCGCCGGCGAGATGGACGAGGTGGAAATCGAAGCCGTCAACGGCCGGCTGGCGCCGTCGGTCGGCACCTGCATGGTGATGGGCACCGCTTCGACGATGGCGTGCATCACCGAGGCGATGGGGCTGTCACTGCCGATGAGCGCGACGATCCCGGCGCCGCATGCCGAACGGTTTCGCTCCGCCGAGGAGAGCGGCCGCGTCGCCGCCGCGATGGCCAAGGCGAAAGGGCCGAAGCCGAGCGACCTGCTGACGCCCGCCGCGTTCCGCAATGCACAGGTGGTGCTGCAAGCAATCGGCGGCTCGACCAACGGCCTGATCCATCTCACCGCGATCGCCGGTCGCGTGCCGCACCGAATTGATCTTGATGTGTTCGACAGCATCGGCCGAGAGGTGCCGGTACTGGTCGATCTGAAGCCGTCCGGCGCGCACTACATGGAGCATTTCCACCACGCCGGCGGCGTACCAAAGCTGATGGCGCAGCTTGGAGAACTGATCGACCTCGATGCGACGACCGTCACCGGCGCGACACTGCGCGAAGTCGTGGCGAAGGCCGAGCACGTGCCGGGGCAGGATGTGATCCGCTCCCGCGACAATCCGATCCGTCGCGAAGGTGGCATCGCCTTCCTCACCGGCAATCTCGCGCCGCGGGGGGCGGTGATCAAACATGCCGCGGCGTCGCCGCAGCTGATGCAGCACACCGGCCGCGCGGTGGTGTTCGACTCGGTCGAGGACATGACGCTGCGCATCGACCATCCCGATCTCGACGTCAGTGCCGACGACGTGCTGGTACTGCGCAATGCCGGGCCAAAGGGCGCGCCCGGGATGCCGGAAGCCGGCTATCTGCCGATCCCGCTGAAGCTGGCGCGGGCAGGGGTCAAGGACATGGTGCGCATATCGGATGCGCGGATGAGCGGCACGGCGTTCGGGACCATCGTGCTGCACATCACCCCGGAGAGCGCCGACGGCGGGCCGCTGGCGTTGATTGAAAACGGAGACCGCATCACCCTGGACGTTGCTGCGCGGCGCATTGATCTGCTCGTCGACGACGCCGAACTGACGCGGCGCCGTGCGGCGTTGCCGTCGTCCGCCGTGGTGCGGCCAGCGCGCGGCTACGCGCAGCTGTTCCACGACACGATCCTGCAGGCGGATGAAGGCTGCGATTTCGATTTTCTCACCGCGGCGGGTCGCAGCGAGCTCTGAACGAGCCAGCTACATCAGGTGCATTTCCAGCTCTTCCAGCATCGCCAGCGTTTCGAGATCGCCGTTGTCTTCGAGCAGCTCGCGCAGCGTCGGCAGATAGTTGTGCAGCACGCGCAGATCGTCGAGTCCCTGCTTGTCGCGCAGCTCGGTGCGCTTCTGCGCAAAGTAGGCCCAGAAGGGATTGTCCGCGGCGTCGATATGCGTCTGCAATCGCGCCATCACGCGTTCTGATCGAACCTCCCAATTGCAATTCTTGAAGCTGACGTAGCGATCGAACGAATCCGACATTCCAAACTCCAAAAGTCGATAGCCGGCCCTCGAAGCAAGCGACATGCCATCGCGATGCATCGGCATTCTTTCTGGCGGCGGTGTCGGATCTGTCCAGCGTGGATCGTCCTGGTGAAGATGCTCAGTCCACGCCGGAGGATGCCGTGACCCTGAAGCCCGCCGCCGAACTCGCGCGCCTCGCCCAGGCCCGCTTTCCCAACGAGAGCGTGGATTATCGCCGCGCCCGCACCGAGCTGCTCGCCGAGGAAATCGAGCTGCGCCGCCACATCGAACGGGTCGCCGTGCTGCGCCGGCAGTTGCCGCCGGGCGGCGAGGTCACGGGCGCCTATGCGTTCGAGGGCGAGGGTGGGCAGACCGATTTCGCCGGGCTGTTTGGCGACAAGCCGACATTGGTCATCTACAGCTACATGTTCGGTCCGCAACGCGCGGAGCCTTGCCCGATGTGTACCTCGCTGCTGAGCGCCTGGGACGGCGAGGTGCCGGACATCACCCAGCGGGTCGCGCTGGCGGTCGTGGCCCGGTCGCCATTGCGGCGGCTGACCGCGTTCAAGCGGCAGCGCGGCTGGCAGCATCTGCCGCTGTTCAGCGACCTCGACGGCGCCTATAGCCGCGACTACGGCGGCGTCTTGCCGGACGGCGGCGACGATGCGGCGTTCAACGTGTTCAGTCGCCGTGACGGGAAGATCCGGCATTTCTGGGCCGGCGAGATGTTCGCGGCGACGGCCGATCCCGGTCAGGACTCGCGCGGTGCGCCGGACCTGATGCCGCTGTGGACGATTCTCGACTGTACGCCCGAGGGCCGCGGCACCGACTGGTATCCGAAGCTGGGATACGGCTAGGTCGGCGCCGTGGCGGCCAAGCTGAAAATTTTTTCATCATTGGGGAGGCAGCCCGGCGGGCTGTCCGGCCGGTTCACGCAGCTGCAGGCCGGTGTTCAGGCGCCGACGAGCCGTGTCCGCAATAGTCGGATGATCGCTTAAGTGACTGAAAGGACAAGAAGAATGACTTTTGGTGTGGCGTTTGCAGTCTGTTAACTATGCGGGCGCATGGTCCAATCGTTCAGCGCTTAAGCGGCATTTAACTAAAACACGCCTTAATCGCGCTCCTCTGTTCTGCCACATCTGCGTGCGGTAAGATCGTTCCGAAGCACCGCAGAGCCAGTGGGGATATCTGGGTGCTTGGCGTATGACTGTCGGTTCGAGGGCGCGTAATCTGCCCAACCATCGTGGGGCCCGCTCTATGGGTTTTCGTAAATCGCTCGGCGCGATCGCCGTCGCGCTGCCGGTGATCGGCTGCGTCTGGACCGTTTATGCCAATACGGTCGGCGCGAGCATCTACCCCGCCGTTGGCACATGGGGCGATGAGACGGCCACCCGTGTCGCGCAATCGGATTTCGCCGCGCGCTTCGAGCCGCTCGCTGCCGCAGCCTCCGCTGCGCCGAGCCTGATGTCCCATCTGGCCCTCAAAGCCGCGATGGCCAAACAGGGAGTCGTCCAGGTCGCTTCCGCCGATGCCGGCGACGTCCCGGTCACCTCCAGCGTGCAGGCCGCGAACGCCGCGCCGCCGCAGACCAAATCCGGCCACCGCTATTACGCGCTGCTCGATGCCAATTATTCGTTCGGGTTCGAGCCCGACAGGTTCAAGCCGGTGCAAAATAATCCGGCCGAGGCAGCCGACCCCGAGGGCGTAAAGCCGGAAGCCGGCAAGGCAGCCGTGGCCGTCGCTCCGCCGCCGCAACCGGTCAAACTGGCGATGGCGGTGCCGATGCCGCCGGAGCGCAAAGCCACCGCCCGCGTGGCGCCCGGACCCACCCGCAATCCGTTCAGCCAGGAAGCCCTGGTGGCCCGCGCCAAGGCCGTGCTGATGGCGCAGAAGTCGGAAAGCAAGTCGAGCTTCTTCGAGAAGCTGTTCGGCAAGCCCGATGCTCCCGCGCTCGCCTATGCGTCAGCCGATGCCGGCGTAACCTCGACGGGCGAACCGCGCGATCCTGCCTTCACCCCGTCCGATGATGACCGCTACACCGCAGTCTACGACATCACCGCCAAGACCGTGTACATGCCGGACGGGACTAAGCTTGAGGCGCATTCGGGACTTGGGGCGCGGATGGACGATCCGCGCAATGTCCACGTCAAGATGCAGGGCGCGACGCCGCCGCACATCTACGACCTCAAAATGCGAGAAGCGCTGTTCCACGGTGTCGCCGCGATCCGCCTCACCCCGGTCGGCGGCGAGGACATGATCCACGGCCGCACCGGACTGCTCGCGCACAGCTTCATGCTCGGCCCGCGCGGCGACTCCAACGGCTGCGTCTCGTTCCGGGACTACAACGCCTTCCTGCAGGCGTTCAAGCGGGGCGAGGTCAAGCGTCTCGTCGTCGTCGCCAGCATGACGTGAGGCGAGGGCGGTTGCAGCCGCCTCGTGGCGCAGGCTGCGCCAAGCTCTGCCGCGCACTGATCTCTCCACGATAAGTGCACACCAGCTTTTCACAATGTGAGCACTCGATGCCGGAACCATTTTCGGCCTCGAACGATTGGTCGGTCTTATCGGAGGATCGACGATGCGCTCACGAACTTTCTCTGGCGTCCTGGCGTTGGCGACGTTGCTCGGCGGCGGCGGGGCGCTCGCCCAGCAGCGCGGCACCGAGGCACAACGCGAGGCCTGCACGCCGGACGCATTCCGGCTGTGTGGCCAGTTCATTCCCGATGCGTCCCGGATCGAGAGTTGCCTGCGCGAGGCGGGGCCGCGTCTGAGCCCGGCCTGCTACGTCGTGTTCAATCCACCCCAGGATCGGGAACGGTCGTCGATGCGCACCGTGCGGCGCCAGGCGCCGCAACAGCAGCCGGCGGACCGTTCCGGTGACGACGACGGCTGGGATCGCCGCAGCTTCGAGCGCTGGTAGTCTGGCGCCCGATGAAAGCCGGAGCGGACCCTTTCGGATCCGCTCCGAATTTTTTCGGATCGCGCCGCTAGGTTAGCGGCAGACGCGCGACGTGCGGACCACGCGGTGACCGTGCGGACCACGCGTGACGACCTTTCGCACGGTGCAGTGCGGGCCACGACGGATTACGCGGCGTCGTTCGACATAGCGCTGCGCGGAGACGTCGGTCATCGGCTTGACGATGCTGCTGTTCGCCGGCGCGGCGGGCGCTGCAGAGGCGGGCCCCGCGAAGGCGGTGAAACCGAGCGCGAGGGCGGCGGCCACTCCCAAAGCAATTTTCTTCATAAGCGTTCTCCAAACTGATGCTGATCCAGGTCGAACGACCTGCTCGACCTTGGTCGGCCAGGAATGAATTGCCGGTGAAGGAACCATGGCGGGAAGGCGGCAATGACTTCGCGTATTGATTTAGTGTGTACGCAGATGGACGCTCGCGCGGGGAACCGCAGAGGCCGCACCCTGCGCCCCGCGTCGGATCGGCCCGCCGCGCCGTGCATCAGCGTGCCTTGAACTCGCAGAGCCGCCAGCGAGGGCCGTGCTGCATCCCACGAGATGACAAGGGAAGGAAGGGAGGCGCGGTCTGCGCGTGCAGCGCAGACCGCGGTCGGCGATCGCCCACGGGACGCGACGATCAGCTCGCGACAGGCCGAGGAGAGGCCGATGCCGTCACCCCGAGCCGGTTTTGGAGCGCGGTCACTTCAATCCACCGGTGACGTGCAGCGTTTCGCCGGTGACGTAGGAGGCGCCGTCACTGGCGAGGAACGCCACGACGGCGGCGATCTCGTCGGCCTCGCCGACTCGGCTGAGCGGGGTGATGGCTTCGATCTGCTTGCGCATCTCGCCTTCGTGGAAGCCGGCGGTCTTGACGCCTTCGGTGACGACCATGCCGGGGTTGACGGCGTTGACGCGGATCCTGCGCGGCGCCAGCTCCTTGGCCAGCACGCCGGTGATCAGGTCGACCGACGCTTTGGTGGCGCCGTACACCGCGGTGCCCGGCATCGCCAGCGTCGAGGCTCCGGACGAGATGTTGACGATGCTGCCGCCATCGTTGAAATGGCGCGCCGCCTCCTGTGTCACCAACAGCAGCCCCAGTACGTTGATGTTGAACTGGCGGTGGAAATGCTCCGGCGTGATGACGTCGAGCGCGCCGAACTCGTAGACGCCGGCGTTGTTCACCAGCACGTCGATCGGCCCCAGCGCCTGCACGGTGTCGGCCACCAGTTTCGTGGCATCGCCCGGATGGGAGACATCGCCGTGAACCGCGACGGCCTTGCCGCCGGCAGCCTGGATCTTCGCCACCACAGCGTCGGCTCCGGCTTTGCTCGACGCGTAATTGACGGCGACGGCGGTTCCTTCGGCCGCCAGTTTCAGCGCGATCTCGGCGCCGATGCCCTTCGATGCGCCCGTCACCAGCGCCACCTTACCCTGCAGAGTCCCGGTCATGAATATCGTTTCCTTGTTCGGAGTTCCATATTTCAGTAGTTCGGAAATATGGGACTATTGAACGAGGTCAAGGGGCCGCCTATATTTTTGTCATGGTTCAGTTCGTTCATCCCGCTCGCGACGATATCACCCTCACCGGGGTGCTTGCCGCGCTGAGCGATCCGATGCGGCTGCGGATCGTCAAGGCGCTGCTGCAGGAAGGCGAATGCATGTCGTGCACGGCCGCTGCGCCGTGTCCCGAGATCCCGAAATCGACGCTGTCCAATCACTTCCGCATTCTGCGCGAGGCCGGTCTGATCCAGACCACCAAGAAGGGCGTCGAGAATCGCAACGTCGTGCGCGAGTCCGACATCAACTTGCGTTTTCCCGGGCTGCTGAAGGCGATTTTGAAGCACGCCGCTGAATAAATCTCGCTTGATTCTCGTCGCATTTAAAAGTCGATCACGTAAATAAATCGCAGCCCATATTCGAGCTTGCCGCTCTCCTGAATATACGACGGCGTTCGTTGGCGGCCTACGGGACGTAGCAGGGCGCAGCTCAAGCGCGCATCCGCGCCGGCAGCAAGTCGGCCGACTCGCCGCACGATCTCAAAATATCGCCTGTCCGGGCTTTCCACGACGCCGCGCGCGTCAGCGCCACGGCGATGCGAGGCGCGATTCGGGTCTCGGCAGACTGCTTGCCGCGTCGCTTGTTCCGCCGGCCGGCATAACAACCCGCTCGGCACCAAAATCCCCAAAATTAAACCGCAATTTATTCGCCCGACGGTCATAAAAATTAATAAGCCGGTTGCCTCGCCGGTTCCATGCAATTAAACGATTTTAAATCGAGTTGCGTCAGTAAATGAGGTTTAATATGTCGGTGCGTGAAAATATTCCCTTTACCCCCTCTCTTCGCGCGTCGGCCCGACGACTTCTGATGACCACTGCTCTCAGTCCGCTGCTGCTCGGGGTGGTTTCCGGCGGCACCACGGCACAAGCCGGTTGCACCTCGTCCGGCGACGTCTTGATGGTCTCGTGCAACAGATTGCTGGTTTCGGCGGTCCCGGTGAAGGGCACGTCGTCCATCACCATCGACTCGGTGACGTCCCGCGGCATCGACGTTTATCCGACGATCTTTTCCCGTGCGCCGTTGGATGTGACCGTGAACATCGTCGGCACGACCGACGTCTATCGGGCCAATTATCCCGCCTTTGCGTGGGCGACGGCGCGGGCAAACGCCGATCTGTCGGTGGTCATCGGTCCGGATGTGACGCTGCGATCGGATCAGCTGTTCGCTGCGGTCTGGCTGCGCAACGAAGTCTCCGGCAACCTCTCGGTGAATAATGCCGGCACCGTCATTGCCAAGGGTGTGGAGCAGGATGGAATCTCGCTGACGACCCATATCGGCAATGTCAGCCTGATCAACTCCGGCAAGGTGACGGCAACTCGCGGTCGCGGCCTTTACGCCGACGGCAACTACGCCGGCACCGATCCGGTGACCGTGAGCATCGTCAACTCCGGAGAGGTCGTCTCGTCGCTCGCCGGCGCCCGTGCCATCAACTACAATGGTCTCGCATCCATCGACAATTCCGGCACGGTCGAGAGCAAGTATCGTCAGGCCCTTGTGGCATGGTCGGCAAACGGTCCGACGACGATCACGAATTCGGGAACAGTGACCGCGAAGGACGATTCCGCCATCGTGGCCTGGACCGAAACCGGCGATGTCACGATCGTCAACAGCGGCACAGCGATCTCACTCGACAACCGCAGACACGCCGATCTCGGCACCGGCCATCACGGCCTTTACACCAACGTCGGGACCTCCGGCGTGACGACCATCGAGAACCAAGTCGGGGGTGTCGTGCAGGCCGATCAGATCGGCATTCTAGCCACTTCGGCGTCCGGGGCGATCAACATCACCCAGGCGGGGTCGGTCACGGCGGCGCAGGGCATCGTCGCCTCTACGGCGAACGGCGCCATCAACGTGACGAATAGCGGCACCGTCACCGCGACCGGCATCGGCGTCAGCCTCGACGGCACCACCAATTCGCTGGTGAACTCGGGCACGATCACGACCAACTCGGCGACCGATGCGGCGATCGTCACCGGCAATGGCAACTCCACCATCGTCAATAGCGGCGTCATCGCCAACACCGGCGGCGGCGCGGCGATCCTGTTCGGCAACGGCACCAACCGGCTTGTCGTCGATGCCATCAATCCGAACATCCAGGGCGTGGTGCAGGCAGGAACGGGTGACAACACCCTGGTTCTCGACAGCGCCACCGCGGCGTCGCTGGCCATGCTGTCGTTCGGCCCGACCGGTCAATTCCGCGATTTCGATTTCATCGAGAAGACCGGCACCGGCGCGCTGACCCTGTCCGGCAATGGCAGCGGCTTCACCGGCACGATGCTGGTGAAAGACGGCAAGCTGGTGGTCAACAGCGATAGCGGCACGTCCGCGGTGACGGTGTATAGCGGCGCGTCGCTGTCGGGTTCGGGAACGGTGGGCACCACCGACATGCAGTCGGGCTCGACGATTTCGCCGGGCAACAGCCCGGGCACGCTCACGGTCGCGGGCAATTATCATCAGGCGTCGGGAGCGACGTATCAGGCCGAACTGGTGCCCGGCAGCACAGTGTCGGACAAAATCGCGGTCAGCGGCAAAGCGACGATCGACAACGGCGCCATCCTCAACGTGACGCGCTACGGCGCCGGGTCCTACGTGCCGGACGCGCGCTACACCGTGCTGAGCGCCAACGGCGGTGTCAGCGGCACCTATACGCTGACCGGCGATACCTATGTGTCGGCGTTCTATGCGCTGATGGCCACGTACGATCCGACCCATGTCTATGTCGACGCGGTGCAGATTCGCGCCTTCGCCGACGCGGCCGCGACCACCAATCAGCGAGCCGCCGCGAACGGTCTGCAGAGCGTGCCGGTCGGCAACGGCCTGCGCACCGCGGTGTCGTCGTTGACCAGCGACAGTGCGGCGCGCACGGCGTTCGATCAGGTGTCGGGTGAGGCCTATGCGTCGGCCAAGACCGCGTTGCTTGACGATAGCCGCTTCGTGCGCGAGGCGACCACGCAGCAGGTGCAGTCGGCGCGGCGCGGTCCTGACACCTCGGTGTGGACGCGCGGCTATGGCTCCTGGGCGACGACCGACGGCAACGGCAATGCGGCCGGCATCCGCCGCAGCACCGGTGGCGTGCTGTTCGGCGCCGACGGCGACGTGCTCGACGGGGTGCGGCTCGGTCTGGTCGGCGGCTACGGCCACACCAGCATCAGTCTCGACGGCGGCCGCGGCTCGGTGTCGGGTGACACCTACAGCATCGGCGCCTATGGCGGCGGCAACTTGAACGCGTTCGCGCTGAGCCTCGGCGTCAACCACGCCTGGCACGACCTGACCTCGAGCCGCAACGTCGCGCTGTCAGGTTTCGCCGACCGCCTGATGGCGGACTACAACGCCCGCACCACCCAAGTCTATGGCGATATCGGCTACGACGTCGAACTCGGCCGGGCCGCGCTGCAGCCGTTCGCCGGCTTCGCGTATGTGAACCTCGCCACCTCGGGCTTCACCGAAAAGGGCGGCGCTGCGGCTTTGACCAGCGCGAGCGACACGATCGACGCGGCGTTCACGACGCTCGGTCTGCGCGCCAAGGGCGCGTTCGATGTCGGCACGACGGTACTGACCGCGAACGGCATGGTCGGCTGGCGTCACACGCTGAACCACGTCACTCCGACGGCTACCAACGCCTTCGCAGGCGGTGGCGCCTTCACGGTGTCGGGCGTGCCGCTGGCGCAGGACGTCGCCGTGTTCGAAGCCGGGCTCGGCACCGCGCTGACGCCGACCACCGCCATCAGCGTCAATTACTCCGGCCAGGTCGGCACCGGCATTTCCGACCAGGGCGTCCGCGCCAATCTGCGCATGACGTTCTGAGCGCAGCCCGCCGGCCGGAGCTCGCATCCGGCCGGGCCTTCCGCTTCGTCCTTCCAACCGTCGCGTCGCCCCCGGCAGCCTGACCAGGCGGCCGGCAGCCGCGCGTCTCAGGCCCCAACTGCAAATTCCAAAGGCATGTCATGAAGAGACATCTCCTGCTCACGACGTCGCTCGTGCCGCTGCTGGCGATCGGCGTTATCGGCGCTTCGCCCGCTGGCGCCAGCTGCGCAATCACCGGCACGACGTCTGGCATCTCCTGCGTCGGAGGCAGCATCTCGAGCGGCAATGCATCGCTCGGTGAAGGCGCCGGCAACAGCGGCAGCGTGAGCCTCAGCGGCGCGGGTCCGAGCTGGACCGACACTGGCGAGGTCAGCGTCGGCCGTGACGGCGGCGTCGGCAGCATCAGCGTGTCGAACGGCGCGTCGCTCACCACCCGGCGGCTCGGTCTGTCGACCGCGAGCTGGCAGTCAGGCAGCGGCGGTCAGGGCTCTCTCGAGGTGAGCGGGCCGGGAGCGGTGTGGACCAGCACCGGCGGTGTCGACATTGCCCGCACCGAAGGCTCGTCCGGCAGCCTCACCATTTCCAACGGCGCGGCGGCGTATATTCGCAATGTCGGCGTCTATTCAGCGTCCCTGGGCGCGAACATCGTCATCAAGGACGCCGGCACGCATGTGGAGATCGGCGATCCCAGCGATTGGAATGCGGGCGCATGGCTCAGCCCGGGTGGCGGCAACGTCACCGTTTCCAACGGCGCCTATCTCTACGCCAGCGGCATCTATCTCGGCCCGGGCGGCGACCTCCTGACGACCGGGACCTTCACCGGCCGCGGCACGGTGGTCGAGACCGATCAACGCATCTATGTGGGCGGCCAGAACGGCTTTCGCGATGTGGACCCGATGAACGGCAACGGTGTCCTGAACGTCACCGACGGGGCCGTGGCGACGTCCGGCACCGTGGGCGCGGGCATGGACCCGCATTCGCAGGGCCTGATCAATGTCAGCGGCAGCGGCTCGCGGCTGTGGGCGAAGGCCAATCCGACGCAGAGCATCCTGGGGAATTTCTACGTCGGCTACAACGGCAGCGGCACCGTGGTGGTGTCGAACGGCGGTGAGATCCGGGCCGACAATGAGGTCCGCATCGGCTACGCGTCGCAGGGGCAGGGCGTGCTCGCCATCGGTGCGGCGAGCGGCTCGGCCGCGGCGGCACCCGGCGTCGTCACGGCGCCGCGGATCGTGTTCGGCGATGGTCTCGGCCAGCTCGTGCTCAATCACACCTCCTCGAACTATACGCTGGCGTCGGATATCGTCGGCAGCGGCACCATCCTGGCGCTCGCCGGCGCCACGACGCTGACCGGCAACTCGTCCGGGTTCACCGGCACAGTCGACGTCTCCGGTGGCATCCTAACGATGTCCGGCGTGATCGCGGCGACGATGACGGTGCGAAACGGGGCGGTGCTGTCGGGCTCGGGCACGGTCGGCGGAGTCGATGCGCTGGCTGGAGCGACGATCGCGCCCGGCAATAGCCCGGGCACACTGACGGTGGCGGGCAATTATCATCAGGCGGCAGGCTCGACCTACAATGCCGAATTGGTGCCGGGCAGCACGGTGTCGGACCGCGTCGCGGTGAGCGGCACCGCGTCCATCGACAATGGTGCGATCCTCAACGTCTCGCGCTACGGCGCCGGCACGTACGCGCTCGATGCGCACTACACGGTGCTGAGCGCAACCGGCGGCGTCAGCGGTCGTTACACATTGACCGGGGATACGTTCGTCTCGACCTTCTACACGCTGGTCGCCAGCTACGATCCGACCCACGTCTATGTCGGCGCGGCTCAGACCCGCGGCTTTGCCGATGCGGCGCTGACGCTCAATCAGCGCGCGGCGGCGAGCGGCCTGCAGAGTCTTTCGAGCGGCAACGGACTGCGCTCTGCGGTGGCGATGTCGTCGACGGACGGCGCCGCCCGTGCGGCGTTCGATCAAGTCTCGGGCGAGGCCTATGCGTCGGCCAAGACGGCGCTGCTCGACGACAGCCGCTTCGTACGGGAGGCGACCACGCAGCAGGTGCAGTCGGCACAGCGGGGACCTGATACATCGGTATGGGCGCGCGGCTACGGCTCCTGGGCGAAGAGCGACGGCAACGGCAATGCGACCGGCGTCCGCCGCAACACCGGCGGCATTCTGTTCGGCGCCGACGGCGAAGTCTTCAATGCGCTGCGTCTCGGCCTGGTCGGCGGCTATGGCAACACCAGCATCAGCCTGGACGGTGGCCGCGGCTCGGTGTCGGGCGACACCTACAGCATCGGCGCCTATGGCGGCGGCAACTGGAACGCGGTCGCGCTCAGCTTCGGCGTCAATCACGCCTGGCACGACCTGACCTCGAGCCGCAACGTCGCGCTGTCAGGCTTCGCCGATCGATTGATCGCGGACTACAATGCCCGCACCACGCAGGTGTACGGCGACCTGGGCTACAACATCGAACTCGGTCGCGCCGTGCTGCAGCCGTTCGCCGGCCTCGCTTACGTGAACCTCAACACGTCGGGGGTCACCGAGAAGGGCGGCGCTGCGGCGCTGACCAGCGCAAGCGACACGACCGACGCGACCTTCACCACGCTCGGCCTGCGGGCCAAGGGTGGGTTCGATGTCGGCACGTTGGCTCTGACCGCGAACGGCATGGTGGGCTGGCGCCACACGCTGAACCACGTCACCCCGACCGCGACCAACGCGTTCGCGGGCAGCAGCGCCTTCACGGTGTCGGGCGTGCCGCTGGCGCAGGATGTCGCCGTGTTCGAAGCCGGCTTCGGCACCGCGCTGACGCCGACCACTGCGATCAGCGTCAACTACTCCGGCCAGGTCGGCAGCAGCATCTCAGACCAGGGCGTCCGCGCGAATCTGCGCGTGACGTTCTGAACTCACCACGCGGCCTTCGGATGCGATCATCATCCGGCGGCCGCTGCGCGTCAGCGCTTCGCTTCGATCCGCAGCAGCGTTTATACTTCTTGCCCGAGCCGCACGGGCAGGGCTCGTTTCGGCCGACCTTGGTGCGCGTCGCTGGGGCCGGCGGGGTGTCCCATGCGATGTCGCGTGGACGCGGATCGTGGGCGAGCCGCCATGTGTTTAGGGTGCGGGTTCAGCCGGAGATCTGATCGGACGCCTGCGGCCCGATCGCTTCGAGATCGCTCTGAGGCGTCTCCGAGCCGTCCAACACGCGGTGCCAATGTGACGTAGCTGAATCTACGCTTGCTCATTTGAAGAGGTTCAGCTGCCTAGTATCGAGTGCCCTCTTTGGGCGTGGAGGAGGCGACAATGTTCGAGTCGTCTCATGAATCAGTCGAACAAACACTGCAGTGTCTAGAAAGTAGTTCGGGTACGCCTTACGGACGGCATCTAGTGAATCCACTGATACGAGCACTGCTTCCGCCCCGGTAATGCTCCTGAGTTTTCGCTCGACCTCCAAATATTTCTGGTTTGCAAGCGTAGACTCGCTGAATTTAAACGTTGTTACCTGAATCGATCTCTGAGCAGGATTCATTTCGAGGAGAAAATAGTGGTTGTCGCCTCTGTTATGCTGAGGGTTCGATAAGAACCTTATCGCATGGCCGTACGCCTGAAGCCGCTTCGCCAAATCCAAACTGCGGACGTAGTCACGCATTTCCGACACGAGCTCGCGATAGGATTGCGGCGTTCCAGGAACGGGGGAGGTTCCTTCTCGGAATGCAAACGCGCTGCTCGCAAGGGCAAAAAATCGTAGCCAGTCCCGCTCGCCTTGGCTTGACTTAAGGGCTTGTTGCTGCAGCGTGCCCACAGTTTCCACTGCGGTTGCCCACGCATGTTGTAATTGGGATCGTATCTGGATTTCAATCTTCAGCGTATTGTAGTCAGTCTTGCGGTCCGAGAAATACTTGTAGACCAGATGAACGCCTCGGTAGCCTGAAGGCTTTGGTTGATCGATGTAGTCATCTTTCGCTGCCGTGCTGTGCTTTATATCGCTTGTTGCGTATGCATTGCAGAGTTGCCTGACCGCTTTTGCCGAGCGCATGATTGCTCTGCATCCGCCAATGTCTTGCATCTGCGAGAGAGTCATAGTCGGAAATCGAGAAAGTTTGTGTTCGATCGATGAGAGTCGCTTGATTCGTTGAGCAGTGATTATTCCACTGTCAATCAATTTTCCTCGTCGTTTCAGTCCAACGTGAAATGTGTTGAGCGGAAAATTGTGCGAGGAGCGCCAGTTGTTGACTATTTCGAGTGCCTGAAGGTATTGCCCCAATTCGTCTAAGTCCTCCGACCATGCGTAGTTAGTGATTAGACCGCCAGCGTCGTTTACTCGGCGTTTTGAGTATTCCGGTCTCGCCCATGCCATGAAGAAGAGCCTGTCCTGCGTCCCTATCAAGAATAGTCGCAATCACGCATCTTAATAGAGTATTCTGCGACCTGTCCTTGATTGATGAGCCGATATTGCGGCTGTTTCTATGTTGGCGGCCCGCACTTTGCAAAGGTCTCAGTGCCGGAAACGTAGTCACCCCATCCCGCAACACCGCTTGTACTTCTTCCCCGATCCGCACGGGCAGGGCTCGTTGCGGCCGATCTTGGTCCGCTTCGTAGCGGGCGGCAGCGGCTGGGGCGTTGGCGGGCCCCATTCGATGGTGCGGGGCGACGGGTCATTGGCGATGCGCCAGGTGTTCAGGGTGAGGAGCCACCCGGTGACTTTGCTGGCGGCGGTTGTCGCCAGCACCTCGCGGTCGGCGGCGGAAATGTCGACGATCATCGAGGAGATGTCGACCAATCGCGACAGGCCGTCGAACGCCGCGCGGGTCGCCTCGTCGGCATCGTGCAGTCGCTCCCAATGCTCCGGCCACATGTCCAGGGCAGCTCCGAAGCCGTCGATCCACAGCTCCCAGACGGCGTCCTCGGTATCGATCCCGGGCATCAGCGGTCGGTAGCGCTCCGGGTGTTCGGCCAGCGTCGTCGCGACCTCGTTGTAGTGCTGCATGATCAGTCCGAAGATAGCGTTGGCGTGATCGAGGTCGGTGAACGGCGCCGGTTCGTCTGCGTCGCCGCCCCACACCGCCGGCAGCCAGTCGCCGGGCTTGATCATCTCGGGGCAGACCAGCAGCGCCGCGATGAATCCGTCGAGCTCTTCGACCTGCATGACGTCGGGCCCGATCGCGGTGAAATCCGCTTCGAGCTGGGCGAGGTGAGGCGGGAGGTCGGGCATGGGGTGGTCCGGGTTGGAAGGGTGACGTCAGTGGCAGTTTGTGAGCTGCGCTTGAAGATGTGAAAGCATCAACGACGCCCTTTCTACGCCACCGCGCGCGGCACGATGCTGGCGTAGTCAGTCGATCGCTCGGCTTTGGACAGGTCGTATGCGGCCTGCAAGTTGAGCCAGAATCGCGGATCAGTGCTGAAGTAGCGACCGAGCCGGAGCCCCGTGTCGGCGCTGACATCGCGACTGCCGCGCATGATCTCGGTCAGGCGATTGGCGGGCACGCCGAGCTCCTTGGCCAGCGCGCGGGCGGAGAGGCCGAGCGGCACCAAGTATTCTTCGCGCAGGATTTCGCCAGGATGAGTGCGGAGCCGGGGCATTCTTACCTGCAAATCTCAACGCCGTGCTTATAGCATATTCCTCTCCCCGTCATCCCGGGGCGCGCGAAGCGCGAGCCCGGAATGACGAAAGATAGTTTGAACATTATAGCCCCAACAAAAAAGCCCGGGATTGCTCCCGGGCTTCGTTGTCTTTGCGACGATGACTTCGCTTAGAAGTCCATGCCGCCCATGCCGCCGCCCGGGGGCATGGCGGGGC